>NZ_PQHZ01000055.1 GCF_003385185.1 Amycolatopsis palatopharyngis | reverse complement strand
TCATGAATCCTGAAGTTGAGTCATTGCGCCTAATGATCACCCAAACGGGAAAACATGCCCAGGTCCAGGGGGCCACATCGCCCAGGTACGTCCACAACGGACGAGAGAACTCGCGGGTTGTCGCACAGAGCGCCTCACCCGAGGCGGCGAGCGACGGCCACGGCGCGGCCGGTTCCGTCGCGCCGGGAGAGCGCCGATGACGCGGTCGCTCACGCGGGCCGCCGCCCGCCACCCGCACCCCGCACATCCCGTACTCATCCTTGCGAAAGACAGGTGCCCCATGTCGCACACACCCGGCGACCCTGCCGGCCCCCACACCGTCGGCTCGTCCTCACTGCCCGGCGTTGGCACCGACGACGAGCCGACGGTGCGCATCCCGCGGACCGTCATCGACGCCGCCAACGCCACACTCTCCAAGGACCGTCGCGACGCGGTCGCCACCGAACGTCGGGATGGTGGCGGCCCCGCCGGGGCGGCGACGGTCACGACCGATCCGGGCGAGGTGGCGCTGTCGGTGTGGGCGACCGCGCAGGCATCCCCGGCCGCCCAACGCAAGGGCCGGTTCGTGCCGGAGTCGACCGCACACCCGGCCAAGATGCTCCCCGCCATCGCCGCGCACGCGATCGCCCACTACACCCGCCCCGGCGACGTGGTGCTCGACCCGATGGCAGGCAGCGGCACCACCCTGATCGAGGCGATCGACGCCGGGCGGCGCGCGGTCGGCATCGAGTACGAACCGCACTGGGTCACCGTCGCCCACGCGAACCTCAACCTGGCCCGCGAACGGGGACACGACCACGACGCCCAGGTGTTCGCCGGGGACGCCCGACAGTTGGAAAACATCCTCCCGGCCGAGTACGTCGGCAGGGTGGCGCTGGTGGTGACCTCGCCGCCGTACGGGCCGTCCACACACGGCCAGGTCGTCACGGCCGCCGACCCGTCCGGGGACGGGAAGGTCCGCAAGTATCACCACCGCTACGGCTCCACTCTGGACCGCGGCAACCTCGCCAACGTCGGGCACCACCGGTTGCTGGCCGGGTTCACCCGCATCCTCACCGGCTGCGCCGCAGTCCTGCGCCCCGGCGGTCATGTGGCGATCACCGTTCGGCCATGGCGGGAGCATTCCGAGCTGATTGACCTGCCCTCGCAAGTCATCGCGTGTGGGGTCGCCGCCGGGCTCGTTCCCGTCGAGCGGTGCGTGGCGCTGCTGGCCCGCGTCGCTGATCGCGAACTCGTCGCCCGGGGCTCGTTCTTCCAGCGCGACTTCATCCGCAAACAACGCGAGCAGGGGCTGCCTCTTCATCTGATTTCGCATGAGGATGTGGTCTGTTTTCGCAAGCCGCTCGAGCCCTCAGCGGCCCGCCGGGGCGCACCCTCGGACGCTCTGCCGCGCGTCTCGCGCCGCATCGCGGGCGAGGTAGACGACGGTACGCGGGGGTGGGCGGCGTGAGCACTTTGGTGCACTGCCGCGACTGCGGCTGGGACCGGCGTTATCGCCGCCCGGCGGCCGCCCGCCGCGCCGTGACCCGCCATCGCTGCCCGCCCCCGGCCGATCGTCAGGTGCGGCGAGTCCGGACGCGGGAGGCGCACCGTGCGCCGTAACCGAAGCACCTCCCATGCTCGCGGATCCTCGGCCGCGGACGGTTTGCGGTTCGTCGCGACCGAGGGCGCGGTGATCGGGTCGCTGTGCACCGGGTTGGCCGGGCTCGATGTCGGTGTCGCCTCGGTGCTCGGCGGGCGGATCGCCTGGTACGCCGAGACCGACCCGCACGCCTCGGCCATCCTCGCCGCCCGCCTGCCCGGTGTGGCGAATCTCGGCGATCTGCGCGCGGTCGACTTCACCGCTGTGCAGCCGATCGAGGTACTCACCGCCGGGTTCCCCTGTCAGGACATTTCCGCCGCCGGTCGGCGCGCGGGTATCGAGAAAGGCGCTCGTAGTGGACTGTGGAACAACATTCTGGACGCCATTCGCGTTCTACGACCGAACCTCGTTGTCGTGGAGAACGTCGCCGCCCTGCGATGGCGAAACGGCGGCCTCGACCGTGTACTCGGTGGGCTGGCCGAAGCGGGGTGTGACGCGGTCTGGCGTTGCGTACGAGCCAGCGACATCGGAGCCGCCCACCGACGCGAACGCGTGTTCCTGTGTGCCGTCCCCCAGCAAACCCGGGGTACGGATGATGCCGACCCCGCAGGCCCGCGACCGGGAACCGCGCGGCCCGACAGACCCCGCCGCGCGTCGTGCGGGCGAGCATCAGGTCAACCTCAACGACGCCGTCGACTCGGTGATCCAACCGCCCCAGCTGCTGCCGACACCGACAGCGGCGGACTCACGCTCAGCAGCGATCCAGACCGTCCACACACCGGGCCTCCGATCCCGACAGGGTGCGTGACGCTGACGGACTCGGTGCGGCTACTACCGACGCCGACCGCATCGGATGCGAAGAACTGCACTCACGAAACACACAGCGGCGGGCCGTCCCTGCCCGACCGCGCACGCACCCTCACCACGCCACCCGTCCCCGAGCAGAGCGGAAAGTGCTGCGCAGCAACGCAAACTCCGGGGGAGGGGGGATTTCTAGCTGCCTCTCCTCAGGCGTCTGGGGGCCTGCTGCCGACACCGACCGCGCACGACGGTTCTTCCAACGGAATCTCCGCTGCCTCACGACAAGGAGGCCCATCCCTCTTGGACACCCTACGACTCTTGCCGACCCCACGCGCGACCGACGGGACGAAGGGCTGCCCGGCTCAGCGCGGTTCGAAGGGCGACCTGATGCTGCCCTCGGTCGTCATTGCCGTCACCACGCCCCACACTCGCACGAGCACGCGGAAGGAGATGAGTGACCGTGCCAACCACGCGCGCGCCTCGCGCGCCCGTCGCGTCGCATCCGGTAAGCCATCGCCGGTGGACTGGGGGGAGTACGCCGCCGTACACCGCTGGGAAGTCGTCACGCGACGGCTTGCGCCCTACCCGACCCAGCCCGGGCGTCACGGCCGCCCCGTGCTCGCGCCGCCGTTCGTCGAGTGGCTCATGGGCCTGCCCGCGGGCTGGGTCACCGCTGAGAACCTCGACCTGCCCCGCACCGCGCAACTCCGGGCATTGGGCAACGGAGTCATGCCCCAGCAAGCCGCGCACGCACTACGCCTCCTGCTGGACGACCTGACCCACCTGCACCGTCCGCCGCCCTGCCGGCCGCCGGCAAGCACGACGCGGGACATCAAGGCCCGCGCGAGCCGGGCCCGAGCGCGTAGTGGCTCGACGCGCCCGTCTGGTGCCGCACGGGTCTCGACCCCCGCGTGTGGTCGCCGCAGCGGTACCCGCTCGCGCCGCTGAACCTGTGGCGCTCCGGGGTGAGGACACCGCCGAGGCCCGCCCCGGAGCGCCACGTTCCACCCGCCGCCCACTTTCACAGCCCGACTTGAAGGGGCTCTTTGCCATGCCCACACACGGCAGGACACGCCACCCCACGACCCGTCTGCGCCGCTGGTCCGTGCCACCCGCCACCGCCTCCGGTGGCGGTACCGACGGCCACCGAAGCCAGCACTCACCCCGGCCCTGTTCTGGGCCGCTCAAGGTCCCGCGACCAGCGTGCGCGCATCCCGCACCGTCTGCTCGCCCTGGTCGCCTGTCCCCGGGGGCGTCGTGCCGGTGCCTGACAGCACCGCTGGGCACCGCCCCGGGGGCCCCGCAATCCCCAACAGCCCGGTGCCCGTTAATCCCGGTCTCCGCCCGCGCACGAGAACCCCGCGCTTACCGCCGAACCCACCATCGCCTTACCGCGAGGAGGTTGCTGTGCACGACTTCGAGCGTCTCCTGCCCAACACACCCGACCCGACAACCACGACCGCGTCCACACCAGCGTGGTCGCGCGAACGACTCCGAGAACTCGGAATGACCACAGACCTGCTGACCGCTGCTCGCATACTCGGCATCGGCCGCACCACGGCATACAAGCTCGCCCGCGCCGGAACCTTCCCAGTACCGGCGGTGCGCATCGGCCATAGCTACCGCATTCCCGTCGCCCTACTGGTCGAGCTTCTCGGGCTGGACAAAGAGCCTCCTGCCTGACCCTTCCCCTCTGCACGCATTGGAGCGTCCATAACTGTTGTCCGAACGCCACACCCACGGATTGCGGGAAAGGAAAATCCGCGATGACGACTCGCACCTTCAAAGGCTCTACCTACAAACGCTGCAGCTGCAGAGATCCCGCCACCAGGAAGCAGCTCGGCGGCCAGTGTTCGAAACTCAAGCGCAGCAACGGGATGTGGAGCTCCAACCACGGAACCTGGTCCTTCCAAGCCGAAATCCCCAAACGCCACGACGGCACGCGCCGCACCCGCAGGCGCCACGGATTCGCCTCGCAGACCGATGCACAGGTCGAACTGGACAAGATCGCCGACCTCGTCGCACTGGGTAGCGAGCGCGGCGGCACTGTCCTCGCCACCATCGGGGACCTCATCGACAACCGGCTGCGCATCGGCGAATCCTTCCCCGCACCTGAGGAGATCGCCAAGCAACTCGACGAGGGCAACGCCAGCCTCAGCGTCATGCCCACCGTCGGCGAATGGCTGCAGAGTTGGCTCGGCACACGAAAGACGATCCGAGAAGCAACACGGATCAGCTACCAGACCCACGTTCGGTGCTGGCTGGTCCCGCACCTGGGCTACTTCCGGCTCGACGCGCTCACCGTCGAGCACATCTCAGGGATGTTCGATGCGATGGCCGAACGCAATGACACCATCACCGCTGCCAAGGACAGCGAAGATCCCGAGGTCCGCAACAGCGTGTACGGCATGCGGATTATGGGCGCCGCCACCATGCAGCGCTACCGTGCCACCCTGCGCGCTGCGCTGAACGCAGCCATCAGGGCCCAGAAGATCACCTTCAACCCCGCCACGTACGTCGAGCTTCCCTCCGGCCGCCGCCCGAAAGCCCTCTTGTGGACACCGGACCGCGTCGAGCGGTGGCAGCGCACCGGGCAGAAGCCTTCCCGGGTCATGGTGTGGACACCCGAACAGATCGGCCGGTTCCTTGACCAAGCCGAGGACCACCCCTGCTACGCGCTGTTCCACCTCATCGCCTATCGAGGTCTGCGGCGTGGCGAAGCCTGCGGACTGCCGTGGTGGAACACCGACCTGACCAACCGGTCGATCACCATCAGCACCGCACTGGTGCAACTCGGGTGGAAGATCGAGTTCGGCGAACCCAAGAGCGAAGCCTCCGGCCGTATCGTCGCCCTCGACGAGGCCACCACCGCCGTGTTGCGGCGGCAGAAGCGACGCCAGAACGAACTCCGTACGGCAGCCGGGACCGCGTGGGTCGAGCACGAACTGGTGTGCACCGAAGCCGACGGGAGCCCGCTGCATCCGGCCAAGCTCACCGATGCCTTCCACGCCATCGCCGATGCCGCCGAACTGCCGCCCGTACGGTTGCACGACCTGCGCCACGGTGCCGCCACGGTCATGCTCGCCGCCGGAGCGGACTTGAAACTCGTCCAGGAACTACTCGGCCACTCCACGATCGCGGTCACCGCCGACACCTACACCCACGTCCTGCCCGAACTCGCCCGC
Organism: Amycolatopsis palatopharyngis; assembly: GCF_003385185.1. GTDB lineage: Bacteria > Actinomycetota > Actinomycetes > Mycobacteriales > Pseudonocardiaceae > Amycolatopsis > Amycolatopsis palatopharyngis. The sequence continues at coordinate 31,033 of NZ_PQHZ01000055.1, read as the reverse complement.
GATACCGCCGAAGCCGCCGCCGCCATCGTGCCCCGCAACGACCGACGCAACCACCTGTCCGTCGCTTGACAACACCGAAGAGCCCGAAACCCGGCGGCCCGCTGCAGCGTCGCTGCTAGCGGGTGTCGTCTCAGCCGTGATCGAGGTGTGCGCGGTCGCATGACGGTCGGCGTCACCGACGGGGTCGGGCTGACGGTGTACCGCGGTGGCGGTTCCCGAGTCGGTGCGGATGGTTCCGGTTGGGCTGTACAAGCGCCGAGCATGGCTGCCACGCTGGGCAGGCCGCCGATCTTCATCCGCAGGTCGCAAAGTCGCGCTGTGCCATGGGGGAGTGAGTGCGGCCCATGGCCGCCTCCGTCGTCGCACAGATATCGGGAGGCGCTCACCTGCCGTTACGGGCCGGCGCTTGCCGACCTGGTGCTCCAGGGGCGCGAGCGGGTGCTGGTGAGGGCCCGCGGCGACGGAGATCCGCGATTGCGTCGGTGAGAACGTTGCGCTGGACTACCCGCATGCGCCGATGGGACCCACTCAACGACCGGCAGTTCGCCGTCCTCCGGCGGCTGGCCGCTGCCGAAGACCTCAGTAGTCCGGCCGACGCCTCGGCTCGCGTCTCGGCGAACGCGCTGCGCAGCCGGGGCCTGATTGAGCTCGGCCGTTGCGACGGCCGGTGGGAGGCCACCCTGACCGAGGCTGGTGAGTTCTACCTGGAGAAAGGCCACCATCCAGAGCATCCGGCACACAAGGAGTCGGATGACGTGAGTCATGCTGCTTCCGATAGGACGCGGCACCGCGGCAACGGTCGACGCCAGGTGGGACAGACCAACGGAGACACGAATCGACCACCACACGCGACCGCCTGGATCAGCGAGCAACGCCGGAATGCCGCACTGGAACTCGTGGAGCGTCTCGCCGTCGAGAAGTCGGTCAGGGTTGAGCAGCCAGACGAGGCCACCGCGACGCGCTGGCGGCAGGTCGTCGACTTCGCCAAGCAGCACGGCTTGGCGCCCGACGGCTACCGCCTGGAAAAGCGCCGCCAGTACAACGGCGACCTGTACGTCACGCTAGTTGCCGGCCCGCACGCCAACACGCGGCGCGGTCGAGATCCTTGAGCACGCCGCGCGCGAGCGATGATAGCGAGGCCAGGACCGCGAGCCTTTCGCCATCGGCCGTGCCGCTCGGTGTCGCGGAACGGAAGGGTAGTGCGGCTGCCCCGGGAACGATCACGGCGGGCACGGGGACTTCACGAGCGGCAGTACCCCGCCCGCGCCCGCACGTATCGCCACCTCCGCGTAGTCGTGACCATCCGCTTGCTCGCCAGGCAGGGCCACAAACAAGCCACCTGAACCGAGGCATCGGATGTCGAACTCGACACCGCCCGACACCACCGAGGTGCCGTCCGTGCGGTGTAGGCGACCGCCGACCTGCCTACCCGGCGCCGTCCCGAAACCCCTGAGTGTTCCGGGAACATGCGCCACACCCGGAACACGCACGACTGTTTCACTCGGCGTGCATTCGGGCGCCGTAGGCCTCGGCGAGCCGCTCGTCGTTCAACACCTCGGCGGGCGGCCCGGCGGCGACGAGGCGTCCGGCCAGCAGCAGCACCCAGTCGGCCCGCTCGGCCGCGGCCACGCTGTGGGTGGTGTGCACGATCGTGCTGCCTCTGCGGCATTCGTCGACCATCACCTCGGCGATGCGCTGCTGGGTGGGCACATCCAGCGCGGCGGTCGGCTCGTCCAGCAGGAGCAGCGGCGCCTGCTGGGCGAGTGCCTGCGCGACGAAGCTCCGTTGCCGCTCGCCGCCGGACAGTTCGGAGAGCTGTCGGCGGGCCAGGTGGCGGATGTCCAGACGCCCGAGTGCGTCGTTGACCGCGTCGTGGTCGGCCGCCCGCAACCGCCGCAACATGCCCCGGTGCGGGTAGCGGCCCATCCGCACGACCTCGTGCACCGTCAACGGGACCACCGCGTCGGTGTCGGTGTGCTGCAACGCGTACGCGAGCTTGCGTCGACTACCGGCCGGTCGCCCGAAGACGGCCACGGACCCGGCTTTCGGGGTGAGTAGGCCTGCGATGGCGTCGAGCAGGCTCGACTTGCCCGAACCGTTGGGACCGAGCACCGCGGTGACCTGCCGTGCGGGGATGGTCAGCTGGTCGAGATCAAGCACGGCGTGGTCGCCGTAGGCGAGCCGGAGGCCGACCGCGTGCACGGCGACCACTGTCGTGCCGCCCGGTTCCCGCTCGATGTGGTGACGTTGTTGACCATCCGCTGTTGGCATCATTTGATAATGATAACGATTATCAGTACCCTCATCCTAAAGGGTACTGCTGACGACAGGAGTGAACATCGTGCGTATCGGCCGGTGGTTGACCGTGTCCGTGGCTGGGTTGACCGGCCTGGCACTGGCCGGTTGCGGTCAGGGGCAATCCGCGGCGCCCGCTGAGGACGGGCTCCAGGTGGTGGCGACGACCTCGATCCTGGGCGACATCACCCGCAACGTCGTCGGCGATGCCGGCTCGGTGGCGGTACTCCTCGAACCGGGAACGGACCCGCACGGGTTCGAGCCCTCAGCGCAGCAGACTGCGGCGCTGCGGGAGGCCGATCTCGTCGTGGCCAACGGGTTGGAGCTCGTGCCGTCGCTCAACGACGGGCTCAGAGCGGCTGAGGACAGCGGCGTGAACGTGCTGCGCGTCGCCGAGAAGGTGGATCCCGTGCCGTTCGACGGCGCGGGCGACCATGCCCAAGGCAAGGAAAGCCACGAGAACGCCGAAGGCGAGCCCCACGCCGAGGGTGACGCCCACACTGAAGGCGATGTCCATGCTGATGGTGAACAGCACGGCAATGAGCAGGCGAGCGGTGCGCTGGACCCGCACGTGTGGCTGGATCCGGTGCGGATGGCCGAAGGTGTCGAGTTAATCGGTGACCGCGTCGCGACGGTCGCCGGCGGGCAGGCCGAGACAGTGCGGGACAGCGCGGCGCGCTACGCCGATCGGGTGCGCTCCACTCACCAGCGCGTCAAGGAAATCCTGTCCGACGTGCCCGCGCAGGCGCGAACGCTAGTCACCAACCACGACGCGGTGGGCTACTTCGCGCAGCGCTACGGCTTCGAGGTGGTGGGCACCGTGATCCCGGGTGGCAGCACGCTGTCCGATCCCAGTAGTGGTGAGCTCGCCGAGCTCGTCGCCACGATCAAGCGCGCGCAGGTGCCCGCGATCTTCGCCGAGACGACGGTGTCGACCCGGCTGGCGGAGACCGTGAGCAGGGAGGCGGGCGGCGGGATCGAGGTCGTGCAGCTCTACACCGACTCGCTCGCGCCCGAGGGTGAGGCCGCCACCTACCTCGGGATGCTCACCGCCGACGCGGAGCGCATCGCGCGCGGTCTGTCGGGCTGAACGCCGTCGCGCCGGGAGAGCACCGTGGAGTGGTTGACCGATCCGTTCACCTACGACTTCATGCAGGCCGCCCTGGCTGCGGCGCTGCTGACCGGGCTGACGACGGCGCTGGTCGGCACTTGGGTCGTCCTGCGCGGCATGGCGTTCATGGGCGATGCGCTGGCGCACGGTGTGCTGCCCGGCCTCACCTTGGCCTACCTGCTCGAGGTCAGCCTCTTCGTGGGCGCGACGATCGCCGCCGTCGTGGTGATCGGCGGCGTCAGCTTCGTGCAGCGGCGCACCCGGCTGCGCGTGGACACCGGCATCGGGCTGCTCTTCGTCGGCATGCTCGCTCTCGGTGTGATCATCGCCTCGAAGGCGCAGTCCTACGCGGGCGACCTCACCGCGATCCTTTTCGGTGACGTCCTCGCCGTGACCGGTGCCGACATCCGGGTCGCCGCCGTGGCCGCCCTGGCCGCCCTGGCACTGACCGTGCTGCTGTACCGGCCGTTCATCGCGCTCGCCCTCAACGAGCGGCAGGCGGCGGTCCTCGGCCTGCGGCCCCGCCTGGCCCACGTCGCGCTGCTCGCCCTGCTCGCGGCAGCCATCATCGCCTCGTTCCGCGCCGTCGGTGTGCTGCTGGTGTTCGGCTTCCTCATTGCCCCACCGGCGACCGCGACGCTCGTCACCCGCCGGGTTCCGGTGATGATGGCGGCCGCCGCCGGGTTCGCTGCCATCGGTGTGCTCGGTGGCTTGCTCGTCAGCTTCCATCTCGGCACCGCCGGTTCAGCGACCATGGTCGGGGTCACCGTCGCCGAATTCTTCCTCGTCCTGGCGGGCAGGGAACTGCGCGACTGGATACGTGCGAGCATCGCCGGATCCGAGCGGGTGAGCCGGGCTGTGCCGTGAGCGCGCAGGCGTTGTGGCCCCGGTTCACCCGGCAGCGAGCCGCTGTCGCCCACGCGCTCGAGCAGTTCGACGACTTCCGCTCCGCCCGCGAGATCCACGATGCCCTGCTCGCTCGCGGCCACAACATCGGCCTGACCACCGTCTACCGCGCCCTGCAGTGGCTGGCCGACACGGGAATCGTCGACGTGCTGCACGTCGGCACGGGCGAGCTGGCCTACCGACGCTGCTCATCACGGCGCCACCACCATCTGATCTGCCGCGACTGCGGACGCACCATCGAGGTGCACAGCGAGGACGTCCTGCGCTGGATCGACTACGTGAGCACCCAGCACGGCTTCAGCGACGTCGGCTACACGATGGAGATCTTCGGCCGCTGCCCAACCTGCCGCGCCCAAGCACCCGCAGACCAGCGCTCCTGATTGATCCGGGGCGATCGTCCAGTACGCCATGCGCGCGGGCCGCAACGAATAGCCACCCGGTCATCGCGCCCGCGCGGGGGGCCTGTAACAGGAATGGCTCTAGCGCACTTTCGGTGGTGGGTCGGCCGCCGACACACGCCACCGAAAGTGCGCCAAAGCCGTTCGCGTTACGGTCCCCCCTGTTACAGACCCCCCGTGAGGGCGGGGGCAGTTGGTGACGCAGTTCGCCCTTATCCGCCCTAGGTGCTTGGTGGTGTCGGGGATCCGGTGTTGTTGTGCTGCCTAGCGTCGGGGGCCAAGAGTTGGTCGAGCAGGTCTTGCAGCGTGAGGAGTCCGAGCACGGTGGTGTCGTCCTGGATGAGTGCGACGTGGTTGCGGTGTTCTCGCATGGTGGTGAGTGCGGTGTAGGTGGGGGTGTCGGCGGACATGGCAAGGACCGGTCGCTGTAGGTCTGCGGCGGTGGCGTCGGTGGGTTGGGTGAGGGTGTCGCGGACGTGGACCATGCCTACGGGTTGGTTGCCGCCGTTGCGAACCACGAGGCGTAGGTGTCCGCTGTCGCGGACCGCTGTTTGAATGTCACCAACGGTGGCGGTGGCGGAAACACCGGCAATGAGCTGGTTGGACCGCAGGAGGTGGTGCACGGGGCGGGAGTACAGGTCCAGTGCGGTGGCGAGTTGTTCGTGTCGTTGAGGGTCCAGCGCGCCGGTGTGGGCGGAGTGCTCCATGAGGTGACGCAGGTCGTCGGGGGTGCGTCCGGCGCTGACCTCGTCAACAGGGTCGACCCCGACCTTGCGCAGACACCAGTTCGCGATGTTGTTCAGTGCCACCAGCGCGGGCCGGGTCAGCCACATGAATCCGCGCATCGGCAGGGCCAGCAGGGTCGCTGACCGTTCTGGGTGCGCAATCGCCCAGGATTTGGGGGCCATCTCTCCAACCACCAGGTGCAGGAACGTGACCACAATGAGGGAGAGTACAAACGCGACCACATCGGCAGACGTCGGCGGAATACCCCAGCCTTCCATGATGGGGGTGAGCATGTGGTGCACCGCGGGTTTGGCGACCGCGCCGAGTGCGAGCGTGCACAACGTGATACCCAACTGCGAACCCGCCAGCAGCAGCGACAGTTCGCGTGCACTGCGGACGGCGGCACGCGCGGAGGCACTGGTTTCGGCGGCCTCTTCCAGCCGGTAGCGGCGGGCGGCGACGAGAGCGAACTCGATCGCGACGAAGAACGCACTCAGCGCGATGATGCCCGCGGAGATCAGCAGCGCCAGCCCAGGACTCAACCCGCTCATGACCCCACCTCCCCTGTCGCAGGAGGATCGTCGTGGAGTCCAATTCGGACCATCTGAGGTACATGCCGCGCGACCGCGTCGACCTGCAGAGCCAGGTATCGCTGGGGTTCGTCCTCCTCGGCCCCCGCGGGACGGGGAAGCGCGACGGTGGCGGTATCGCCGGGCGAGGGCAGCCGGCCCAGTTCGGTGATGACCAGCCCGGCGAGGGTCTCGTAGTCACCTTCGGGAAGATCGTGTCCGAGGAGGCGTTCGACCTCGTCGATGTGCACGGTGCCGGACAACCGCCACGTGCCGTCGGGCTCGGGCTGGGGTTGATCCGCGCCGACCGGGTCGTGCTCGTCGGTGATTTCCCCAACCAGTTCTTCGGCGATGTCCTCCACGGTAATGACCCCGGCCAGGCCGCCGTACTCGTCGACAACACAGCCCAACTGCTCGTCCGCGTCGCGCAAATAGGCGAGGACGTCGGGAAGCGGTAGCGACGAGGGCACCACCACCGCAGGTCGCGCCACTTGCGATGCCATTGTCGTTCTTCGCGCCTCGGCGTCGAGGGCGAGCACGTCACGGAGGCAAATCACGCCGAGGACGTCATCGATGCTGCTGCCCAGTACCGGGTAGCGGGAATGTCCGGACGCCATCTGTTTCACAACGTCTCCCACCGGCGCATCGCCGCGCACTGTCGCCACCCGAGGGCGCGGAATCATCGCGTGTTCCGCGGTGCGCTCGTGCAGATCGAGCGCTCGATCCAGCAGGGCCGACAACTCGGCGGGCAGGTCACCGCTCTCGCGGGACTCCGCGACGATGTGCTCGAGGTCGCGTGAGGTGGCGGCGTGTTCCACGTCGTGTACCGGTTCGATGCGCAACGCCTTCAGCAGCAGATTCGAGGCGTGGTCGAACAGCCGGATCAGCCATCCGAACGCAACAAGATAGATCTTGGTGGAACCCGCCAAGCGCAGTGCCACCGGTTCCGGCCGGGCGATGGCGAGGTTTTTCGGGAATAGTTCCCCGAACACCATCTGCACCACTGTGGACAGAACCAGCGCGAACACGGTACCCACCGCAACACCAACACCCACCGGCACGTTGATGTCACCGAGAAGCTCGCCGATACCGGCGCCGATCATCGGCTCCGCCACATATCCGACGAGAAGTCCTGTCACCGTGATGCCCAGCTGCGCCCCGGACAGCATGAACGACGTACGGCGGGTGATTCCCAACGCCCGGGTGGCGGCGGTATCGCCTGCGGCAGCGCGAGCGTTCAGCCGAGAACGGTCCACCGCCATGTAGCCAAACTCTTGGGCCACGAAATAGCTCGTGGCGGCGGTGAGCAGGAGCACCACCACGATCCCGAGGAGAATAGTGACCACGATCACCGGACGGTCACCCCGTCATCGCAACGCGCCGCGTCCGTGCGCGCGGATATCAGCGGGTCAGCGTCGGAATCGGATTCGCCGCAACGTCCACACTCGACGCTGCCGGTACTTCGGGATGGGTCCATCGTCCTCTCACATCAACACGAATGCGCTTACTCTACTACGAACACAGGCAGCGAAAGGTTCCGTAGGACGACTCAACGTGCCCAGTCGGCGAGGCTGGCCCGGCGGCGCTATCTTGGCAGCCAGAGGTGTGGCGAGTTGAGGAGGCAGGCTTGATCGGGTTCATCGTCGCAGGGTTGATCATTGGCGCGCTCGCGCGGCTGATCAAACCCGGCAAGCAGCAACTGGGCATCCTCGCCACGTTGCTGCTTGGTCTGGTCGGCTCCGTTATCGGCGGTACCCTGGCGAACCTGCTCGGCACTGGGGACATTTTCGAGCTCAACGTCCTGGGCTTCATCTTCGCGGTCATCGCCGCCCTGCTTCTCATCGGTGTCGCCGAAGGCATCACCCAGAAACGCCATAAAAGCGTCCGGTAACACTGGCAGCTCTCCGCAGGGCGCACACTCTGCGCGGTGTATGCAGAGCCGCCACCAGAATCCTGCTCCACCAGCGGAAAGACACCACAGGCCGCAGCACGTATCACCCGGGACCGCGAGTCGACGCCTCAGCACAAGGACAACGATGCAACGCCATCAGGCAGTTGAGGCATGGACACCGAGGACGTGATGTGTGGTCAGAAGGCGAGGGCGAGCACAGCACTGGCATAGATGGCCGCGAGCAGGATGCCATCGAATCCGAGTCGCCACCAGCCCCGCCGTTGCCGGATGAGCAGCCCGCCGAGTAGCACTGCGGTCATCAGCAGTGCCGCGGTGGTGAGGAACAGCTGGTCCGCACCCGCGGCGTGGAACAAGCTCCCGCCCCGGAAGGCGAGATCTCCGACGACGAGGTTGAGTGCGTCAAGACAGTTTCCGCCGATGACCGCTGCGACCGCGAGCGTGAGGGCCCCGCGCCGGACTGCGGCGATCGCGGCCACAGTTTCCGGCAGCGCATTGACCAATCCCATGAACACACCGCCCACGAAACCCGCGTTCAGCCCGGTAGTGACGACCAGGCTTTCCGCGGCCCGCGCGATCGCCCAGCCGCCGAGGACGACGATCCCTGCGATCGCCGCGAACTCCAGCCCCAAAGACACCCCGCTTCTGTTGCCGAACTCGTCCTGCTCGTTGGGTTGGTCCTCACGGGTGTCCTTCGTGGTGACCGCCCGCCACATCGGTTCTTCCTGGGCCCGGATCAGGCGAAGTCCCCCCAGGTAGAGCGCGACCATCACCACCGACACCGGATGCACACCCAGCACCGTGACCTCGGGGCTGAAGGACCCCAACAGCGCGGTGCTGAGCAACACGATCAGCAGCGTCCCGAACAGCAGGTTCTGCCCCGAGGCCGCGGCATGTTCCAGGTTGACCCGCCGATACGCGAGATCCGCGGCGACAATCGCCAGTGTCTGCACAGCGATCCCGCCGACAGCGTTGCTGTAGGCCAACTCGGGCTGTCCCGCAGCGGCACTGACCCCGGTCATCACGATGCCGGACAGCGAGGTGACCAACCCGAAGAACACCGCACCGAAGAACGCCTCACCCCAGCCCGTCCGGTCCGCGAGGGTATCGCCCAGCCCCACGAGCCGGATACTGAAGACCACGGTGAGCGCGCCGGCCACCCCGAAGACCACCAAAGCCACCGGAACCGACCAGATCCCGGTCACGAAGTCCAGCACGCCACCGTCCCCCCGTCCGTCGCAGCGTCCACAGAAGCGCCGCGGTCTCCCGTGCACGTCATGGTTGGCCAGTGTCTCCCGGCCGCGACGCCCTCGCAGCACAACCGCGGCCGGTATCCGCTGCTCTGCCCGCCCTTGGGGCGGTGGCTGTCCCGAAGCTGGGACGATGAGGAGGAGGCGAGGAGGTGACAGATGCGGCAAGAGCACCATTCAGCGCGGAGGCGGGTGTCAAGGGGATCGGGCCCGGCCCGGCACACGGCTCCCGAGTCACGCGGTGAAGTCACCGTCCGCCTGAGCCCGGCGCCTTCTCGGGCACACCGTCGCCCTCCGTCGTTCCTGCGTGGCCTCGTCGCGGTGGCATCGACAGTGGTGCTGCTGGTGACCGGCTACGCGTGGGTCTCTCTCGATGATCTCAACACGGGACTGTCGACCAGCGATGTCACTGCCGGCGGCAACCCGGACGGGTCGGTCGACATCCTGCTTGTCGGCCGGGACAGCCGCACCGATACACAGGGCAATCCGCTACCGGCGGACACGCTCGCGCGACTGCGTGCGGGTGACAACGAGGCAGACCTGACCGATACCATGATCTTGCTGCACATCCCGCAGGATCGTTCCGAGGCCGTGGCCTACTCACTACCCCGGGACTCCTACGTCTCGATCCCGGACGGACACGGCAAACACAAGATCAACTCGGCGTTCGGCCGCGGTAAGGCCGAGGCCGCCGAGTCCCTGCAAGCAGAGGGCGTGAACGATCCGGCCGAGATGCAGCGGCGATCGTCGGACGCGGGCCGCCGACTGCTGGTGCGTACGGTGGAAGACCTCTCCGGTGTCGGAATTGATCGCTACGCCGAGGTCAACCTGCTCGGCTTCTTCCAGATCACCCAGTCCGTGGGCGGGGTCGAGGTGTGTCTGAACAAGCCCGTCGACGATGAGCGTTCCGGTGCGGACTTTCCCGCCGGTCGCCAAACCATCTCCGGGGCCGACGCATTGTCGTTCGTGCGGCAACGCTACGGGCTCCCGAGAGGAGATCTCGACCGCGTCGTGCGCCAGCAAGCGTTCCTGGCCGGTCTTGCCCGGTCGATGCTGTCCACCGGTGTGCTCACCAACCCCGGCAAACTCGCAGACCTGGTCGACTCCATCCAACAAGCCGTAGTGCTCAGTGACGGCTGGGACGTCCTCACCTTCGCCCAACAACTGCAAGGCATGGCCGCCGGCAACATCCGCTTCGACACCATCCCGGTCGACGATCCCGAGTACGACACCCCTGACGGTCAAGCCGTCCGTGTCGACCCCGACCGCGTCGCCGACACCATCCAACAAGGAACCACCGCCACGCCGGGCTCGTCGTCCCGCCAGCCCGAACCACCACCCCTCGACGCCGTCACCGTTGACGTCCTCAACACCACCAACCGCACAGGGCTGGCCGCCCGCGTCCTCGCCGACCTGGGCGAGGTCGGCATGCCGATCGGCGACGCCAGAAACGCCACCGCCACCGACTCCTCTCGTGTGCAGTACTCACCCGGAGCCGGGGACACCGCCCGCTACATCGCTGAGGAACTCAACGACCTGCCCGCCGACCGCGACCCCACCCTCGCCGACGGCACCATCCACGTCCTCCTCGGCAACGACTACGAGGAAACCGCGCCCCCGAGCACATCGTCCAAGCCCACCTCGAGTCCCACCACCACGCCCGAACGGTCTGCCGCTACCCCACCCGAGGACCGCATCACGGCCGGCGACATCCCCTGCATTAACTAGTGCTCACCCTCGATAGTCGAGGTGAGTCACGAGCTGGTCCACGCAACGGCCTACCGCGACTTCGCTAGTCGAACCCCGAGGGTCGGCCGCTGAGGCTTTGGATGAGGCAGAAGCCGCGGACTGCGCTGACGACCGCGGATGGACGAGTCGCCCAGCGCTACGGCAGTCGCCCATGAGCCGACGGTCGCGGGCGAGACCACGAGGAGCCCAGGGAAACACGGGTACCGACCCCACTGCCGCGAATGGGCAGGACAGTAACTGGATCGGTTCGATGCCGACGGCCCACGCCGATGAAGCGGACAGAAGGCGCCGCAGCCCGATCGCCTCCCGTTCCTCACTCACAAGCGGCCTCGTCCCACGCCAGGCGGGCAGGAGCTGGTGGACGTGCTTCCCGAACAGCCGATCAACAGCACCGCCGCGCGGCTCCACAGCCACGCCGATAGGGTCTCGGTGTGGCTGCCGAGGGAAGCACCAAGGCCGTGGTAACCGCGATGTTCGCCAACCTGGGCATCGCCGTTACCAAGTTCGTCGCGTTCCTGTTGACCGCGTCGTCGTCGATGCTCGCCGAGTCGGTGCACTCCGTCGCCGACACCAGCAACCAGGCGCTCCTGTTACTCGGGGGCAAACGCGCGAAGCGCAAAGCGACACCGGAACACCCGTTCGGCTACGGCCGGGAGCGCTACGTGTACGCGTTCATCGTGTCGATCGTGCTGTTCAGCCTCGGTGGCCTGTTCGCGCTGTATGAGGCGTGGCACAAATGGAGTGACCCGCACCCGATCGACTCCTGGCACTGGGTACCGATCGTGGTTCTGCTCGTCGCGATGGTCCTCGAAGGGTTCGCGTTGCGCACCGCCGTCATCGAATCCAACCGCGTCCGCGGCACCCGTTCCTGGATGCAATTCGTGCGCAGGAGCAAAGCACCCGAGTTACCGGTCATCCTGCTGGAGGACCTCGGCGCGCTCCTCGGCCTGATGTTCGCGCTGTTCGGCGTCTCGATGACGCTACTGACCGGCGAGGGGCGCTGGGACGCCGCCGGCACCGCCATGATCGGCGTGCTGCTCGTCGTCATCGCCATCATCCTCGCTATCGAGATGAAGTCGCTGCTGATCGGCGAAGGCGCCGGGCGCGAACACCAACGCGCCATCGAGCGCGCACTCCCGGGCGAGGGTGTCGAATTGGTCATCCACATGCGGACCCTGCACCTCGGCCCGGAACAACTCCTGGTCGCCGCGAAAATCGCGGTCACCGAATCTGCCACCGGCGAAGACATCGCTGCTGCTATCAACGCGGCCGAACGACGTATCCGCGACGCCGTCCCGATCGCCACCCTCATCTATCTCGAACCCGACCTGTACCGCCCGAGCCAGGACTCCCGCAGCCGCACCGAGACCGACCCCATCGGATAACGCGGCCTAAATCGACAGGTTTGTTCCACCGTGCTGCTCCGAGCGCGGCAACGGCGCGATTGCCGACACTCACCTGCACGCCGACTTCCTCTCCGGCGCCCGGCACCTCGCCCCGACCGAAGGCATCCAACACTCGCCCCCGCCAACTCGTAGGCCAGCAATGCGAGCGCCACCGTTGTCAGGCCAATGCCGAACAAGGCCACCACCTACGCAGCGAACAGGTGGCTATAGTCCCTGTGAGCGAACAACGACACGATCACTCGCCTGCACCCGGCTAGGCTCTAGAGCGAGAATTCCCTGCGGACCGTGTTAGGTGCACATGACGTGCCGCGTGACCAGTGGCACACGCTGCCGCTGCCGAGCGGATCGAGGTGGCCACAACAGCCCTGCGCATGCTGGCCGAGCCGACACGGCTACGGATTCTCTGGCTACTCAATGGCCGCGAGTACGACGTCGCCGCCCTCACCGCCGAACTGACCGTCGCACGCCCCGTCGTGTCACAGCACCTGGCCAAGCTCAAGCTCGCGGGCCTGATCTCGGTCCGCCGCGACGGCCGCCGGTCGCTGTACAGCGCCCGAGGTGGCCACGTGCGCCGCCTGCTCACCGAGGTCCTCAACGCCGCCGACCACCACCTCCTGGGCTTGCCCGACCACGACTGACCTCGGCCGTCGGCAGCATCAAGCGTCAGGTGACCGGAACCTCACCGATGCCCGCTACGATGCTTTGCCCGCCACTGATACGTGGCGCGGCTTGTTTTGTGGAGTTGGCAGTATGTGTAGGCGCTGACTGCCTCCGTACTGACAGCGGCACAGAACGTGACCGGTCGCCGCGTTGTTCACCGGAGTCGGCAGCGTGTTCAGCCTGGAGAGCTGTCGCTTCCGTGACCTCAGCGGCCTGCGCTGACTGCGGCTCGTTTCCACGCCGCGGGACGCAGCATCCGGAGCCCGTTGAGACCGACGATGACGGTGGAGCCTTCGTGCCCGGCCACACCCAATGGCAGTGGCAACGTGCCGAGCACGTCCCACAGGGCCAGCACCGCGATGAAGGTACCCGCGATGGCCAGGTTGGCGACCACGACCCGATGGGCGCGGCGAGACAGCGCGATCACGGCGGGAATCGTGGTCAGGTCGTCGCGCACGACGATGGCGTCGGCGGTCTGCAGGGTGAGATCGGACCCGGCGCCGCCCATGGCGATGCCAGTGTGCGCGGCGGCGAGGGCAGGTGCGTCGTTGATGCCATCACCGACCACAGCCACCCGCTGCCCCTGCGCCTGCAGTTCGCGGACCACCGTGACCTTGTCATCCGGCAGCAGCTCCGCCCGCACGTCCATGATGCCGACCTGGCCGGCCAGTGTGGCCGCGGTCGCGTGATTGTCGCCGGTGACCAACACGGGACCAGCGCCGGTCAGCTCGGCGACGGCGGCAACAGCCGATTCAGCTTCCCCACGCACCTGATCGGTGATACCCAGCACGCCCACCGGCCGGCGCTCCCACAGCACGACCACAGCGGTATGGCCCCGCGCCTGGATGCCGTCGACCACCTCCCACCTCTCGGCGTCTTCCGCCGAACCCGGATCGAGCAACGTGGCCGGTGAACCGACCTGGATCGCGGAGCCGTCGATGCGCGCGGACACGCCCCTGCCGGGCTTCGCGAGAAAGTCGTCCACGGGCGGCAGTTCAAGGCCTTGGGCGCGAGCGGCGCGCACGATCGCCGCGCCCAGCGGGTGCTCGCTGGGATGTTCAACCGCCGCGACGTAGCGCAACAGCTGCCCGCTGTTAAGCGCGCTACCGGGTAGCACCCGGACGTCCGCGAGTTCGGGCGTGCCGCGAGTCAGCGTGCCGGTCTTGTCGAACGCGACTCGGGTGGTGGCGCCGAGCTGTTCCATCACCACGGCGGACTTGACCAGGACCCCGTGCCGGCCGGCGTTGGCGATCGCGGCCAGCAGTGGCGGCATGGTCGCCAGCACGACCGCGCACGGCGAGGCGACGATCATGAATGTCATCGCCCGCAGTAAGGACTCCTGCAGCGGCTCGCCCCACCACAACGGGATGACGAACAGGGCGAGGGTGGCAACAACCATACCGATCGAGTAACGCTGTTCCACCTTCTCGATGAACAGCTGGGTCCGCGCCTTGGTCTGGCTGGCCTGCTCGACCAGCGCGGCGATGCGAGCCACCACCGAGTCCTCTGCACGCCGATCGACTTGCACCCGCAACATCCCGGTGCCGTTGAACGTGCCCGCGAACACCTCGTCCCCGACTGCCTTGTCCACGGGCAGCGGTTCCCCCGTGACGGTCGCCTGGTCCACCTCGCTGGCCCCGGCCACGACCGTGCCATCGGCGGGAACCTGCTCCCCCGGCCGCACCAGCACCTCGTCCCCGACAACCAGGTCAGCGGCCGGCACGGTCTCCTCCTCACCCCCTTCGGTCACGCGAACCGCGGTGTCGGGTGCCAGATCCAGCAAACCGCGCACCGAGTCCTCCGTGCGCGCGGTCGCCAGCGCCTCCAGCGCGCCGGAGGTGGCGAAGATGACGATCAACAACCCGCCGTCCATCACCTGCCCGATCGACGCCGCCCCGATCGCTGCCGCGACCATCAACAGGTCCACGTCCAGGGTTTTCTCCCGCAGCGCCCGCAACCCCGCCCAAGCTGGCTCCCAACCACCGATCACGTAGCAGGCCAGATACAACGGCCACGACAGCCAGGTCGGGCCATCCAGAAGCTGGACAACCAGCCCGGCCAGGAACAACACCAGCGCCGCCGTGGCTCACCACACCGCAGGCAAGGCCCACAGCCGAGTCCGACGTGTCGGCGGCACAGCCGCACGAGCGGACCCCGGGCAAGCCGGTGTTGCGGTGGTCAACGAGGCCACGAGTCACCTCCGAGAACGACGGACGACCACCGGACAATAACAGAATATATGAAGATGTCTTCACGTGTTTGGGGTGAGATAGACTGCACCTTGTGGGACACGGTGTGGAAGGTCAGGTCCGGCCGGCCGCGCGCCTGGACGCCGAGGCCGCGGCGAGCGTCGCCACCACATTGCAGGCCCTGGCCACCCCCAGCCGGCTACTGATCCTCACCGAACTACGGCACGGGCCCCGCCCGGTCAGCGAACTCGCCGACGCTGTCGGCATGGAACAATCGGCGGTGTCCCACCAGTTGCGGCTGCTCCGCAACCTGGGCCTCGTCACCGGTATCCGATCGGGGCGCAGCGTCGTCTACAGCCTCTACGACAACCACGTCGCCCAGCTCCTTGACGAAGCCGTGTACCACAGCGAACACCTTCGCCTCGGCCTGGCCGACGAGTCCGAACGCGTCGGCTAGCTCGGTACTTCCCTTCCACCGGAACGGCAGCAGGCAGCCGATGGAGCTTCGAGGACTCCCGGCGGACCTGGGAGCGGTCATGCGCCCAGCGAGAACATGTCAACGCAGCCGCACTCGTGGACTCGGGGCACCAGCCCTCCCGGAAGCACCCAGGAGAATGAGAACGTGCCAGCGCTGCACAGCGGTGAACAACGTCCCTGGCCACAGCGCCAACAGTGCGGACATCATCCCTGGGCGGCCGACGCCACCAGATCTGACAACACCGCCAGCCAGAAACAGTCCCGGCACACTGCGGATCCGGGTCATTCCCGCCGAAGGGGCGCTACACCAGGTCAGTGCTCGTCGTAGTGGTCGCCGTGGGCGGTGTGTCGGTGTCCGTCGTGGATGTAATCGACGTGATCGTCGTGTGGAACAGCGACGTGACCGCATCCTTCTCCGTGGGTGTGGTCGTGGCCGTCGTGCTGGGTGTGTTCACCCGGCTCGCACTCGTCGAAGTGGCCGTCGTGGGCGCGGTGCAGGTGTCCGTCGTGGATGTAATCGACGTGATCACCGTGCGGAACAGCGACGTGACCGCATCCTTCACCGTGAGTGTGGTCGTGACCGGTGTGCTCCTGATGGGTCGTAGTCATCGAAGACTCCTTCGACACATGCTGATGGGCCGTTTGGCGCAGTCCTTTGCTAAGAGGATACCCAACATTGTCGGTTACGCATGAATCTGACGCTTCAGCCGCATCGAGACATCGACAACGGTTCGTCAAACATATTGAAAATGGTTATCATCTTCTAAAAGGATCCTGCCTCCACGTCTGCGGGATCCAACGCCGGGCGCCCTAGCGCCCCTCGCAATCGAGGGAGCAGTATGGATCGACGATCACAGCCGAGCACCGGGAACGCTGCACAAACAGGGTTCACCGCCGTCGTCTGCGACGACTGCGAAAACACGGGCCTGGCCGTTCTGGAGACACTGCGGGAGACGGTCCGCCACTGCCCGCACGGAGTACTGGTCCGGGCTCGGTGTCCGGTCGGACACTCGTGCCGCACCAGGAACACGGCCGCTCCGGCCGGACATCTCGTCTTGGTCCAGCCCTGCGCCCGCAGTCGCAAGCCACTGGGCTCCGCAATCCCAGTAGGACCGGTACGAACATCGGAAGATCTCGCCGCGCTGGCTCGCTGGCTGGAAAACGCCACGTTCGCCACGGATGAGCTCCCGCCACGGCTACGCCGGATTCTCCACGCCCACCAGGCCAGCTGGAACTGACTAGCCCAAGAAGGATCTGTGAACGACGAATACGCCGAGTCGGCCGAGTACATTGACATCCTGATCAGCCCGTTCTGGAACGATCTCGGCCCCGCACTGGCCGCGGCGATCAAGGACGTTGATCCTTCCGATGGCCCGATCATCGATATCGGCGCCGGAAGCGGCTGCGGCACCACGGTCATCGCCCGATACCTACCAAAGGCAGAGATCGTCGCCGTGGAACCGTCGCCGGGCCTCCGATCCGCGCTGCTGGCCAAGGTCAGCGCCGACGCGGCCCTGCGCCGGCGAGTGACCGTCCTACCCGAGCGGTTCCTGGAAGCCGACCTTCCCGACCGGCTGAGCCTGGCTGTGGCCATGAACGTCATCGGCCACTTCTCCCCGCCGGAACGCCATCGAATCTGGGGCCTGCTCGCCGAACGGCTAGCACCCAACGGCCGGGTGGTGCTCAACCTCCAACCGCCGTCCGAACCTATCGCCGTACCCGACACCGTCTCCTCGACCGTGGACGTCGGGCGCCGCCGCTACGAAGGAAGCGCCCGGGCCGAGCCCACAGGCGACAGGACGCTGACCTGGTACATGACCTACCGCACCTATCAGGGGCACGACCTCGTCGACGAACGCAGAGCCAGCTACACCTGGCACCTGCTCACCGAGCGGCAACTCCGCGACGAACTCGCCCAAGCGAACCTGCAGCTACGCCATCTGGAACCGGCAGATCTGGGTATGTGCGTGATCACGCGCGCCAAGACCCAACGATAAAAAAGCAGCAGGTCATGACACGTGCCCGGCCTTGGTTGCTCACAACTGGCCAGCGGGCGGCGCAGGGCCGGGAGGCTGTCCCGCAGGCTCGTCTTCAGAACCCTCTCGACAGGCTCGCCGTAACCGCCGCCGTCGGACCCTTCACCCAGGCATCATATGAACATGATTATCATTATCATCTATACTGTCCGAGATCACCCCGATGTCCCAGTGAGGCGCGATGAACGAAGCACTGAGCCGACTGCTCGGCCGATCGAACCCGCCGGACCCCGGTCGCGCCGACCGCGCCCGCGAGATCGCGCATCTGGTGCATATCAGCCTGGACGTGGACGCGCAGGAGTCCGTGATCGTGCAGCAGCTCGCCTGTGCCGAGCCCGGGTGCCCGCCGATCGAGACCAAGATCGTGGTGGTCGGCGCGCAGCCACAGCGGTGGACGATCCACGCCCCGATGTCTGACGTGGACGATGACACCGTCCGGCACACACTGACCGCCCGACCCGAAGGGGACAACGCATGAGCGACGACACCTCCGATTCCCGCGTACCGGTCACCGTGCTCACCGGGTTCCTCGGATCCGGCAAGACCACGTTGCTCAATCGGATTCTCACCGAGAAGCACGGCATGCGGATCGCCGTGATCGAAAACGAGTTCGGTGAGGTCGGCATCGACGACGGGCTGGTGCTGGAAGCCGAAGAAGAAGTCTTCGAAATGAACAACGGCTGCATCTGCTGCACCGTGCGCGGCGACCTCATCCGCATCCTCGGCGCCCTGCTCAAGCGCAAGGACCCCTTCGACGCGATCGTCATCGAGACCACGGGCCTGGCCGACCCCGCCCCGGTCGCGCAGACCTTCTTCGTCGATGACACGCTGCGCTCGCAGTTGCGGCTGGACGCGATCGTCACCGTCGTCGATGCCAAACACATCACCCAGCACCTGGACGACGACAAACCTGAGGGCACCGAGAACGAGGCCGTCGAACAGCTCGCGTTCGCGGACCGCGTGATCCTCAACAAGACCGACCTGGTCGACGAGACCGAGATCGACGCCGTGCGCAGGCGGATCCACGGCATCAACGCAGGGGTGCGGATCCTGCCCGCACAGCACGCCAACGCCGACCTCACCGAGGTGCTCGGGGTGCATGCGTTCGACCTGGACAAAATTCTCGCGGACGAGCCGGAATTCCTCTACGACACCGAGCACCAGCACGACCTGACCGTCACCAGCGTGGGCATCGAGGCCGAAGGCGTGGTCAATGTCGAGAAGCTCAACGAGTGGCTCGGTGCGCTCCTCGGTGAGCGCGGGACCGATCTGTTTCGCAGCAAGGGAATTCTCAACCTCGCCGGAACCGACCAGCGCTACGTGTTCCAGGGCGTACACATGCTCCACGACGGAGAACTCGGCATCCCATGGCGTGAGGGCGAGTCGCGACGCAACCGGATGGTGTTCATCGGCCGCAACCTCGACCGCGACCAGCTGGAACGCGAATTCCGCGGATGCCTGGAACCGGCCGCAGAACAGGTGCCAGCGTGACCGCGGCCATGGACCGAGCCACACTACGGCCGCGCTGGCAGGCCACCCTCGATGAACCCGCCGTCGCTCTCGACGTCCTGAACGGCGGACGGCAAGGACCGGACGGCCTCATCGCTGGCGGCTCCGAAGGCGACGTACGAGTCTTCGACCCCGACGGGGATCAACGCCTGGAGCTCACACTCGACGACGCTCTGCTGTCTGTCGCCGGCAGTCCCGACGGCACGCGGATCATCGCCCTGGGCATGGGAAGCCGGCGGCTGTGGAGCGCCGCCGACGGCGAGGCACTCCGTACCGACAGCGCGGGGTGGTCGGCCTCAGCCGCGTGGGACGCGCGGTCGCAGTCCCTGGCCGTCGCCGACGGCAAACGAGTTCGAGTCCTCGACCGCTCCGGTGTGGTCCGTTGGAGTTCGCAGCCGCTGTCCAGCACGGTGACAAACGTTTCGTGGCCGCGCGGTCAGCTCCGGGTGGCAGCCTCGGCATACCAGGGCGTGACGATCTTCGAACCCGAGACCGACCGGATCACCAACACCCTGCGCGCCCCCGGTGCGATCTCCGGCCTCGCCACCGCACCAAACGGCCGCTGGGTGGTGGGCGGCAGCCAGGACGCCACCCTGCACGGCTGGAAGGTCGACGACGGTTCGGACTTCCAGATGTCCGGCTTTCCCGCCACCGTCTCCCACCTCGCGTTCGAGGACAGCGGCCGCTGGATGGCCTGTGAATCAGCCGAAGTCCTCACCTGCTGGGACTTCTCCGGCTCCGGCCCCACCGGCCGCGCCGGTGTAGTGCTCACCGGCCATCAGGCCACGGTGTCGGCGTTCTCCTGGGTACCCGGCAACTGCCGCACACTGATCAGCGGCGACGTGGACGGGAACGTGCTGGTATGGAAGATCGCCGTGACGACCCGGCCCGGCGACGAACTCCACCCTGCCGGTGGAGTTCGCGACGACGACCCCGTGACCGCCATCACCACGGGCCACGACACCGTCTACATAGCGCGGCGATCCGGACGCGTCGACGCCCTGACCGTCACCTGACCGGCGGCTCCGGCAGCCCACGCACTCTCGTCAGTGCGGCGGGGGCTGCTCTACCTCGCCGCCAGACCCCACTTCACGCCGACACGGTCGAAGTCGCCCGTGATGGCACACACCCGACCATCCGCCGCCCCGCATCGAAAGCTCCAACGCCGTTGAGCCGCCAGCGCGTCAACGGTTATCCATAGCCACCTCACGGCCGTGGCACGGGGGATTACGGCCGGGAGTGAAGACACTGTAGTCTGCCGTTATGCTAATGAGAATCATTTTCATCAGTGTGGGAGTGGCGTCCACTCTCGCTCTGGCCGGGTGTGGTGCCGCATCCGTCCCCGAGACCGACGCTGCGGCAGCAGCAGGTGAGGGCGCGACCCCGTATCCCCTCAGCGTCGAGAACTGCGACGCCGAAGTGACTATCGAGCAGGCTCCCGAGCGTGCGGTTTCGCTGAATCAGTCGGCCACAGAGATCATGATCCAGCTCGGCCTTGCCGAGCGGATGGCAGGAACCTCGTACGAAACCGACCCGATTCCGAGCGACATCGCCGACGTCTACGAAAGCATCCCTCTGCTCACGGACGGCCTGCTCAAGCACGAGACGCTGCTCGAGGCGCAGCCCGACTTCGTGTACTCATCGTTCGCCTCATTCCTCACCGCCGAGAACGCCGGTGAGCGTGCCGAACTGCACGAGCTCGGTGTCCCGACCTATCTGAGTGAGTTCGACTGCACCTACCACGAGGCCGTCGAGGGCGGCGCGACCTTCGAGATGCTGTTCGATGAGATCGAGACGATCGCCGAGATCTTCGATGTGCCCGACGCCGGCGAAGAGCTCGTCGCCGAGCAACAGGCTGTGATTGACGAGGGACTCGAGATCGCCGAACAGATCGAGAGCACGCAGAGCCTGGTCTGGTTCTACTCGACTGCGGCATCCTCTTCCACTCCGTCAGTCGCTGGGCCTGGCGGGCTCCCGCAGACCGTGACCGAGATGCTCGGCGCCGAGAACGTCTTCAGCGATGCCTCCACCAAATGGCCGGAGGTCAGCTGGGACGAGGTCGCCGCACGCAATCCCGACGTGATCGTGCTCGCCGACCTGACCCGCGGATACCCCGGCGACACGGCCGAGGAGAAGATCGAGTTCCTCAAGAGCGATCCGTTGACCTCCACCATGGATGCCGTCGTCAACGACCGCTTCATCGTCGTGCCTGGGCAGTACATGGACCCGTCGATCCACAGCGTGCACGCCCTCCCGACCGTCGCGCAGGGCCTCATTGACCTGGAGGTGAAGTAATGGCGAGCACGAACGCTCTCGAGCGGCTCATTCGCAACTGGGACGATCAGCAGGCGGCTTACATCACCCACCGCGAGCAGAGGTTCGAGATCATGCTTGAGGTCATCGCGCGGAGGTGTGCCTCGTCGGACGAGTTCGAGGCCGATGGAGCCGGCATGACCGTTCTCGACCTGGCGTGCGGCCCTGGCAGTCTCTCGCAGCGCGTCCTCGACCGCTTCTCGGGTGCTCGGGTGATCGGAGTCGACTACGATCCGGTGCTGCTCGCGATCGCGGGCTCTTGGCTCGGCAAACGCCACGGTTCACGCTTTACGGCTGTCGATGTCGATCTCGCAACGCCCGGTTGGAGGGCGCAGTTGCCCGACGGGCCGGTGCACGTGGCCGTCTCGTCGACCGCGCTTCACTGGCTGGAGCCAGCACAGCTCGTCGCTGTGTACGACACTCTGGGCTCCCTGCTCCCCGCCGATGGTGTTTTCATGAACGCCGACCACTTGCGTTACGACCCGCGCTCGCAGCCGTTTCTTACGGAGGCGGCGGCCGCTGACGACGAGCGCACCCAGCATGACGCGCACTCGCACGGTGTACAGACCTGGGACGAGTGGTGGGCGGATGCCGTCGCGAGTGACGCGTTCGGACAGCACCACGCCGAGCGCCGCCACCGCTTCGCCGACCGCCCGCCCACACCGCACGCGCCGCTTGAGCTGCACCTGCAAGCGCTGAACACCGCCGGCTTCGCCGAAACCGGCGTCATCTGGCGGTACTACGACGATGTCGTGGTGTTCGCACGACGATGACGAAACTCGCTGACTCCCCGCAGCCCAGCCTGCGCGACACAGGCTCACCTCACGGCGCCGATTCCGCGCCAGTGCCAGCAATGCCAGGCGATGATGCGGTCTCTCCCACGCGCACACCAGGCAGGCTGCGCTCGTCTCTCATTGTCGGCACCTTCATCGTCGCGCTGTGCGGGTCGATCGTCGTCGCGGCCTTCGTCGGCACAGCGAGCATCGGTGTGCTCGACGTGCTCGGGATCATCCTGCACAATGTCGGACTCGGTGCCCTCGCACCCGTTCCGCCGGCCCCACCGCTCATTGACGCCCTCATCTGGGAGTCGCGTCTGCCACGTGTGCTCCTCGCCGCCGTGGTCGGGCTCGGGCTCTCGATTTCAGGTGCGGTGCTGCAATCAATCACCCGTAACCCCCTCGCCGAGCCATACTTGCTCGGGGTCTCCTCCGGGGCGTCCACAGGGGCGGTCTCGATCATGATCCTCGGGCTCGGATCGGGCGCAGTCACCCTCTCGATGGGCGCCTTCGCCGGCGCGCTGGTCGCCTTCGCGATCGTGTTGTTTCTCATCGGCGGCGGACGCGTCTCGAACCCCGCTCGCGTGGTGCTCACCGGTGTGCTCGTGTCGCAGTTCTTCTCGGCAATCACCTCGCTTGTGCTGATGCTCGATGGCGATGCGGATGCCACCCGAGGCTTCACCTACTGGCTGCTCGGCTCGCTCGGGGGTGCACGCTGGGAACCGCTGCTCGTGGCATCCGCTGTCATCGTGCTCGGAGCCGTCGGCTGCCTGTTCTTCGCATCGGCATTGGACGCGTTCACCTTCGGCTGGGACACCGCCTCCTCGCTCGGAATCAACGTGACCCGGGCACGGGTGACGCTCATGATCCTCACCGCGCTCATCACGGCCGCAGCTGTCGCGGCATCCGGAGCGATCGGGTTCATCGGGCTGCTCGTGCCGCACATCGTGCGGCTGCTGGCCGGGCCCACGCATCGCTTGTTGCTTCCACTCACAGGACTCGGGGGCGCGATCTTCCTGGTGTGGGTCGACACCTTCGCTCGCTCAGCGTTTTCCCCGCACGACGTTCCAGTGGGAGTGATCACGGCGCTGCTCGGTGCACCGATGTTCGCGATCGTCCTGCGCAAGGCGGCTCGGCAATGACGACACTGGCAGCGAACGACATCACGTGGTCGGCCGACAGATCACGAATCCTCAATGGAGTCTCGATCGAGGCGCGCTCAGGCGAAGTGCTCGCCGTGCTCGGCCCAAACGGGGCCGGCAAGACCTCACTGCTGCGCATTCTGGCAGGTCTTCGACGCCCAGATGCCGGAACGGTATTCCTGGGCGGGGAATCGGTTCGCTCACTGCCCCGGCGCACAGTCGCTCGGCGGATGGCGATCGTCGAACAGTCTCCCGAGGTGCACACCGACATCACCGTCGACGAGACGGTAGCGCTCGGCAGAACGCCGTACCGCAGCACCTTCGCCGGACTAGACGGCGAGGATCGTGCGGCGATCGAACACGCGCTCGCCCTCACCGGGATGTGCGCGTATCGATCGCGGTCGTGGCGAACACTTTCCGGCGGTGAACAGCAGCGCGCCCAGCTTGCCCGCGCGCTTGCGCAGCAGCCGGAAGTGATCGTGCTGGATGAGCCGACCAACCACCTCGACATCCGCTACCAGCTCGAAGTCCTCACCCTGCTGCACTCGCTCGACATGACGGTGGTGACCGCCCTTCACGACCTCAACCTGGCCGCGCGCTACTGTGACCGGGTCGCGGTCCTGCACGCCGGCCAGATCGCAGCTTCCGGATCGCCCGCCGCTGTGCTGACACCCGAACTCATCCGCTCCGTCTATGCGGTCGAAGCCGTCGTCGACACCTCTCCACACACGGGTGCACCAGTCGCGACCTATCTGGACGGTAGACCCGGAGGCCCCACCCCCGCTCCCTGATGAATGTCGAAAAACCGACCGCTGGGAGTGCTGGAAACCTTCCCGTCATCTGATCTGCTGAGGTCTCGACAACGATCGGCAGCACGCTCAAGGCCTGCACCCGATCCGTCTCGGCCATCCGCGCATCCGCACATCCGGACGCACAATCTCCGTCGCCTACCGGCGGATCAAGAACGACCGAGGGCCGGAAGCCAAAGGCGAAGCCCTGAACGCGCCGCCAATGTAAGCGGCACAACCCAGCAGCAAGTGGACAACGCACTCCGGCCCCTTGAGGCAGCGACTACGTGCCGATAAGGCACCTGTCACGCAGTGTCCACTCTCCACTTTCGACGACAACGAGCCAGGCTTCGCGCAGGGTTACGATCAGCTCAGCAGCAGTTCGTCGCTAACCGTCTACTCGATCACCTCCACGTGCGGGACGTTCACGCCGATCACGATAGTCAGATGCGCTCGGCGTGCTCGCCATAGAAGCCGTCGTAGGACTTCAAGTTCGCCCAGCGTCGCCGCGTCCGGCCTGCAACGTTGACCGACTCGTGCAGGGGAGTTGGCTGCAGGTACAGGAATCACAACGCTCGTGCGGCCTTCGACATGCATGAGCCCTCGTTGCACCGCACGGTGCCCTGGCCGCTCTCACCCGGCTCACGGGTGACACTTCAGTTCTCACTCCGAGGAGGCTGGCCCCGCACTCCCTTCACCTCAACGCTGTCGGGGCCGAGGAGACCACCGTCGCCTCGGCCCCGACAGCGTTGCGCGGTCAGTAGTTGCCGCTCCAGGCGAGGTAGCCGTAGTAGCGGCCATCGATGGAGGGGCTCCCAGTGAAGCCGGAGGCGCCGTGGGTGTCGGTGTGGTGTTGCTGGGCGTCGTTGCGCACTCGGTCGATCACCTGCTTGGGGCTGCCGGCGCAGGCGCCGGAGGTCAGGCACAGTGCAACCGTGCCGGCGACGTGCGGGGTGGCCATGCTGGTGCCAGACAGGGTGCGGTAACCGCCGAGCATCGAGGTGGACTCGACGCACACGCCGGGCCCGGCGATGGCGTGGGCGGTTTCGCGTGGCTGTGCCGCGTAGTTGGAGAAGCTGGCGTGGTGGTCGTCCTTCTCGCTGGTGCGGCAGGATGGTGCGCCGCCCGTGCCGCCGGGAGTGCCGTCGCTGTCGGACATCGCGGTGACTGTGAGCACCTCTGGGTAGGCGGCCGGGGTGGTGTCGGCGAAGTTCGCGCCGTCGTTGCCCGCGGCCACAACATAGGTGATGCCCGCCTCGGTGGAGTTGCAGATCGCGGTGTGCATGGCGTCGCGGTTGTCCTGGCCGCAGTTGTCGTCGCTGGTTCCGCTACCGCCGAGGCTCATGTTCGCTACCGTGATGTCGTTGCTCGGGTTGTTGTCGGTGCGGGTGCCGGTGGCCCAGTCGATGCCGCAGATCACCTGGGAGGTCAGCCCGATTCCGGTGGCCGAGAGTACTTTGGTGGCGACGACACGGGTGCCGGGCGTGACGCCCACGACACCGCTACCGTTGTTGCGGGCGGCGATCGTGCCCGCGACATGGGTGCCGTGCCCGTTATCGTCGAGCGCAGGCAAGCCTGGCGTGAGGCAGTTGACGCCGTCGACCGCGGTCAGGTCGGGGTGGGTGAGGTCGATGCCGGTGTCGATCACCGCCACGTTGACCGTTGCCGCAGTGTGCGCGGTCGTGGTGGTGGCGGCGCCGATCCGCCGCACCCCGGTGGGCACGCGTTCCCCGGTTTTGACGGGTTCGGTGCCGACAGCATGGACTTCGGTGTCGGGTTGCAGGAACGCCACCCGGGGGTCGGCGCGGAGGTCCTCGATTGCGGCCTCCGGTAACGTCGCCGCATAACCTTTCAGCGCTGCGCGGTACACCAGCCCCACCTGCGCGCCGAGTGTGCGGGCGTGCTCGGCCGCGACATCGCCCGGATTGTCGGCTGAGTTTGTCAACACGACGATCCACTGTGACGAGCCCGCGTCGACGGCAGATGCCGCGTGTATCGGTGCGGCGGGAACCAATGCCATAACACACGCCGCGGCGGCAACCAAGGAACGTTTCATCATGACCTTTCTCCGTTGAGAATTGCGCCTGCCGGCGTCACGCGGTCGAGCAGCGTGTCCAGGGCGGCGCCTTCGAGGGTTTCGGTGCGCAGCACTTCGGCGACGAGGTCGTCGAGGAGCTCGCGGTGGGCCAGCAGCGTGTCGGTGGCGGTGTGGAAGGCGTCGTCGAGGAGGCGGCGGACTTCGTCGTCGAAGGTTTCGTGGACTCGCTCGGACAGCCGTTCCAGTGCGGCTGAGCCACCGAGGTACACCTCAGAGGTGGGCGCGAGCAGCCGCATCCGGCCGAGACGTTGGCTCATGCCGTAGCGGCCGGCGATGTCGCGGGCGAGGTCGGTGGCGTGTTCCAGGTCGGATTCGCTTCCGGTGGACGGCGTGCCGAAGACGAGTTCCTCGGCGGCCCGGCCGCTCATGGCGAGGGTGAGGTGGGCGTGCAGCCGGTCCTGGGTGAGCAGGACGGCGTCACGGTCGCCGCCCATCGTGATTGAGCCGAGACCGCGACCACGTGCCACGATCGAAATGCGGTGCACGTCGGAGGACAGCCGACAGCCCGCTGCGACGATCGCGTGCCCGGATTCGTGGACCGCGATACGGCGGCGTTCGTCCTCGCTGAGCACCCGGCCCCTGCGCTGTGGCCCGGACAGCACCCGCTGCACCGCCTCGGTGAACTCGCCGCGCCCGAGGTGGATGTGGCCTTCGCGGATCGCGAGCAGCGCCGCTTCATTGACGACGTTGGCCAGGTCGGCGCCGGTGAAGCCGGGGGTTTGGCGGGCCAGCTCGCCGAGATCGACATTGTCGGCCACGGGGCGGCCCGTGGTGTGCAGTCGCAGGATTCGCTGGCGCCCGGCGACGTCGGGCCGGTCGATGACGACGTGTCGGTCGAACCGGCCGGGGCGCAGCAGCGCCGGGTCAAGAATGTCGGGCCGGTTGGTGGCGCCCATGACCACCACCCCGCTGGCCGCGTCGAAGCCGTCCATCTCCACCAGCAGCTGGTTGAGCGTCTGTTCCCGCTCGTCCGACCCGCCCCCGTCGGCGGCTCCGCGGCGACGTCCCGCGGCGTCGATCTCGTCGATGAACACGATGGCGGGCGCGACCGCTCGGGCGCGGGCGAACAGATCCCGGATCCGCGCCGCCCCCACACCGACCAGGGACTCAACGAAGTCCGCGCCACTGACGGAGAAGAACGGCACGCCGGCCTCGCCCGCCGTGGCCCTGGCGACCAGGGTCTTGCCGCAGCCCGGCGGCCCGAACAACAACACCCCCTTGGGCGGCACCGCTCCCAGGCTCGCGTAGCGGGTGGGGTCGGTCAGATAGGAGACGATCTCGTCGAGCTCGGTGACCGCCTCGTCGGCGCCGGCGACGTCGCCGAAAGTCACCGCGGGCGGTTCGGCGCGCGGTCCGCCGCGTCGGCCGAGCGTGCCGAACCGGCGTACCTCCGATAGCCCTCCGGAGTTTTGGCGGCCGGTGGTGAACAGCAGCGCGAACAGGTTCGCCAGCAGCACCAGCGGCAACACCACGGTGGCCAGCATGCGGATCGTGGCCTTGCCGGATTGCGGATCGACATCGACGCGCGCGCCTGCGTCGGTGAGTTGCTGGATCAGCGCGGCGGTCGCGGTGTCACTTTTGGGGTAGGCGACGTGGAACGTTCCGTCGGGTCCTTCGCCGACGATCTGCGCGTCCTCGTCGAGGATCGTTACCCGTTCCACCTGTTGGGCCTGCACCAGTGTGGACAGTTCGGACAGGCTCAGTTCCCGGCCCGGCGAGGACGGGGTCAGGTAGCGCAGGGCCACCACCAGCAGGCCAAGCACCACGATCAGACACAGCAGCAGCCAGCGGGCCGGTCGTGCCCGGCGCTCGGGGTTGCGACGCAACAGGTCGCGGATACTCATGGATCTCCGTTCGAGGGGACAGTCAAGTGGGGCGTGACCGCCCGCCGGTATGTCCGTGCGGGCGGTCACGCGGGTGCGGTAGGGCTAGTTGGTCACAGACCGCGCCGGCAGAGCTCCTGCTCACCTGTGTGCACCACATCCGCAGCCGGTCCCGCCGCGTCGTGGTTGTCGTGGAGCACGGAGCTGGGCGAGCCGGGGTTGTAGCACTCGGCCGCTGCGCCCGGAGCCAGTGCCACCGACAGCGCGCCTGCCGTCAGCAGGCCGACCAGCACCGCGGACATCCTCTTCACGTGCATCGATCTTCTCCTTCGGGGTCACGGTGAGCCGAACCATCTCAACTCACCCGAAAATGACAACGGTTATCATTTACACCATCGGTGAGTATTTGTACACTTTCGGCGTGCATTTGCCTCAAGGCCTGAGCCGGTCAGTAACGAAAATCCTTGCCGTCTGCACGATCGGATGGTTATTGTTCGGTCTGGCGGTGGTTCCCGCAGGTCTGGCCGCGCCGGTCTGTGGCACGCCCCATGGCGAGTGGACCGAGCTGGATGTGCCTGCCTATCCCGCGCCGGCGTTGCCGTCGCTCTACGGCGAGTTCCGCGACACCCTCGCCTACGCCGTCGATCCGGCCGCCCCGGAGCGGATGTTCGCCACGAACTCCAAGAGCGTGCTGCGCAGTACCGACGGTGGCTGCTCGTGGCAGCCCGTCTACCAGTTGCCCGCCGTGCCGGGCAGCGGCGAGGCCATGCTCACCGAGCTGGACGAGATCGTCACGGTGCAGATCCCGCGCTCGCGCAGCGCTGGGGATCGGGTTTACCTCGGCGTACAGGTGCGTGGCCCCGCTCGGCAGAACCTCGGCACCGCGGTACTGCGCAGCGACGACGGCGGCACCACCTGGGCGCTGCTGCGAACCGGCCTGCCGGTGCAGCGCGAACTGCGGCAGCTCGCCGTCGCGCCCAGCGACCCCGACCGGCTCTACGCCGTGTTCGTCACCGCGGCCAAGCAACCCCCCAGCGAGGTCTACGTCAGCGAGGACGGTGGCCGCAGTTGGCAGGCCCGCGACGGCTTCACGCCACTGCCCGCCGCCCTGGAGGTCCGCAGCAGCCTGGCTGTCGACCCCCATGACCCCGACCTGCTCTGGGGCTGGGGCGATCGCCGCAACCAGCTGTTCCAATCCGGTGACGGTGGCCGCAGCTGGCAGCGGCTGGAGTTCGTCAACGAACCCGTCACCGCGCTCGGGGTGTTCTCCGCGCCCGGCGAACATTCCCGCGCCGTCGCGCTCGAGTCGCTGAGCACTCAGCTGATCTCCACCGACGACGCCGGCGCGACCTGGCGGCGCCGCCCCGCACCTTCCGCGCAGTACGGCGACTCGGTCGCGTTCGGGCGCAGCCCCGATGGATTCGCCATCCTGTACGGCCCGCTCCCCGGCGGAGTCACCACCCCGTCCCAAGTCTTCCGCTTCGACTCGACCCAAGACCGATTCACCGAGATCACCCCCAGGCCCTCGGGGGCCGAACCCCCTGTGCTGAATGACCTGCGCGTCGACGCCACCGCGACGCCCCAGCTCCACGCCCGCGCCGCCGACGCGATCTGGCGCTACGACGGGCCGCTGGACCCGGCTCCGCCCGCTGCCGGCCACCCGGATGACATACCGGAGCCGCCGTTCGGGCTCCGGCATGTCCCACCCGCCGATCCCGAGCCGGCGCGGCTGACCCCGGCCCGCACCAGCGTTCGGCTCGACCCGGGCGAGTCAGCCACCCTCAACTACACCCTGGATCTCCCTGCCAGGCCGACCCCACTCGACCTCGGCATCCTCATCGACAGCTCCGGCAGCATGGGCCCCTCGATCCGCTCCCTGCGCGAACAGCTGCAAACCCTCATCGAGGCGCTCGCCGCCCGCGGGGTCCAGCTGCGCGTCGGGCTGGCCGACTACAAGGAGTACGAAAACGTACCGCCTTACAGCGGCACCGAAGGCGGCCGCGGCGCGTACTTCCTGCGCCGAGACCTCGGCCCGATCAACGAGGAACTCGGAAACGCGCTCGGTGCGCTCAAGGCCGAGGGCGGCGGCAGCGGAGAAGCCACACCGGCGCTCGCCGCCCTCTACCAACTGGCAACTGGAGAAGGCCAGCAGGTCGATCCGCAACGGCCGTCCCGCAACGACATCGCGCCTGGACAGCAGCTCCACTACGACCCCGATCGGCTCCGCGTGGTCCTGCACCTCGCCGACGCTCCCTATCGAGAGGGAGCACCGCGCAACCCCAGCTACCCGGCCCCCACCGCGGACCGCACCATCACGGCCCTCTCTGAACGCGACATCCTTCATGTCGGCGTCGACGTCGACCACGGGCCAACCTCGCGCGGGCAAACCGGCCGCGCGCACCTGCAGCACCTCGCGCGAGAAACCGGCGCCCTCGCCGCCGGAAACGTCGACTGCGACGGCGACGGCCGGGCCGACCTGGCTCCCGGCGACCCCCTCGTCTGCACCGTGACCGACTCCAGTGCCAGTGTCGGCAATATCGTCGAAGCCGACGGCGTCGCCAACTTGGCCGAGGCCCTGATCGGCGTCCTCGGCGCTGTCCGCGACGAGGGCACCGCGGGACTTGCCGTCACCGCGGGAGAGGCCGTCGTCTCCGATATCTCGCCTGGACCGGTCGCGATCGACCGCACCGAGCCACACAACCTGGCCTACCAAGTTCTCATCACCTGCCCTGCGAACTCGAACGGGGAAACACATTCGGTCACGCTGGCCGCCCACGTGGAGGCCGCACCCGTGGCTACCGCGGAAGCCACCGTGGAATGCGGATCAACCATGATCGCGCCGGTCGTGCCACCCCGCGCAACCCCGCCCGCCGGCGTACCCGGCCCCCACCGCGGACCGCACC
>NZ_PQHZ01000054.1 GCF_003385185.1 Amycolatopsis palatopharyngis | reverse complement strand
CCTCCCGCCCTTCCGAAGTTCCCCAATGTGGCATTCGGGAACTTAGACGTCCCCAATGTGGCATTGGGGAACTCCAACGTCCCCAATGTGGCATTGGGGTACTCCGGCAGTGTCGGGGACGGCCGGTAGTCTCGCCCCGTGGCATTAGCGCTGTACCGCAAGTACCGTCCGGCTACCTTCGCCGAGGTCGTGGGCCAGGAGCACGTCACCGAGCCCCTGCGCACCGCACTGGCATCCGGACGAATCAACCACGCGTACCTGTTCTCCGGGCCGCGCGGGTGTGGCAAGACGTCCAGCGCGCGAATCATGGCGCGTTCGCTGAACTGTGTGGAAGGGCCGACGCCGGACCCCTGTGGTGTGTGCAACTCCTGCGTCGCGCTCGCGCCGGAGGGCCCCGGCAGTGTCGACGTCACGGAGTTGGACGCGGCCAGCCACGGCGGTGTGGACGATGCCCGCGAACTGCGCGACCGCGCCTTCTACGCACCCGCGGAGTCCCGCTACCGGGTGTTCATCATCGATGAGGCGCATATGGTCACCACGCAGGGCTTCAACGCCCTGCTCAAGATCGTGGAAGAGCCGCCGGAACACCTGATCTTCATCTTCGCCACCACCGAGCCGGACAAGGTGCTCACCACGATCCGCTCGCGGACCCACCACTATCCGTTCCGGCTGATTCCGCCGAGCTCGATGCGGGAGTTGCTGGAGCGCAACGTCGCGGCCGAGGGCATCCCGGTCGAGCCCGCCGTGTTCCCGCTCGTGGTCAGGGCGGGCGGCGGTTCGGCGCGAGACACCCAGTCCGTCCTCGACCAGCTCCTGGCAGGCGCGGGGCCCGAAGGCGTCACCTACGACCGTGCGGTTTCCCTGCTCGGCGTCACCGATGTCGCACTGATCGACGACATGGTGGACGGCCTCTCCGCCGACGACGCCAGCGCCGTTTTCGGCACCGTCGAGAAGCTGACCGAGGCCGGGCACGACCCCCGCCGTTTCGCCTCTGACCTGCTCGACCGGCTGCGTGACCTCGTGCTGTTGCGGGCCGTGCCCGACGCCGCGCGACTCGGCATGGTCGCCGCTCCCGAGGACGAACTCAACCGTATGGTCGCCCAGGCCGAGCGCATCGGTCCTGCCACTTTGTCCCGATACGCGGAGATCGTGCACAACGGCCTGCTGGAGATGCGTGGAGCGACCGCGCCCCGGCTGCTGCTGGAGTTGCTCTGCGCCCGCATGCTGCTGCCTTCGGCCGCAGACAGCGAGGAAGCGCTGCTGCAGCGACTCGAACGTCTTGAGCGCAGGGCCACCGCGGCCGCGAGTAGTGCGCCACCGGCTCCGGCGCCCACGACACCCGCAGCGCCGGTGGCACCCACGCCATCGCGGCAGGCGCCGGCCGCTCCCGCGCAGGCCTCGCCCGCCGCGGCCGAGGGGCAGGCGGACGCACGTTTCCAGCGACCTTCCCAGCGTCCGGCAGAGCAGGCCGCCGCGGGCCAGGCTCCCGCGGGCCAGCAGCCAGCGCGCGAGGAGCCTCCGGCCGCCGAACCGGGCGCACCCGCGCCAAGCCAGGCGCAGCCCGAGGCCCAGCCGGAGGCGTCGGCCGAACCCGGTGCCGATGGCTCGGGAGCACTCGACGCCACAGCCGTGCGGCGGGTATGGCCGGAGCTGCTCGCCGCCATCCGCAAGATTCCCGGTGGCCGCAGCACCGAGGCGATGCTCACCCAGGCCACCGTGCAGAGCGTCGAGGGTTCCACCGTCGTGCTGACCCACAGCGCTGCTCCGCTCGCCCGGCGGCTGGCCGAGCAGCACAACTCCGAGAAGATCGCCACGGCACTGCACGACGTCCTCGGCGGAAGCTGGCATGTGCAGTGCGTGCACGGCGGGGCGGGTCAGGCGGCCGGCGGGCGGGCCCGTCAGTCCGCCGCCCCAGCACGCGGTGTCCAGCAACCGCAGCGGCCGGGCCAGGCGGGGGAGCCAGCGCAGCAGGAAACGCCGCGCCAGCAGCAACAACAGGTACAGCGCGCGTACGCCCGGCCGTCCGCGGCGGCGGCCCCGCAGCAGCCGCAACAGCCGCAACGGCCTGCGCCGGTGCAGTCGGAGCCGGACATCCCGCTGCCGCCGGAACCCGAGGACGAGGACGAGCCGATCGACGATGCGGGCCCCGCACCGGCGGACGCCGTCCCCGCCGCCGCCACACCGGACGACCCGGACGAGGTAGCCCACAAACTGCTCTCGGAGCACCTCGGAGCCCGCCCCCTGGAATGACCCCTCCCGCACCCGGGTTGGAGCGTTTGCAAGTACCCCCAAGCAAGATCACCAAGGGCTTTTTCCGCTGCCAACCCTGACTTTCGCGTCGGGTCAAAGGTCCAGATAGGACGCGATCCCCGCTGCGATCGCGTCCGCATAGCGTTGCCGTCCGTCCGGAGTGGACATCATCGCGGCCTCGGCAGGGTTGCGCATGTTGCCACATTCGAGGAGCACCGA
Organism: Amycolatopsis palatopharyngis; assembly: GCF_003385185.1. Taxonomy (GTDB): domain Bacteria; phylum Actinomycetota; class Actinomycetes; order Mycobacteriales; family Pseudonocardiaceae; genus Amycolatopsis; species Amycolatopsis palatopharyngis. The sequence goes on along the minus strand of NZ_PQHZ01000054.1, from coordinate 36,146 downwards.
GGGCCGCGTCGACAGGTTCATCCCGGCGAGGTCGTCGCGCGGGGAAAGGCCACCCTCACCGATATACGTCGACAGCGGGAAATCCGCTGCCAGCAAATCGGCTCGCAGTTCGCGGGCCAGCTCCTGGGCCGGCGCTCCCTGCGCTTCATTGAGCGCGGGCGCGGAGTGGGCGATATGAAAGCCCCGTGCGCCGGGGGTCGTGGCACCGTCGGCGTGGATGGAGACGACGGCGTCGGCCCCGCTGTCGTTGCCGATCCGCGCCCGTTCGTCGACACACGGCCCCACGCCGGTGTTGTCCTCACGGGTGAAGATCACGCGCACGCCTTGCGCGGTGAGAATGTCGCTCACGCGATTCGCGACGTCGAAATTGAACGCGTGCTCAGCGAATCCGGCGTCGGTGGCGGTTCCGGTGGTGTTGCAGGCCTTCGTCCTGCCCCGGCCAGCCGGAACCTTCCGGTTCACCTCGCCGGGTGCTGCCGCGTTGCCACCGTTGTGCCCTGGATCCAGCACGACCACCGGCACGGGCTCCGGCACGGACGTGCGCGGCGCCGGAGGGGCCGAGGACTGGCTGCTCGCGATCGCGGAGCCAGTGGTGACGGCCGGGGCCTCGGTATCGCCGGGGCCGCAACCCGCGAGCAGGGCCGACCCGAGAACCGCCAGCACAACGACACGACCCCGCACGGTGAACACTGTGCCACCGGTACGACTACGCTGAAGACAGTACTGGCGAGTCAACGATCGGAAGCCGACATCATGGTGCAACCCGGCGGCGGAATGCCCGACATGCAGCAGATTCTGCAGCAGGCCCAGAAGATGCAGGAACAGCTGGTCACGGCGCAGCAGGAACTCGCCGAGACCGAGGTGACCGGCACAGCGGGCGGTGGGCTGGTCACCGCGACAGTGTCCGGCGGCATGGAGCTGAAGGACCTCACGATCGACCCCAAGGTCGTCGACCCCGAGGACACCGAAACGCTCGCGGATCTCGTCGTCGCCGCGGTCCGCGACGGAATGGCGACCGCGCAGAAGCTCACCGAGGAGAAGCTGGGACCACTCGCGGGCGGGCTCGGCGGTGGCGGCGGAATGCCGGATCTCGGCGGCCTCGGCGGCAGCCTCGGTCTGCCCGGTCACTGAACGGCGTCTGGGAACGGTGGATTACGAGGTCGTGGTGATTAGTGAAACTCGGCTGACGCAGTCCCGCTATCGAGGCGGCAGGGCGTCGAGCAACAGGACTGGAAAGTCGCTGGGCGTCAGAGCCCTGGCGACTCGATCGCGGACCCGAGTTCTCAGACAGGCACTGACTTGTACGAAGGAGTAGTCCAGGACCTCATCGACGAACTCGGGCGCTTGCCCGGCGTCGGTCCGAAAAGCGCCCAGCGCATCGCCTTCCATCTGCTGGCCACCGAACCGGCGGACATCTCCCGCCTGCAGGAGATCCTCGGCAAGGTCAAGGAAGGCGTGCAGTTCTGCGAGATCTGCGGCAACGTCTCCGAGCAGGTCCAGTGCCGCATCTGCCGGGACCTGCGCCGGGACCCTGGCCTCATCTGCGTGGTCGAGGAGCCAAAGGACGTCCTCGCCGTGGAACGCACCCGCGAGTTCCGCGGGCGCTATCACGTGCTCGGAGGCTCACTCGACCCGTTGTCGGGCATCGGCCCGGACCAGCTACGCATGCGTCAGCTGCTGACCAGGATCGGCGCGGAGGAGGTCACCGAGGTGATCATCGCGACCGACCCGAACACCGAGGGCGAGGCCACCGCGACCTATCTCGTGCGCATGCTGCGTGACTTCCCAGGACTCACCGTCACCCGATTGGCCTCCGGTCTGCCGATGGGTGGCGACCTCGAGTTCGCCGACGAACTCACCCTCGGCCGGGCCCTGTCCGGACGCCGCACACTCTGACGGCGGCCGTGGTGGTGGATCTGCTGGATCCGGACACCACCGCGGTCGTTCGTGCCGTACTCGCGGCACCGCCCCGGCTCGGCGCCACTCGCCTGCTCGCCATCGACGGCCCATCCGGCTCGGGTAAGTCCACCCTGGCCGGAGCGGTCTGCGCCGGGCTGCGCGGGGCCGGCGTCAGCGCTGCTCTCGTTCCCACGGACGACTTCGCCACCTGGGACGACCCGGTGGGCTGGTGGCCACGCCTTGCCGAGGGCGTGTTGGACGAGATCGCGGCGGGGCGTCCTGGGCGGTACCGCCGGATGGACTGGAGCAGCGGCGTTCCCGTGCTCGGTGCGTGGGTCACGGTGCACCCGCCTGCGGTTCTGGTCCTGGAAGGTGTGTCGGCCGGACGTGCTTCCATCCGCCCACTGCTGTCCTACTTGTGCTGGCTCAGTGGCCCTGAACCGGCAGAACGCTTGGCGAGAAGTGTCGCGCGCGACGGCGAGCAGACCAGGGCCGAACTGCGCGCGTGGCAGGAGTTCGAGCGAGGCTGGTTCACCGTCGACGCGACCTGCACCCGTGCAGACAAGGTTCTCTGACATTCCCTGACACGGTCGTGCCCGACGGACTGCGGTAAGTCGGATCTCCGTATCGAGGTCCGTCCCATGCGCTGCTGTCTCGTGTTCCGGCTCGGAGGCGAGAGACGGGATCACGCAGGCAGCTTCTGGCCACCGAATGGAGCAATGAACCCCGCCATTCAGGCCAACTTGTCACTCTAAGTATTCAAAAATTTCCAATCTTGGCGAGCGTATCCACTGACCGCGCCTCCGTGTACCCCTTCTTGTTGCACGTGTACCGAGTCGTCGGTCCGGTTCGGCTACCCGTGGCTCGTGCGCTCAGAAGTCCGGGAAGCCGCTGCTCAACAGGTAGATCTGACGCGCTGGCAGGCCTTTGAGGTCAGCTGGTTCGGCGTCGAAGCGACCCGGCTTTGAGGGTCCGCTCTTAGTGGTGTCCATTCGGGTGACAAAAATTCACCCTGTTCACTCTCTGTTGGTTTCCGGATCGTGACCCGCTTCGCGGTTGGTGGCGACGGTAGCTGATCTAGGGTGTGTCCCATCGCACGGAATCCGGACACAACCGAGGTGTGTAATGACCAGTACGCGAACGATCCGCGCATCGCGGCCAAGCCGGCTGCGACGGGCGGGAATCGCCGGCACGGCGGCCATCACCATGGTGCTGAGTGCCTGCGGTGGTGACGGCGGCCAAGGCGGCGGTGGTGACGGCGGTGGTGGTGGCATCATCATCGGCACCAACGACGACGTGCCCTCGCTCGACCCTGCCGAGTGCTACAGCTACATGTGCGGCACGATCATTGACAACGTCGGCGCGACGCTGGTCAGCTACAAGCCAGGCGAGACGGATCCGAGCCCGGACCTGGCAGCGGCCGAGCCGGAGATCAGCGAGGACGAAAAGACATACACGTTCAAGCTGCGGCAGGGCGTCAAGTTCCACGACGGTTCGGACCTGACCAGTGAGGACGTGAAGTTCTCGCTCAACCGCGCCAGGTGGATCGCCCACCCGGACGGCGCCAGCTTCCTGCTGGGCGGCATCGATAGCATCGAGACCCCCGACCCGCAGACCGTGGTGATCACACTGGCGGAGCCCGACATCACCTTCGGTGCGAAGCTGGCCTACAACGTGGCGACCATCGTCCCCTCGGACGGTGCCTTCAAGTCCCCAGAGGGGCCCCTGCCGGAGGACGCGCCGCAGGAGGAGAAGGACTCCTTCCTCAACCAGGAACTGATCGCCGCCGGCCCGTACACACTCGAGGAGTTCCGGCAGAACGAGTCGATCGAACTCAGCAAGTTCGCGGACTACTTCGGCGAGCCATCGAAGAACGACCAGGTGCTGGTCAGGTTCTTCGCCGAGAGTTCCCAGATGCAGGCGGCTCTGCAGTCCGGCGACATTGACGTGGCCTTCCGCGAGCTCACTCCGGAACAGCGGGAGAGTCTGCAGAACAGCGAGGACATCAAGACCGTCGAGGGCAAGGGCGCCTCGATCCGGTACATGGTGTTCAACATCGATCCGAAGAACAAGGTGATCAGCGAAAAGAGTGTCCGGCAGGCGATCGCCGCCACGATCGACCGGCAGCGTCTGGTCGACAACGTGCTCGCGGGTGGCGCGGAGCCGTTGTACTCGATGGTCCCGCCGCTGTTCGAGGATGCCAACGTGCCCGCGTTCAAGGACTTCTACGAGGGCAAGAACGCCAGCGACTTCCTGGACGAGCCAGTCTCCATCGACCTCTGGCACGAGTCGAGCGGGCACTACGGTGACACCGAGACCGCTCTGGCCCAGGAGATCGGCCGGATGCTGGAGGAGAGCGGCATGTTCAAGGTGAACGTGCAGAACGCCGAGTGGGCGCAGTACTCCGACAACAACGCCCCAGCCGCCACCAGCCCGTACCCGACGTACCTGCTGGGCTGGTACCCGGACTTCCTCGACCCGGACAACTACATCCAGCCGTTCTACGACTCCAAGGGTTACACGCAGAACTACGACAACCCGAAGATGGACGAGCTGATCGCCCAGGAGCAGACCGCGGACAGCTCGGACTCACCGCAGCGAATGGAAACGTTCAAGGAGATCCAGCAGCTGGCGGCCGAGGACGCGCCGATCGTTCCGCTGTACGTCCAAACGCCGTTCGCCTTTGCGAGGAACAACATCCAGGGCCTGGAGGAGACGATGGACGCTTCCCAGGTGTTCCGCTTCAACCTGCTGTCGAAGCAGTAGTGGACAGGGTGGAATAACGCATATCGGGACGGTCTCGGCGGCCTGCACGGCCGCCGAGGTCCGTCCCGGTCTGGCGCCTCACAAAGGAAGGTCTTGGCAGGCGTGAAACCTGGTTCGTTGGGCCGTTACATTGTTGTTCGGCTGCTCCTCGCCATTCCGATGGTGCTGATTCTGCTCACTCTGGTTTTCTTGCTGTTGCGCGCGATTCCCGGCGACCCGGTAACGGCCACCCTCGGTGGGCGGGCGACGCCGGCGCAGATCGAGGCGGCGCAGAACGCGATGGGTCTCAACGACCCGTTGATCGTGCAGTATTTCGAATACATGGGCGGTGTGCTGACCGGCGACTTCGGTACTCCGGTCACCGACCCGCGCGGCGTGGTCGAGATCGTGGTGGAAACCGCGCCGGCCACCATGGAGCTGGCGCTGGCGGGAATGCTCGTGGCGGTGACGGTCGGCATCCTGGTGGGCGGCCTCTCCGGGCGTCTCCGCGACACCCCGTTCGACATCGGCGGGCGCCTGTTCGGCATCGTCATCTACGCCGCCCCGGTGTTCTGGACCGGGCTGCTCGCGCAACTGTTCTTCGCGGTCAAGCTGGGCTGGCTGCCGAGCAGCGGGCGAGCAGGAGGCTTCGACGCGCCGGAGTCGATCACCGGGTTCTACGTGCTTGACTCGATCATCACCGGCGATATGGCCGCCCTGCAGAGCACGCTCGAGCACCTGATCCTGCCCGCGGTCACCCTCGGCCTGCTCGTCGGCGGAATCTTCATCCGGCTGGTGCGGGTCAACATGATGCAGACCCTGCGCTCGGATTACGTGGAGGCGGCGCGGGCGAGAGGATTGCGCGAGCGCAACGTGCTCTACCGGTACGGGTTCAAGACCGCGCTCATCCCGATCGTGACCATCATGGGACTGCAGTTCGCACTGCTGCTCGGCAATGCGGTCCTGACCGAGCGAACGTTCAACTGGCCGGGGCTGGCGCAGGCACTGGTCGACTTCATCGCTCAGCGCGACTACGCGGCGGTGCAGGGCATCGTCACCTTCATCGCACTGGTGATCGTGGGAGTTTCGTTGCTTATCGACGTCGTCACTGGGCTGGTCGACCCACGAGTGCGGTACTGAGGAGGTTGCCCGCATGAGTACAGAGAATGTGGACGCCGTCGGCCCGGTCCGCCGTGATCCGGAGACCGGTGAGACGAAGACTGGTGTAGCTGCCCGGCTCGCGCACGCGTGGATGCCGTTCCGGCGGGCCAGCCGGGTGTCGAGGGTGCTGATCTTCAGCGGCCTCGGCGTCGTGGTGCTTTTCCTGCTCGCCGCGTTCATCGGCCCGCTGATCTACGAGTTCGGCGGTACCCAGTACCGCGTCGAGGTGGCGCCCGGCGAGTTCGAACCCATCGAGGCATTGCAGCCGCCGTCCGGCGAGCATCCACTCGGCACCACGCGCGACCAGTTCGACGTGCTCGCCAGAATCATCGACGGTGCCAGCCTCGCGTTCACGGTGATGGCACTCGCGGTGTCGATCGCGATGATCGTCGGCGTGACTCTCGGGCTGCTCAGCGGCTACCGGGGTGGCCCGATCGACCGCGTGCTGGTGACCGTGATGGATTCGGTGTACGCGTTCCCGCCGCTGATCCTGGCAATCATCGTTGGCTTCGCGCTGTCCGCGATCATCAGCCCGGGCGTGGTTCCCGCTGCTGCCGCCGTGGGCATCGTCTATATCCCGCAGTACTTCCGGGTGGTCCGTAACCACACGCTCTCGGTGAAGCAGGAACCGTTCGTCGAGGCCGCACGGTCGATGGGCGCGAAGGAACGCACTGTCCTCGGGCGCTACGTGTTCTTCAACGTGGTGCAGACCGTGCCGGTGATCCTGACACTCAACGCCGCGGACTCGATCCTGGTGCTGGCTTCACTCGGGTTCCTCGGCTACGGCGTTCCGCCACCCACGGCGGAGTGGGGTTACGACATCTCCCGCGCCATCACCGACGTGCCCGCGGGTGTCTGGTGGACGGCGCTGTGGCCAGGGCTCGCCATCGTGATCCTGGTGACGGCACTGACCCTGCTGGGCGAGGGCCTCAACGACGTGATCAACCCGCTGCTGCGCAGCAGGGGTAAGACCGGGCCGAAGATCGAGCCGGCTCCTCGCGAGGACATGTCCGCTCACGACGGTGCCGCCAACGCGGTCGCTGGCGCGGCGGACACCGGGCTGGAGCGATGGCGACCATCGGTGTCGGTGCGCGATCTGCGGGTCGGGTACCGAACGCCGGACGGTCCGTTGTGGGCGGTCGACGGCGTCGACTTCGACGTCTATCCCGGTGAGAGCCTGGGCCTGGTCGGTGAGTCCGGCTGCGGAAAGACATCGCTAGGCAGGGCGTTGATGCGGCTGATGCCGCCGGGTGGTGTCGTGCGGGGCAAGGTCGAGGTGGCGGGCGAGGACATGGTCGGCATGTCCGAGTCGAGGGTCCGCAAGAAGCGCGGTGAGGACCTCGGGCTCGTCTTCCAGGAGCCGATGACGCGGCTGAACCCGCTGATGAAGATCAGCGACCACTTCATCGAGATGATCCGCACCCACCAGCCCGGGGTGTCGAGGGCCGAGGCCCTCGCACGCGCTCGCACCGCGCTTTCCCAGATGGGTATCCCGCCAACGCGGGTGGAGTCCTATCCGCACGAGTTCTCCGGTGGGATGCGGCAGCGCGCCATGATCGCGCTGTCCATCGTGCTCGAGCCGCGGGTGATCGTGGCCGACGAGCCGACGACGGCGCTGGACGTGATCGTCGAGTCACAGATCCTGGACCTCTTCGGCCGGTTGCGTTCCGAGGAGCAGATCGGTCTGCTGCTGGTGACTCACAACCTCGGCCTCGTGGCGGAGACCTGCGACCGGGTCGCGGTGATGTACGCGGGCAAGATCGTCGAGATCGGACCGGTGGACGAGATCTTCAACGACCCCAAGCATCCCTACACGCGTGGGCTGTTGGCATCCACCATCTCCCTGGAGACCACCGAGCTGCAGTCCATCGACGGTTACCCGCCCAATCTGATCGATCCACCGCCAGGATGCCGCTTCGCTTCGCGGTGCCCGTACGTGATGGAGCACTGCACCGACGCTGAGCCTCAGCTGACCGAGACCAATCCGGAGCAGCGTGCCGCCTGCTACCTCTACCCGGGAGCGGGCGCACCGGTGCCGGAGGGCGTGCGCGCGCCGGCGGGCAACCCACAGGAGACGGGAGTCTGATGAGCCAGGACGAGCCCGAGGCCGGCGCCACTGTGGACAGCGGCCGCGGTGAGCCGCTGCTGTCCGTGCGTGACCTGAAAACCCACTTCGTCAAGGGCGGCAAGCTGTTCGGCCGCGGTGGCGAGAGCGTGGTCAAGGCCGTTGACGGCGTCAGCTTCGACGTGTGGCCCGGCGAGGTGTTCGGGTTGGTCGGGGAGAGCGGCTCCGGCAAGAGCACGCTGGGCCGTTCGATTCTCAAGCTCGTGGAACCCACATCGGGCGAGGTGCGCTACGACGGCCGCGACCTGATGCCATTGCGCGAGCGGGAGATGCGCCCGTTGCGCCGCGAGCTCGGCCTGATCTTTCAGGATCCGAACGCCTCGATGAACCCGGCGATGACCATCGGCCAGGGAGTGGGCCATCCACTGTGGATCCACGAGATGGTCAGCACGCGCGCCGAGGCGCGCAAGAAGGTCATCGAGATGCTGGAGCGGGTCGGGCTGCATCCGGCGGAGAGCTTTCTCGACCGCTACCCGGAGGACCTCTCCGGTGGGCAGAAGCAGCGGCTGGTGATCGCCCGTACCCTGATCACCGAGCCGAAGTTTGTGGTCGCGGACGAGCCGGTGGCAGCGCTCGACATGAGTGTGCGGGCGCGGGTCCTCGAGCTGATGCTCGAACTGCAACGCGACTTCAACCTGACCTACCTGTTCATTACCCACGACCTGGCGACAGCCCGGTTCCTGTGCGACCAGATCGGCATCCTGTACCTCGGTGAGTTCGTCGAGCAGGGACCGTCGGACCTGCTGTTCGACGACCCGAAGCACCCGTACACCCGCTCGCTGCTCTCGGCGATCCCGCTGCCCGACACGCGCAGACGCGACCGGGTGAAGACGCTGCCGCGCGGCGAGATCCCGGATGCCTCTCGGCCACCCGCGGGATGCCGGTTCCATCCACGCTGCCCGGACGCGTTCAACGTCTGCGGTTGGCAGGGCCAGGACCTCATCGATGCGATCGAGGAACGTTGGACCACAGTGGACCAGGACACGGCGGACAGGGAGTTGGACCTGCTCGGCAAGCCCGGTAGCGCCGAGATCGCGACGACTTCCGCGCGGTTTCCCGCGAGTGCTCCCGAGGAGGTCGCCGAGTGGCTGCGCTCGGTCGGCCCGGAACTGCCTGCGAACGTGTTCTCGGCGGTCACCGACGTCGAGGTGGAGGATCGTGGCGTGACCGTCCGGTTCGGACCTGGACCCGAACCCGGTGTGCAGCAGGTCGCGGGCCGGAACGTGGCCTGTCATCTGCACGGTGTCGTGGTACGCCCCGACGGGGTGCACGTCGGCGACCCGAAGGAGCTGGCCGACGAGTAGCTGCCTGCGGGCGTGCGGGTCCGGGCGCGGGTTCTGCTGCCCCGTTTCGCTGCGCGTTGGCGCGAAACGGGGCAGGATCAGGGGATGCAGGTCACCGTATTGGGCTCGAGCGGCCGCACCGGGATGCATATCGTCCGGTTGCTGCGCGCCATGGACTACTCCGTACGCGCCGGGGTGCGCAGCAGGCAGCGCGGTGAGGAGGCGGTCCGGCTCGGCGCGTTGCCGGTGATCGCCGACGTCGCCGCGGACCCCGAGGAGCTGGTGCAGGCGTTCGACGGCAGCCAGGTGGTGATCAACGCAGCCGGCGCGGGTGATCCGGATCCGGCCTCGGTGAACCTGGTGGATCGCGACGGCGCGATCAGTGCCATTCGGGCCGCCGAGAAGGCAGGCGTTCAACGGTATGTGCAGCTGTCGGCACAGTTTGCCGACTCACCCGACCAGGGCGACCGGCTGGTGCGCTCGATTCTGCTGGCGAAGCAGATCTCGGACAGCATCCTGCGCCGATCGAGCCTCAACTGGACCGTCGTCCGTCCCGGCACACTTACCGACCACCAGGCGACAGGCCGGGTGAAGATCGCCGGGCACCTGGAAGCCGGGCGGGTGTGCAGGGCAGACGTCGCCGCGGTCGTCGTGGGAGTACTGGACGAGCCGCTGACCGAGAACCGCGGGTTCGACGTGCACAGTGGCGACGTCCCGGTCGGTGCGGCTCTCGCCGCTCTCGAATGAGGAGCTCAGACCGGCACTTTCCCGTCGAAGCGCCGCTCGGGCTCGTCCTCCGGCTCGCGCTTTCCCGGGAAAGTGCGAGCGCGGCGGCGCAGGGAACCGAGTAGTACCCCGGTCACGACGACGAGGCCCGCCACGATTTCCAGGACGGCAGGCCGCTCGTCGAGCAGCAGGAACGCGAGCGACATCCCGACCACCGGCACGAGCAGCGAGAACGGTGCCACCACCCCGGCCGGGTTACGGCGCATGAGTGTGGTCCAGATGCCCGAGCCCACGACCGTGCCGAACAGCACGATGTAGGCGAGTCCGCCGAGGGCGGTCAGTCCCCCGGTGCTGTTCAGCGTCGAAAGCGCGGCCCACTGTTCGCCCGGTCCTTCGAACGCGAGGGACAGCGCGAACATCGGCAGCGGCGGCACCACCGACATCCACAGGGTGAGGTGCAGCGGGTTCCGCGGCTGCGCCTGCCTTGCGCAGAGGTTTCCCAGTGCCCAGCTCAGCGCGCCGAGCAGGGTCAGCACCACCGGCAGCAGCGCGGCGTACTCCGCGCGGTGCCAGGCGATTGCCGCCATCCCGCCGACGGCGAGGGTGATCCCGATGAACTGCCTCGGCGACACCTTCTCGCGCAGGAGTACCGCGCCGAGCAGCACGGTGAACGGGGCCGACGCCTGTAGTACCAGCGAGGCCAGACCGGTCGGCATGCCGATGTCCATGCCGACGAACAGGAACGCGAACTGCAGCGTTCCGAAGCCGAGTCCGTAGCCGATCAGCCACCGCAGCTTGACCTTCGGCCAGGGCACCAGCAGCACGGTGGGAATCGCGATGATCAGGAAGCGCAGCGACCCGGCGAACAGCGGCGGGAAGTGCTCGATGGTGGCGTGGATGGCGAGAAAATTGCAGCCCCAGAGCACCGCGACGAACACGGCAAGCAGGCGATCACGAACCAGCATGGGTGCGCAGCACTCCTTGGGGGGCGGTGGTCGGGCGACGGGTGGGCATGGTGCCAGGTTCGCCGAGATTTTCGTGAAGGACCAGCGAGATTATTTGCATTCACCGTGCAGTTTGCCTTCACATACACTGGATACCGTGGATATCGGCAGGTTGCGGACGTTGCGGGAGTTCGCCGATCGCGGAAGTGTGATCGCCGCCGCACGCGCCCTGCACTGCACGCCGTCGGCGGTGTCCCAGCAGTTACGTGCGTTGCAGGCGGAGGTCGGGCTGCCGCTCACCGAACCGGCGGGGCGTGGCCTCCGCCTCACCGACGCCGGGAGGGCGCTCGTCACCAGGGCCGACGACGTGCTCGCTGCCCTGCAACGGGCGGAGTCCGAACTCGACACCTACCGCAGCGTGCCGCGGGGGCGGGTGCGAGTGGCGGTGTTCCCTTCGGCGGCGCTCATGCTTCTGCCCGGTCTGCTACGCCGGATCGCTGAGCACGACCGCCTCGACGTCGAGGTGCGCGATGTCGACATGACTCCTCCCGAGGTGCCCGGACTGGTCGCCGACTTCGACGTCGTGGTCACCCACCGCGACGAACACGCCGAGCCGTTCGATTCGGAGCGGCTGGAGGTCGTGCGGTTGCTGCGCGAGCCGCTGGATGTCGCGCTGCCACCAGGTCACCCGCTCGGTGACCGTGAACGTGTCGACCTCACGGAACTCGCAGGCGAACGCTGGATCGGCGTCGATGTCGGCTTCCCGGTGGACGATGTGCTGCGTTCGCTGGCCACTCGCACCGGTGTCCGGCCGCAGGTCGTGCACCGGATCAACGACTTCCGGATCATCGAAGCACTGGTGGCCGACGGCCACGGTATAGCGCTCCTGCCCCGCTACACGATGGACACGGCGGGGCAGCGCCGCCTGCTGCGCAGACCCCTGGCCGGGATCCGCGCGGCGCGGCTCGTCGAGGCGGTCCTCAGAGTCGGTGCTTCGGCCCGCCCCGCGGTGGCCGCCGTACTCGAGGCGCTGAGCGCCGAGGCGCGCGAGGTCACCCCTTCATGACCGCACTTTCCCGGGAAAGTGCGAGTCGAAAAACTCCCGCCCCTGGTCGCGGGCTTGCCCCCTCGCACTTTCCCGGGAAAGTGCGTTACGCGGGCGTACCCATTCGCGCGCGCAGGGCGAGGCTGATGATCGCGCCGAGCAGGAGTGCGACGCCGAGGGACAGGAGCAGGCTCAGCCCGGGTTCCTGGACGAGCTGCCCGCCGAGGTAGCCGAGCAGAGCCGTGTAGCCCGACCACAGCGTGACCCCGATCGCGGAGGCCGTGAGGAACGTCCGCGGCGGCCAGCGCAGTGATCCGGCCAGCAGGGCTCCGACGGTTCCCCCGGAGGGCAGCCAGCGAGCGATGATCAGCATCGGCCTGGCGTGTGACTCGGACTGCCGGGTCAGCCAGTCCAGACCGGTCCGCACCCCGCGCCGGTTGCCGAGGCGGTCCACCACCGACGGCCCGCCGTGCCGGGCGAGTGTGTACAGGAACTGGTCGCTGAGCAGGCAGCCGGCCGCGGCCACCAGCACCACAGGGACCAGTGACCACTCCTGCTGTGCCGCTGCCACGCCCATACCGATCAGTGCCACCTCGGTGGGCAGCAGCGGCACCAGCGCGATCACGAACAGGGCCAGCATCCCGGCCGTGTAGACGTCCACATGAGAGATAACGCGGAACATCCGAAAAAGAATCCGCGGCCCCCTTCCCCGCTGAGAGATCCCTCAGCTGTGCGGGCGAAACCATGACAGGAGTTGGCGAGGTTCGCCGCGACAGTGGTCACGTGAAGGTCACACCGACGGACGGGAGCACGATGAGCGGGAAGCTTCAGGGCAAGGTGGCGCTGGTGGCCGGTGGTACACGGGGTGCGAGCCGGGCGATCGCGATCGAACTCGGCAGGGCGGGCGCGAAGGTGTACGTCACCGGGCGAACCACCCGGGAGCAGCGGTCCGAGGTGAATCGGCTGGAGACCATCGAGGACACTGCCGAACTTGTCGCCGAGGCGGGCGGTGACGGCGTCGCGATCCGGGTGGATCACTTGGATCCGGAGCAGGTGCGCACGCTCGCCGAGCGCATCGACAGCGAGCAGGGCCGGCTCGACATCCTGGTCGACGGCCTGTGGGGCGGCGATGGCTACCTCGACTGGGGCAAGCCGGTGTGGGAACAGTCGTTGGACGGCAGCCTGCGGATGATCCGGCTGGGTATCGACGCGCACATCATCACGAATCACTTCCTGCTTCCGTTGCTGGTGCGCAGGCCAGGTGGGCTAGTGGTGGAGATGACCGACGGCACAGCCGAGTACAACGCGAAATACCGCAAGGGCACGTCGCTGCCGTTCTACGTCGCGAAGGCCGCCGCGCACAATCTCGCGCTGGCTCTGGCCGACGACCTGGCGCCGCACGAGTGCACGGCTGTGGCCATAACACCGGGCTGGTTGCGGTCGGAGGCGATGCTGGACGAGTTCGGTGTCACGGAAGAGAACTGGCGGGACGCGCTGGAGAAGGTGCCCCATTTCTGCATCTCCGAATCTCCTGCCTACGTCGGTCGAGGGGTCACGGTGCTCGCCGCGGATCCGGCTGCGGCGCGATTCACCGGGCAGACCCTGTCCAGCGAACAGATGGCTTTGGAGTACGGATTCACCGACGTGGACGGCAGCAGGCCGGTGGGCTGGAAGTACATTGTGGAGGTCGCCGACGCGGGCAAACCGGCGGATCCCACCGGCTACCGCTGAGGTCTAACTGTTGCGGGCTGCCATCGCCCTTGCCGTTTCGGCGAAGGCGGCCCGCAACCGCGCGGGTTCGAGGATCTCCACCTCGCCGCCGAACCCGAGCAACTGGGACAGCGCGATGTCCTGCCGCTCCATTCGGAGGTCCACTTCGGTCCAGCCGTCCGTATCCGGTGCGGCGGAACTCTCCAGTGCTGCCAACGCGACCTCGGCATCGATGAAACCGGTCAGCATGCGCATGCCTGCCGGGCTCAGCCGCAATCGCACACGGTCGTGGAACAGTGTCCGCTCGAACTGCGTTGAGGACTGCTGCCACCAACTGGCTAGGTCGAAGTCGGTTGGCCGGTCGAAGTGCTCGGCGGTTTCGCCGGCGGCGCTGATCCGCGCGACCCGGTACGTGCGAATCGTGTCCGCGTCCGCAACCAGTGCGACCAGATACCAAACGCCCGCTTTCAGTACGAGGCCTAACGGATCGACCTCGCGTTCGACGGATTGCTCGCCTCTGCGATAGGTGATGCGCAGACGCCGCTGAGACCACACCGCCCCTGCAACCGTCGCGAGAGCACCGGTGTCCCCATCGGTGTCCTGCTTGCGAAACCAGCCGGGTGCGTCGAGGTGAAAGCGTTGCGCCACCTCCTGTGCCTGCTCGCGTAGCGGTGCGGGCAGGGTCGCCGACACCTTGGCGTGCGCAGCCGCGACAGCCGTACCGAGGCCGAGTTCGGTGAGCGCGCGGGGAACGCCCATCGCGAAGATCGCCACCGCTTCCCGGGACGTCAGTCCGTCCAGCCTGCTGCGCCAGCCTTCCACGAGACGTACGCCACCGTGTCGTCCCGGCTCGGTCCACAGTGGAACTCCGGCGCCCTGGAGCGCGGCGATGTCGCGGTGCATCGTGCGTTCCGAAACGCCGAGTTCCTCGGCCAGTTCGGCGGCAGTGGCGCTGCGCTTGCGCTGCAGGGTGAACAGCAGAGCTACCAGACGTTCCGCGCGCATCCTCCGATCATGCCGTGGTCTCCGTACTTGTGCTTCCGGAGGGCCAGGTGAATCCCGGATCCTTCTCGTAGTCGTCCCGCCGGGCCTCCAGGGCCATCCGCACCATGTCCTTCGCGCCGGGTCCGGCGACCCAGCGAAGCGGCGGGTCCGTCAGTTCCAGCAGTTCGAGCAGGCTCTCGGCCGCGATGGATGGCGGCGCGTCGGTCGCGTCCTCGCCCTGCTCGGCCGGGTTCGCGTCACTCAGGTCCGGATAGCGCGGTGCGGCGAAGATGCCTTCGCGCAGTTCGTCGTATGCCCCGTTCTCCTCGGCGAAACGCATGCTCCTGCCGAACCAGTCGGTTGCGAAGCCGCCGAGTTCGAGGAGGTGTACGCCGATCCCGTGTGGAGCGACTTCCTGGGCGAGGGCCACGCTGAAGCCTTCGAGCGCCCATTTGGTCGCGTTGTACAGGCCGAAGAACTCCATCGCGCCGACCGCCCCCACGCTGGAGACCTGCACGATCCGGCCCTGGCCTGCGGTGCGCAGGTGCGGGAGCACCGCCTGGGTCACCCAGAGCGCGCCGAAGAAGTTGGTGTCGAACTGTGCGCGAGCCTCGGCCTCGGAGATTTCCTCGGTCGCGCCGACGAGGCCGTAACCCGCGTTGTTGACGACGATGTCCGGTGTGCCGACGGTGTCGGCGACGTCGTCGACGAGCTCGGTTACGGCTGCCCGGTCGGTGACGTCGAGTTCGCGACGGATCAGCCGGTCACCCCACTCGTACGCGAGATCGGTGAGGGCGTCGGCCCGGCGCACCGTGGCCACGACCTGATCTCCGCTGCGCAGTGCCGCTTCGGCGAAGGCTCTGCCAAGACCGCGGCTCGCGCCGGTGACGAACCAGAGCCGGTTTTCGGAGATCGGCACGAAGGGAGGCCTTTCGATCGTGGGTTCGTACGAGACGTATCGTCTCGGATGAACGAAGTGCTGTCAAGACGCCGCGTCTCGCGAGAGGAAGAGTCAGATGACGGAACGACGAGCCCCATCAGCGGCCCGGCGCAGTGAGCGGGCCAGGGTGGCGATCCTGGAGGCTGCCTACGACCTCCTGCTCGACGAGGGCTTTCTCGCGATGACGATCGAGGGGATCGCCGCGAAGGCGGGGGTGGGCAAGCAGACCATCTACCGCTGGTGGCCGTCGAAGAGCGCGGTCGTGTTCGACGCGGCACTACATGCGGGAGAGCAGGCCGCCGATTCGGGCGGGTTGCCCGACACCGGGGATCTGGCCGCGGACCTACGCCTGGTGCTGCACGCGATCGTGGACGAACTCCGCGACGAGCGGCGTTCCGCGGCGCAGCGCACGATCATGGTGGAGTCGATGCACGACGACGAACTGGCGGAGAAGGTGGTCGAGCACATCTTGCGTCCGCAACTGGAGCTGACCAAGGACCGCCTGCGCAACGCCGTCCGCGCTGGCCAGCTCAGTCCGGCCGCCGATATCGACGCGCTCCCCGACGCCCTCTACGGCCCCATCTTCTACCGCTGGATGCTCCGCACCCAGCCCCTGACCCACAGCTTCGCCGACCAGATCCTGGCCACCGCCCTAGCCGCCCACACCTGACTTTGCAGATTCCGTGGCCGACTTTGCAGTTTCGGTGGCCGAGTTGGCAGTTCCGGGGCAAGCCGACTACGTCAGGGAACCTGTCGGCCCCCCGGGATGTGCCAACTCGGCCCCCGGATGTGCCAACTCGGCCCCCGGATGTGCCAACTCGGGCCCGGGATGTGCCAACTCGGGCCCGGGATCTGCCAACTCGGGCCTGGGGCTGGCAGCTCGGGTGGGTTAGCGGTGGGAGCGGTTGACCGCGGAGACTACGGCGCGCAGGGACGCCGTGACGATCGACGGGTCGATGCCGATTCCCCAGTAGACGGTGTCGCCGATGGCGCACTCGATGTACGAGGCCGCCTTCGCGTCGTCGCCTGGGGTGAGGGTGTGCTCGCTGTAGTCCAGCAGCCGCAGGTCGTAGCCCACTGTGGACAGCGCGTCGAAGAACGCCGCGATGGGGCCGTTGCCCCGGCCGGTGATCTCGTTCTCGTCGCCTTCCACCCGCACGGTGGCCGCGATCTCGTACTCGCCGCCGCCGTTGTCGGTCACGTGCTGGCGCACCAGCTCCAGCGGCGTCCTCGGCTCCAGGTACTCGGCGGAGAACGCGTTCCACATCGTCGTGGGGTCGACCTCGCCGCCCGCGGTGTCGGTATGCCGCTGGATCAGCTGGGAGAACTCGATCTGCAACCTGCGCGGCAGGTCCAGCTGGTGCTCGCTCTTCATGATGTAGGCGATGCCACCCTTGCCGGACTGGGAGTTCACCCGGATGACGGCCTCGTAGGTACGGCCGACGTCCTTCGGGTCGATCGGCAGGTAGGGGACCTCCCATGGGTGCTCGTCCATCGGCACGCCCGCGCGCTCGGCCTCGCGCCGCAGCGCGTCGAAGCCCTTGTTGATCGCGTCCTGGTGGCTGCCGGAGAAAGCGGTGAACACCAGGTCGCCGCCCCACGGGCTGCGCTCGGGAACCGGCAGCTGGTTGCAGTACTCGACGGTCCGCTTGATCTCGTCCATATCGGAGAAATCGATCTGCGGGTCGATGCCCTGGCTGAACAGGTTCATGCCCAGCGCGACCAGGTCGACGTTGCCGGTGCGCTCGCCGTTGCCGAACAGGCAGCCCTCGATCCGGTCCGCGCCTGCCTGGTAACCCAGCTCCGCGGCCGCGATGCCGGTGCCCCGGTCGTTGTGCGGGTGCAGCGAGAGGATCACGCCGTCGCGCCGCTCCAGGTTGCGGTTCATCCACTCGATCGAGTCGGCGTAGACGTTCGGGGTCGCCATCTCGACGGTGGCGGGCAGGTTCAGGATCACCGGCCGTGCGGGAGTCGGCTGCCAGATGTCGGTGACGGCGTTGCAGACCTCGGCGGCGTAGGACAGCTCGGTGCCGGTGTAGGACTCCGGGGAGTACTGGAACCGGAAGTCGGTGTCGGAGTATTTCGCCGCGTACTCGGCGGCCAGTTCCGCACCCTGCAGTGCGATCTTCTTGATGCCCTCGCGCTCCTCGCGGAACACGACCCTGCGCTGCAGGATCGACGTCGAGTTGTAGATGTGCACGATCGCGCGGGCCGCGCCCTCCAGGGACTGGAACGTACGCTCGATCAGCTCGGGGCGGCACTGGGTGAGCACCTGGATCCGCACGTCATCGGGGATCGCGTCCTCCTCGATGATCTCCCGCACGAAGTCGAAGTCCGTCTGGCTCGCGGCGGGGAAGCCGACCTCGATCTCCTTGTAGCCCATCTTCACCAGCAGGTCGAAGAACTTGCGCTTGCGCGCGGGCGACATCGGATCAATGAGCGCCTGGTTGCCGTCGCGCAGGTCGACGGCACACCACAGGGGCGCGCGCTCGATGCGCTTGGCTGGCCAGGTGCGGTCGGGCAGGTCGATGTCCTCGACCAGGTCGAACCAGGGGCGGTAGCGGTGTACCGGCATCGACGAGCCGCGCTGGGTGTTCCACGCGGGCTGGTCGGCGGGGGCAGGCCGGGACGGCGTCCGGATACGGCTGGCGGACGCGCTGCGCGGCTGGGCTGGCTGGGGCGTGCTCATGCTGATGAAGCTCCTGCTCGGTGATCGGGTCGGCTGGCGACCGGCGGCACGGCGTTGGTGAACACCACAGAGCCCCGCGACGGGGAGCCGGTCCGATCAGGCCCCGTCGCGGCAGCGAAGCAGGAGAGCACGTGCCACAACTTCACTCTAACCACGGCCGCTCGGAAAAGGAAAGCCAGGATGCGATCAAACCGTTATGTGAGACGCCGCCCGCCGGGTTACTGACAGGTAGCGTTTCGGGTGAGCACATGCGAGACTTCCACCATGGCTGAGCATGCCGAGAGGACCGACAACGACAAGGCCCGCAGTGACGACGAGGCCCCGACGCAGGCGATGCCTGCGGCAGCGTCCTCGCCGTCCTCGCAGTCTGCGCAGTCCGCGCCGACATTCGCGGAGCGCAGGGCCGCCGACGAGGAGTCCGAGCGGAGAGCGGCGGCAGAGCGAATGCGCTGGCGTCGCGCCAAGGATCGGACGGTCGGGCTACTCGCATCCGTAGTGCGCTGGATCGGCCTGGTTTTCGCCGCGATCCTGGTGCTCCACGTCATCTTCGTGATCGGTGACGCCAACCCGGACAACGGCATCGTCTCGTTCGTCACCAGCTGGTCGGATTCGCTGTCCCTCGGGTTCAACGACCTCTTCACTCCCGATGACGAGAAGCTGCGCGTACTGATCAACTACGGCATCGCCGCGATCTTCTGGCTGATCGTCTCCGCCGTACTCGCCAAGATCATCCGCCGCGTGGGTGGCTCCTCGCTGTAGGTCCTACTCGAACACCGCTGAGCCCCACTCTCCGGTGAAGGCGAACTCCGACAGCGGCAGCCTGCTGCGCGGGGCGCGCTCTCGCTCGATGCTGCGCTCGTCGCCCAGCAGTCCGGGGTCGGCCTGCGCGCCGACCGCGATGGCGACGACCGGGCGCACCTCGTCCGGCAGGCTGAACTCACGGCGCACCGCGTCGGCGTCGAACCCGGCCATCTGGTGTGCCACGAGTCCTTCGGCCACCGCCTGCAGCACGAGATTCTGGGTGGCGAGGGCCACACCGTAGTCGGGGTAAGGCATCTCACCCTTCTCGTTCCTGGTGAGGGTGAGGCCGACCAGCAGCACCCCGGCGCGATGCGTCCACGACTGGTTTCCCCGGGTGAGTGTGGCGAATATCCGCTTGAAGGTCTCGTCCGAGCGCCTGCCGACCAGATACCGCGTCGGCTGGGTGTTGCCGCAGGACGGGGCCCAGCGGGCGGCCTCCAGCATCGCGCGCAACTGCGCGTCGCTGACCTCCGAGTCCGGGTCGAAGGCGCGGGGGCTCCACCGCCTCGCGATGAGGTCGTGCACTGCGGTACTCGTTTCCGCGAACTTGTCCATGGAACGCATGATTCCATCCTTCGGAAGTGGCCGGCGCCACAGCGAAGGGTGGTCTGCCGCACCCTCCCCGGTAGGCTGCTGGGTCAGAGTCGGACAAAACATGCGGGGTTTGCGGTTGTCCGCACGAGGTGGAATGGCCGCTGCCCCGGCGAGGAGGTTCGGGCCAGTGGCGCTCGTAGTCCAGAAGTACGGCGGTTCGTCGCTGGAGAGCGCTGACCGGATCAAGCGGGTGGCCGAGCGGATCGTGGCCACCAAGAAGGCCGGTAACGATGTGGTCGTTGTCTGCTCGGCGATGGGTGACACCACCGACGAGCTGCTCGATCTCGCGGAGCAGGTGAACCCGGTCCCGCCGGAGCGCGAGATGGACATGCTGCTCACCGCCGGTGAGCGCATCTCCAACGCGCTGGTCGCGATGGCGATCTCGGCGCAGGGCGCGGAAGCCTGGTCGTTCACCGGTTCCCAGGCAGGTGTCGTCACCACGTCGGTACACGGCAACGCGCGCATCATCGACGTCTCGCCGAGCCGGGTCAGCGAAGCTCTCGAGCAGGGATATATCGCGCTAGTAGCGGGTTTCCAGGGTGTCTCGCAGGACACAAAGGACATCACAACTCTCGGTCGCGGTGGTTCGGACGCCACCGCGGTGGCGCTGGCCGCGGCGCTGAACGCCGACGTGTGCGAGATCTACTCCGACGTCGACGGGGTGTACACCGCGGACCCGCGGATCGTGCCGGACGCGCGCAAGCTCGACACCGTCCCGTACGAGGAGATGCTCGAACTCGCGGCGAGCGGGGCGAAGGTCCTGATGCTGCGTTGTGTCGAGTACGCACGCCGCTACGGCGTGCCGATCCGTGTCCGTTCTTCCTATAGCGACAAGCCGGGCACGACGGTTACCGGCTCGATTGAGGAGATCCCCGTGGAACAGGCGTTGATCACCGGTGTGGCGCACGACCGGTCCGAAGCCAAGATCACCGTGACGGGCGTGCCGGACACCGCGGGTGCCGCGGCGCGCATCTTCCGCGTGGTCGCCGATGCCGAGATCGACATCGACATGGTGCTGCAGAACATCTCCAACACCAGCTCCGGCCGCACGGACATCACGTTCACCCTTTCCAGGGCGAACGGGCCGAAGGCGGTCGGCGAACTGGAGAAGATCAAGGCGGAGCTCGACTTCACCGCGGTGCTCTACGACGACCACGTCGGCAAGGTGTCCCTGGTTGGTGCCGGGATGCGTTCACATCCTGGCGTGACCGCGTCGTTCTGCGAGGCGCTGGCCAAGACCGGGGTGAACATCGAGATCATCAACACCTCGGAGATCCGCATCTCGGTACTCATCCGGGACGCGCAGGTGGACGACGCCGTGCGCGCGATCCACGAGGCGTTCGAACTCGGCGGCGACGAAGAAGCCGTCGTCTACGCGGGGAGTGGTCGCTGATGGCAGCCAATGGACTGCGAGTAGGAGTGGTCGGCGCGACCGGCCAGGTCGGAGCGGTGATGCGCCGCCTGCTCGAGGAGCGCGATTTCCCGATCGCGCAGATCCGGTTCTTCGCATCGGCACGGTCGGCGGGTAAGACCCTGCCGTTCAAGGGCGAGGACGTGCTGGTCGAGGACGCCGAGACGGCCGATCCGAGCGGTCTGGACATCGCGCTGTTCTCCGCGGGCGGGTCGACATCGAAGGCGCAGGCGCCCAGGTTCGCCGAGGCCGGCGTGACCGTGATCGACAACTCCTCCGCGTGGCGGCTTGATCCCGACGTCCCGCTGGTGGTCAGCGAGGTGAACCCGCAGGCGGTCAAGGACGCACGCAAGGGGATCATCGCCAACCCCAACTGCACGACCATGGCGGCCATGCCGGTGCTCAAGCCGTTGCACGACGAGGCCAAGCTGGTGCGGATGGTGGCCAGCAGCTACCAGGCCGTTTCCGGCAGTGGCCTGTCCGGCGTGGAGGAACTGGCCAGCCAGGTCAAGGCGGCGGGTGACCGTGGTCCCGAACTCACGCACGACGGTTCGGCCGTGGAACTCGGTGAGCCCGCGAAGTACGTTCGCCCGATCGCGTTCAACGTCCTCCCGATGGCCGGCTCCATTGTGGATGACGGAACTTTCGAGACGGATGAGGAACAGAAGCTCCGCAACGAGAGCCGCAAGATCCTCGACATTCCGGAACTCCTGGTGTCCGGTACCTGTGTGCGTGTTCCGGTGTTCACCGGCCACGCGCTTTCGATCAACGTCGAGTTCGACCGGCCGCTGAGTGTCGAGCGGGCGACCGAACTGTTGTCCTCTGCTTCCGGTGTGGAGCTGTCGGAGGTCCCGACGCCCCTGGAGGCCGCTGGCAAGGATGTCAGCTATGTGGGCCGGATCCGGCAGGATCCCGGCGTGCCGGACGGTCGCGGGCTCGCACTGTTCGTCACGGGTGACAACCTGCGCAAGGGTGCGGCGTTGAACACCGTGCAGATCGCGGAACTGATCGCCCAATCTGCCTGATTCTCGTGCCGTCAGGGCCATCCCGTTTTCGACGCGGGGTGGCCCTGTCTGCGTTCGACCCTCGTTAATCCGGTTGATTCCGGGACGGGCGGGTAGCACTCTTCGTGTTCGCCGCAAAGAGGGGAATGGACATGCATACCGCCGTCGAGGGCGCACGAGTACCTATTCGCATGTGGACGGATCCGGCCTCGGTCGAGGAGTCCGCGATGAACCAGCTCAGGAACGTCGCGAACCTGCCCTGGGTACACGGAGTCGCGGTGATGCCGGACGTGCACTACGGCAAGGGCGCGACGGTCGGCAGTGTCATCGCGATGCGCGACGCCGTCTCACCCGCCGCCGTCGGGGTGGACATCGGTTGTGGCATGAGCGCGGTACGAACCTCCCTGACCGCGACCGGCCTGCCCGATGACCTCGGAGTGTTGCGCAGGCGGATCGAGTCGCGCGTGCCGGTCGGGTTCGGCAGGCACAAGACGCCGGTGAACCCAGCGAGGGTGCACGGTGTCGGCGGCTGGGACAGGTTCTGGGCCGCGTTCGGTGACCTGCACCCAGGTGTGCAGGAGTTGCGGGAGCGCGCGGCGACCCAGGTCGGCAGCCTCGGTGGCGGTAACCACTTCATCGAGGTCTGTCTCGAGCAGGGCGGCGCTGACGAGGGCCGGGTCTGGCTGATGCTGCACTCGGGTTCGCGCAACATCGGCAAGGAACTGGCCGAGCGGCACATGTCCGTCGCGCGGAAGCTGCCGCACAACGCCGACCTGCCGGACCGCGATCTCGCGGTGTTCGTCGCGGGCACGCCCGAGATGGCGGCCTACCGCAGGGACCTGTTCTGGGCGCAGGATTACGCCGCGCGCAACCGCGCGACCATGGTCGCGCTGGTCAAGCAGGCCCTCGCCGACACGGTGCCCGGTGTGCGGTTCGACGACGCCATCTCTTGCCACCACAACTACGTCGCCGAGGAGACCTACGACGGCGTGGACGTGCTGGTGACCCGCAAGGGTGCGATCCGGGCCGGTTCCGGTGAGCTCGGCATCATCCCGGGGAGCATGGGCACGGGGTCCTACATCGTGCGCGGGCTGGGTAACGACACCTCGTTCCAGTCCGCCGCGCACGGCGCGGGACGGCGGATGTCGCGGACGAAGGCGAAGAAGATGTTCAGCGCAGCCGATCTCGCGGCACAGACCAGCGGAGTCGAGTGCCGCAAGGACACCGGTGTGGTGGACGAGATCCCCGCTGCCTACAAGGACATCGATTCGGTGATCGCGGCGCAGACCGATCTGGTGGAGGTCGTCGCGCACCTCAAGCAGGTCGTCTGCGTCAAGGGTTGAGCCCACCACCGGTAGGTTGGGGGAATGACAGGGCGAATGTGGGTACGACAGGTGGTTGGCGGCGCCGCACTGGCAGCGGTGTTGCCGTTGGCAGGCTGCACCGACGAGATCAACTCCGCGGTGGAGAAGGCCGACGGAGCCGCGAGCAAGGCGGGGGCGTGCACCGAGGCGCTCGGTATCGCGACCAGCTTCAATCCGGAGTCGCTCGATCCGCAGCAGGTGCGGGAACAGGCCGAGGAGAAGGCCAAGCGGCTGCAGGAACTGGGCAACAACGCGGCCGACGCGAACGTGCGGGAGACCCTGCTCGACATGGCCGACGGCTATGTGGAACTCGAGCGTAAGCAGGCCGAAGGCCTCGGCAACATCAGCGACTGGGTGCGCCGCAACACCGAGAACATCGAACGCCTGCGGCAGGTCTGCCTCTGAAGTTCAGCTGGTGCTCACCAGGCTCGCACTTTCCCGGGAAAGTGCGAGCCTGCGGTCCCGGTACTTGAACATTCCGCCGACGGCGGCCAGTGCGAGCCCTCCGATGCCGGCCGCGGCGAACCCCCATGCGGCCGAGGAGTGGTCCATCACGAAACCGACGGCAGGGGCACCGAGCGCCATGCCGATCCGCGTCGCGGAGTCCTGTAGCCCCATCGCCTCACCCCGCACTCCTGGCGGCGCGAGTTCGCTTACCGCCTCGGTGGTCGCCGAGAGTGTGGGAGCGCAGACGAGGTTCATCGGAATCAGGGCCAGCGCCAGCAACCACCACGGCTGATCGAACAGACCCACCGGAATCACCAGTACCGCGAGCAACACCATCAGTGGGAGTTGTGGCAGTGAGCGGTGGACCGCGCCGTGCACCAGGCCACCCGTCAGCGAAGCGACGCACATGACGGCGATGACCACTCCCGTCCAGGCGACCTCGCCGTTGTCCCGCAGCGCGGCCAGCGCCGCGAGTTCGGTGCCGATCAGGACGAACAGCGCGCCGCAGGCGATCAGCAGCGTGGCGGCCATCCTCCCGGTGAGCCAGGTCCGAATCGGTGGCCGCGAACCGCGCGCGGGGGCGGACTCCGCGACACCCCGGATCGGCGGGTTCAGCACGTACAACGCGACGGCGACCAGCCCGAACGCGATACCGATCCCGGTGAGCGCGACGGTCGAGGACAGTCGGGTGCTGATGAGGATGCCGGCCGCGGGCCCGACCATGAACGATGCCTCGATCGAGATCGTGTCCATGGCGAAGGCTGTTCGCCTCGCCGGTGGCGGCACCTTCGCCGAGATGATCTGCCGGGAGATCGACGAGGCGGGCACGATGAGAATCCCGGCAGGCAGGGCAACCGCCAGCAACACCGCGTATGACAGGTGCGGGGTGGCCAGCCAGTACAGGGTCGATGCCGTGCCACACACCGCGACAACGGGCCGCAGGCCGTAGCGGTCGATCATCCGGCCGACCAGCGGGGCACCCATCGCTGTGCCCACAGTGGTGGCGGTACCGACGAGACCTGCCGCGCCGTACCCGCGGCCGAGTTCGCTGACCACGTGCAGGGTCAGGGTGATGCCCATCGCGGTCATCGGCAGCCGGGCCACCAGCATCAGCAGCGTCGCGGTCGGCATTCCGGGAATTGCCAGGACACGGCGATACGGCTGCAACGACACGAGTTCCAGGAAACCGCGAGTTGGTACGACCGTGCAACTTATTTCCGGTGTTGCCCTGCTCGCATTCCGAACAGGAAGCGCGTCACCGTTGCGGCCAGGGTGCCCAGCGCTGCTCGTCACCGGGCATCTCGGCGCGTAACGCCCGCAGCCGCACTCTGTCGATCCTGTCCCGCGAGCTGCCGCCGCCATCGCGAGTGTGGTACCAGTGTTCGTGCCACCAGCTGCCGTCATGGACGAGCCGCCCCCCGAAGGTGCCCTCGGTAACGGCATCGATGCGCTCTCGTAGCAGTTCGGCGCACTCCTCGGTGGTCTCGTCGCACGCGTCGCAACCGCAGGCCGGCAGCTGCAGCGTTTCGGTGAGGCCCATGCGGACGAGCAGACCGGGGAACGAGGTGAACACCACTGTCAGTGTGGAGGCCGCCGGGTCGGCAGGCGCCAGCCGGACGACCGGTGCGGATCCGCCACCGTGGGGGTCGCTTTCGGTGGCCGTTTCCCTCGTCACCAGGAACCGTCGCGCCAGTTCGTCCAACAGGTCACGGGCGGCCGGGTGCGGCCGCGCATAGCGGTCCGGGTCGCTGACCCGGCTGTACGCCTCCGCCGGCGGGCCCGCATCGCCCCATCGGTCACCCATCTCCTCATCGTGAGTGGCCGGGGTGGCGAGGTCGAGGCATTATTCGCGGAAGCAGAGACGCCACCGCCTCGATCCGGGTCGTTTTCTTGACTGATTCCAGAAAACACGGCAGGCTGTAGGAGCCATGCCTCACCAGGACAGCCCCGTGCAGGGCACCCCCACAGTGGACCGTCTACGCGCGGCCGGTCTCCGGATCACCGCGCCGCGGGTCGCTGTGCTCGAGTGGCTCACCGACCATCCCCACACCACGGCCGATCAGGTCGCGACCGGGATCAGGCAGCGACTCGGCTCGGTGTCCACCCAGGCCGTCTACGACGTACTCGGTGCCTACGCGAAGGCCAGTCTGGTGCGGCGCATCGAACCGGCCGGTCATCCGGCCCGGTTCGAGACACGAACCGGGGACAACCACCATCACCTGGTCTGCCGGGGGTGCGGACGCACCGAGGACGTCGACTGCGTCCACGGCGCCGCCCCCTGCCTCGAACCCTCCTCCGCGGCGGGCTTCGTGGTCGAGGAGGCGGAGGTTGTCTTCTGGGGACTGTGCCCTGATTGCACTTCGAACAACGACTGTGCGGCGGCCGGGACTCCGGCCGCATCCGTCCACCACGACCAGGAGGGACCGGCGTGACCAAGCCGACCACCAACAACGTGGGCATTCCAGTAGCCAGCGACAACGATTCGCTGACCCTGGGTGCCAACGGCCCGATCCTGCTGCAGGACCACTACCTCATCGAGAAGAACGCCCAGTTCAACCGCGAGCGGGTGCCGGAGCGCGTGGTGCACGCGAAGGGTGGCGGTGCGTTCGGCTTCCTTGAGGTGACCGAGGACGTCAGCCAGTTCACCAGGGCGGCCGTCTTCCAGAAGGGCGCCCGTACCGACAGCCTGATCCGCTTCTCCACGGTCGCCGGTGAGCTCGGCTTCCCCGACACCGTGCGCGACCCGCGCGGTTTCGCGGTGAAGTTCTACACCTCCGAAGGCAACTACGACATCGTCGGCAACAACACGCCGGTCTTCTTCATCCG
Source organism: Amycolatopsis palatopharyngis (assembly GCF_003385185.1). GTDB lineage: Bacteria > Actinomycetota > Actinomycetes > Mycobacteriales > Pseudonocardiaceae > Amycolatopsis > Amycolatopsis palatopharyngis. The sequence continues at coordinate 9,448 of NZ_PQHZ01000054.1, read as the reverse complement.
CGACCCGATCAAGTTCCCGGACTTCATCCACTCGCAGAAGCGCCGGGCCGACAACCACCTGCACGACCACGACATGCAGTGGGATTTCTGGACGCTGCGACCCGAGTCGGCGCACCAGGTGACCTGGCTGATGGGTGACCGCGGCCTGCCCAAGACCTGGCGGCATATGAACGGCTACGGCTCGCACACCTACCTGTGGGAGAACGCGGCAGGCGAGAAGTTCTGGGTCAAGTATCACTTCAAGACCGACCAGGGCATCGAGTTCCTCACCCAGGAGGAGGGCGACGCGCTGGCCGGGTCCGACCGGGACCACCACCTCGCCGACCTGTACAACAGCATCAAGGCCGGTGAGCACCCGAGCTGGACCCTGTACGTCCAGGTCATGCCGCACGACGAGGCCGCGGATTACCGGTTCAACCCGTTCGACCTGACCAAGGTGTGGCCGCACGGCGACTACCCGCTGATCAAGGTCGGCAAGTACACGCTGAACCGCAACCCGTCGAACTACTTCGCCGAGATCGAGCAGGCCGCGTTCGAGCCGGCCAACCTCGTCCCCGGCATCGGTCCGTCCCCGGACAAGATGCTGCTGGGCAGGCTGTTCGCCTACCCGGACGCGCACCGCTACCGGATCGGCCCGAACTACACCCAGCTCCCGGTGAACGCCGCGAAGTCCGAGGTGAACAGCTACTCCAAGGACGGCGCGATGCGCTACAGCAACCCGGGCGACCCGGTGTACGCACCGAACTCCTACGGCGGCCCACACGCGGACGCGGCGTTGGCCGGCGAGGCGGCGTCCGCCTACGGCGCTACCGGTGAGGTGTTGCGTACGGCCTACACGCTGCACGCCGAGGACGACGACTACGGCCAGCCGGGAACACTGGTGCGCGAGGTGATGGACGATGCCGCACGTGAGCGTCTGGTGAACAACATCGTCGGACACGCCAGCAACAACGTCTCCCAGCCCGTGCTGGATCGCGTCTTCGAGTACTGGCGCAATGTGGACAAGGGTGTCGGCGACAGGGTCGCCCAGGCGTTCGGGCAGTAACTCTCCCAGCGCAACTCTCCCACCACGAGGTAGGCGGCCCCGGTGCGTTCGCGTACCGGGGCCGCTGCCTGTCCGGTGGACGCCCTGCTGGAGCACCGAATCGGCGTGCTGAGTAGCCCTTCTCGAACACTGTCTAGCTGATGTGGGTGAGTCCGCTGCTGCGATCGGGTTTCTTACTGGACCCAATGTTGGACGGTCGAGAGGGAGACCGTGCGACACGCGGCCCGAATGGGGGAACCGGAGCCACAAATGTACTAGTGCGCCCATTCGAGTGCGATCGCTGTTTGATCGGGTGGGGTGATAACTGCCCGTCACTTCTAGTCACTCGGCTGGGGTGCTTCAGCTCGAAATCAAGAGTTACTTGATCATCCGTTGCGGGCAGATCGCGATCGGGTGAATTCGGCACGTGATGGTTTGAAATCCGTTCCGCGGAATTTTCGGCTGGTCAACCCACCGCACGATTGGTACCGATTGAAGCCGTTAGGTCTTGTTTTTCAATGGGCCGGAGGTACGGAATGAACGGAAAAATTGTGCGTTCGATCGCCGCGGTGGCCGTGGGCAGTTTGTTGCTGATGGTCACGGGCGGGATGGCGTCAGCGGGCACGGTGGGTGGCAAGGGCACGTCCAGCACCGAGGCGGCAGGCGCACAGGTACTGGAGCTGCGTGACCATCTCACCAAGGTGGCTTATGCGGGTGACGTCAAGTCCACGAAGGACGCACTGAAGCGGCTCGACCCACTGCTCGGCGATCTTTCCGCAGGTCAGGTCTACGCCATCCAGGCGGAGGCGCAGGAGACGGCAGGAACGGCCCAGGGCTACCGCAGTGAGACCTCGCGGGTCCTCGCCGATCCTTCGACCACCCCGCGGCAGGTCCCGTCGGTGCCGGGATTGCCGCCGCTGCCAGATCCGCTATCGATGGTGAGTGATCTGCTGCAGACGCTGCTGGCCACGCTGACCAGCCTGATCAGCGGGCTGCTCGGATCCGCGCCCGCGCTGCCGGTGCCGGTTCCGGAGGTCCCGGTGCCCTGAGTAGGTTCCGGTCGCCTTTCCAGCGGAGAGGCGGAATCCGGCGCAGCCACCGCCGCGCCGGATTCCGCCGGGTCAACAGCCGGGACACGCGAGCTGGGTGGGTGATCCGCTGGTGAGAACCACGACTGCATTCTTGTGGGTTAGTGGCGAGTGTCGCGGAGTGATCGGCGGACGTTGAGTGACGCTCTGCCGGTTTTTTTCGTGCCCGTTAACCCCGTAAGCCCGATCCTGCTTCATCCTTTGTGATTTCGCCCAATCGATCTCGGATCCACCACGTGAGTAGGGTAATTCGTCCTTGCCGGTGTACGGCTGGTGCTTCTTTGGCGCGCTTGCTATCGATTGAAGCCGCTGGAGTTTTTCCGGAGGCCGGGAGGTAGGGATGAAAAGCAGATTCGCCCGCTCGATCGCCGCGATAGCTGTCGGTGCAATGCTGGTGGTTTCAGCGGCGGGTATGGCGTCGGCGAGCGTCGTGGACAACGGCAAGGGCACGTCGGGGACAGAGGCCGCGGGCGCTCTTGTGCTGGAGTTGCGCGACCGCCTGGCCGAGGCCGCGTATGCCGGGGATGTCAGTTCCACGAAGGACGCGCTGAGGCGGCTCGAACCGCTGCTGGGAGACCTCTCCTCGGGTGAGGCATACGTCATTCAGGCCGAGGCGCGGGAAACCGCGGGCGAAGCCCAGACCCAGCGTGATGAGAACGCCCGGGTGCTCGCCGACCCGGCCACCGCACCCCGGCAGGTGCCCGCTCCACCAGGACTGCCGCCGCTGCCGGATCCCCTCACCATGTTGAACGGGCTCCTGCAGAGCCTGCTGCAGACGCTGTCCAACTTGCTGATCAGCCTGCTCGGCCCGCTGCCCGTGCCTCCGATTCCAGTTCCGGCGCCCTAGCGGAGCGAACGATCACCGGGGCGGGGCCGGGATCCGGCGCGATCAACTTCGTGTGCCGGATCCCGGCTTCGGCGTTCCCTGCCGCTGCCCTCAGCCGGGTCCGCGCCGGCTGAGGCCGACGCGGAGGGCGCCCGCGGCTTCGGCGGTCGCCTCGGTGAAGCGCCTGCCGATACCGAGGAAGTTCACGTAGCCGTGGATCAGGTCGGCATGCCTGCTCAACGCCACCGGCACGCCGGCCTCCGCGAGCCGCTCAGCGTAGGTCTCGCCCTCGTCGCGCAGCGGGTCGAAGCCCGCGGTGGCGATGTATGCGGGCGGCAGGCCGGTCAGGTCCTCGGTCAGTAAGGGCGACATACGCGGGTCGGTGCGATCGATCCCCTCCGGGGCGTAGTGGTCGAGGAACCAGGTCATGTTCTCGTCGGTGAGGAAGAAGCCGTTACCGAACAACTCCCTGGAACGCCGCCGCACGCTCGCGTCGACAGCCGGGTAGAACAGCAGCTGGAAGGCGGGCGCTGGGCCGCCTCTGTGGGTGGCTTCCTGTGCCACGACGGCTGCCAGGTTGCCGCCGGCACTGTCGCCGCCCACGGCGATCCGGGCCGGGTCCGCCCCGAGTTCGCCCGCCTTCGCGTATGCGTAGTCGAAAGCCGCGAGAGCGTCGTCCGGCGCCGCGGGAAAAGGGGCCTCCGGGGCCAGGCGGTACTCGACCGACAGGACACGCACACCCGCGCGGTCCGCCAGGAACCGGGCCGTGTTGTCGTGGCTCTCGCGGTTGCCGATCACCCAGCCGCCGCCGTGGTAGAAGACCAGCAGCCCGGACGGCGAGTCCAGCCCTTCGGGCGTGTAGAGCGTCGCCGGGATGGTGCCGTGTGGCGCCGGAATCGAGATCTCGCTGGTGCCGACCGGTTCGATCGGTTTTCCGCTCACCAGGTGCCTGCTGAGGGCGAGTTCGGCCCGGGACGCGGCAACGTCCGCCTTGGCGAGTTGCGTGCCGGAGAGTTGTTGCATGCGCAGCAGGAGCTGGGCGTCGAGTGCGAGTTCCTGCCCGTCCAGCCGGATCGGCCCGCCAGCGATGAGCCTGCGCAGCGGCCGGGGAAGCGCGTAGAGCAGCTGGGCGGCGGCGGCCTGCGCCCGGATCGGGAGCGGTATCGACATGTGTTCCTCCTGTGGCGGACGTATGCCACAGAGGTTACCCGTGAGTAAGTTTCGGGGCCAGATGTGAGCGAGAACTCCGTCTCCTGGCGTGGCCCTCAACCTAACTGGAGGGTCTAGCCTCGGGGGGTGACTTCTTCCTCCACGATCAATGTGCTCGGTATCGGTGGCTCACTCAGGGACGGTTCGCAGTCGGAACGGGCACTGAGTATCGCGCTGGCCGGTGCGGCGGAGATGGGCGCGAACACATCGGCTTTCACCGGGGCCAAGCTCGCCCTGCCGTTCTACGACGTCATGGTGCCCGAGCGATCGGCGGAGGCGTCCGAACTGGTGGAGGCGGTGCGCGCGGCCGACGGGCTGATCGTCGTCTCCCCCGGCTACCACGGAGCTCTGTCCGGCCTGGTGAAGAACGCGCTGGACTACGTCGAGGACCTGCGCCCTGACGAGCGGCCGTATCTGCACGGCAGGGGCGTTGGGCTGGTCGCCGTGGCGCACGGCTGGCAGGCGGCGGTCACGACGCTGGATCAGCTGCGCACGATCACCCACGCACTTCGTGGCTGGCCGACTCCGCTCGGCGGGGCGGTGAACAGCGCCGAGGTCAAGTTCGACGAGGCCGGTGGCGCTTCCGAGGAGCGCGTCGTGGAGACCCTCCGGCTGATCGGCAGGCAGGTCGTCGAATTCGCCCGAACGCGGCAGTCCTGAACCTGCGGTGATTCACACCCCAGGCTTCTGGGTAGTCCGGGATCAAGTGCTGCCCGACGGAAGCAGGGGAGGAACGCCCAGCATGGCCGAAGCGATGTACACCGCCGAGGCGACCGCGCGTGGCGACGGACGCAACGGCGAGGTCACCTCGTCGGACGGTCAGATCGACGAGAAACTCGCGGTCCCGCAGGAGATGGGTGGGCCGGGTGGTGAGTTCACCAATCCCGAGCAGCTGTTCGCCGCCGGATACGCGGCGTGTTTCCACGGCGCGTTGCGCCAGGTGGCGAAGCAGGCCGGCGTGGACGTCGATGGGTCGAGTGTCTCGGCGCGAGTCGGAATCGGGAAGACCGAGGCGGGCAGATTCGCCCTCACCGTGGCGTTGAACTCGGTGTTGCCCGGGATGGAACAGGGCAAGGCCGACGAGCTGGTCGCCCAGGCCCACCAGGTGTGCCCCTACTCCAACGCCACCAGGGGAAACATCCGAGTCGAGGTCAGCGCGACCACCTGAACCGAACAAGACGCCGGCCACCACTACTCGAGAGGACGCGCAAGATGGCCAACTCGCCGATCAAGAGCCCGCTGAACGAAAGCGACAAGGAAGTCACCGGAAACGTCCTGCAGGCCACGCTGGTCGACCTGATCGACCTTTCACTGATCGCCAAGCAGGCCCACTGGAACGTCGTCGGTAAGAACTTCCGCAGCGTTCACCTCCAGCTCGACGAGCTCGTCAGCGTCGCGCGCACTTACACCGACGAGGTGGCCGAGCGCGCCAACGCCATCGGTGTCTCACCGAACGGCAAGTCGAAGACCGTGGTGGAGAGTTCCGGACTGCCCGAATACCCGGACAACTGGCAGTCCGACGACGCGACCGTCTCCGCGATCGTGGACATCCTGGCCGATCTGATCCAGCGGCTGCGCAAGCGTATCGACGATACGGACAAGAGCGACCTGGTGACCCAGGACCTGCTCATCGAACTCACCGACAAGCTGGAGCAGGCGCACTGGATGTGGCAGGCCCAGCAGGCCTGATCGGCTCGCCCAGCCACCACGCCCAGCAGCACGCCCGCGCCACCACGGCCACTCAGGAGGCAATGCCCCGGAGTGGCCGTGTAGCGCGTTCGGCCCGGATGTTCAGCGCAGGCCGACGGCACGCTGGGCGAAGTAGACCTCGATCGCCACCTGGTTGACCGTCTCCGCGATGACGAGTGAGCCGTGGCCCGCGTCGTAGCGGTAGAACTCGAACGGCACCTTCCGTGCGGCCAGACGGTTCAGGTAGTTCTCGATCTGCCGGATCGGGCATCGCGGGTCGTTGTCCCCCGCGAGGACGAGCACGGGCGCCTTGACCGCCTCCACGTAGGTGATCGGCGAGCACTCGTCGTAGACGGCGGGAATGTCCTCGGGAGTACCGCCGAACAACGCCCGGTCGAACGAGCGCAACTGCTCCATCTCGTCCTCGTAGGCCGCGACGTAGTCGGCGACGGGCACGCCTGCCACCCCGCCTGCCCACCGGTCCGGCTGCGTACCCAGCGCCAGCAGGCTGAGGTAACCGCCCCAGGACGCGCCGTTGACCACGCAGCGTTCCGGATCGGCGAGGCCGCTGTTCACCGCCCAGTCGTGTAAGGCGGCGACGTCCTCGAGCTCGGTCAATCCCGGCCTGCCCTCGATGGCATCGCGCCAGGTGGAGCCGTAGCCGGTCGAGCCGCGGTAGTTCACCTCCACCACCGCGAAGCCCGCGTCCAGCCAAACGGCGCGATAGGCGGAGAAGCGGTCCTCGTCCGCCGCGTGCGGCCCGCCATGGAGGCTGAACAGCGTCGGCAGCGGGCCGTCGGGAGCGCCTTCTGGGCGGGACACCAACGCGTGAATCTGCCCACCGGCGCCCTCGACGAAGGCGTCGGTCACCGGCGCAGATCCAGGGGCGGGTTCGCCGGGAGGCTGCAGCAGTACCCGGTCCTCGCCCTCCGGGGCCCGCGCGCGGATCAGCGGCGGAGTGGCCGCGCTGGACCAGGAGTACTCGACCGTCCCGTCCGGGCGCACCCCCGCACCGCCGATCCGGCCCGGTGGGGTGTCCAGCGCGCTCAGCGCGCCGGTGGCGAGGTCGTAGCGATGCAGTGAACTGCGCCCCTGGTGGAAGTGCACCACGAGCAGCGCGCTGGCGTCCGGGTACCAGGTCGCGACGACCTCGCCGGGCAGGCCGAGATCCAGTTCGGTCTCGGCATCGGCGTCGACGTCCCAGATCAGCAACTCCTCACGACCCCTGCGCTCGTGCAGTACGAGCAGCCGGGAGTCGCCGTGCACCGGGGAGAACTCCAGCGCGGCGAGGCCCTTGCCCTCGCCGTCCCACTTGTCCACGACGGTGCTGAAGTCCGTGGCCGTGAGCACGCGGACCGCCGGGTGCCGGGAGTCACCGTGCTCGGAGTGCGAGATGGCGAGCAGACGTTCGTCGCGGGACAGCGCGGAGATCGATGCGTCGTCGTCGGTGCTGTAGAAGCGGGTCGTCTTACCGGCGGAGTGGGCGTACAGCGCACTGCCCTCGTCGGTGGAGACGCCGATGGCGATGAGTTCGTGCCCGATCTCGAGTCCGGCGGGGTAGCCGTCGGGGACGTCGGCGATCGCGGGCTCGGGTTCGCCGGGGCCGGTGAAGGGCTGGCGCACCCAGGAGCCGAACTCGTCCCCGTCGGTGTCGTTGAACCACCAGATCCACGTGCCGTCCGGCGAGAGCGTGGAGTGCAACGTGCCGTTCGGCCGGTCGGTGACCTTGCGGTGCTCGTCTGTGGTCCGGTTCCAGGCGTAGACCTCCCAGACCCCGCTGACGTTGGAGACGTAGAGGTTGGCCTCCGCGGCGTCGAGTGCCCATTCGGGCGCCGACATGCGGGCGGCGTGGAAACGTGCACGCCAGCGGGCCTCCGCGGCTGAGTCGTCGAAAAGGTGCTGGGGGACCAGGGCGGGCGGGTACTGGGTAACTGGCTGCGTGGTCACCCCACGATCCTGCCACTTCCGTAGGGTTACCAGGGTGCTGGATGGTGACGTGCCGGGTGACGCGGGTTTCGTGCTGCCGTTGCTGCGGCCGGGGATGCGGGTGCTCGACGTAGGATGCGGGCTCGGCGCGGTCACGCTGGGTTTCGGTACGGCTGTCCATCCGGTCCAGGTACTCGGGGTCGACCCCGAACCGGAGCGGCTCGTCCGGGCGGGTGGAGTCGCGCGCAGGCGCGGAATTTCCACTGTGGACTTCGCGGCCGGCGCAGCGTTCCGGCTTCCTGTGCAGGACACGGCCTTCGATGTGGTGTTCGCGCACGCCCTGATCGAGCGGACGAAGGATCCGGGAGACCTGCTGGCCGAACTGTTCCGGGTGCTCCGCCCGGGAGGCACCCTCGCACTATCCACATCGGACTGGAGTCGGGCCAAGCTCCGGCCGAGGACGGCGAACGTCGACGCCGCCCTGCGTGGATATTTCCTGTTGCTGCGTGCGAGAGGTGAGGATCCGTTCGCCGGAAGGCGGGTCGCGGAGCACGTCGAGCGAGCCGGGTTCGGCGACGTCAGGGCGAGGTCACGGCACCGTCCAGGGCTGGAGTACCGGGTGCTCGCGGAACGGGTCGAGTCGGGGCTGGCCGAGGCACTGCGGACACCGGGCGCCCCGAACCCGCAGCTGGCCAGTGCCGCCCGTTCGGCATGGAGCTGGGCACGTGGTGGCGGCGGGGAGTTCAGCCAGTGCTGGACCGAACTGGTGGCGACCCGGGGGGCCTGAGAACCGTTCACCGCGTCTGTGTCAGCTGGGTCGGAAAGCAACCTTGTCCCACGCGGGGGCGTCCTTGCAGTGAGGCGCCGATGGTGCCGCGAGTCGGGGAGCTGAGGACGATGGGCACGCGGAAGATGTTGATCGCCGGGTCGGTCGCGCTGGTCCTGGTGGGCACCGCCACCGCCACCGCGCAGGCGGAGGATCCCTGGACGCTCGGTCCGGACGGCTACAAGCAACTCCTGCTGCACCAGCCGGAGCGGGCGGCGGAGGCCACGGGACTGCTCGTGGACAAGCAGGCGGACACGCGATGCCACATGTTCCACCTGCGCCCGGGAGAGGGGCAGACGAACGTCGGCAGCGGGGTTTTCGTCGATCCGGCACAGGGTGTGGTGATGATCGGCGGCACGGCGAAGTCACACACCCCGGAGGGGGTCAGCATCGGTTCGAGCCTGGCCGAGGTGCGCGCCGCGTATCCGGCGTTGACGACGGTGCCGCCGATGTCCTGGGTCTACCACGCGCGAGTGGCGGGGCGCCCCGACGCCCGCTACCGCTTCGCCTTCGACGAGAACGACCAGATAGCCGACTTCGCCCTGGAATCCACCAAGAAGAACGCCTGCACCTAACCGGCAGAACATGTCCCCAATGTGGCATTGGGGAACTTGAACGTCCCCAATGCCACATTGGGAACATAAAGCGGCACCCCTCCGGCAGGCGGCAGACGTCCCCCCCGCCCCGCCGCTCGCGGAGCGAGCCACGCCCCGACGCTCGCAGAGCGAGCTCCGCCCTCGACGCTCGCCGAGCGAGCCCCCCCCCCCGACGCCCGCAGATCGAGCTCCCGGCGCCGACGCCCGCCGAGCGAGCCCGCACCGTGGGGGCCCGGGGGGCCCCGCCCCCCGCGCCGTCCACAA
>NZ_PQHZ01000053.1 GCF_003385185.1 Amycolatopsis palatopharyngis | reverse complement strand
CGCCCCTCCCGCCCCGTTGACCGGCCCCGTTGACGGGATTTAGCGGGTCACCTGCGCGCGCCCGTCACCAGGATGGGGCGTCTGCAAGTACCCCCAAGCAAGGTCAACATCTCCGCTAACTACCACCAAGTGACGCCGACGTCCGGGGCGCTTGGTGGTAGTTATCTGCGGAAATGATCTTGCTTGGGGGTACTTGCAGACATACCAAGGAAAGTCGGGGACGGCAGGGCGCTTAGGAGGTGCTGCGGAAGGTCGGGGCCATCCGGTCGAAGAGTTCGGTGCGGCCGGTGCCCTCCTGGTCGGTCGGCACGGTGACCGACACCACCCAGAGGCTCGCCCCGCTGGGAAAGACCTGCGCGAACGTGGTGCGGTTAAGCGAGCGGACACTGTCCTGTGCCGGACTGTCCGCCGTAGGGGTCTCGACCGTGCGGTAGGTGAGCAGCAGGCCGTCCCGCTCGGACAGTCGTTCCGTCTCGCCGGGCACGAAGTCGCTCGGCGGCCACTGCGCCCGCAGCGTCGCGCCGTACTCCTCCGGAGACAGCGGGCCGTCGAACCGCTGCACGTCCAGCGCCTGCCTGCCGTCCGGGGAGACGAACTGCACGAGTGTGCTCGGCGGCAGTGCGTTCCCCCGTTGCTGAGTGACCGACGTCGTCCAGTCCTCCGGCACGTCCACCGAGAACATTCCGTCGTTGGTGCCGCGCACACTCGTCGCGTCACCCTGCCTGGTCACCAGCTCACTCAGCGGCGGCGCGGCAGGGGACTCGGGAGCGGGCCGCTGCGGTGGCGTGAGCGGCTGCGCCCCGACGGCCCTGGTCAGCGCGAACCCGCCCACAGCGGCCGCGATGAACAGCAGCACGGCGAGTACGACGAGTACGACTCCGCGCAGCACGCCCCGGCCGGAAACACCGCTGTCCGCGGTGGCCGCCGAAGCCGCCGCACCGAAGGGCAGCGGGCCGGGATCGCTGGCCAGCACCGCCCGCTCGTCTTCCGTTACCGTTTCCGGCTCCGCCCGCGCGGGCCGTGGCATGACCGGTGCGATGACCTGCGTGGTCGTGGTGTCCGCACGGTCCGGTGCTGGCGAGGCACCCGCATCGGCGAACAGTTCGGGCGCGAACAGCAGGTGGCGCGGCCGGGCGAGAAGTGGATACAGCCGCCGCCGGACCTCGCGCAGCGGCATCCGCGCTCCCGGTTCCTTGGCCATCAGACCCTGGATCATCGGAGCGAGCGGTCCGGGAGCCGGCGGTGGAACATCGCCGTGCACCACCCGGCCCACGGTCTCCAACGGATCACCGTCGGCGTCGTAGGGCGGCCTGCCCTCGACGGCGGCGAACAGCGTCGCGCCGAGACCCCACAGGTCGGCGCCCGGGGTCACCGCCCCGCCGGAGGCGACCTCGGGCGCGATGTAAGCGGGTGAGCCGAGCATCATTCCCGTGCGGGTCATCGTCGCCTCGGAGACATTGCGGGCGATGCCGAAGTCGTTGAGCTTGATCCGCCCGTCCTTGGCGACCAGCACGTTGCCCGGCTTCACGTCGCGGTGCGTGATCCCCGCGGTGTGCGCGGCCTCGAGTGCGGCCGCGACCGCGTCGCCGACCGCCGCCGCCTGAGCCACACTCAGCGGACCATGCGCTCGCAGCAGGCCGGCGAGGCTGCGGCCCGGTACCAGCTCCATGACGACGAACGGCTCGTCGTTCTCCCTCGCGACGTCATGCAGGATGATCACGTTCGGGTGCGAGAGCACCGCGATCGCCCTGGCCTCGCGCAGCGTCCGCTCGCGCAGTTCCGCGGCTTGCGCGGGCGGGACCCCTGGCGGCAGGCGTACCTCCTTCACCGCGACCGGACGGTGCAGGAACTCGTCGTAGGCCGACCAGACGGTGCCCATCGAGCCCGAGCCGAGCACGGCGTGCAACCGGTACCGACCTGCGACCACGCGCGGCTCGGCGCCGGCCAGGCGCTCCCCTTCGGGAGGACCTGCCGGTCCCGATTCGCTGTCGGTGCCGCTGCCGGAGGTGGACACGCCGACCATTGTGGCGTAGCCGCCATCGCCTGCTCGGCCCCACCGCCGACGGCGGTGCGGGCAGGGCAAACCGCGATCAGCCTCACATGTCGGCGGGCCCGTTGAGCCCTACCATCGTGGGTTATGACTTCGAGCGACGTGGCCGAGGCGACACCGCCCAGTGATCGGGAGCCCGACGAGCTGGCCCTGGCGGCCGAGTTCGACCGGCCGGACAAGGCGCAGTGGCGGGAGCTGGTGGCGGGCGTGCTGCGCAAGAGCGGTGCGCTGCCGGAGGGGTTGCACGACGCTCCGGAGTCCGTGCTGAGCAGCCGGACCTACGACGGCATCGAGATCCAGCCGCTGTACACCGCCGAGGACGCCGCCGCGCCCACCGGAATGCCCGGGTTGCCGCCGTTCGTGCGTGGCGCCCGGCCCGAGGGGCACGTGGGCACCGGCTGGGAGGTCCGCGCGCTGGTCGCGGACCCCGACCCGGTCGCGGCCAACCGAGCCGCACTGGCCGATCTGCACGGCGGTGTGCAGTCCCTGTGGTTGCGCGCGGGGGCGGGCGGCGTGCCGATCGACCGCCTCGCGGATGCGCTGAACGAGGTCTACGTCGACCTGGCGCCGGTCGTGCTCGATGCCGGTGCCGAGTACGCCGCCGCCGCGGACGCGTTGCTGGAGGTCTTCGCCGAGCGGAAGGTCCCGGCCAGCGAGGTCGGCGGCAATATCGGTGCCGACCCGATCGGCCTGCGTGCTCGCACCGGTCAGGCCCATGACCTCGCGCCCGCGGCGGAACTGGCGGCCCGGACGGCAGGCAAGCACCCGAAGCTGCGCACGATCGCCGTGGACGGGTTGCCGTTCCACGAGGCAGGCGGGTCCGACGCGCAGGAACTCGGCGCGTCGGTGGCCGCCGGTGTCGCCTATCTGCGCGCCCTCACCGCTGCCGGACTGGACGTGGACCAGGCGGCGAGCCAGTTGGAGTTCCGGCTCGCGGCCACGGCAGATCAGTTCCTCACCATCGCCAAGTTGCGTGCCGCCCGCAGGCTCTGGGCCAGGGTCACCGAGGTGTCGGGTGCGGGAGTCGCGAGCCGAGGCATGCGCCAGCACGCCGTGACGTCCACGGCCATGCTCACCCGGCGCGACCCGTGGGTGAACCTGCTGCGTGGCTGCGTCGCATGTTTCGCCGCGGGTGTCGGCGGCGCGGACGCGGTCACCGTGCTGCCATTCGATGCCGCACTGGGACAGTCCGACTCCTTCGCCAGGCGCATCGCCCGCAACACACAGGCGATTCTGCTGGAAGAGTCCAAACTGGCTGGAGTGATCGATCCCGCTGGCGGATCCTGGTACGTCGAGAATCTGACCGAAGAGCTCGCTCGCGCGGCCTGGCGGGAGTTCACCGAGATCGAGCGCCAGGGCGGCATCGAGTCCACCCTGGACTCCGGCTTCCTCGCCGACCGGCTCGCCGCCACGATGGCCACCCGGCAGCGGCGGCTGGCCACCCGCGAGGACGCGATCACCGGTGTGAGCGAGTTTCCGAACCTGGCCGAGCGGCCGCTGGAGCGGAAACCCTCGCCCGCTGTGTCCGAAACGGACGGACTGCCGAGGATTCGTTACGCCCAGGGGTACGAGGAGCTACGTGATCGCTCGGACGCCCACCTCGCCGCCGCTGGTGCCCGGCCGCGGGTCTTCCTCGCGACGCTCGGCCCGGTAGCAGCGCACACCGCGCGAGCGTCTTTCGCTTCGAACCTCTTCCAGGCCGGCGGTGTCGAACCGGTGCAGGCCGGGGCCACCACAGGCGTCGAGGATGTCGTAGCGGCGTTCCGGGAGAGCGGCAGCACCGTCGCCTGTGTCTGTGGCAGCGACAAGGCGTATCCGGAGCAGGCCCAGCCGGTCGCCGCCGCACTACGGGAGGCGGGAGCCGAAACAGTGCTGCTGGCAGGTAAACCAACCGAGGAGTACCCCGACCTCAACGGGTTCGTGTTCGCCGGGTGCGACGCGCTCGCCGTTCTGACCAGCACCCTGAACACGCTGGGAGTCCAAGCATGAGCATCCCCGATTTCGCCGACATCGACCTCGGCACACCGGAGCCCGCCGACCGCTCCGAATGGGCGGAAGCCCTGCACGCGAGCACCGGCAAGGGGGACGACGCGCTCACCTGGGAGACCCCAGAAGGAATCGGCATCAAGCCGGTCTACACCGGTGATGATCTGTCAGATGTGGACTTCCTGGAGACCTATCCCGGCGTCGCGCCGTTCCTGCGCGGTCCGTACCCGACGATGTACGTGAACCAGCCGTGGACCGTGCGCCAGTACGCCGGATTCTCCACGGCGCAGGAGTCCAACGCGTTCTATCGCCGCAATCTCGCAGCGGGCCAAAAAGGACTGTCGGTCGCCTTCGACCTGGCCACCCACCGTGGTTACGACTCCGATCACCCGCGCGTCGCCGGTGACGTCGGCATGGCCGGTGTCGCGATCGACTCCATCTACGACATGCGTCAGCTCTTCGACGGCATCCCGCTGGACAAGATGAGCGTGTCGATGACCATGAACGGTGCGGTGCTACCGGTCATGGCGCTCTACGTGGTGGCGGCCGAGGAGCAGGGGGTCGAGCCGGAACAGCTGGCGGGGACCATCCAGAACGACATCCTCAAGGAGTTCATGGTCCGCAACACCTACATCTACCCGCCGCAGCCGTCGATGCGGATCATCTCCGACATCTTCACCTACACCTCGCAGCGGATGCCCCGGTTCAACTCGATCTCCATCTCCGGCTACCACATGCAGGAGGCGGGAGCGACCGCCGATCTGGAGCTGGCCTACACCCTCGCCGACGGCGTCGAGTACATCCGTTCGGGCCTGGCAGGCGGACTGGACATCGACAAGTTCGCTCCGCGACTGTCGTTCTTCTGGGCCATCGGGATGAACTTCTTCATGGAGGTCGCCAAGCTGCGGGCGGCGAGGCTGCTGTGGGCCAAGCTGGTCAAGCAGTTCGAGCCGGCGTCGAGCAAGTCGCTTTCGCTGCGCACGCACTGCCAGACCTCGGGCTGGTCGCTGACCGCGCAGGACGTCTACAACAACGTCACCCGCACCTGTGTCGAGGCGATGGCCGCGACACAGGGGCATACGCAGTCCTTGCACACCAACGCCCTTGATGAGGCGCTGGCCCTGCCCACCGACTTCTCCGCCAGGATTGCCCGGAACACGCAGCTGATGCTGCAGCAGGAGTCGGGCACGACGAGGGTGATCGACCCGTGGGGTGGCAGCGCGTTCATCGAGAAGCTGACCTACGACCTCGCGCGTAAGGCGTGGGCGCACATCAGTGAGGTGGAGGCCGCGGGCGGCATGGCGCGCGCGATCGACGCGGGTATCCCGAAGCTGCGGATCGAGGAGGCGGCGGCCCGCACCCAGGCGCGGATCGACTCCGGACGGCAGCCGGTGATCGGGGTGAACAAGTACCAGCTCACCGGCGACGACGCCGCCGAGCAGATCGACGTGCTCAGGGTGGACAACGCCGACGTGCGCGCGCAGCAGCTGGAGAAGCTGCGCAGGCTGCGCGAGGAACGCGACGAGAACACCACCCAGGACGCGCTGCGCAGGCTGACCGAGGGCGCGCGGGGCGACGGCAACCTGCTGGCACTGGCCATCGACGCGGCGCGGGCGAAGGCCACGGTCGGGGAGATCTCCGACGCGCTGGAGAGCGTATGGGGGCGCCACTCCGGGCAGATTCGTACCATCTCCGGGGTGTACCGCGACGAGGTCGGCAAGTCCCAGAACGTGGAGCAGGCCCGCGAGCAGGTGGCCAAGTTCGCCGAGGAGGAGGGCAGGCGCCCCCGGATCCTCGTGGCCAAGATGGGCCAGGACGGCCACGACCGCGGCCAGAAGGTGATCGCCACGGCGTTCGCCGACATCGGCTTCGACGTGGACGTCGGGCCACTGTTCTCCACCCCGGCCGAGGTCGCGCGCCAGGCGGTCGAAGCGGACGTGCACGTGGTGGGCGTGTCCTCGCTCGCGGCGGGGCACCTGTCCCTCGTTCCCGCGTTGCGTGGTGAGCTGGCCGAGCTGGGGCGCGACGACATCGTCGTGGTCGTCGGCGGGGTCATCCCGCCGCAGGACTACGACGACCTGCGCAAGGCGGGTGCGGCGGCGATCTTCGGGCCGGGCACGGTGATCGCCGACGCCGCGATCGACCTGCTCCGTCAGCTCGAAGCGCGACACGCGGGGGACTGAGCGGGCGTGGCACGGGGGATCGACGTGTCCGAGTACGCCAAGGGCGTGCTGGCCGGGGACCGGGGCATGCTCTCCAGGGCGATCACGCTGGTGGAGTCGAGCAGGCCGGATCACCAGGCGCGGGCCCAGGAATTGCTGGTCGAGCTGCTGCCGCACGCCGGTGGATCGCACCGGGTGGGGATCACCGGGGTACCCGGTGTCGGCAAGTCGACATTTATCGACCAGCTGGGCACCGATCTGACCGGAGCGGGGCATCGCGTCGCGGTCCTCGCGGTCGACCCGTCCTCCACCCGGACCGGCGGCAGCATCCTCGGGGACAAGACCAGGATGGCGCGGCTCGGGGTGGACCCGGCGGCCTTCATCCGGCCCTCGCCGACCTCCGGCACGCTCGGCGGGGTGGCCAGGGCCACGCGCGAGACGATCGTGCTGATGGAGGCGGCCGGCTACGACATCGTGCTGGTCGAAACGGTCGGCGTCGGGCAGTCCGAGGTCACCGTCGCGAACATGGTCGACTGCTTCCTGTTCCTCACCCTGGCCCGTACTGGAGACCAGCTTCAGGGCATCAAGAAGGGCGTACTGGAACTCGCCGACGTCATCACGGTGAACAAGGCCGACGGCGAGCACGAGCGGGAGGCCCGCAGGGCGGCGCGGGAGCTGTCCGGGGCGTTGCGGATGATCTACGGCCCGGACGCGGAGTGGACGCCACCGGTACTGACCTGCAGTGCGCTCAACGACGTCGGCCTCGACATCGTGTGGCAGCAGATCGAACGGCACGCCGATGCGCTGCGTGAGTCCGGGGAGTTCGCGGAGAAGCGCAGCAGGCAGCAGGTGGACTGGACCTGGGCGATGGTCCGTGACCAGCTGCTCGGCAGGCTGGCGACGCACGTCGAGGTGAAGGCGGTCGTGCCGGAGGTGGAGCGGGCGGTGCGCGCGGGTGAGCTGACGGCCACCCTGGCGGCCGAACGGATTCTGGGTGCCTTCACCGGTGATCACCCGCGTGGCGACTGATCAGGGTGGCATCCGGCAGGGCAGACTGGTGTCCTGTGTTCGCGAGGGAGGCGGAGGCCGAGTGTCGATGATGGTGACCCGAGCCAGGGACATGGTGCTCGCCACGCTGCTCGGACTTGCGGTGGCGCTGGGCGCGGGTGGTGCTGTGGCGCTGGCCGAACCGGTCGGCGGGCAACCGTTCGTCGCGGCAGCACCGTTCGTCGCAGCCGATCCTGCGCTCACCCAGGACACGACTCCGGAGCCGGGGCCGACGCTGGATCCTGCCGAAAGTGAGCAGGCCAACGCGGAGAAGACGAAGAACAAGCTGATCGTCGGCGGTATCGCCGCGGTGCTCTTGGTGATCGTGCTGTGGGGTCGCAGCGTGCGGAAGAAGCGGACCAAGAACAGCAAGTAGGCGACCCGTTACAGCCTGACTGAATTCCGTCTAGCCGTTCGCCGCACGCCCGCTACCGGCTGTCTCGCCAGGTAGACTGGTCGCACCACGCATCACCTGTTTGGTGCAACACTCTCTGCAAATGCGTACGACAATCATCACCCAGCGAAGGTTCGATGTTGCGGTAGCCGCTGCGCTCGATCGGCTTGGTGTGGGTGCCTCGAACGGAGGTGCGGCGTGACGGTGCTCGATTCACGGCCAGGTGTTCCCAGGGAGCCGGACGGCAGGTCTCGCTCGACCGGGGATTCCACGGGTTCCACCGCGCTGATCACCGAATCCGGCGTCAGCATGACTTCTGTGCAGGATGTGGGTGCGGGACGAGGGCCGTTC
This sequence comes from Amycolatopsis palatopharyngis, assembly GCF_003385185.1. Classification (GTDB taxonomy): domain Bacteria; phylum Actinomycetota; class Actinomycetes; order Mycobacteriales; family Pseudonocardiaceae; genus Amycolatopsis; species Amycolatopsis palatopharyngis. The sequence goes on along the minus strand of NZ_PQHZ01000053.1, from coordinate 31,272 downwards.
TGGCTCGACGACTGGTTGCGGGCGAACGCGGCCGACGTCGTCGGCTGGCGCAGGCATATCCACGCAAACCCCGAACTGGCCCGGCACGAGTACGCCACCACCGAACTCATCGTGCGGAAACTGCGGGCGGTCGGCCTGCGGCCCACGGTCCTGCCAGGCGGCACGGGCGTGGTCTGTGACATCGGCTCCGGCCCGGTGTGCGTGGCGCTGCGCGGCGACATGGACGCGCTGCCGCTAACCGAGGCGACGGGGCTGCCCTACTCGTCCACCGTCGACGGTGTCGCGCATGCCTGTGGACACGACGCCCACACCACGATCCTGCTGGCCGCGGGCCTCGCGCTGTCGACGGCGCCGGAGCTGCCCGGCCGCGTCCGGCTGATCTTCCAGCCGGCCGAGGAGGTCATGCCCGGCGGCGCGCTCGACGCGATCGCGGCCGGCGCGCTCGAGGGTGTCGACCGGATCTTCGGCCTGCACTGCGATCCGCGGCTGCCGGTCGGCAGGGTCGGCACCAGGGTGGGTGCGCTCACCTCCGCGGCCGACCTGATCGAGCTGCGGCTGACCTCCCCAGGCGGGCACACCTCCCGGCCGCACCTGACGGCCGACCTGGTGCACGCGCTGGGCACAGTGATCACCTCGCTGCCGTCGGTGCTCTCCCGCCGCGTCGACCCGCGCTCCGGCACCGTGCTGGTGTGGGGGGCGGTGCACGCTGGCGAGGCCGCGAACGCGGTCCCCCAGGAGGGCCTGCTGCGCGGCACACTGCGGACCGCGGACCACGACGTGTGGACGGAGCTGGAGCCGCTGGTGGCCGCGTCGGTGGAGTCCCTGCTGGCGCCGACCGGTGTCGGTTTCGAACTGGACTACCGCAGGGGCGTGCCACCGGTGGTGTGTGACCCGGACAGTACGTACCTGCTGCGTGCCGGAGTCGAAGCCGCACTGGGCGACGACTCCCTCGCAGGCACCGAGCAGTCCTCCGGCGGTGAGGACTTCGGCTGGTACCTGCAGCAAGCGCCGGGCGCATTCGCCCGCCTCGGCGTCTGGCCGGGCGAGGGCGCGATGCGCGATCTGCACCAGCCCACCTTCGAACTAGACGAGCGCGCACTCCTCGCCGGCACCCGAGTCATGGTCCACACAGCCCTGGCCGCCCTCGCCTAACCCGACTTTGCAGTTCCAGGGCCCGACTTTGCAGTTCCGGTGACCGAGTTGGCAGTTCCGGGACCCCGAGTTGGCAGTTCCCGGTGCCATGAGTTATCCACGGGGGTCGTAACGAGCTGACCTGCGGTACCGGCGGGTTATCCACAGCCTGTGGAGTTATCCACAGGCGTGGAAAACAGGGCTAGGTGGTACGCGCTCCAACGCGTCATGTTGGACGTATGTTGATCTCACGTCCCGACTTCCACGGCGCGTATCTGCGTGCCGATCTCGAAACGCTCATGGGGCAGGAGGCGCTGCGCGCGGCCGTACGCGATGGCCGGTTCGCGAAGTTCTCCAAGGGTGTGCTGCTCGAGTCGCGCAGGGCGGCGGATTTCCGCACCCGCGCCGCGGGTGCCCTCCTGTTGGCGGGGGAGGGAGCGGCCCTCGCCCGCCAGAGCGCATTGGTCCTCCACGGCTGTACCGCCGCCCGAGCCGCGCCGGTACACGTACTCGTCGCCTGCCGTCGTGGTCTGCGCAACCGGCCGGGGATGGTGGTGCACCACGGGTCGTTCGGCCCGAGGGACATCGATTTGGTGGACGGTCTGCGCACTCAGGCACTCGATCTGGCGTTGGCCGACGTGCTGTGCCGGGACGACCGACGGACCGGGATCGCCTGCGCGGACCAAGCACTGGCCCTGCAGTCGGAAGCTGACCTTGGGAGGTTCCGGGCCGCTGTCGAAAGACGGGTTGTGCTGCGACCGGATCCACGCGGCTCCCGTCAGGCCGTCGCGTTGTTCGAGCTGGCCACAGGGCTTGCCGAATCGCCTGCCGAGAGCTGGACGCTGCTGAGCCTGTTCGACGGCGGTCTCCCCGTTCCGGTGCAGCAATACCGGATTCTCGACGTCTCGGGAAGAGAGGTTTACCGGCTCGATTTCGCCTGGCCCGAGCTACGCGTCGCCGTGGAGTACGACGGTTACGAGGCGCACGAGGGACGAAAGGCAGCGGACCAGGCCAGGGAGGACGATCTGCGGCGGCGAGGATGGATCGTGGTCAGGGCTGACGCTGCCGATTTACGCGACTCCAGCCGACTGCTCGCGGCGGTCCAGGCCGCGTTTCGCGCGCGGGGGATGAGGTGACACCCCGGAACTGCCAAGTCGGGCCCTGGAACTGCCAAGTCGGGCCCTGGAACTGCCAACTCGGGCACCGGAACTGCCAACTCGGGCTCGGGAACTGCCAAGTCGGGTTAGGGGGCTATGCCTCGGCAGGGGCGGGTGCGGAGGGCGTCGACGTAGTCGGCGGGGGCGCCCGCTGCCTCGGCGGCGTCGGCGAGGACGCCTAGGTAGCGGGCGGAGGGGAGGCCGCCTTCGTAGCCGTCGAGGACGTAGAACCAGGCCAGGACGGATCCCTCCATGGTCTGGACCCGCAGCCTGATCTTGTTGTGGATGCCGAGTTCGCCGCCTTCCCAGCGGTCGAGCCCGGACTCGTCCAGCGACGTGACGTCGTAGAGCACCACGAACACCCGGGAATCCGGATCCTCGACGATGGTGCCCAGCGCTCCCTCCCAGCCGAGATCCTCGCCACCGAAGGTCAGTCGCCAGCCTTCCAGCCAGCCGGTACCAGCCATCGGCGAGTGGGGGGCTCGCTCCATCATCTGGGCGGGTTCCATGTTGGACCCGTACGCGGCATACAAGGGCACGGCCATAGCGTAGCTGCCGATCGATCACCCGATGGGACGCACTCCAGGGGTGTGGCCACCCCGGTGAGCCGAACGGTCGTCCGCGTACGGTGGGCGACGTCGAACCTGTGGAGGAGGAATCAAGGTGACCAGGATCGTGATCATGGGCGGTGGACCTGCCGGTTACGAGGCAGCACTGGTCGCCGCGCAGCACGGGGCGGACGTCACCGTAGTGGAGCGGGACGGTCTCGGCGGCGCGTGCGTGCTCTACGACTGTGTCCCGTCAAAGACCTTCATCGCCTCGTCAGGGGCGCGGGCCGGGATGCACGGCCTGAGCGAACTGGGTATCTCCACCGATCTCGCGGATACGACGATCGACCTTCGTACCGTGCACGGCCGGGTGAAGGGGCTCGCGCTCGCGCAGTCGGCCGACATTCGCGCCAGGGTGCAGCGCGAGGGCGTCAAGGTCATCAACGGCACCGCCCGGTTCTGTGACGAGGAGCCCGGCCTGGCCACCCACAAGGTCGCCGTCTCAGGTCCCGCAGGCGACCAGGTGCTCGACGCCGACGTCGTGCTGGTCGCCACCGGCGCGACCCCAAGGGTGCTGCCCGGTGCGGTCCCCGACGGCGAGCGGATCCTGGACTGGCGCCAGCTCTACGACCTGCCCGAACTGCCGGAGCACCTCGCGGTCATCGGCTCGGGCGTCACCGGCGCCGAGTTCGCCTCCGCCTACACCGAGATGGGTGTCAAGGTCACCGTCGTCTCCAGCCGGGATCGGGTGCTGCCACACGAGGACGCCGACGCCGCCGCCGTGCTGGAGGAGGTCTACACCCAGCACGGGACCACCGTGGCCAAGCACGCGCGGGCCGATCGGGTGGAACGCACCGACAAGGGCGTCGAGGTCCACCTCACCGATGGCAGGGTGATCGAGGCCAGCCATGCGCTGATGACCGTCGGCTCGGTGCCGAACACCAACGACATCGGCCTGGAGCGAGTCGGGATCGAACCGGGGCCGGGTGGCTTCATCTCCGTCGACCGCGTGTCCAGGACCAGCGTGTCCAACGTCTACGCGGCGGGCGACTGCACGGGCCTGATGATGCTCGCCTCGGTCGCCAGCATGCAGGGCCGGATCGCGATGTGGCACGCGCTGGGCGAAGGCGTGGCCCCGATCAAGCTCAAGACCGTGGCCGCGAACGTCTTCACCCATCCGGAGATCGCCACGGTCGGTATCGGCCAGCAGGTGATCGACTCCGGCGAGGTCCCGGCCCGCACGATCATGCTTCCGCTGGCGACCAACGCCAGGGGCAAGATGGAAGGCCTCCGGCACGGTTTCGTGAAGCTGTTCTGCCGGCCCGCGACCGGCGTGGTCATCGGTGGCGTGGTGGTGGCACCGACGGCGAGCGAGCTGATCCTGCCGATCGCCCTCGCCGTGCAGAACCAGCTGACCGTCGAGCACCTGGCGCTGACCTTCGCGGTCTACCCGTCGCTGTCCGGCTCGATCACCGAGGCCGGACGCCAGCTCATGCGCCACGACGACCTGGACTGAGGCGCACTTTCCCGGGAAAGTGCCCCGCGCGAAGCGGCGCGCTTTCCCGGGAAAGTGCGACGGTCAGTCCTCGTCGTCGACCCAGTCGAAGGTCTTGGTGACGGCCTTCTTCCAGTTGCGGTACTCCTTCGCGCGACGGTCGGAATCCATCGCCGGGTCCCACTGCTTGTCCTTGGCCCAGTTGCTGCGGATGTCCTCCTCGCTGGCCCAGAACCCGACGGCCAGTCCCGCGGCGTAGGCGGCACCGAGGGCGGTGGTCTCGTTCACCACCGGCCGGATCACCGGGACGCCGAGGATGTCGGCCTGGAACTGCATCAGCAGCTCGTTGACGACCATCCCGCCGTCGGCCTTAAGCGATTTGAGCGGCACGCCCGAGTCGGCGTTCATCGCGTCGATCACTTCGCGTGTCTGGAACGCCGTCGCCTCCAGCACGGCACGGGCGAGGTGGCCCTTGTTGATGAACCGGGTGAGGCCGACGATCGCGCCACGGGCGTCGGAGCGCCAGTACGGTGCGAACAACCCGGAGAAGGCCGGCACGAAGTAGGCGCCGCCGTTGTCATCGACCGTACGGGCGTGTTCCTCGATCTCGGCCGCCGAGCCGATCATGCCGAGGTTGTCCCGCAGCCACTGCACCAGTGAACCGGTGACCGCGATCGCACCCTCGAGTGCGTAGACCGTGTCGTTGGAGCCGATTTTGTAGCAGACCGTGGTGAGCAGCCCGTTGTTCGACAGCACCTTCTCCGTGCCGGTGTTGAGCAGCACGAAGTTGCCGGTGCCGTAGGTGTTCTTCGCCTCGCCGGGGGACAGGCACGCCTGCCCGAACGTCGCGGCCTGCTGGTCACCGAGAATGCCCGCGATCGGCACACCGGCCAGCGCACCCTTCGCCCGTACCTTGCCGTACTCCTCAGAGGACGAGCGGATCTCCGGGAGCATCGACATCGGGATGCCCATGTCCGCTGCGATGCCCTCGTCCCAGCTGAGGGTGTCCAGATCCATCAGCAGCGTGCGGGAAGCGTTGGTCGGGTCGGTGACGTGGATACCGCCGTCCGGGCCGCCGGTCATGTTCCACAACACCCAGGTGTCCATGTTGCCGAACAGCAGTTCGCCTGCTTCGGCGCGCTTGCGCACACCGTCCACATTGTCCAGAATCCACTTGATCTTCGGGCCGGAGAAGTAGGTGGCCAGTGGCAGCCCGGTCTTCTCGCGGTAACGCTCCTGGCCACCGCCGAGCGCGCCGAGTTCGGTGACGATCCGGTCGGTCCGCGTGTCCTGCCAGACGATCGCGTTGTACACCGGCTTACCGGTCTTGCGGTCCCAGACCACGGTGGTCTCGCGCTGGTTCGTGATCCCCACCGCGACGAGGTCGGTGGTGTGCAGATCGGCCTTGGCGATGGCTCCCGCTGCGACCGCGCGGGTGTTGGACCAGATCTCCTCGGCGTCGTGCTCGACCCAGCCAGCCTGCGGGAAGATCTGTTCGTGCTCCCGCTGGTCGACGGCCATCACCCTGCCGGAGTGGTCGAAGATCATGGTGCGGGTCGAGGTCGTGCCCTGGTCGATCGCGGCAACGTACGAAGTCATAAGGCTCCCTTTCGGGCGAGATACGGGTCAGGCTGTGGGCAGGACGAGGAACATCAGCGCGGCCAGCGCGGCACCGACCAGCGGTCCGACGACCGGCACCCAGGAGTAGCTCCAGTCCGCTTTCCCCTTGCCCTTGATGGGCAGGATGAACGCGTAGGCGATTCGTGGGCCGAGGTCGCGCGCCGGGTTGATCGCGTAGCCGGTGGGGCCACCAAGCGAGGTACCGATCACGAGGACGACGAACGCGACGCCCGCGTAGCCCAGCGCCGAGTTCCCGAACGTGGGGACCTCGCCGTTGACGGCCGGTTCGTACACCGGGGTGAGCAGGATCCAGGCGACCAGCACGAAGGTGCCGATGATCTCGGTGACCAGGTTCCACGCGGGCTTGCGGATCGTCGGCGCCGTGGAGAAGATGCCCAGCGTCAGCCCGGGCTCAGGATGGTCGTCGAACTGCAGTTTGTAGGTGGCCCAGCAGAGGACCGCACCTAGCACGCCACCGACCATCTGACCGGCGAAGTAGATCGGCACATCGGCCCACTCCGTCTGCCCGCTGATCGCGAGGCCGAGAGTCACCGCCGGGTTGATGTGCGCTCCGCTCGGCGCGGCGAGGCTCGCGCCGGCGAAGACCGCGAAGGCCCAGCCGAAGGTGATGAAGAGGAAGCCGGCGCCGTTGCCGATGGTCTTGCGTAGCGTGTTGTTGGCGACCACCGCGGTACCGAGCAGCACGAGCACCGAGGTGCCGAGCATCTCCCAGATGAAAATCGAACCCGCACTCATTGGCCCTCCCAGTCGATCACTCCTGTGCGGACCGGCCCGGCAGACTGCGGCGCCGTAGCCGATCCACGATCACCGCACGCTACTGCGTTCATGGCGATCATTCCAGGCACCAACTGTCGCAATTGGTCTGGCGAAGCCGAGCGAGTGTCACTCGCCTCGCCGACGAGTGACAAGGCAGTGGACGTGCCATCCTGGAGGGACGAAGACTCGAGGAGGAACTCTGGTGACTGAGCCGCAGCGTGGACCCCGGCCCGGACCCCGTGCCGCGACAGGCGACCCGGCGGTGCTGGGACCGCAGAGCCGGTCGGAATCATGGGAGCGCCTCGGTTCGGAGACGTTCGACGTCGTGGTCATCGGCGGAGGTATCGTCGGTGCCGGTGTCGCGCTGGACGCGGCGACCCGTGGGCTGCGGGTCGCGCTGATCGAGGCGCGGGATCTGGCCGCGGGCACCTCCAGCCGGTCCAGCAAACTGTTCCACGGTGGACTGCGCTATCTGGAACAGCTGGAGTTCGGACTGGTCCGTGAGGCGCTGCGCGAGCGGGAGCTCATGCTCACCCTGCTGGCGCCGCATCTGGTGAAGCCCGTCAGTTTCCTCTACCCGTTGACCCGCCGCGTGTGGGAGCGCCCGTACACCGCCGCTGGGCTGTTCCTCTACGACACGATGGGTGGCGCCAGGTCGGTGCCGGGGCAGAAGCATCTGACCAGGGCGGGCGCGCTGCGGATGGTGCCCGCGCTCAAGCGGGACGCGCTGATCGGCGGTATCCGCTACTACGACGCGCAGGCCGACGACGCCCGGCACACCATGACCGTCGCGCGCACCGCGGCGCACTATGGCGCGATCGTGCGCACCTCCACCCAGGTCGTTGATTTCCTGCGCGAGGCCGACCGGGTCTCCGGCGTCCGCGTGCGCGATGTCGAGGACGGCAGGGAGACCGACGTCCAGGCGGGCGTGGTGATCAACTGCACCGGCGTGTGGACCGACGAGCTGCAGCGCCTGTCCGGCAGCCGCGGCCGGTTCAGGGTGCGCTCCAGCAAGGGTGTGCACATCGTGGTGCCGAGGGACCGGATCGTGTCCGAGTCCGGCATGATCCTGCGCACCGAGAAGTCCGTGCTGTTCGTGATCCCGTGGCGAAACCACTGGATCATCGGCACCACCGACACCGACTGGAACCTCGACCTCGCCCACCCGGCCGCCACCAAGCACGACATCGACTACCTGCTCGAGCACGTGAACGAGGTGCTGGCCACGCCGCTGACCCACGACGACATCGAGGGGGTCTACGCCGGGCTGCGGCCGCTGCTCGCCGGGGAGAGCGAGGAGACGTCGAAGCTCTCCAGGGAGCACGCTGTCGCGAGGGTCGCGCCCGGGTTGGTGGCGATCGCGGGCGGCAAGTACACCACCTACCGGGTCATGGCGGCGGATGCGGTGGACGCGGCAGCCGTGGACCTGCCTGGCAGGCCGCAGTCCTCGATCACCGACAAGGTGCCGCTGATCGGCGCCGACGGCTACCACGCCCTGGTGAACCAGGCCGATCACCTCGCGGCGCAGCACGGGCTGCACCCCTACCGGGTGCGGCACCTGCTGGACCGCTACGGCTCCCTCGTGCACGAGGTGCTGGCCATGGCCGACGAGCGGCCGGAGTTGCTCAAACCACTGGAGCACGCTCCCGACTACCTGGCCGTTGAGGTCGTCTACGCGGTCAGCCACGAGGGCGCCCTGCACCTGGAGGACGTACTCGCGCGGCGCACCCGCATCTCCATCGAGTACCCGCACCGAGGGGTGGACTGCGCCCAGCAGGTGGCGACGCTGATGGGCGAGATCCTCGGCTGGTCCGCCGATGTGACCGACCACGAGGTCGAGGTCTACCGGGCGAGGGTGGAGGCGGAACGCGACTCCCAGACCCAGCCCAACGACGAGGCGGCCGACGCCCGCAGGGTCGCCGCGCCGGAGGCCCGTGCCAACATCACCGAACCGGTCAGCTGACGCGGCCGTGCCGGGCGCGCAGGGCGTGCCTGTCCAGTTTGCCGATCGGGGTGAGTGGTAGCGCGCGGGTGTACTCCACGGACGCGGGGACCAGGTGCTCCTTGGCGAGCGTCGCACGCACGTGCTCGCGTAGCGCCTCGGTGGTTTCCGGGGTGCCCGCCGCCGGATCGGTGGGCACCACCACGGCGTGTACCAGCTCGCCCTCCCCGCCAGGTCCCGGCATGCCGAACACCGCGGCCTGCCGGACCAGCGGGTGCCCGGTGAGCGCGTCCTCCACGACGGCCGGATGGACCAGGCTGCCGTTCTCACCGGTGACGATGACATCGTCCAGCCTGCCCTGCAGGTACAGGTAGCCGTCGCTGTCGAACGTCCCCGCGTCACCGGTGCGCAGCCAGCCCGCATCGAGGGGATCCGGCCTGCCGAGGTAGCCGTCCATCAGCGCGAGTCCGCGCACCAGGACCTCGCCGGAGTCCCCAGGACCGTCGGCGCCGTCGATACGGGCTTCCATCCCCGGCACGATCCGCCCGACCGAGCCGAGCCGGTGCGGCTGGTCGACCAGTTCTGCCGGTGGCAGGTGCGCGACCATCGGCGCCTCGGTGAGCCCGTAACCCTGCCCGACCACCGGGCCGAACACCTCCAGCGCCTGCCGCAGCCGGTACGCGGGAAGCGGGCTCGCGCCGACGGAGAGCGCACGCATGCTGCTCAGATCCGTGGCGGCGATCGCGGGGTGGTCGAGCAGTTGCGCCAGCCTCGGTGGGGTGAGCGACAACGTGGTGATTCGCTCGGCCTCGATGGCGTGCAGCACGGCCTTCGCGTCGAAACCTTCGTGCAGTATCACCACGTCCCCGCGCAGCAACGCGCCGAGGACCGCGGCGTTGCCGGTCATATGGGACACCGGCGCCACCAGCAGTGCGCGCTCCGGCGAGTCGGGCCCCGGGCGGAAGATGTGCGCCATGCCGTCGTAGATCCCGCTGTGCCGGATGAGCTTGGGTGTCCCGGTCGTGCCGCCCGAGGTGAAGATCGCCGCTACCGCCCCGGGCAGCCGCGCTGCGGCGGTGGGCCACTCACACAACAGATCCACCGCTCCTGGTGCCGTGGCCGGTCCGAGGGTCAGGACCCGATGCGGCGGGCGGAGCAGGCCGGGCTCCCGCTCCGGGTCGACGACCACCGTGTTCGCCCCGCTCGCGGAGATCGCCGCGACCTGGTCCGGCAGGCTCGCCGAGGCCCCGACCAGCAGTACGGTGGCGCCGCGCAACTGGGCGGCCAGTTGTACGAGCACGGTTTCGGGGCGGTTGCCGCCGATGATCGCGACCGTCTCGCCCGCGCCGACCTGTTGGGCCGCGAGGCCGTCGTGCAGCCTGCGCAGCAGGCCCGCCGCGACCGCGTAGGTCATCCGTTGTCCCCGGTACACGAACGCGGCTCGGTCGCCACCCGTGTCCAGCGCGTCGAGGATGCGGGTCAGGAAGTAGCTCGGCACCGCGGCTGGCTCACGCCTCGCCATCCGGACCCCGGGTCCAGATCAGCTCCGGCTCGCCACCCTGGTCCCCGTGCTGGGTGCGCAGATGAGTGAAACCACAGCGCTGGGCGACCGCCGCCGACGCGCGGTTGCTCTCCTCGTGCTGGTAGCTGATCTCCCGTAGCCCGAGCGCGCCGAAACCGAAGCGCAGGGCCGCGCTCAGCGCCGTCACCCCGACGCCCCTGCCTCTGGCCCTCGGATGCACCCACAGCCCGGCCTCCGCGACCCCCGCGTCCAGGTCGAGGTTCTTCAGCAGCACCTCGCCGAGCAGGTCTCCTGTGGTCGGTTCGGCCACCGCCCAGGAGCAACGTTCGTCGCGCTCCCACTGCCGGGCACGTACGGCGACGTACTCGCCCGCCTCCTCCAGCGTGCCGACCTGATAGCCGGGGACGTAACGGCGCTGCGCGGGATCGGCGAAGGCCTCGACCAGCGCGGGCCGGTCGTCGAGCAACTCGTCCGCCCGCAGCTGGCGCAGGTAGTAGCTGCCCGCGTTGATCTCGACCGGTTCCATGGCCTGACTCTATCGCCAGCTTGCCGGAGAACTCGGGGCCGCGATCGATCGCCGGGATCCGCTCGCTCAGCGGCCTCGTCCACCGAAGAGGGAACCGGCCAGCAGCGCCACCGCGACGGGAATCAGGAAAACCAGCCAGAAACCCTTGGCGACCGTGAAGAACAGCACGATCGCCACCACCGCCGCGGCTGGGACCGCGAGAGAGGCGAGACGCTGCGATGGCGGCTGCGACGGCCTGCGCACCGGCTCGGCCGCGGGCGGGCGGTACGCGGACAGGAACTTCGGACGCGGATCGGGCAGGTCGCTGAACAGCGGAATCAGGTCACCCCTGGTGCGGGCCCCGGTCACCCGCGAGGAGCGGTCGCCGAACTCGCCGATGTCCAGGCGCCCCGTACGAACGTGCTCGGAGAGCGCGTCCAAGGCGTCCTGGCGCTCGTCGTCGCTGAGGCGAAGGTGGGGCTGGTCCGCGGGCACCATCCGATCCTAGGTGCCCCACGCCGTGCGGGGGGTCACGGTGTGGGACAGCGAACGTGCCCGCGGCGGGCGAAGTCAGTCCTTGAGCTCCAGCAGGACCGAGCCCTGGCTGACGGCCGAGCCGATCTCGACGGTGAGGCCGGTGACCGTGCCCGCCTTGTGCGCGGTGACCGGGTTCTCCATCTTCATGGCCTCCAGCACGACGATCAGCTCGCCCGCTTCGACCTGCTGGCCCTCCTCGACGCCGACCTTCACGATCGTGCCCTGCATCGGCGCGGTCACCGCGTCGCCGCTGACCGCCGCCTTGCTGCTGCCGCCACGCTTGCGCGGCTTGGCCTTCGCGGCGCCGGCCGCGCCGCCACCGCCGCCCAGTGCGAGGTCGCCGGGCAGCGATACCTCGAGCCTGCGTCCACCGACCTCGACGACGACGTTCTGCCGCGGCGCGGTCTCGTCCTCGGCCGGTGTGCCGCCGTCGAACGGCTCGATCTGGTTGTCGAACTCGGTCTCGATCCACCGGGTGTGCACGCTGAACCCGTTCTCGTCTCCGACGAACGCCGGGTCACGCACGATCGTCCGGTGGAACGGCAGCACCGTGGCCATGCCGTCGGCCACCATCTCGCCAAGCGCGCGGCGGCTGCGCTCCAGCGCCTGCATCCGAGTGGCGCCGCTGACGATGACCTTCGCCAGCATCGAGTCGAACTGCCCGCCGATCACGGTGCCGGTCTCGACGCCGGAGTCCACGCGCACTCCGGGGCCCTCGGGGAAGACCAGCCGGGTCACCGTGCCCGGTGCGGGCAGGAAGTTGCGGCCCGCGTCCTCGCCGTTGATCCGGAACTCGATGCTGTGCCCGCGCGGGGTGGGGTCCTCGGTGAACGGCAACGCGCCACCCTCGGCGATGCGGAACTGCTCGCGGACCAGGTCGATGCCGGTGGTCTCCTCGGAGACCGGGTGCTCGACCTGCAGCCGGGTGTTGACCTCGAGGAAGGAGATCGTGCCGTCGGTGCCGACCAAGTACTCGACCGTGCCGGCACCGTAGTAGCCGGCCTCCTTGCAGATCGCCTTGGCCGACTCGTGGATCGTCGCGCGCTGCTCGTCGGACAGGTACGGCGCGGGCGCCTCCTCGACGAGCTTCTGGTGCCTGCGCTGCAGTGAGCAGTCGCGGGTGCCCACCACGACGGCGTTGCCGTGCATATCGGCGAGCACCTGCGCCTCGACGTGCCGGGGCCGGTCGAGATAGCGCTCCACGAAGCACTCGCCCCGGCCGAAGGCCGCGACGGCCTCCCTGGTGGCCGACTCGAACAGCTCGGGGATCTCTTCCATGGTCCTGGCCACCTTCAGGCCACGACCGCCGCCGCCGAACGCGGCCTTGATGGCCACGGGCAGCCCGTGTTCGCCCGCGAAGGCGACGATCTCCTCGGCCGTTTCGACCGGGTCCTTGGTGCCAGGCACCAGTGGTGCACCGGCCTTGAGCGCGATGTGGCGCGCGGTGACCTTGTCGCCGAGGTCACGGATGGCCTGCGGGCTCGGGCCGATCCAGGTGAGCCCGGCGTCGATGACGGCCTGGGCGAATTCGGCGTTCTCGGAGAGGAAGCCGTAACCGGGATGCACCGCGTCGGCGCCCGCCCGTTTGGCCGCGTCGAGCAGCTTGTCGAAGTCCAGGTAGCTCTCGGCGGCCGTGCTCCCGCCGAGGGCGAACGCCTCGTCGGCGAGACGCACGTGTGGTGCGTCCCTGTCCGGATCCGCGTAGACGGCGACGCTGGTCAGTCCCGCGTCGGCAGCCGCTCTGATCACCCGGACCGCGATCTCGCCCCGGTTGGCAACGAGCACCTTCGTCACCGGTCCGCCCTGCGTCGCGTTGGCACCTTCGGGCACGCCCTTGCCTCCTCGTGGTCGTTCTGCCCGGCGTGGACGCGATGAGGCGCGCCCGCGGGCCTCGCAGCAGTTTAGGCGACAGTACTGCCGGAATGTGGTGAGAGGCGGCTCACCCCTTGCGGTCTTACCCCTGCTCGGGCCGGGTTGTGTGCCAGACCACGCTCGCGGGTTCGCCGGTCGGAGGCGTCAGTGGCGCAGCGGGGCGGGCAGTTCCGTGTCGAGCAGGATGGCCTCGTAGGGCTGGCGCTGGAAGATCGCGGTCAGCTCCTCGGTGTTCACCAGTGCCCACGGCTGCTGCTCCCCGCAACAGCGCACGAGGCGGTCGATCGCGGAGTACGCCAGCAGGGCCAGCTTGCCGTCTTCGGTGTGCCGCAGCTCGACGGCGAGGGTGCTGCCGCCGTCCTGCGTCTGGTACCGACCGCAGGGGATGTAGACCATCGGGGGGAAGCCGGGTGGGACGGGCAGGCGCGGGATCGATTCGACGTTGGTCACGCGGACAACATAGACGGGCACACAGAGCGACCTCGCCGGGTGGGTGGGGCTCACCTACGCTGGACCCGTGACCTCGACGAACCCGTCCCGGCCACCACGCACGGTGCTGGTGACCGTCGTGCTCGCCGTGGTGGTCACGTTCGCGGCCCTGCTGACCGTGTTCCTGTTGCGGTCGCGGCAGGAGACGTCCTCGGCCGCGGGTCCCCTGCCGGACGTGCCCCCGGTCTCGGGTTCGAGCACTACGGGCGACTGCCCCGAAGCTCGGTGCGTGGTGCTCGCCTCGGTCGACGTCGGCGGCTCGACCGTGGAGTTGCTGGCGGACCCCGAAGGCGGATCCGCCAGGGTCCGGGTCGATGGGGAGAGCGACTCGGCCACGGTGCTGGAGAGCACCATCGCCGCGATGGGCGCGAAGGTCGGCAGTGACTCACTGCGTTGTGTGGCGGGTGCGACTTCGGTGTGCCTGGTCCGGGGCTCCATCGAGGACGGCGCGGTCGGCGAGGTGGTGGTCACGCGCGGCGGCGCGTGGGGCCCCGCCGACCGGCCGTACTTCTCGAACGCGGGCACGATCGCACTGGACGATGTCGCGCGGGACGAGGTGCCCGAGGTCGTGGTGGTCCGCCACGACTGCGGTGCCACCGACTCCGTGTCCTCCTGTGAGGTCGCCCCCGTGGTGGCCGCCGTCTTCGAGGTGGGTGGAGCCGAACTCGGCTGCACCCGGCGGTACACCTCCCCGAGCGACATTCGGGGCTGGCCCGAGGTCCGGGTCCGGGAGAGCGAGTTGCGCCCCTGCTCGTGACGGCCGCCGGGACTCAGGCGCTCGCGGTGGCCGCCGGCCTGGCTTCGGCGCCGGTGTCGGCGAGCAGCGGCGGGGCGCTGGGGGTGTGCAGCACCTCGTCGTCGAGCAGTCCCTCGGTCCGAGCCACGATCGTCGGCACCGCGATCTGGCCCGCGACGTTGGTCGCGGTCCGCATCATGTCCATGATCGGGTTGACCGAGTAGATCAGCGCGATACCCAGTGCCACCTGTTCCGCACCGAGGCCGATCACCGTGGTGGTCAGGGTCAGCGCGGTGAGCCAGCCGGTGGTGCCCGCCGTGGCCAGCGCACCCAGCACCGCGACGACCACGATGCCGCCGTACTGCCAGAGGCTCAGCGACTGTCCGGAGATGTTCGCGATGAAGATCGCGCCGATGGCGGGGAACACGGCGGCGCAACCGTCCATTTTGGTCGCACTGGCCAGCGGGGTCGCGAAGGCCGCGTATCCGGGGTCGACGCCGAGGTTGACCGCTGACTGCCGGGTCAGCGGCAGGGTCGCGCCGGAGGACTGGGAGGCGAAGGCGAACTGGATCGCCGTCCACGCCTTGCCGAAGAACTGCGCTGGGCTGACCTGTGCCACGAAACGCAGCAGCACGGGGTAGACCACGAGCAGCACCAGCAGGCTGCCGACGTAGACGGCGACGGTCAACGACAGCAACGGCCGGAACAGCGCGTCACCGTAGTTGGCCACCGCCGCGCCGATGAGGCCGACGATGCCGATCGGCGCCAGCCGGACGATCCAGCCGAGGTAGCGCTGGATGATCTCGAAGACGCTCGAGGTGAAGTCGACGAAGGGCTTGGCCCGGTCACCCAGGCTGTAGGCGGCCGCGCCCACGATCAGCGCGAGGAAGAGCACCTGCAGCGTCTCGCCCTCGGCGAAGGCGGAGACGAAGTTGCTGGGCACGATCCCGTCGATGAAGGCCGTCCAGGAACCCCACTTGTCCACACTGGACGCGGCCTTGTCCGAGTTGGCCGCGGTGGCCGCGACGCCGGCGCCGAGTCCGCCACTGCCGGGGTTGAAGAGCCTGCCGACGACGATGCCGATCAGGACCGCGATGGACGAGGTGATCGCGAACCAGAGCACTGTCTTGCCGCCGAGCCGGGCGGCGGTGCGTCCGCCGCCGAGCCTGCGCAGGCTGTTGATCCCGACCACGATCGCGGTGAAGACCAGCGGGATCACCGCGATCTGCAGCAACGTGGTGAAGACCGAGCCGATCTGGTCGAGGATGCCGGTCAGCCACGTTGATTCCGTGGTCCTCGCGATGACACCCAGCAGGGCGCCGACGAGGAGTGAGCCGAGCACCGCCGCGGCGAAGACCGGTGGTTTGGTGTAGGTCCGCACGAATGACACGGGGCAACTCCGGAAAGTGAATGGTTCTCGAGGTGGGCCAGTCGTGGTCAACGGCTGACGGTCCCGGGCTCTTCCGGATCGTTTGTCCCTGTGGCTGGACTCTCAGGATGTGGGAGGCCAGAGGTCGACAACGTTTACGCCGACCTCGGCGAGCAGCTGCCGGGTCAGCGGCAGGCTGATGCCGATCACACTGGACGGGTCGCCGTCGACGCCTTCGACGAACCAGCCGCCGAGCCCGTCGAGGGTGAACGCGCCGGCGACCGCGAGCGGTTCACCGCTGCCGACGTAGGCATCCAGCTCGTGCTGGGTGGGGGTGCCGAAGCGAACGGTGGTGCCGCGGCTGCCGATGGCGCGGGCGTCGGTGTCCAGGCGCAGTACGGCGTGCCCGGTGAGCAGTTCACCGGTGCCGCCCGCCATCGCGGCCCAGCGTTTGTGCGCGTCCTCGGCGGATTTCGGCTTGCCGACCATCTCCCCGCCGATCGAGAGCATGGAGTCACAGCCCACGACGACGGCGGGGTGGCTGTCGGAGTAGGTCCCGGCGAGCGTGTCCGCGACCTTCTCCGCCTTGGCCAGGGCCAGCGCGGTGACCAGTTCGGCAGGGGAGGGGTCGGTCAGGTTCGCCGCCACGGCGTCCTCGTCCACGCCGGAGACGACCACACTGGGGTCGATCCCGGCGGCGCGGAGCACGGCAAGGCGGGCGGGAGAGGCGGAGGCGAGAACGAAGCGCACGACGCGGAGGTTACCGCCCCGCCCGCGCGCCATCCCACAGCTCGCACTTTCCCGGGAAAGCGCGATACGCCGCGACCACTTCCCCAGGTCAGCTGGGGAGGGACGAGGCGCGCCAGGCGCCGGGGCCGGGGCGCAGCGGCGTGCGCAGGCGCGCCGCCGGGTCGCTCCACCGCGAGCGGCGTGGTGCTGGCGGCGCGGGCTCCTCGCCGGACGCCGCCGCGGGCACCACGGCGGTGACCGCGGCCAGTTCGGCATCGTCCGGGTTGCCGCGCACCACGCGCAGCAGCGGCCGGGCGGTCGTCTCGGTCGTCTGCTCGTCGCTCATGTCTCTTGCCTCACAGCGGGATGTTGCCGTGCTTCTTGGGCGGCAGCGTCTCGCGCTTGTCCCGCAGCAGGCGCAGCGCGCGGGCCACGTAGCCACGGGTGTGCGCCGGCGGGATGACGGAGTCGACATACCCGCGCTCGGCGGCGACATAGGGGTTGCAGAGCGTGTCCTCGTACTCCTGGATGAGGTCCGCACGCAGGGCGTCGACGTCGGCGCCCTCCTCCTTGGCGTTGCTCAGCGTCTTGCGGTGCACGATGTTCGCCGCACCCTGCGCGCCCATCACGGCGATCTGGGCGGTCGGCCATGCGACGTTCACGTCGGCGCCGAGGTGCTTGGACCCCATCACGTCGTACGCACCGCCGTAGGCCTTGCGGGTGATCACGGTGACCAGCGGGACGGTCGCCTCCGCGTAGGCGTAGATCAGCTTTGCCCCGCGCCGGATGATGCCGTTCCACTCCTGGTCGGTACCGGGCAGGAAGCCCGGCACGTCGACGAAGGTCAGCACCGGGACGCTGAACGCGTCGCAGGTACGGACGAACCGCGCGGCCTTCTCCGAGGCGTCGATGTCGAGGCAGCCCGCGAACTGCGTCGGCTGGTTCGCCACGACGCCGACGCTCTGCCCGTCGATCCGGCCGAAGCCCACCACGATGTTGGGCGCGAAGAGCTCCTGCACCTCGAGGAACTCGCCCTCGTCGACGACGCGGGTGATGACCTCGCGCATGTCGTAGGGCTGGTTCACCGAATCCGGAATCAAGGTGTCCAGTTCGGAGTCCGACTCGGTGACGCCATCGACGATGGACTCGCCGGAGGGCTCCGGTGCCTCGAACAGCGGCGGCTCGGAGAGGTTGTTCGAGGGCAGGAACGACAGCAGCTCCTTGACGTAGGAGATCGCGTCCTCGTCGTCGCTGCCCATGTAGTGCGCGTTGCCGGATTTGGTGTTGTGCGTGCGCGCGCCGCCGAGTTCCTCGAGGGTGACCTCCTCGCCGGTCACCGTCTTCACCACGTCGGGGCCGGTGATGAACATCTGCGAGGTCTGGTCGACCATCACCACGAAGTCGGTGAGCGCGGGAGAGTAGACGTGCCCGCCCGCGTTCGCGCCCATGATCAACGAGATCTGCGGCACCACGCCGGAGGCCTTCACGTTGCGGGTGAAGATCTCGCCGTACAGCCCGAGCGAGACCACGCCCTCCTGGATCCGGGCGCCACCACCCTCGTTGATCCCGACGATCGGGCGGCCGGTCTTGATCGCCAGGTCCATGACCTTGACGATCTTCTCGCCGTAGACCTCGCCGAGCGAGCCGCCGAAGACGGTGACGTCCTGGCTGAACACACACACCGGCCTGCCGTCGACCGTGCCGTAGCCGGTGACCACGCCGTCGCCGTAGGGGCGGTTCTTCTCCTGCCCGAAGTTGGTCGAGCGGTGCCGGGCCAGCTCGTCCAGCTCGACGAACGAGCCGGGATCGAGCAGCAGGTCGATGCGCTCACGGGCGGTCTTCTTGCCCTTGGCGTGCTGCCGCTCCACTGCGCGGGCCGACCCGGCGTGTACCGCGTCGTCGTAGCGCTGGTAAAGGTCGGCGAGCTTGCCTGCCGTGGTGTGGATGTCCGGCTTCGTGCCGGACAGTTCAGGGGGCGTCCCGATCGGCTCCGTCGCACTGCTCATAACGGCGCAGCCTAACGACAGCAGCGCCCTGGTGCGCTGTGGCGTAGGCAACGTCACCGGCCGGCGTGTGCTGTCCCGCCGGTGCCCGCACCTGCCGCCGGCGGCCCCGGCCACCGCCGGGTGGGCCCGTCTGCCAACTCGCGAACACCCCTCCTAGGCTCCATCCCATGGCTCCCATCAATGCGAGCAACTTGCGCGCTGACCTGCTGCGCCCCGCCGGTCCGTACGCCGCGCTCGACGTGGTCCCCGTGACCGGTTCCACCAACGCCGACCTGCGGATGGCTGTCGCGGACGGTGCAGCGGACCGCACCGTGCTGATCGCCGAGGAGCAGACCGCTGGTTCCGGCAGGCGTGGCCGGGTCTGGAACTCACCCGCGGGCGCCGGTATCTACTGCAGCGTGCTGCTGCGGCCGAGGGAGGTCTCCTTCGCCCAGCTCGGCTCGCTCTCGGTCGTGGCGGGTCTCGCGGTGACCGACGTCGCCGCCGCACTCGACGTCGACGCCGTGCTCAAGTGGCCAAACGACGTGCTCGCGGGCCCGGAACGGGGCAAGTGTGCCGGCATCCTTTCCGAGGCGGCGTCCTCCGACGAGATCGCCGTGGTCGTCGGGATCGGGCTGAACGTGCATCCCTCCAGCGCCGCGGTGCCGCCGGGGCCGGGAGGGCTGCCCGCGACCTCGCTGCGCGAGCAGGGCGCCCGGACCACTGACCGCACGCAGATCACGGCGCTGCTGCTGGCCGCCTTCGCCGACCGCGAGGACAGCTGGCGGCAGGCGCGCGGAGATCTCGCCGCGGCCGGCCTCCTGCAGGACTACCGGCATCGGTGCGCGACCCTCGGCCAGGAGGTCAAGGCGATACTCGCCGACGGCGGCACGTTGTTCGGCGTCGCGGTGGACGTGGACGGTTCGGGTCAGCTGATTCTGGATACGGGGCAGGGCGCGCGCCGCACCCTGTTCGCCGGGGACGTGGTGCACCTTCGTTCGGCTGGGCCGCCTTCGTGACCAACGCGGCCGTGAATCGCCGCGCCACGGGCGTCAAGGCGGCGCCGCGCCGGTACGGTTGGTCCAC
The DNA here is from genome assembly GCF_003385185.1 of Amycolatopsis palatopharyngis. GTDB lineage: Bacteria > Actinomycetota > Actinomycetes > Mycobacteriales > Pseudonocardiaceae > Amycolatopsis > Amycolatopsis palatopharyngis. The sequence continues at coordinate 11,772 of NZ_PQHZ01000053.1, read as the reverse complement.
CAGGGTGCAGGAACCGGGCTCGCAGGCCCGCCGGGACGGGGAGCGTTCGAGTGGCCTATCCAGACGATCTGCTCAGCGAGGGCGAGAGCATCGTGGTGCACAAGCACCCGCACTTCAAGATGCTGGTCGTCCCGGTGTTCGTACTGCTGCTCACACTGGCCGCCGGAATCTGGCTCGCGCTGCTTGCGCAGGACGTTTCGCCGCCGTGGGACCTGATCGCTCTGATCGCCATCGGCGCCGTCGCGCTGCTGATGATCGCGTGGCTGTTCCTCGCGCCGGTGGTGCGGTGGCGGACGACGCACTTCATCGTCACCCCCGACCGGGTCATCGCCAGGGAGGGTGTGATCAAACGAACGGGCATCGACATCCCGATGTCGCGGATCAACAGCGTGCAGTTCGAGCACGGCCTGCTCGACCGGGTCTTCGGCTGCGGGACGCTGATCATCGAGTCGGCTTCGGAACAGCCGCTGAAGTTCGATGACATCCCCAACGTGGAGAAGGTGCACACCTTCATCTACCGGGAGGTCAACGACAACCCGTATGACGACTACGCCGACCGGGATCAGGGGTTCGACGAGGACCCTCCCGGACGGCCCCGCTCTCGCGGACGGAGGCGCTGAACCGGAATGGGTGTACGCGAACTGAACCTGCCCGAGCGGGTGAGCTCTGCCGGTGAGCTGCCGGAACGCGTGACGATCTGGGAGGTCGGCGCCAGGGACGGGCTGCAGAACGAGTCGGTGTCCGTGCCGGTCGAGGTGAAGCTGGAATTCCTCGATCGAATGGCCCGCGCCGGACTCCCCGTGCTGGAGGCGACCAGCTTCGTGCATCCGAAATGGGTGCCGCAGCTGGCCGACGCCGAACAGTTGCTGGCGCGGCTCGACGCTCTCGAGGGCGTGCGGTACCCGGTGCTGGTGCCCAACGAGAAGGGGCTGGACCGCGCGCTCGCCGCCGGTGTGCGGGAGATCGCCGTGTTCGCCAGCGCGACGGAGACCTTCGCGCGGCGCAACCTCAACTCCGGCCTGGACGAGCAGTTCGCGATGTTCGAGCCCGTGGTGACCAGGGCTCGCGCCGAGGGGCTGCAGGTGCGCGGCTACCTGTCGATGTGCTTCGGCGACCCATGGGAGGGTGCGGTGCCCGCCGAACAGGTGGCGCGCGCCGGGGCCCGGCTGCTGGAGCTCGGCTGTGGGCAGCTCTCTCTCGGCGACACCATCGGCGTGGCCACGCCGGGGCAGGTCGAGCGGCTGGTCACCGCGTTCGGCGCGGCGGGCACCGGCCCGGACGCCCTCGCCGTGCACTTCCACGACACCTACGGCCAAGCCCTGTCGAACACCCTCGCGGCCCTCCGGATGGGCGTGTCCACAGTGGACTCCTCCGCCGGTGGTCTCGGTGGCTGTCCCTATGCCGAATCGGCCACCGGCAACCTGGCCACCGAGGACCTGGTGTGGATGCTCGACGGACTGGGCATCGAGCACGGCGTCGACCTGGACGCACTGGTGTCGACGAGCGCCTGGATGGCCGGGAAACTGGGCAGGCCGAGTCCTTCGCGAGTGGTTCGCGCGCTCTCCGGCTGACGGAGGGAGTTCCGCGGTTCTCACCCGATCGAGGCCTCGGAATCCTGGCGCGGCAGGGAACCCTGCCTCCGCTTCGTGCGTCGCAATCGCAGCCGACCGCTGTCCACATCGGGGAGGACGCCGTGACCGAGCACAGCGCGCGCGTGGAACAACTGCTCGCCGAGTACCGCGACAGCCGCGAGCAGCTCGCCACCGTGCACCGCGAGCTGAGCGCGGTCCGGGCTTCGGCGAGAGCCGCGGACGGCCTGGTCACCGCGACCACCGGGCCGAGGGGAACCCTCACCGGCCTGGTCATCGACGAAGAAGCGTATCGCCGCTACCGGCCGCGGGAGCTGGCCGAGCAGATCGTGCGCGCGACGGCCGCGGCGGCGGAGCGGTCACTCGCGGCGGCGGCCGAGGTGCTCGCGCCCGCGCTCGGGGAGGGCACCGATCCGCAGGCGTTGCTGCTGGGTACCGGCGACCTCGCCGCAGAGGAGCTGGCCGGGGGCGCGGCGAGCGGCGAGGACGACAGCTTCGAGAACCAGTCGTGGGTGGGCGAGGCGCGATGGCCGAGCGCTCGGTGACTCCTGGTTCGGGATTCGCCGCCGACCCCGACCGCCTGCGGGCGTGTGCGGGTGATTTCGACGATCTCGCCGGACGGGCCGAATCCATCGCCACCGAACTCGCCGGAATGCTGGCGAGCGGTTCGCAGGCAGGCTCCGCACCCTGGGGTGATGACGAGATCGGCCGCGCTTTCGCCGCCGTGCACGTGGAGGGGGCAGCCAGTGCACGGGAACGGATCGAGGGCCTTCCCGATGAGCTGGCCGCGATGGGTGGCCGGTTCGCCGGTGCCGCCGAGGCTTACCGCGCCGCGGACGACACCGCGGCCGGCGACGTGTCCGGTGCCGGAGCAGGGGACTAGGGGCGGCCATGGGAATCCAGTTGCCCGCGGAACTGTCCGCGATCGCGGCCGCCACCGGGCTGACGTGGCCGCAGGCCGATGAGGACGCGCTGCGTGCGCAGGCCGTGGCCTGGCGGGACGCCCAGGAACGGCTGAAGGTGCTTGCCGCCGATGCCGATACCGTGGCCGCGGACGCCCTCGCCGCCATGAGCGGCACCGCCGCGGATGCGGCCAGCGCGACCTGGGCCGGTATCAGTGATGCCGACGAGGGCGTGCTGGGCGGTGTCGTGCGGGAGGCTGGCCGAGCGTCGGACCGGCTCGAGCGCGCGGCCGAGCAGGTCGGCGAGGCCAAGATCGAGCTGATCCGGCAGCTGGTCCGGGCCGCCGAGAACACCGAAGGGGCTCGTGCCGCGGCCGAGGCGAGCCCGACGGCGCTGCTCGGCGTGGACGTGACTCTCCGCGCAGCGGCCGCTGGCCTCGCCGCGGTGACCGAGGGGCTGGCCGGGGTCGTCGGAACGCCGAGTGATCTCCCCGTGGGCGCCGAACCGGCGGATCCGCAGGCCGGTGCGCGGGGCGAGCGGGGCCACACCGGGCTGCTGAGTGTGGTGACCGGTGTGCCGATCGAGATGCTCACGCCCGAACCGGTCGTGAACGCCGAACCCGTGTCCGTGGACAGCGCACTTGAGCCCGTGGGGCGCGAACCCGTGGCGGTGGACGGCGGGCTTGAGCCCGTGGGGCGCGAACCCGTGGCGGTGGACGACGCGCTTGAGTCCCTGGGGCGCGATCCCGGGTTCGTGGAGGGTGGATATGCCGACGCGGACACCGGACCGATTCCGCTCGGGCCGTCCGGTGGAATCGCCGATACGCCCACGCCGCGATCCGGGTTCACCGTGGCGGCCGGTTTGGCCGGTGGCGGGGCGGTTCCCGGTGCGTCCCCTGCGTTTCCCGGTGCGGCGCCGCAGCTGCCGTACGCTCCGCCACCCGCTACCTACGGCGGCCAGATCGCGGCGGGTACGGCCGGCGGCTTCGCGGGTTATGGCGGGTACGGCGGTTACGGCGGGCAGGGCCGGTACGACGGGTATGCCGGGCAGGGGGCCGCTCCGTGGGGCAGGCAGGCCCCGGTACCGCAGGCTCCGGTACCGCACGCCCCGGTGCCGCAACCACCACCCGCACCACCACAGCAGCAACCGCCCGCATCGGCACAAGCGCCGCAGCCGCCCCGCGTCGCGCCGGGCCCGCCGCAACCGCCGCAACCACCGCAGCCGCCGATTCCGCTGTCCTACGGCGCGCCGCGGCAGGAGCGGGAGAGCGTCGTCGCGCTTTTCCTGGTGCACATGTTCCCCATCGGGCACCTGCCGGTCGCGTCCGCCCGGCCCGCTCGGCAGCTGCCACTGCCCCCGGCGGAACTGGACTACGCGCCGGGACTGCGGTTCCCCCCGCACGACCATCCGCGTTCGGACCTGATCGATCTGACGCCCGCACTGGAGTCCCTGCGCGCGGGCGGGCGGCTGCCCTCGGCCCCGCCGGTCGAGGTGCTGCCCTGCCCGCCTCCGGAGCTGACCGAGGAGCACGATCCGCTCGGTCAGCTTGCGGAACGGGACTGGGAGCACCGTTACCTCGTGCGCACTCCCAGCGGCCGGGTCGAGTACGTCTGGCCACCCGGTGAGTCCTTTCCGGAGGGTGGGCTGGCCGATGGGGAGCCGGTGCTGCTCGTCGAGGGCACGACGCTGGACCGGTTCGGCACGGCGGCGGGACGGGTGTTCGCCCCGGCAGGCACCCCGTTCGCACGACGCTCCCTGCCACCCGCACACCTGGCAGCCGGCTACCGCCGTTACCTCGTGCTTCGCGAACTGCCTGTGTGGCGCGCGATCTCGGCGGGCTGGTTCGGTCAGCCCGGTGGTGGCGTGCGCGTCAGGACGATCTATTCCGCCGCCGAACTGGTGATGCTGGGCTACCTTGCCGACGTCACGTTCGAACCCGACACAGCCGAGGAAGTGAAAGCAGGATGAACGTCGAGTCGATCGTGCGCTGGCTCGAGGCGCTCGGGGTGCCGCGCGAGGTCATCTCGATCGAAACCGAGGCCGACAACACCTGGTGCCTGCTGCGGGCCGAGGAGCAGGAGGACGGACTGGTCGCCTGGGAGGTTTTCTGGCGCGAGCAGGGCAACCGCTACGACTGGGCGCGGTTCAGCAACGAGCAGGTCGCCTGCCACTACCTCTTCGGCAGGCTGGCCTGGGCGCAGGTCGCTCGGGGTGCGGTCGGCGTCCTGCCCTGACCGGTGTGGGTGTCAGCCGCGATGCCCGTTCAGCAGGTCCAAGGTGGCCTCGTGCAGGAGGCCGTTGGTGGACAGGGCCGAACCGCCGTCGAAGGTCGCGGCTCCGGTGAGGTCGGTGAAGCGACCGCCCGCCTCGGTGACCAGCACCTGCGCCGCGGCGACGTCCCACGGATTCACGATCGTCTCGGCCGCGATGTCGATCGCCCCCTCCGCGACCAGGCAGTGGTGCCAGAAGTCGCCGAACGCGCGGTTCTCCCAGCAGGCGTCGGTCAGGGCGAGATAGGCCTCGCGGGAGTGGTACTCGCTCCACGAGCCGAGGTGGGTCGTGGACAGGTAGGAGTCGCCGAGATCGGCGACCTTCGACACGGACAGCCGGTGCTCACCAGCTCCGTCCCGCAGCCAGGCTCCGCCCCCAGCCGCCGCCCACCAGCGCCTGTCCAGCAGTGGGGCGCTGACCACGCCGACCACCGGGTCGCCGGCGGAGACCAGGGCGATCAGCGTCGCCCACACCGGTACACCCCGGAGGAAGTTCTTGGTTCCGTCGATCGGGTCCATCAGCCAGGTTCGTCCCGGCCCCGACACCGCACCCCCGCGTTCCTCACCTGCCACGGCGTCGTCTGGCCGCTCGGTTTGCAGCAGCGTCCGCAGCGCGTCTTCCACAGCCGTGTCCGCGTCGGTGACCGGACTTCTGTCCGGCTTGCTGCGCACCGCGAGGTCCAGCGCACGAAACCGGGCGGTGGTGATCTCGTCGGCGGCGTCGGCCAACCGGTGGGCGAGGGTCAGGTCATCGGAATACGGCGACACGAGTCCGATCGTCGCACGACGTCGCGCCGTAGAGTTGACCAGGTGAGCGTGGTGCTACTTGCCGAGGACGACCCGGCCATCGCTGATCCGCTGTCGCGCGCGCTGAAGCGGGAAGGCTACGAAGTCGAGATCGTCGTGGACGGCCCTTCGGTACTCCGGATCACCGGTGAGCGCAGGGTCGACCTGTTGGTGCTCGACCTCGGACTGCCCGGGATGGACGGTCTCGAAGTGTGCAGGCGGCTGCGCGGCGCCGGGACGGAACTGCCGGTGCTGATGCTGACGGCCCGCACCGATGAGGTGGACTTCGTCGTCGGTCTCGACGCGGGCGCGGACGACTACGTGGCCAAGCCGTTCCGGCTCGCCGAGCTGCTGGCCCGTATCCGCGCGTTGCTGCGCAGGCGGGCGCCGGACGTACTCGAAGCAGGTGGGGTGCGGATGGACCTGGCGGCGCGGCTGGTGACCGTCGAAGGCCGGGAGGTGCCGCTGGCCAACAAGGAGTTCGAGCTGCTCAGGGTGCTGATGAGCAGGGTCGGTCAGGTGGTGAGCCGCGACGAGATCCTTGCCGAGGTCTGGAACGACCTCGAGTCGAAGACATCCAAGACGCTGGATATGCACATGTCCTGGTTGCGCCGCAAACTCGCGATCGCCATGGAGAGTGTGGGCGGCGAACAGAGTGGGCCCCGGCACGACGGTGAGCGCCGGATCGCGACTGTCCGGGGCGTCGGGTTCCGGTTCAATGCCGAGTGAGCGTGGTTGAGTGCGCCGCCGGATCCTGCTCGCCATCTTGCTCGCCGTCGCGGTCACCGGCGCGGCGCTGGGCATCCCCTTGGGCATCACCGCCTGGCAGCTGGTGGACAACCTCGCGAAGGAGGATCTCGCGGCCAGGGCCCAGCAGATCGCGGCGACGCTGGACGACGACATCGCCAACGGGGATGAACTCGACCTGACCGTGGTGGGGGTGGCCGTGCCGGAGGACGGCGTGCTGGTGGTCCGCAGGCCCGACCAGGCCGATTTGCGGTACGGCATGCCGATCGAGGGGAGCACGGTCTCCGAGACGGTGCCGATCGCCAGGGCGGGCACCGTCGAGCTCGCCATTCCGGCCGCCCCCGTTCGCACCCGCCAGACGCAGGTGACCCTGCTGGTGGTGTTGCTGGTCGTGCTGTCGGTGGGCATCGGGACCGTGGTCGCCACCGTGACCGCGCGCAGACTGGCGCAGCCACTGCGGCACGTAGCGGAACGAGCGGCCCGGCTCGGCGGCGGTGACTTCCGGCCAGACCCGAAGCGCTACCACGTCGGGGAGCTGGACATGGTCGCCGAGGCGCTGGACGCTTCCGGTTCGGCACTCGCGCAACTGGTCCAGCGCGAACGCAGGCTCGTCGGCGACGTCTCGCACCAGCTGCGCTCCCGCCTCACCGCCCTGCAACTGCGCCTGGAGTCACTGCCGGTGCACGGGGACGACGAGGTGGCCGAGGACGCGCGGGCGGCACAGGAACAGGCCGACCGGCTCGCCGAAGCGCTGGACGAGCTGCTGGCGGCCGCCCGCGCCGCCAGTGAGGTGGGGACCGAGCCGGTGGACCTGCATGCCGAACTGCCCGCGATGGCCGAGGAATGGCGGCAGATGCTGCGTGCGGACGGGCGAACCCTGCGATTGCGCGTCGTCGAGGGACTGCGCGTGCGAGCGACGCCAGGACGGCTGCGCGAGATCATCGGCGTGCTACTCGACAACGCCCTGCGCCACGGCGCGGGTACGGCCACACTCGCCGCGCGGCGCGGCGATTCCGACGGCACGGTGGTGGTCGAGGTGACCGACAACGGCGCGGGGGTGCCGGACGAGCTGGCACCGCACATCTTCGACCGGGGTTTCTCCGGCGGCGGATCCACCGGTGTCGGCCTCGCGCTGGCCCGTGCGCTCGCGGAGGCCGACGGCGGCAGGCTGGAACTGTCGGTGAAGCGTCCCGCGACGTTCGCGCTGTTCCTGCGGGTGTCGCGGCCGCAGGACGTGGCGGGGGTCAGTTGGCCAGCGGACTCCGCGCCCCGGTGAGCGCGACGATCAGTGGGCGGGGTCCGGTTCCTCGCCTGCTTCGAGGCCGTCGCGCCTGCGCCTGCCGAGCTCGTCGGGAAACACCCATTTCTTGAACGCCCAGAACTTGAACGCCATCGCCAGCAGCATGCCGATGATGGAGCCGCTGGCGAAGTCGGCGACCTCCTGGGCCAGCCTGCTGACGTGCGGGACGGCCAGGTCGAGGCCGTAACGGGAGATGGCGAACGGGATCAGGTTGATCACCATGGCGATGCCGCTGATCAGGAAGAACAGCGCGGCCTCGTGGTGGCTCTCCCGCCCGCCCCGCGTCCGGAAGGACCACTCCCGGTTCAGGACGTAGTTGACGATCATCGCCACGATGATCGCGATCGCCTTGGCGGTCGTCGGTTTCGGCGCGAGCACGGTCAGCTTCAGCAGCCACCAGATGCCGTTGTCGACCACGAATGTCGTGCCGCCCACGATGCCGAACTTCAGCATCTCGCGGTGCTTGATCAGGACGGAACGAAGCGGTTCCGGCACCCGGTTCAGCACGGAGTCGACGGCGGTCACGGGCGACAGTCTACGGAGGCCGCGATCAGCCGAACGTCAGCCACCAGTCCCAGGGGACCCAGGGTTTGCTGGTGGGCGGCCCTTTCGGGGGTTTCGCCGGGTTCGATGACGGCGGTCCCGGCGTGGCGGACTTCGTCGGCGGCGGTGCCGAAGGCCGTGTCGGCTTGGCCGGTTTGGTCGAAGACGTCGAGTTCGGGGTCGTGGACGACGGGACCTGCCCCTGCTCGGACTCGGAAGGCGTGGCGGGCTCGGTGCTTTCCGGCGTCGTCGTGTCATCCGGGCCGGGCGTGTTCTCGGTGGTCCCGGGTGTGGTGGTGGCTGTCTCCTGGTCGTCCTCGTGCGGAACGTCCGGCCATGGGCAGAGATAGCTGAGGCAGACCGGTTCGATCGTCACGGTCTCACTGACGGTGGCCGACCCGAGGGTCGCGGTCACCGTGATCGTGCGCTGGTCGGACGAGCGGTGCACCCGGGCATTCAGGCCTGCTTCCTCGTCCGGGTCCAGTGGTTCCTTGCTCGTGCAGTTCAGCTCCAAACCGGGCGAGCAGTCGAAGTCCCCGCCGCCGGTGGTGTGGGCGTACTCGTCCACGGTGACCGTGACCGGTCGCACGCTCTCGCCGGTGTTGCGCACGGTGATGTCCAGCTGGGGCGGCCAGAACCACGGGAAGAACGAGTTGCTGGACTGCGTGACCGTCAGGGCCAGATCGTCGGGCGCGGGCGCCACGACCACTGGAACCTGCACGTTCACCCGGATGCCCGCGCCGGAGGAGACCGTGCCGGTGACCTGTCCGCCCTTGGCGTCCTCGCTCGCGACCAGGCGGAACAGCAGTACCACCGACTCGCCGGGACGCAGTCCGCGGTCCGAGGAGCAGGTGACCGTGCTGCCTTCGCTCGCGGGGCATTCCACGGTGGTGCTCTGAGCCGCCTGACGGGCAGCGGGCGCGTTCATGGAGAACAGCCTCGGTCCGCCGAAATTCGCGTTGGGGCCGACGGCCGTCACGCCCGGCGGGAGCGACAGTTCGGCGGTGACCGGCTTGGACTCGCTGCCACCGTCGTTGCGCACGGTGATCGGCAGGTCGACTGGGCCGGCACCCGGTACGAGTTCGACCCCCTCCGGCGGACCCTGCGCGACGACGCTGGGCGCGTCCGGTTCGGCGGGCGGAGCGGGTTCGGGCGGTGGCGGCGGTGGTACCGGTGGTGCGACCGGTTCCGGCGCGGGCGGCGGTGGCGGCGCCACGGGCGGTTCGGGCTGTGGTGCGGGAGGCACCACCGGCGGCTGGGCAGGCGGTGCGGGTTCGGCCGGCGGAGCGGGTTCCGCGGGGGCAACCGCGGGCGGTTGCTGCGCCGCGGCCGGAATCTCCTGGCCACCGCCGCCCGCGGTCAGGCCGACGGCGATCGCGGCGGCCATCGCCACCCCGGAGGTGGCCACTCCGACGAACTGGCGAGGACCGGCGGCAGCCGCTCCCGCCGCGGCACCGCCGGACGATCCGGCGGCGCCTGCCGTTCCCGCTGCCGCGCCCGCGCCGACCGCGGCCATCCCCGCCGTCGCGGCGGAGGCCTTGGTGGCCCCGGCTGCGGCGAGGTAGGCGAACACGGCCCCGCCGAGCACGAGTGGAGCGACGACACCACGCAGCCCGCCGTTGACATCGGCAAGTTCGGCGGCCAGCGTCCTGCAGCGGTCGCACTCGTCGAGGTGGGTCTCGACCTGACTGCGTTCCCGCTTGGACAGCCCGTCCCTGGTCCACGCGCCGAGCCGGTCGGCGGTGGCCCTGCACCGCTCCGCGGTCGTCTCGGCCAGGTGTACCTGCAGGTACGCCTGTCGCAGCCCCTCGCGGGCGCGGTAGGCGAGCGCGGAGACGCCATTGGCCGTGAGTCCGAGCAGGGGAGCCACCTCGGCCGGCGACTGCTGCTCGATCTCGGTGTGCCAGAGCACGGTCTGCCAGCGTTCGGGCAGGCGGGCGAACGCCTTCGCGGCCATCGAGCGCTCGAGCCCGGCTACGGCGGTATCGGAGAAGGGGACGGTCAGCGCGGCGGCAGCGGGGCCACCGACCTCGGACATGTCCTCGTTGAGGTCGATCTTGCGGTCGCGGCGCGTCTTGTCGTAGGCCGTGTGCCGCAGGGCGGTCAGCAGGTAGGCGCGGAACGCGCTGTCCGGCCCTTTACCGCCGCGCAGGGTGTCGAGCAGCTTGGCGAATGCCTCGGAGACCAGATCGTCGGCTTCGGCCGTGGAGCGGGCGAGTTGCCTCGCGAGGTTGTACGCGGCCGCGACATGTCGTTCGTACAGCGCACCGTACGCGTCCAGTTCGCCGCCTCGGACCGACGCGATCAGTTCGGCGTCGCTTTTGCCGCCGAGGTCCGCGGGGATTGTGGACACGGGCCTCCTCCTTCTGCAGGTGAAGCGGCCCCTGCACCGCCGAGCACCCTGACTTCGCGCGCTTAGTGTGACCGACGAGCCCGCCATCGTCACGTCCTGGGTGGACAGATGCCCCGGAGAGCGCAGTGGGTTCACCCTTCCCTGCACGATTCTCCGTCACGGCTTGCGTCCGGAGCCGTCACTTAGGGGACACGATCTCGACTGGGGAAGGGCGGTTGGCAGTGGACGTTCCGGCAACCGGTGCACCGTCCGGTGATCGCGGCGAACACCAGGGTGCTGGGCGGCAGGTCACGCGGAGATCCGCGGTACCGGAGCACTCGATGCGGGCGCTGCGTGCCAGGTGGCGGACCGCGAGCCTGGCGTCCGGCTGGCGTTTTCCGAGCGACTGGGCATTGCCCGAGGTCGACGCGGTGTGTGCCGCCGTGGTCAAGGGTGGTGGCCCCGAACACGCGTTGGCCGGTCTGGGCAGGGCGCGCGCGGCGGCGGGGACGGGCCTGGCGGAGACTTTGGCCGACCTGGCCGCCCTGCACGCCGTACTCGAGCAGGTGGGATCGACGGACGGCTTCGTGTCGCCGGACGTGGATGCCACCCCGTCGCGACTGCTCCGCGTCACCGCGGTGGCCTGGGCGGACGTCGCCTTCGACCAGTTCGCCGGAGCAGAGGTCACCGACCCGCTCACGGGACTGCCGACATTGGCCTACCTACTCACCCGGCTGGGGGAGCTCTACCGGCAGGCGGCCCGCGAGGGACGCCCCGCGGCCGAGCGACACAACCTCTTGGTCGTGGCGATGGACTTCACGGCTGCAGCGGGCTGGACCCGGTTGACGGGGATGATTCTGGCCGCCGACGCGCTGAAGTTCGTTTTCGACGGCGGGGAGAGTCTCGCCGCGCTCGGGCCCTCCACGATGGCGGCACTCGCACCCCGGGACAACGGCGTCGCGGCCAAGGCCGTGCTGTTGCGCAGGGAACTCACCGAGCGGCTCGCGGGTGACCAGCAGTTGCGCGAGATCGGCACCCCCCGGCTGCGCCTGTTGCGCCTGCCCGCGACACACGCACAGGCCGGGGACCTGCTCAGCGACCTCCGGCGGACCTGAGCGGAGCTCGTGCGCGAGGCGCGGAACTTCGTCGTGCCGGTGCACTTCTCGCGGTCGGTACGCGAAGCCCCCGGGCGCCTCTCCTGCGGGAGGGGGCAGCACCGGGGGCTTCTCCCGGCCACCACACGGCCGGGGCCTTGGGTGTTGCGGGATGGGCCCCGGCCGTGTGGTGGCCGGGAGAAGCCCC
>NZ_PQHZ01000052.1 GCF_003385185.1 Amycolatopsis palatopharyngis | reverse complement strand
CGGTGCAGTTGTTCGGTGGTGCGGGGTACACGCGGGACTTCCCGGTGGAGCGGATGATGCGGGACGCGAAGATCACCCAGATCTATGAGGGCACCAACCAGATCCAGCGGCTGGTGATGGCCCGCCAACTCCTCAAGGGCTGACCCCAGGCAGCAGCGCCCAGCGGCAGGCGGCAGCGCCCCAGACGGCAGTCCCGGTCGCCTCCGGACGGCAGCCCCGGTCGCCTGCGGGAAGTTCCCCAATGTGGCATTCGGGACGTTCAACGTCCCCAATGCCACATTGGGGAACAACAACCTGAGGTCAGCCGCAGCTGCTACAGCAGCCGCAACCCGAGCCTGTGCACGAGCTGCAACAGTTACATCCGCCCATGCGAATCACCATCCCTTCGCCGCTGAGGTCAGGACAGCCTCCAAGGTAGGTAAGCCTTACCGGTCCCCGTACCGCTTGCCGGGTGATTCATGTTGATATCGCGATATGACTCTTCGTGCTTCCCTGGATGGGTGGGCGGTTCCTCCCGTTTCCGATGAGCCGGACGGGTAGCCGGCATCCGGACGAGCGAAGGCGTGCCTCAGTCCGCGGCAAGCAGGTCGTTCTCGTGCACGGCGGCCAGCGAGAGCGTGCGGTAGCCCTCGTCGTCGAACAGGACGGTGATCCGGTCTGCCTCCTGGTTGACCACGGTGCCCTGGCCCCACTCCGGGTGCCGGACCCTGCTGTCCGCGGGGAACTCGGTGTCCGCTGGAGCGGCATGCGCCTGCGCCGTGCCCGCGTCGCAGGTGTCACAGAAGCCGCACGGCCGCTCCAGCGACTCTCCGAAGTAACCCAGCAGGAACTGACGCCGGCAGGACGCGGTCTCGGCGTAGTTGCGCAGTACGTCGATCCGCGAGCGGTCGAGCTGCTTTCGTTTCGCGGACACCTCGGCCGCCTGCTCGGCCGCGTCCTCAGGTGCGATGTCCTCGTCGTCGTAGTCGAACCGGCCCCGGTCGGTGGTTCGCACGACATCCGCCTGCTCCAGCAGGTTGAGACTGTTCATCGCCTTACGCCTGGACTGGTCGACCTCGCGGTCCACTTCCGTCGGGCTCACCGGCCCGTTGTGGTCCTGAACGGCCTCGGCGACCTCCTTGACGTCGGCAGGGTCGAGCGGTCGCGCGGTGAGGAACCGTTGCAACCCGAGGTCCTCAGGGCGGTAGAACAGCACGGCGTCGGCGCGCTGGTCGTCCCGGCCCGCCCTGCCGATCTGCTGGTAGTAGGAGTCCAGCGACTCGGGTACCGACGCATGCGCCACGAAGCGCACATTCGGCTTGTCGATGCCCATGCCGAAGGCCGACGTCGCGACCACGACCTCGAGGTGGTCGGCCATGAACTCTTCCTGGATGTCCTTGCGTTCCCCCTGCTTGAGCCCGGCGTGGAACGCCGCCGCCCGCACCCCACGATCGGTCAGCGCCTCCGCGCAGCGTTCGGTGTCCCTGCGGGTCGCCGCGTAGACGAGGCCCGGCTTCGGTGCGGACTCGACCCAGTCCGCGACGTAGGTGAGTTTGTCGACGGCCTCGCCCGCGTGCCGGACCTGCAGGTACAGGTTCGGCCGGTCGAAACCGGCGACGATGCGGACCGGATCGGACATGCCGAGGTGACCGACGATGTCCTCGCGGATCGGCCCGCCCGCGGTGGCCGTGAGCGCCAGCACCCTCGGGTGACCGAGCCGGCCGATCGCATGTCGCAGACGCAGGTAGTCGGGCCGGAAATCATGCCCCCACGCGGACACGCAGTGCGCCTCGTCGACCACGAACAGGGTCGGCCGCGCCCGCTGGAGCTCGCCGAGCACATCCTCCTTGGCCAGTTGTTCCGGTGCGAGGAAGATGTACTCGGCGTTGCCGTTGCCGATCGCCTTCCAGGCCTGCGTACTGTCCTGCGCACCTTGGGCCGAGTTCACCGCCACCGCTTCCGGAGCCGCGCTTTCCTCCAGCGAGTTGACCTGATCCCGCTGCAGCGCGATCAGGGGTGACACCACCACCGTCGGCCCCGGCAGTTCCAGCGCGGGAACCTGGTAGATGGCGGACTTCCCGGAACCGGTGGGCATGACGACGAGCACGTCCCTGCCCTCGAGCAGTTGCTCCATGGCGGCCAGTTGTTCCGGGCGCAACCGGCTCAAGCCGAACGCCTTCTCCGCGGTCTGCCGCAGCTTGGTGCGGGCCTTTTTCGGTGGCCGGGGCCGGGGTGAGTGCTCGGGCATTGACCGGGTGTTCCCGATCGCGGTGGCCGGAAACCTGGCCAGCTGCCCGGCCGGCCTGTCCCCATAAAGTGGTTTCCGCGGCAGTACGCCCGGGTAGCGCTGCGGGATGGAATCCATGGAACCGGAATCCGCTCGACCGGATTCGGGCACCGAAGACGGTCCGGCGGTAACCACCGACGCGTTGAGCGCCGACCCCGTCCCGCCCGTGCGCGACGAGGAGCCGCGCGCGCACCGTGATCCGGTCGCGGACCCCTCGGGCGCGGCGCGCGAACTGCCGGAGGCCAGTGGAGGTCAGACCGGCGAACCGGATCTGGCCGAGGTCCCCGGCCGTGGATCGCCAGGAATCACCGCCGCCCGTTTCGAGGTCGACATCCCGGGCGACGTCCCGGACGAGGACCGTGCGGCGCCGGAGGGCGGGTCCTCGTGATCAGCGCCGCAAGGCCTTCTTGACCACGCCGAACGCGACCGCTCCGCTGGCCGCGGCCAGCTGGCCGTGGTGGCGGGAGGCCCAGACCTGCATGTCGCCCGAGCGAGATCTGCGGTCGAACCGTCCGTGCGCCCCGTAGTCCCGGCCGTCCTCGTCGTCGACCGGCTCCCAGAGGTTCGAAGGACGGTCCGGGGATCGGGGCCTGCTGGTCTGCTGCGACGCGTATCCCTTCTTCGCCAGGTAACGATCGAGCAGGCCGGGGGCGAACTTGTTGCCCAGCATCGTGCCCGCCGTCGAACCGCCGACCCAGTACTCGCGGCGTTTCGGGTGGTCCGCCGCGTACACGATCGCGTCCGCGGCGACCTCGGGCTGGTAGATCGGCGGCACCGGCTGGGCCTTGTTGGGCAGTCGGGAGAGCACCCAGTCGAACTGTGGAGTGTTCACCGCGGGCATCTGCACCATGGTGACGTGCACGCCGGACTTGTCGTGCAACAGTTCGCAGCGCAGGGACTCGGTGAACCCCTGGATGGCGTGCTTCGCGCCGCAGTATGCCGACTGCAACGGGATTCCGCGGTAGGCCAGCGCCGAACCCACCTGCACGATGGTCCCCCGATCCCGCGACCGCATCCGGTTCAGGGCGGCCTTGGTGCCGTAGACGTAGCCGAGGTAGGTCACATCGGTGACCCGCTTGAACTCGTCGGCAGAGATCTCGGTGAACGGCGCGAAGGTCGAGGTGAAGGCGTCGTTGACCCAGACATCGATGGGCCCGAACTCCTTCTCGATCCGGTCGGCGGCCGCATCGACCTGGCCGAAGTCAGCGGTGTCGACGCTGAGGGGCAGGGCTGTACCGCCCGCATCCTCGACGTCCTTCGCCGCCGCGTCCAGGCCCTTCTCACCCCTGGCCAACAGTGCGACCCGGTCGCCCCGGCCGGCGAAGGCCCGTGCCGCGGCGCGGCCGATTCCGCCGCTGGCACCGGTCACCGCGACTACCCTTCCCGTGCCTTTGCCCGACATTCGCAGATCCTCCTCCGCATCGAGATCGAGGTGTCCTCAATGGGGTTCGGTTCGGGCTACCCGTCCCTACGGCGGTTACACGTGCTGAGCAGCGGTAGCCCTGCGCGATTACCCCCGCGCGGAAACGGGTAGCACCGGGAGGACCGACTGGAGGAGGGTTTTCGTGTCGACACCCCTGGAGGACTACGCGCTCATCGGTGACACCTACACCGCCGCGCTGGTGAGCAGAGACTGCTCGATCGACTGGCTGTGCCTGCCCAGGTTCGACTCGGGCGCCTGCTTCGCCGCAGTGCTCGGTGGCCCCGAACACGGCCACTGGTCGATGTCTCCCAGCGGTACGGGCTGGCGAACCGAGCGCACCTACCGTGGGGACAGCCTGGTACTGGAAACCACCTTCACACGTGGTGACGACGCCGTGCGTGTTGTCGACTGCATGCCCATCCGGGGTGCCCAGCCAGACCTGGTGCGCCGCGTGGAAGGGGTCCGGGGCAACGTCGCGATGCGTAGTGAGATGGTGCCGCGCTACGACTACGGCCGGATCGTGCCATGGTTCCGGCCGAAGGGACGCCGGCTGCACGCGATCGCCGGCCCGGACCACCTCATCCTGGACGCGGATCTGGAGTTCGATCTCTCCGACGCCGAGCAGCCTGTCGCCGAGTTCACCGTGGCCGAGGGGGATGCGGTGGACTTCCGGCTCACCTGGAGCAATCCACAGTACGAGGACATCTCGAATCTCGACGTCGCGGACATCATCGTGGCCACCGAGAAATGGTGGCAGGACTGGGCGGGCCGGTGCACCTACGAGGGGGAGTACCGGGACGCCCTGGTGCGATCACTGGTCACGCTCAAGGCGCTGACCTACGCGCCGACGGGGGGCATGGTGGCCGCGCCGACGACATCGCTGCCGGAACACCTCGGCGGTGTTCGCAACTGGGACTACCGGTTCTGCTGGATCCGCGACGCCACGTTCACCCTGCTGGCCCTGCTCGACGCCGGATACGACGAAGAAGCATGCGCCTGGCGGGAATGGCTCGTCCGCGCGGTCGCGGGCAGGCCGGAACAGATGCAGATCATGTACGGAGTGGACGGTCAGCGCAGGCTGCCCGAACTGGAACTCGACTGGTTGCCGGGATACGAGGGATCCCGGCCCGTGCGAATCGGGAACGAAGCGGCCAGGCAGTACCAGCTCGACGTGTACGGCGAACTGATGGACGCGCTGCACCAGGCCCGTGCGCACGGCATCCCGCCGGACGAGAACGCCTGGCTGCTGCAGCGCAGGTTGATGGAATTCGTGGAGCTTCACTGGCAGGACCCGGACAACGGCATCTGGGAGGTCCGTGGACCACGCAGGCACTTCACCCACTCCAAGATGATGGCCTGGACCGCGGCCGACCGGGCCGTGAAAGCGGTCGAGGAGTTCGGCCTCGACGGCCCGGTGGACCGATGGAAGCGGCTACGTCAGGACATCTTCGACGAGGTGTGCGAGAAGGGATACGACCCCGAACGCAACACCTTCACCCAGTACTACGGCTCCGAGGCATTGGACGCCTCACTGCTGATGATGCCGAACATCGGCTTTCTGCCCGCCACCGACAAGCGGGTGCGGGGGACGGTCGAGGCGGTGGAGAAGGAGCTGATGCAGGGCGGATTCGTGCAGCGCTACTCGATGTCCGCGGCCACCCAGCACGTCGACGGGCTCCCCGAAGGCGAAGGCGCGTTCCTGCCCTGCACGTTCTGGCTGGCCGACAACTACATTCTGCAGGGCGAGGTGGAGAAGGGCAGGGCACTGTTCGAGCGGATGCTCGACCTGCGTAACGACCTCGGTCTGCTCTCGGAGGAGTTCGACCCGCACTCCGGCAGACTCGTCGGCAACTTCCCGCAGGCGCTCTCGCACATCCCACTGGTGGACACCGCGTTCAACCTCGGCAGCTCGCGGGGACCCACCCAGCGCAGGGCCGAGTCCGGAGAGCACCGATCCTCATCCTCCTGAGACAAGTCCGGACCGGTCAGCGGGGTACCGGTGGTATCGCGTCGAAGGCCTCGACGTCGCGTCGCGCGACCGTGGTCGGGGCTTCGAGGTGGAACGCGCCGCTGGGCAGGATGCCCGCGCCACCCCGCTCGGCCAGCACCCTGAGCTGAGCGAGGACGTCCTCGCCGCAGTGTTCGGCTGGAAGCTCGGACCAGAAGCCGAAACCACCCGCGTGCACGAGGGCCGACCGGTCGAACAGCACGCACCCGCCGATCCACGCGATCTTGTACGCGACCCAGTCGCCGCCCCGCAGGCCGAGATCGTCGGCGAGATGCGTCGGGTTCGCGGCGTTGTGCAACGTCCATCGCTGCCAGGCCGGGTCATCGGGAGTGATCCGCTCCGGCTCGGGCCTGCCGGTCCACTCCTCGAACGGAGTCAGTTCCTGTGGCCGGTAGTCGTCCACATACGACAGCCCCTGCACCGCGTTTCCCACGAGACCGCAGCCGAGTTTCTCGATCGCGGCGTGCAGCCGCGACAGCGTTCCCGGCTCCAGCCACACGTCGTCGTCCAGGTAGAGGACGTACCTGGCATTCGACTGTGCCAGCAGGTGAGCCCGCTGCTGCGCGAGTCCGCGCAACGGCAGGTTCCTGCCGAGCCGGACGGGGTGTCCTGTCCTGCGCAGTACCCGCACCATGGTCTGGGCCGAGGGGGTGTCGTAGCCCGGTTCGCCGTCGGACTGGTCGCTCACCACCACGCCGAAATCGGGGTAGTCCTGTGCGGCGAGGCCGGCAAGGGTGGTCACCAGTTCGACCGGGCGGTTGCGGGTGGGGATCAGCACGTCCAGTTCGTGCTCGCTCACGAAGTCCCTCCTGTTGCGACCGTGGACCGGATCCGCTCGATCATCGCCGACGTGGAGTGGTCTGGTACGTACCCGAGTGCCCGCACCTGACCGCCGTAGGCCCGGACGACGGGCGCCTCACTGAGCATCTCCGGGGTGTAGTCACCCCCCTTGACGTAGACGTCGGGCCGTAGCTCACGCAGCAGCTCGACCGGGGTGTCCTGGTCGAACACGGTGACGTGATCGACGCAGCTGAGCGCGGCCAGCACCGACGCCCTGTCCCGCACCGAGTTCACCGGCCGGTCCGGCCCCTTCAGCCTGTGGACGCTCTCGTCGGCGTTCACCGCGACGATCAGCACGTCACCGAGCCGCTTGGCCTCGTTGAGATAGGCCACGTGGCCACGGTGCAGAACGTCGAAGCAGCCGTTGGTGAACACCACCCTGCGCCCGGCGCATCGATGTTCGGCGACCACGCGGGCGAGCTGGTCGTGACCGACCGCCGCGTCGTGGAACGTGCCGAACCGCTGCTCCAGCTCGGCGGCCGTGCACACGGCCGTACCGGGGCGGTGAACCACGATGTCGGCCGCGGCCTGGGCGAGCTCGACGGCGGTCGTCACCGGCAGGCCGCCCGCGATACCGACGGTGAGCGCGGCGGTGAAGGTGTCACCCGCGCCCGACGTGTGGTTCTCCGGAGCCGGCCGTGCCCAGGTCCGGTGCACCGGCTCGTTCCCGGTGAGCAGGACCGCACCGTCCCGGTCGAGGGTCACGACAACTGAGTTCGCGCCCGTCGCCTCGGCAAGACGCGCCCGGTGCCGATCGAGGAACTCCACTCGGGCGTCGCTGTCCTCCGGCAAGGGGTCCTGGAGCACGGCGCCGGCTTCACCGGCGTTCGGGGTGACCACGTCAGGACGGACAGCATGCCAACGGTGCAGATCGTGCGCGTCCAGCACCAGCAGCGGCAGTCGAGGGCGCAGTTCGGTCAACGCCTGCCGGACACCGGGTGCGAGGACGCCGTTGCCGTAGTCACACACGACGAGCGCGTCCGCGGAAGCCAATGCGTCGCGCAGGGCGTCGAGGAGCCGGGCGATCTCGTCGTCGTCGCCGCTGTGCCGATCGCCGTCGTCGAACCGCAACAGCACCTGATCGGCCGCCACTACCCTGCGCTTGCTGACGGTCGCCCTGTTCTCGCTCACCACGGCGTGCTCGGTGTGCACGCCGCGTCCACGCAGTTCCGCCAGCACGGTGGCGCCGGGCTGGTCGTCGCCGACGGCGGTGATCATATGCACCTGCGCGCCCAGCGCGGCGAGGTTGACCGCCGTGTTGGCCGCCCCGCCTGGCGCGAACGACTGTTGCCGTACGTCCACGACGGGCGCGGCCGGGGCCTCCCTGCACAGCCGGTCGCACTGTCCGGACAGCCAGACGTCGAGGATCGCGTCGCCCAGCACGACCACTTTCGAGCCGGCTCGGAACAGCCGTCCGGCCAGTTCGGGAGTCAGTCCCTCGCTGCTCCTGTTCGCCTCGTCGGGCGGTATACCTGCCGAGATCTCCACCAGTCACCTCCGCGCCACGGGTTCTTGTGACGATCGCTCTTCTCGTACTGCAATGCCCCGTTGGTCGCGGAACAAACGTGACGAGTGCCCCGGTGTGGTGGTTTCGGCGGTGTGGAAGCGGGAAATCCGTAGCAGGAGCAGAGCCGCCGTCCGGCGGCGGCAGACGGAGTCGGAGGTGAACACCATGCCCGGACGCGAGAGTATGCCGAGCACCCTGGATCGTTCTCCGGAGGAAGCCCAGCGCACGTGGATCGAGGCGCACGATTCGGCGGTGGAGACCTACGGCGAGGGCGAGCGGGCACATCGCACGGCGTTCGCGGCCCTGAAACACTCGTTCGAGAAGGTTGGCGACCACTGGGAACCCAAGCAGCAGCGTGGCCCCTCGGACAAACAGGCCGCACGTGGGGCGGACAGCCGCTCCGGGGACACCGCGGGCGGTGTCGACGCGAACGCGAGCAAGGAACATCTCTACGAGCTGGCCAAGAAGCTCGACGTCAAGGGACGTTCCTCGATGACGAAGAAGGAACTCGTCAACGCCGTCGAACGGGCGAACGACAAGAAAACCGCGAAGGCCAGGAACAGGTGACAAACACTGAGGGTGGCACGCAGCAGAAGCGGGGAGCCCCTGAGGGTCACCGCGCTGGCGATTCGTTCGCAATCCCGGGTTCTCATACGGACACGGCGATCGAGAAGACCGGAACTCCGTCAGTAGGGCCGATCGGACCGGTGTGGCCGGATGTGCGCAGGATCGCGGTGCTACGCGGCGGCGGTCTCGGTGACCTGTTGTTCGCGATGCCCGCGATCGACGCGCTGGCAGCCGCCTATCCGGACGCCGAGCTGGTCCTGCTGGGCACCCGCCTGCACGCGGCGCTGCTCGATGAACGGCCCGGACCGGTGCGCCGGGTCCACCTGTTGCCGCCCGCGACAGGGGTGTACGAACCGAAGGGCCGCGAGCCCGACGAGATCGAGCAGGAGAAGTTCTTCCGCGAGGTCGCGCGGGAACCGGTGGACCTGGCCGCGCAGTTGCACGGCGGTGGCCGGTGGTCGAACGGCTTCCTGCACCGGCTCGACCCCAAGTGGACGGTGGGCTCACGTACGGAAGACGCGGCACCGATGAGCCGCTGGCTGCCGTACCGCTTCTATCAGCACGAGATGATGCGGGCGCTGGAGATCGTGGGCCTGGCCGGGGCGCCGCCCGTGCATCTCGAGGCACGAATCGCGCTCACCGCGTCCGATCTGGAGGCGGCGGAGGAGCCGTTGCGCGGTCTGCCCGAACCACTGCTCGCCGTCCACCCGGGTGCCACCGATCTGCGCAGGCAGTGGCCCTCCGAACGGTTCGCGGAGGTCGCGGCGAAATGCGCCGAGGAGGGGGCGGGTGTGGTGGTCATCGGTTCCCCCGGTGAGCGGGAGCTGGTCGCGGAGGTGACCGAGCTGACCAGGCAGCGGCTACCTGGAACCGCGGCCGGAGCGGTACGCGGCCATGCCGACCTCAGCCTGTCCGCGCTCTGCGGCGTGCTGGCCAGAAGTGGCGTACTGATCGGCAATGACAGCGGTCCACGACATCTGGCGAAGGCGCTGGGAGTTCCGACCGTCGGAATCTTCTGGATGGGCAATGTCATCAACGCGGGGCCACTCGGCAGGCTGCACGATCGGGTGCTGATCGCGTGGACTGCGACATGCCCGGTCTGCGGGGTGGACTGCACGCGCGAGGACCTGCCTCGCTGCGAGCACAACGTGTCCTTTGTGTCCTCGGTGTCCACCGAGGACGCTCTGCGTGAGGTCGTGGAACTGATCTCCTGATCTGGCGAGCGGTGAGCGGGCGGCGCCACGCCACTCGCTCACCGCTACTTCCTGACCACCTTCGCGACGAACACCCCGACGAAGTCGCGGAGTTTGACGTTCTCCCGCTGCGACTGCTCGACCAGCTCCTGGAATGCCTCGTCGGCGGTGAGGCCACGGGCGGCCATGAGAATGCCCTTCGCCTGGTCGATCACGGCTCGTGAGGTGAGCGCCTGCTCCAGCTGGGCGATCGTGGTCTGTGCCTGCCGGTACCGCCACGCGCTGCGTAGGGCCGTTTCCATCGCGATGGAGTAGATCTCCAGTATCCGCGCCTCCAGTTCCCGGAATCCGTGTGCCCGCAAGCCGAAGAGGTTCAGCGCGCCGGAGAACTGGTTGTCGATGACCAGTGGGGCGGACAGGAAGCTACCGACGTGGGCCTCGTCGAGTGCGCGGACGAACGCGGGCCAGCGATCCCTGGCCTCTTCCGCGTCGCTGCGGACCAGTGCTCCGGTGGTCATCGCATGCAGGCAGGGGCCTTCGCCTGCCTGGTATTGGGCGTTGTCGGAGTCGTGCACCTGCTTGTCGGTGACCGCCACCGTCTCTGGCGCACCGCGGCGACTCATCATCACTCCGGCCAGTTCCGCGTCCGGTACGGCCCGCACCACCTGCTCGCACACCCGCTGCAGGAGCACGCCCAGCTCCTGCTCCCGGTCCAGATCGCCGCTCAGCGCCTCCAGCGCCCCCGCCACCTCGTCCAGGTGTGCGAAGGAATCCTATGCGGCACTGTCCTCCTGGTCGGTCATGATCCTCCTTCTGCCGTCCGCCCCGCGGGAAGCCGGCCTCAGGAGTTCGATCGCCGTCCGGTCAGTGCGTAGGTGGCTACCGCGGTCGCGCCGAAGGCGAGGTGCGGGACGAGGTCGCTCAACCAATCGGTGGCGCTCCACTGACGCGGATCGGTGATGCCGAGCAGCGTCATCGGCGCACTCGAGCCCGCCATCGCGGCCAGGGTCGTGGCGGCACCAGCGACCGGGAGCGACGGCTGCCAGCCGAAGCCGCGGGCGGCACCATAAGCGGCGCCGACGGCCGTGCCCGTGAGCATTCCACTGAGGGCGCCGAGTCCGGAGACGCGGTTCTTGCGGTGTTGCTCGTCGCCGGGAATCTCGGTGCCCGTCGTGTCCGACAACCGCTCGACGGTCTGCTCCGGGGTGCTACTCGCCGGACGGCCACGCACCACCATGTCCAGATATGTCGCGGCGTTCAGCGCCGTGGTGCCAGCGGCTCCGGCGGCGACGCCTCGCATGATTGAGCCCATCATGTACGGCGGTTTCCCGGTACGAACCAGGTGAAACCACATTTCGGTCACAGCAGGAGAACGGCGCGGGCGTTGATGTTTACGCCGGTGCTGCCCGGCAATCCGAGATGGTATGAATCGGACAGTCCGTGGCGCCCGCGGTGGTCGCGGTGTGGGAAGTTCCGGTCCTCCACGAGGAGGCCGTCGATGACGAGCACCTTGCCGGCCATCGCCCGCGGTCACATCGATGCGTTGATGGACACGCTGGCGGCGCTTCGTGAGCAGTCCGGCCGGATCGAACGCTGGGGGCGATTGCTCGCCGAGCGGCTCGGCTCCGGCAGCCGGCTGCTGGCGGCCGGGTCGGGGGAGTCGGCCGCCGAAGCGGAGCACCTGACGGCCGAACTGATCACTTTGGAACGAGGAGACGGGCAACCGCTGTCCGCGATCACGCTGCGGACGGGTATCGCCGACCAGGCGGTTGCCGGGTACCCGGAGGAGGACGCGCTGGCCAGGCATGTGACAGCCCATGCCCGTGCCAGGGACGTGGTCGTGCTGCTCGCGCCGAGCGGGCGGGACAACAGCCTTGTTCTGGCAGCTCGTGCCGCGCATCGCAGTGGTGCGACGACGCTCGCGTTCACCGGGCACTGTCCCAATCAGCTCGCCAACGTCGTCGAGGACGCGGTATGCCTTCCCGGGACGACAGCGAGTGTCGAGGAGTCGATGCTGGCAGCCGTCAACCTGCTGTTCGAGGCGGTGGAGCTGGCGGGCCCGGCCGGCGGATGAACGGCGCAGGCGAGCACAACGGTGACGACCGAGCGGAGCGTGCGAGCCGAAGTACCAGTGAGGCGTTCGAGGATCACCTCGATTCGGTGAGCCAGCGGGCGAAGGCCGAAACGGAGCGACGGCAGTCGTGGGCCGAGGAGCTCGCCGACCGGCTGGACCGGCCGATGAGCGTACTCGGTGTCTTGTTCCTGCTCGTCGTACTCGGTCAGGCGATCGCCACCAGGCCCGCCCTGACCGGAGTGCTCTCGGTGTTGAGCTGGCTGTTGTGGCTGGTGTTCGTTGGGGAGTACGCGTTGCGTCTCTACGTCGCGCCGGATCGGCGAAGCTTCCTGCGTCGCACCTGGTGGCAGCTGGTCTTTCTCGTCGTGCCGTTCCTGCGTTTCCTGCGGCTGGCCGGAATCGGCAGGCTCGGCAGGCTGGGAAGGGTGCTGAGTTCCACCGTGCGCGGCAGCCGCTCGGCAGGCCGTCTGCTCTCCAGCCGGGTCGGGTGGCTCGCGTCGCTGAGTGCGATCGTCGCACTCGCGGGCAGTCAGCTGTTGTACGCGTTCACCAGTTACCCGAGTTATGCGGCCGCACTGCACGACGCCGCGCTGGCAACGATCACCGGCGAACCGGTCGCCGCGGAGGGCCCGGTGGCCAGAGGGATAGAAGTCGTCCTCGCGGTGTACTCGGTCGTCGTTTTCGCGACCCTCGCGGCCTCGCTCGGGGCGTACTTCCTGCAACAGACCACTCAGGCCACTCAGGACTCCCGGCTCGACCGGCGACATGAGGCGCAGTGAGGGAGATCGAGATCTCGACGACGGCAGGACTCCTCGGTGCACTGGCGATCACGCTCGTACTGGCCGGGCTGCACCTGGCCGCACCGCATATTCGCGCGCTGCCTGGAATTCCCGAGCGTGCCACCGGTTCCTTCGCGGGCGGTCTCGCCGTGGCCTACGTGTTCCTGCACCTGCTACCGGAGATCGCGGCGGGCAACGAGGCCATCGGTGAACTGCTCGAGGACACCGTCGTGCCGACACCCCTGTTCGATCTCGCGATCTTCGCGGTGGCGCTGACCGGATTCGTCGTGTTCTA
The DNA here is from genome assembly GCF_003385185.1 of Amycolatopsis palatopharyngis. Classification (GTDB taxonomy): domain Bacteria; phylum Actinomycetota; class Actinomycetes; order Mycobacteriales; family Pseudonocardiaceae; genus Amycolatopsis; species Amycolatopsis palatopharyngis. The sequence continues at coordinate 29,034 of NZ_PQHZ01000052.1, read as the reverse complement.
CGGGCTGGAACGGCTCGCCAAGCACACACGCGGGCGGGGGGCGGCCGAGCAGGGCGCCTGGATGTATCGCCTGCACCTCGCATCCTTCCTCGGGTACAACGTGCTCATCACCTACACGATGGCGTTGCGGGTACGAACCGGTGTCGCGTTCGCTGTCCTGTTCGCCGTGGCGATGGGGCTGCACTTCGTTCTCAACGATCGCAGCCTGCGTACGCACTACCCGCGCCGCTTCACGGCAGGTGGCCGCTACTCGCTCGCGGGGGCGCTGCTGCTGGGCTGGGCGCTCTCGGCGATCCTCGCGCCCACCAGCACGGTACTGGTGAGCGTGCTGACCGCACTGCTCGGTGGCGCCATCCTGCTCAACGTGATCAAGGAGGAGGTGCCGTCGGAGCGATCCTCCAGTTTCGGCTGGTTCCTCACCGGACTCGGTAGTTACGCGGTGCTGCTCACGGTGGTGACGACACTGTCGCAGTAGCGGGACGTGTATCTCGGTGTGTCCCGGGTACCAGGTGAGGATGGCTGCGTTACAGCTGTTCGGGATCGTGGCGGCGCCGGTGCTGGCCATTCCGCTAGGTGCCGCGGTAGGGCTGTGGCGTCCGCCGCGGCCGCAACTCGCCAGTGTGGTGCAACATCTCGCGGCAGGTCTGCTGATCGGCGCGGTGGCGCTGGAACTGCTGGCCCCGGTGTCACACGGCTCGCCCTGGGCCGCTGTGCTTGGCGTCGCCGCCGGGTTGCTGGTCGTGCTGATCCTCGACGCGGTCTCGCTGAAGCTCAGTGGCGGAAACGAGTCGGGTGGGATGGGACTGGCCATTGTGGTCGGTGTCGACCTGACGATCGACGGTTTTCTACTCGGTGTCGCCGCATCGGAGGATCTCCGGCTGGCGCTGCTGCTGGCTGTCGGCCTGCTGGTGGAGGACTTCTTCACCACACTGTCACTGATCATCAGCCTGCGGCAGTCGGAGAGCCGGAAGAAGGCGATCTGGATCACCGCTGCCATCACCGCCGCCATGAGCGTGGGTGTGGCGGCAGGACTGTTGGCGGCCAGGGCACTCGGCCAGTTCGGCTACCACGTCGTCCTGGCGTTCGGCGCCGTCGCCCTGCTGTTCCTGATCATCGAAGAGTTGCTGCGCGAGGCGCACAAGGTCAAGGAAACGCCGTGGACCACGACGACTCTGTTCGCCGGGCTGCTCGGTTTCCTGCTGCTGCACATGCTCATCTGACTCCCTCGGGGGTTTGCCCGAGGGCACGCCGGGCACCCTCGTCCGTCGGATACGCACGCGCGCAATGGCCACGACGTCTAGGACTACAGAGAGAACACGAATGGGACGAGTTGCCATCGACAACGCCGGACGAGGCGTGGGTAGCTCCGCGATACCGCCGGGCTGGAGGCAGAACCCGTCCGCGTGGTCGCAGCGGCTGCCCATCGTGGCCGTCGCGTTGGTCGGCTTCGTCATCGCGACCTATCTCGCGCTCTACCAGTACGGCGTGTTCGACACCGTCTGGGAACCGTTTTTCGGCGACGGTAGCGAGACCGTGCTGAACTCCAAGCTGTCGCACGTACTACCGATCTCGGATGCGGCGTTGGGGGCGTTCGGGTACCTGGCGGACGCGGTCAGTGGCGTGATCGGCGGGCGCGGCCGATGGCGATCGATGCCCTGGATCGTCATCGTGTTCGGTATCGCGATCGGCCCGCTCGGTCTCGTCAGTGTGCTACTGGTCATCGCGCAGCCGGTGCTGTACGGCGCTTTCTGCACTCTGTGCCTGGCGTCGGCGGTCATTTCGCTCAGCATGATTCCCCCCGCCGTCGACGAGGTGCTCGCGAGCCTGCAACACCTGCGCAGGGTGCGCCACTCCGGCGGCTCGGTGTGGCGGGCCTTCTGGGGACTGCGAAAGGAGTGAGGGTGTTCCCACCGCATTTTCTGCTCGCGGCGGCAGGCGTCTGGTTGATGTTCGCCCCCGCGGTGCTCGACTACGGCGGTCCGGCGGCGACGAGTGACCGCGTGGCGGGGCCGGCGTTGGCCGCGATCGGGTTCCTCGCCGGATTCGCCATCACGCGCGGGCTGCGCTGGCTGAATCTGCTCACCGGAGCCTGGCTCGTCGCCGGACCGTGGCTACTCGGCTTCCCGGACGCGGCACTGGTCAACAGCGTGGTCATCGGCCTTGCCACCCTCGCCTTGGCGCCGTGGGGCAAGCCCGATCAGAGCCGGTACGGCGGTGGCTGGGCGTCGCTGTGGCGCTCACCCGGCGCCGGCCACTGATCGTCGAACTCAGCCGCGATCTCTGCGCGCCTGGTTCAATGTGGACTTGAGCTGCTGGGCGTCGTTGCTGAACGGCAGACCCATCTCCCAGGCCCGCTCCGCGTCCTGGCGGATCCCGCGCATCTCATCGGGGTTCAGCTCCGGATCGTTGTTCCCGCTGGCCCGCAGCCACGAGAGCATCTCCTCCCAGCCGTGCCAGTGCTCGGTCGCCAGCACATGGTCGATCGCCGCCCTGCCGTACTGTCCGGGTTGGGTAGTGGCTTCCGGCCGGTTCTCTCCCGGACGCGCCATTGCCATTCTCCTTGTCGTTCTCGCTGCCGGTGGGACATCCGCGGAGCGGATGGGGAAACCCTTGGGGTGGGGAAGTGGGAATCGGAAGTTCTGGTCGCCGCCTCAGTCGAACCAGCGCGCCAGCTGAACCACACCTGCCTCCGGTTCGCCCGCTTGTAACGGCCGGAGGTCCGCGAAGATGCTCGCGCCGTCGCAGCCGGCGTGCAGCGGGTACCAGCGGAGGTCGCTGTCCGGGCGGGAACAGATTCCCTTGAACGTCTGTATGTCCAGCAGCCGGACGTGGGTGGGATCGGCGACGGCGTTGACGTAGCGCCACCAGGGTGAGAGCACGTGCAGGATGCCACCGGGGCGCAGGACTCGATGGCACTCGTCCACCAGCGGGAGAAAGTCGACCAGGTGCTCCAGGATGTGCACCGCGAACACCCGGTCGGCCGAACCGTCCGGGAACGGGATGCCCTGCGCGAGGTCGGCAACCACGTCGACACCCTCGGCGTCGCGCATGTCGACGCCGATGTTGTCCGGATACTGTTTGGTGTCGCCGCAGCCGATGTCCAGGATCACCGGATCCGTGCCGCCCACCCGGACCCGGTCCCACACGCCGAGGACACCGCCGAGCCGCCCGACCAGAGTTCGCACCAGCTCCAGTTCCTCCTGGCGTTCGACCGAACCGGTCACATGCGCCACTCCGCCGTGGAAGGACACCTCGACCCCGAGTCCACGCACGCGGTCGTCGTTCTTGAACAGGTCCTGTACGGCCGTCCGCAGGTACTGGTCCAACCGGTCCAGACGGTCGTTCGACAACGGCGCGAGCGGCAGCGTCATGGGTGTCCTTCCGACAGGAGTGGGTCAACGGGTTCGGTGACGGTGGGCAGGAGCTCGGGGCAACCGCTCCTGTCCTGGCGTCAGCTCCGCCAATCCAGCGAACCGAGCGCGCGTTCGACGGCGTCCAGGACGTCGGGATGACCCAGCGGCATCGGTGGTTCGACCCGGTCCCTGGTACCGCCCGGGCTCTGCGCGACGGTTTCGACGGTGACCCCGGCCTCGCGCAGTTCCTCGCGCCGCCGAGTCACCGAAGGCGGTTCCGAGCCGTCGCCGATCCCACCGCCCGGATCGATCAGCAGCAGCGACCGCACGACGTCCGCGTGCCTGCTGAGCAGGTCGACGACGACCGGCACCGCTGGGCCACTGGTCACCACGTCGATGGGTGCCCGGAGCACGTCGGGATCGGAGAGCAGTTCCTCCGCCTCGGACAGCGAACCGTCGGCCGGCAGCCTGCACCAGACGAGTTTGCGCTGCTCGGCCAGTCCCCTCCAGGTCGCGGGCACCTCGGCGTGTTTCGCCGCGCCCGCTGGGTCGAGGATCAGCACCGTGGGCCCTTCCTCGTGTCCTTCGAACACGATCGAAGGGCCTTCGGCGCGCGCGGGTTCGTCCGACTCCACGATCGGACGCATCGGGTCACCGTGGTGGGCCTTCGCGGCATCGGCTCGATCTAGGTTCATCGTCACTCCTTCCCGCGATGGACGTACCCCTGCCACAGCAGGACTACACATCGCAGCGGTCGCTGGATTGGTGTGCGGGCTCGCTGGGTACTCCGGACGCGGACTGGCAGGAGTGACTGATGGCCGGACACGTGAGTGGCTCGCCCCGACCGGGTGAACGCTCGAGTTCCCGTGCCCTGTGAGGCGACGGCCGGAATCGAGCAGGACGTCCAGGTAGTGAAGGAGAATGCCCGCCCATGAGCGAACGCTCAGAGCAAGAGAAGTCCCCGCCGGAGTTCCCCCGAGACGCGGAGCAGGCGCGGGTCGATCGAGACCTGACCAGGCAGGAACTGGGCGAGACCGTGCAGGAACTCGCGCACAAGGTCAACGTTCCCGAGCAGGCCAGGCAGAAGGCCAGGCACACCGCCGAGGAGATGCGGGAGCGCGTGCCGCAACCCGTCGCGGCGGGCACCGGACAGGTGGCGGCTGTGGTGCGGCAGAACCCGCTCGCCGCCGCCGCGGTGGCGGTGGTGTTGGTGTTACTGGTCCGCAAGCTGTCAGGTGGGAGGAAGACGCGATGAACAAGATGCTCTACAAGCCGTTGGGCGTACTCGTCGGCGCGCTCGGCGGGGTCGCGGCCAGTGCGGCCTTCAAGCAGGTCTGGAAGCGGCTCGGCAACGGCGAGGACCCACCGAACGCGACGGACAGTTCGTACAACTGGCGGCAGGTCGTGATCGCCGCGGCCATCCAGGGTGCCATCTTCGGCGCGGTGAAGGCCGCGGTCGACAGGGCAGGCGCGGAGGGTTATCGCAAGGCGACCGGCGACTGGCCGGGAGACTGAAGCGGCCCGCTACGGCGGTTCCGCGTCCATCTCGGAGAGCATGCGCACCACAGCTCGTTCGATCGCGGTGCGCATGCTCTCCGCCGTATCCGCCCCGTTCTCCGCGGCGTCCGTTGTGTACTTTTTCCTGGCTCTCTCGACAGCTTTTCCCACGGTGACACCCTTCTCGAAGGCTCGCACCACTCGCGGGTCCACATAGGATCGACGAGTCACCGCGGGAGTGTTGCCGAGTTCCTCTGCGACCTCCCGCATGACCGCCGCCTTCGCCCGCTGCATGCCACGCTGGCTACGCGGCCGGTCGGTCTCGGCGAAGGCCGTCGCGGCCAGTACCGTGGCGTTCCAGGTACGCAGGTCCTTACCGGTGAACTTGTCGCCGACGTACTCCTTGAACCGGTTGTTCACGTCGTCGGCGTGCACCTCGTGCCAGTTTCCGTGCTCCTTGTACGCGAGCAGACGGTCGGTTGGCGGGCGTGCCCTGCGCACTGTCTTGACCACCCGCACCAGGTCGGGGTCGTGGATGCGGACCGACCGTTCAAGGCCACCCTTGGCGACGTAGCTGACCAGGAGTTCGTCCTCGCCGCGCACGGTGACGTGACCGCGGAGCAGGGTGGCGACCCCGTATGTGCCGTTCTCCTCCGCGTACTCCTCGCTACCCGTACGGAAGATCCCGATATCGAGCATGCGCAGTGCCGCCGCGAGCATCCTGTCGCGCCCAGTGCCGCTGCGGGCCAGATCCGACCTGACCGCCACCCGGAAGCGGGGCAGCTTGCGGGCCAGTTCCAGTACCCGCTGGTGCTTCTCGGTTTCGCGCTTCTCCCGCCACTTCTCGTGATAGAGATACTGGCGCCGACCCGCGTCGTCCGAGCCGATCGCCTGGATATGACCACCCGGATACGGACAGATCCACACGTCTTGCCAGGCAGGCGGGATCACCAGATCGCGGACCCGCCGAAGGGTGTCCTCGTCCGTCAGCGGCTTGCCGTCGGAACCGAAGTAGCGGAAACCGCGCCCGCAGCGCTGCCGGCGGATACCGGGGGCCTCGGGGTTGCTTCGGTGCAGTCGCATACCCGAGGAATACCCGTGCGACCTGGTGTTACTCCGTGTCGCGGCTGCGGCACCGCCCGGTGCGTGCAGACGGGCGGGGGGAGTCGTGGTCGTCACTCGGTGAGTTCCTCGCGCAGGTGCTGCAGGGTGCGCGACAGCAGGCGGGACACGTGCATCTGGGAGATGCCCACCCGCTCGGCGATCTGGGTCTGCGTCAGGTTGCCGAAGAACCGCAGCATCAACACGTTCCGCTCGCGTGCGGGTAGTTCCCGCAGCAGTGGTTGCAGTGCCTCGTGGTTCTCCACGTTCTCCAGATCCGTGTCGTAGTCACCCATCGTGTCGACGAGTGCGAGGCCGTCCTCCTTGTCACCCACCGCACTGTCCACCGAGATCGACTGGTAGGCGTTGCCGGCCAGCAGGCCGTCGGAGATCTCTTCCGTGTCGAGGTCCAGCTCCGCCGCGAGTTCACTCGGCGTCGGCGCCCTGCCGAGGCGCTGGGACAGCACGCCGCTGGCCTGGCTGATGGCCAGGTGCAGCTCCTTGAGCCTGCGCGGTACCCGCAGCGCCCAGCTGGAGTCGCGGAAGTATCGGCGAACCTCCCCCATGATGGTCGGCACCGCGAAGGAGATGAACTCGCTGCCCCTGCCGACCTCGTACCTGTCGACGGCGTTGAGCAGCCCCAGCCGAGCGACCTGCACGAGGTCGTCCCTGGCCTCGCCGCGCCCGCTGAACCGGCGGGCGATGTGCTCGGCAAGGGGCAGGCAGCGGGTGACGATCTGCTCCCGTAGGTGATCCCTGCCAGGGTCACCTTCGGGCAGTTCCGCCATCTTCTCGAACAGTGGGACCACATCGCTGTAGTCGCTGGCGTGCGAGGAGTTCGGCCCCTGCTGGTTCGCGGCTGTCACGCCGGAACCCGGTTTCCGGACCTGGTGAACTCGATCATCGTGGAATACCCGGCCATTACCGGGTCGTAGGCGATCTGGGTCGCGTTCACCGAGTCGGCCAGCATTTCGAGCACGAACCAGCCGAGGTTGCCCTGCGCGGGGACGCCTTCACGGACGACCGTGGTGCTGACGCTGACAGTGAGGGAGTCGGCGTAGACCTCGAAGCGGCACGTCAGGGTGCTGTGTGCGACGGCGGCCGCGATCAGGGTGGCGCACGCTTCGTCGGTGGCGAGCTTGATGTCGGCGACGGTGTCGAGGTCGAGGTCCCGACGCAGCGCGATGGTCTCCGCCACCGTGCGGGGGACGGCCAGCTGCACGGCGTCGGCGGGGATCCGCAGCTCCACGAAGTTGTCGATCCCGAGGTCGTCGACTACGCCCGGTTGGCTCACGGCCACCTCCACTCGTTCACGCTGCCCGGCGTGAACCGGACACTGCTGGTCGGCGGGTACCCACAGCGGCGCTCGCCCACACGCGTCAGCGGACGGTGCACTGTGGATGTTCCTTGGCTCCGGCAGGCGCTCAAGGCCGGGAACCGACCCCGGTGAGAAGTTCGTGCAACCTCCCACCCCGGACACTGGGAGCCAGCGGCGCAGTGGCCATTCCCGCCCTCTCCCGCAGTCCGGTCAGGAACTCGGAGAGTGCTTCCAATGCGGTGAACCTCGGTGCCCAGTCCAGTTCGGTCCTGGCTCGCGAACAGTCCATCAGTGGTAGTCGCAGTACGGCGTCGAACAGCCCAGGGGTCGCGGGGACCGCGTGTAACCGCCATGCCGCGGCAACCGCCGCCCGCACCGGCCATGCGGGCATCGGGATCGGTTTCGCGCCGAACAGTTCCCCAAGCGATCGCGCGTCGACGACTGGCTCGGCGGCCACGTTGAACGCACCTCGCACATCACTGAGCGCGGCTCTGCGGTAGGCGTCCGCGACGTCGCTGCTGTGCAGTGCCTGGAAACGCAGCCCCGGCAGGTCGGGCACGACCGGCAGGATCGCGGGGTGAACGAGGGCTCCGGGTAACAGTGGACCCGCGAACAGCCTGCGCTGCTCGGAGGCCGACTCCCGCTTGAAGATGAATCCTGGGCGTAGCCGCACCACCCGTAGATCGGGATGTGCGCGTTCGAAGCCGTCCAGGAACCTTTCCAGGTAGGCCTTTTCCCGCGTGTAGGCCGCCCCGGGCCAGCCGTGCGTGGGCCAGGTCTCGTCGACTCGGGTGTCCTGTGGTCCGGGGGAGTAGGCGCCGACCGAGGAGGCGTACACCACGGACTTGACGCCCGACCGTACTGCTGCCTCGAACACCCGGATGCTGCCGAGCACGTTGGTCCGCCAGGTCAGCTCGGGATCGCGAGTCGGCTGGAACAACCAGGCAAGGTGGATGACGACGTCGGCACCGGCAAGCAGGTCGTCCAGCCGCGCCGCCACCGGCTTCGCCGCATCGCCGAGATCTATAGTGGACAGACGAAGTCTGGGATGTGACCATTCCGCGGATCTGCGGGCGAGGCCCCTGATCGACTCCACCCTGTCGTCATCGCCGAGCGCTTCGACCACACTCGTGCCGACGTTTCCCGTCGCCCCGGTCACCACGACCCTGATGCCACTCATCGGCACTGTGTACCCGCCCGCCACCGCGGCTAACCCGCCGCCAATCCACCGCGCTTTCCCGGGAAAGTGCGAGAGATGGCGGGCGGCGGACGCTCGGTTACCCGGGTGTTCGGGGATCGGTGCGGTGCAGTTCCTCGTCGATGATGCGTTCGAGATCGCGTCCGCCCCTGCGCAGCGCCGCGATGGTGGCGGCCAGCAGCAGCGCCCCCAGCAGGGCCAGTAGGGTGACGATCCCCAGCATGGGCGAGAACGCGAGGCTGACCAGAGCGGCCACGCTCGGCGCGATCACGACAGCGAACGTCGCCAGGTACCACTGTCCGGTTCTGGCCACGGCCGCTCCTGGATCCGATTCCCCGGTCCTGATTACCCCGATTCGGGGCGCGGGAAACGAGAAACTTCCGGATTGCCCTGTTCGGCCGAGCGCGTCAGCCCGGTCCCCCTCGGGTTCAGGAGTTCGCCCGGTGTGCTGCCGCCCCGCGGGCCGCGGCGAGTACGTCTCCGGCGCTGATCCGCAGCAGGCCAGGGTCCGGCTCGTTCCCGAACGGGTCGCCGAAGTCGCCGCCCCAGAGGGCAACGTGCTGTGCTCGCTCGGGTGGTGGTCCCCAGCGTTGCGGGGGTACCGGACCGAACAGCACGACCGACGGTGTGCCGAAGGCGGTCGCGAGATGACCGGCCCCGGTATCGGCGCAGACGACGAGGGAGGCTCCCGCGATGAGTGCGCACAGTTCGGCGAGGCCGGTGCGGCCGGCCAGCACCGATTCCGCCGTGAGTCCGGCCTTTCCGGCCACCTCGTGCGCCAGGTCGCGTTCCGAGTGACTTCCGGTGATCACCACCGAATGCCCTTCATCGTGGAGGGCGGCGGCCACTTCGGCGAACCGGTCGGCGGGCCAGCGCCGTGGTGGCAGCCCCGCACCGGGATGCACGACGGCCGCGCCGGGTGCGGGGCTCGGACCCGGCGGGGTGGGCAGGGTGAGGTCGGTGGGGTCGGCGGCGATGCCATGCCACTCCAGCAGCCCGCACCAGCGCAGGACCTCGTGCTGGTCCTCGATCCACTCCGGCCCTGCTACGGGGGAGCTGCCGGGATGGTGATGCGCGATGAGCCGTTCCGGATTCGTCGAGAGCAGGTCCGTGGTGCTCTCCGGGCCGCTGCCATGCAGGTTCACCGCGACGGCTGGTGGGGGCGGGCCTGGCCATTTCAGTGCGCCGAGGCCTGCGGTGGGCAGCAGTTCGTCCACCGCGTCGATCAGTTCGACCAGTTCGCCGAGCGACTCCGGCCCCGCGAGTACCAGCCGTTCGCCGGGAAAGGCCGCACGCAGCCCGCGCAGCGCCGGGACGGCGACCAGCAGGTCGCCGATCCCCAGCGCGCGCAGTGCCAGAACTCCCTCGGCGTCGGTTCCGCTCACGGCCAGGAGCCCTCCTCGGAGGCGCAGACGACCAGCTCCCGCACCTCACAGCCGGGTGGCTGACTCAATGCGAACAGAACTGTGCGGGCCACGTGCTCCGGCTGGTTCAGTTTGGCGTCTGGTGGCGGCTTGTACTGCTCGTCCCTGTCGTTGAAGAAGTTCGTGTGCATGCCGCCTGGAATCAGCAGGGTCACCCCGACCCGGCCCGCGGTCTCCTCGGCCAGCGCCTTGGTGAAGCCGACCACCCCGTACTTCGAGGCGCAGTACGCGGTCGCGTCCCCGGCCACCCGGACGCCGAGAGTGGAGGAGCAGGTCACGACCGTGCCGTGCGTGCGTTCCAGGTGTGGAAGCGCGGCCCGCACCACCGCGGCGGTGCCGAGCAGGTTCACGTGGACGACCCGCTCCCAGTCCTTTGTGGATACTGAACCGAGCGGGCCACACGCGTCGATGCCCGCCGCGGTGAAGACGCCGTCGAGGTGGTTGTCCGCGCGCCGCACCAGTTCCTCGACCGCGTTCTCGGTGGCCGCCGAGTCGGCGAGGTCGGCGACGACGTGGTCCACCGGAGCCGACGGCTCCGTCTTGTCGATCACCAGTGGCCTGCCGCCTGCCTGGCGTACCGCCTCGACGGTGGCGGCGCCGAGCCCGGAGGCTCCGCCGGTGATCAACACGTTGCCTGGCGAGTTCATCGAACTCCTTTCCATGGGAATCAGTTGACGGTGTTGGCGGCCGCGACGAGCCGGGAGGTCGAGTAGCCCTCGACCATCGGGATCAGCGCGACCTCGCCGCCGTGGCGGTGCACGACTTCCGCCTCGGGCAGATCGGTGCCCGCGTAGTCCCCGCCCTTGACCCACACATCCGGCCGGAGGCGTTCGAGGAGTGTGGCGAGGGAGGTTTCGTCGAACACCGCGACCGCATCGACGGACTCGAGTTCGGCCAGCAGCCGGGCGCGGTCCTTCGCGGTCACGATGGGCCGGGTCGGTCCCTTGAGCTTGCGTACGGACTCGTCGGAGTTCAGGCAGACGACGAGCGCGTCGCCGAGCGCCCTCGCCTGGCGTAACAACGTCACGTGGCCTGGGTGCAGCAGGTCGAAGCAGCCGCCGGTGGCCACGAGCCTGCCGCCGCTGCGCCGGACCCTGGCCGCCACCTCGAAGGCATTGCGCTCGCTGCGGGAGGATTCCGGCCGGCCAGGGGAGGAGCCGGGTCCGTCGCTGAGCGACAGTGCCGCGGCCCCGCCCGCCGCGACGAAGCGAGCAGCCGCATCCACCGCCTCGGTGACGGCGCCCGCGAGGTCGGCGCCACCGAGCAGGGCCGCTGCCGCGGCCGTCGCGAACCGGTCGCCCGCACCGCAGGTGTCCGGCCGCGCGTGGCCCACGAGCTTCGATGTTCCCGCGATCGGGAACGATCTGGTCCCTCGTGCGTCGGCGAGCACGGCGCCGCGAGAACCAGCCGTGACGGCGACCCCGTCCGACGACCACTGCTCGCGCAGGTTTCTGGCCAGCGCACTCGCTTCGTCGCCGTCGGTGGCGAGCGCGGCCGCTTCCGACTCGTTCGGTGTGATCAGCCGGGCGCCCGGTACCGGGGCGGGGCCGCGCGGGTGTGGATCCCACACCACCGGCACCTTCGGGGCGAGTTCGGTCAGCAGCCCGCGCAGACCGGGGTGAGCGGCCATCCCCCTGCCGTAGTCGGCGACGAGGATGGCACCCGCTTCGCGCAGTGCCTGCTCGGCGCGGGCGGGCAGGACACCGTGTGCGGCCCTGCCGTCACCCGAGTCGAGTCGCAGCATCGACTGGCCGGCGGCGCGCACCCGTGTCTTGCACACGGTGCTGCCCGTCAGTGGCAACGGCACCACGTCGGCCTCGCGTTCGAGCAGTTCGATCAGCCTGCGCCCGGCCCCGTCCTCGCCGAACGCACTCAGCAGGACGACCTCCGAGGCGGAGCGCGCGGCGAGCAGGGCGGCCAGCCCGGCACCGCCGGGACGTAGCCACTCCCTGCCGAGGTCGACGACCGGTACCGGTGCTTCGGGGCACAGCCGGTCGGCGCTGCCGTCGATGTCGATGTCGAGCAGTGCGTCCCCGACCACGACCAGGGGCCTCATGCCGGCACCCCCAGCGACTCGTCGAGCACGGCGCAGAGTGCGTGTACGACGGCGAGATGGATCTCCTGGACGGTGGCGACGCTCGGCGCGTCCACGGCGATGGTGTCGTCACACAGGGCCGCGAGCCGGTTGGGCGCGGGCCCGGTCAGGGCCCAGGCGGTCATACCGATCTCCTGCGCCGTCTTCGCGGCGGCAACGACGTTCTGACTGCGGCCGCTGGTGGACAGCGCGACGAGCACGTCCCCTTGCCTTCCGTGTGCCCGAACCTGCCTGGCGAAGAACTCGTGCTCGCCGTAGTCGTTGACGATCGCCGTACCCGCGGAGGTGTCCGCGTGCAGTGCGATCGCGGAAAGAGGCTGGCGGTCGTGCAGGAAACGCCCGACCAGTTCCCCCGTGAGGTGCTGGGCCTCGGCGGCGCTGCCACCGTTTCCGCAGGCGAGCAGGCGCCCGCCCTGGTCGAAGACCTGCGCGAGGTGCCTTCCCCAGCGCTCGATCCGTGGTGCGGCAGAGCGGGCACTGTCCAGCGCTGCCCCCAACGCCGTGAAATGTTCCTCGATCACGACCTACCTCCTGTTCGGCGGATCCGTTGTCCGCCCTTCGTGAGTTCCGCTACGGCCGCGACGATCTGTTCCTGAGTAATCGACTCCAGGCAGGGATGACCGGGAACCGGGCATTCCCGTGCTCTGCTCTCGCGGCACGGCGCGGTCTGGTCTCCGAGCACCACGGTGGGCACGCCGTAGGGCGCCCACCTGGCTGCCGGTACGACAGGAGCGAACAGTGAGACCACGGGGGTCCCGACGGCGGCGGCGAGGTGCGCGGGCCCCGAGTTCGGCACCACGACGACACAAGCCCGGTCGAGCACATCCGCCAGCGCGGTGAGGTCCGTCGCACCGCCGAGGTCGAGCGCGACGTCGCCAGCTACCTCGGCCGTCAGCTCCCGTTCGCCGGGATGGCCGGTGACGACGACCCGGTGCCCGGCCTCGGCGAGCGCGCGCACCGCCGCGGCGCAGCGGGTCGCGGACAACTGCCGCGCCGGCACCGAAGCACCTGGATGCACCACTACATAACCGGGCTCGCCGGTGAGGTTCGTGGTGTCCGGTAGCGGCCTGCGGATCGCCAGCGCGCCGTCGTCGCCCTCGGGGAGCCGGAAGCCCGCCGCCTCGGCCAGCGAAAGGGCCCGTTCGGCCTCGGGCGGATCGCCGTCCACCCGATGCCGGAGGTCGAGCAGCGACCCCGGGTAGTCCTCGCTGATCGCGCCGATCCACGGCACCCCGGCCATCCGCAACGCCAGCGCCAGCGGTAGCGGGGACTGATGGAACGAGGTCAGGATCAGTGCGGCATCCGGGCGCACGTCCCGAACCTGTTTGACCAGGGAGTCGACGACGTCGTCGGTCACCGCCGGTGGTTCCGGGTCGATCCAGGGAGCGCACCACTCGATCACGTCGTCGACGCCGGGCAACAGTTCCGCGCCCGCCCTGCCACGGGGACCCGCGAGCATCGTCACCGCACTGGCGTTAGCCGCGACCGCCCGCACACATGGCCCGGCGAGCAAGACGTCGCCCACATTGTCCATCCTGGCCACGAGGACTCGGCCCCAATCGGGCGATTCGGGCGGTTGAGGCGAAAACCCGGTCATCGCGCAACACCTGCCATCGCCACCTCGACCGCTGTACCGAGATCACTGGCCACGTTCGCGGTCCGGCGAGCGTGGTGAACCTCCGTTGGCAGCGTGCGCAGGGTCGGCACGAGGATGCCCCGGGCTCCGGCCGCCGTGGCCGCGAGCACGTCGGCGCCGGTGTCGCCGATCATGACGCAGCGGCGAACGTCCACGCCGAGCGCCGCGGCCGCGCCCTGAACCAGGCCGGGAGCGGGCTTACGGCAGGTGCAGCCGTCGTCGTCACCGTGCACGCATACCTGCCAGGTGTCGAACGGCCCGAGCAGTTCCTCCACGCGAGCGTTGACGGCGTCGAGCTGTGCCGGGGTGATCAGACCCCGGGCGACGCCGGACTGATTGCTCACGATCCCGCAGGGCAGTCCGGCCGCACGCAGCGAACGCAGCGTTTCGACGGCGCCGGGTACCGCGCGTACGAGTGCGGGATCGGAGAGGTAGGGGACGTCCACTATGACGGTGTCGTCGCGGTCGAACAGCAGGGCCGCGGGAGTCTGGACGGCATTACGCGCGGGATCGTCCGGGCACGGGCGGGCGTCCGTACCCGGGTCGTCCGCGAGAGTTTCCCGGACCTCGGTGCCGATCCCTTGTGCCGGCATTCGCCCTCCTGCGTTCCGTCCATACGAGTGGCAGCGCGCTACTCGTTCTCGGTCTAGCGCTACCCAGCGCAGTGACTGCTAAACCGGGCGACGGCAAAACCCCAGGGGACTGCTACTCACCGCAGCGGCTTCTCCTGTCCGCCCTGGGATCGGGCGTTCGAACGCGACATTCGGCGCAGGGTCACACGCCCATCTGGTTTGCCCGCCTCCGGTTACGGAAAGTCCAACGGAGGCACACGACCGCGCCTTGGATGGAGGCAGCGAATGACCGGCTTCTTCGCTCCCGGCCCCGGTGGGAGCCCGTTCGACGAGTTCATCTCGCAGTTCTTCGGTGGCGCCGCGGGTGGCCGGCGTCCCTACGCCGTCGACATCACTCGGCTGATGAGTGAACAGTCACGGCAGTTGCTGACCGCCGCCGCGACGCACGCGGCGGAGCAGGGCAGCGCCGAGCTGGACACGGCTCACCTGCTTTGGGCCGCGACACAGGCGCCGGGAAGTTGCGACCTGCTCGAGCGGGTCGGCGCCGACCCGAAGGCGATCGCGGCCGAACTCGACCGTAGCGGCCAGGACGCGGGCGGTACGGACGGACGCGGCCAGGACGGCGATGGTGAGGGCAGGCGTCCGCCGGCCATGCTCACCCCGGGAGCGAAACGGGCACTGCTCGACGCGCACCAGATCTCCCGTGGCCTCGGCTCGTCCTACATCGGTCCGGAGCACCTGCTGCTGGCGATGACGGCGAACCCGGACTCGACCGCGGGCAAGCTGCTGGCCCGGCACGGCGTGACCCCCGAGTCGATGCGGCGCGGACCGGGTTCCGAAGGGACACGTGGGGGACAGCAACAGCAAAAGGAACCGTCGGGGACTGAGACGCTCGACCAGTTCGGCCGGGACCTGACGGCGATGGCCCGGAACGGGGAGATCGACCCGGTGGTCGGGCGCGACGACGAGATCGAGCAGACGATCGAGGTGCTGTCGCGGCGGACGAAGAACAATCCGGTGCTGATCGGGGAGACCGGTGTCGGCAAGACGGCGATCGTGGAGGGCCTCGCGCAGCGCATCGTCAACGGCGAGGTACCGGAGAGCCTGACCCGGCGCAGGGTGATGCAGCTGGATCTCACCGCGATGGTCGCGGGCATGCGCTACCGGGGCGACTTCGAGGAGCGGATGACGAAGCTGCTCGACGAGATCCGGTCGCACCGGGACGAACTCGTCGTGTTCATCGACGAGCTGCACACGGTGGTCGGCGCCGGTTCGTCGGAAGGTTCGATGGGGGCCGGGAACATGCTCAAGCCCGCGTTGTCCCGCGGCGAACTGCATATCGTCGGTGCGACCACATTGGACGAGTACCGCTCGAACATCGAAGAGGACCCCGCGCTGGAGCGGCGGTTCCAGCCGATCCTGGTGCCCGAGCCCTCTGTGGAGCAGGCACTGGCCATTCTGCACGGTCTGCGGGACCAGTACGAGGCACATCACCAGGTCCGGTTCACCGACGAGGCGCTGGACGCGGCCGTGACCCTCTCCGACCGCTACATCGCGGACCGCTTCCTGCCGGACAAGGCCATCGACCTGGTAGACCAGGCCGGGGCCAGGGTGCGGGTGCGTTCGGGCAGGCAGCCCGCGAAGCTGCGCGATCTGGAGTCGCGGTTGGACCAACTGAGCAGGGACCGCGACCAGGCGGTGAGCGAGGAGAACTACGAGCGGGCGTCGATACTGCGCGACGAGATCGCGGAGCTGCGCGAGCGTGTGCGCAGTGCCCGCACGGATGACGAGAGCCCGACCGACTCGATCGAGGTCACCGCCGAGGACCTCGCGGAGGTCGTCGCCCGGCTCACCGGCATCCCGGTGAGCCAGTTGACCAAGGAGGAACGGGAACGTCTGCTCAGCCTCGAGGAGCATCTGCACGGCCAGGTTGTCGGGCAGGACGAGGCCGTGCAGGCCGTCGCCGAGGCGGTGCGGCGCTCCCGCGCCGGGCTCGCCGAGCCGGACCGTCCTTCGGGCAGCTTCCTGTTCCTCGGGCCGACGGGTGTCGGCAAGACCGAGCTGGCGCGGGCACTGGCCGAGGCGTTGTTCGGGCATCAGGACCGGATGATCCGGATCGACATGAGCGAGTACGGCGAGCGGCACACCGTCAGCAGGCTGATCGGAGCGCCACCTGGATACGTGGGCTACGACGACGCGGGCCAGCTGACCGAGGCCGTACGCCGTAAGCCGTACTCGGTGGTGCTGCTGGACGAGATCGAAAAGGCTCACCCCGAGGTGTTCAACGTCCTGCTGCAGGTACTCGACGACGGCAGACTCACCGACGGCAGGGGCAGGACGGTCAACTTCAGCAACACCGTGCTGATCATGACGAGCAACCTCGGCTCCGAGCTGATCGTCAGCGGCACCCAGGGCGCGCTCGGCTTCACCCCGGCCAGGGAGGACGATACCGACCGGCCGCTCCGCGAGCGGTTGATGCGCAAGCTGCGGGAGGCGTTCCGGCCGGAGTTTCTCAACCGGATCGACGACATCATCGTGTTTCGCCGGCTCGAGGCCGACCAGCTCAACCAGATCACCGAGCTGCTGCTCGAGGAGACCAAGCGCAGGGCGCACGCACAGGACGTCCAGGTCGAGTTCGATACCAGCGCCGTCGACTGGTTGAGCAAGGCGGGCTACCAACCCGAGTTCGGCGCGCGGCCGCTGCGGCGCACGATCCAGCGCGAGGTCGGCAACGAGCTGTCCCGGATGTTGCTGGACGGCAGGGTGACGCCGGGCTCCCGCGTGCGCGTGAGCAGTGCGGGTGATTCGCTGGCCTTCGACGTCACCGAGCCTGCGGCGAGCTGATCCGATCGTCATGGCCACCCCGCGTTCAATACGCGGGGTGGCCATGACCGGGGTTACCGCGGGAGGCTGGGCGGGGGTTCGATGTGCACGACCTTGGTCTGGGTGAGCTCGTCCAGGAGTTCCGGGCCGAACCCGAAACCGTTCCCGCTCTCGCCGTGTGGTTCGGCCGCGCCGCCCGGCGCCCCGCCGAACACCGCGTTGACCTTCACCGTGCCGGCCGGGAGTTCGCGCCACGCCCGCTGGGCATGTGCCATCGAGCCCGTCAGCACCGTGGCCGCCAATCCGTAGCGGCCCTCGGCAGCCTCGGCGAGACCCTGGTCGAAGTCGTCGACGACACGTACCGGCGCGATGGGTCCGAACGTCTCCTCCGCCAGCACCCGCATGCCCGGCTCGACCCCGCTCAGCACGGTGGCCGGGTAATGCGCGCCGGGACCGTTCGGGACACTGCCGCCGGTGCGCACGGTGGCGCCACGCTGAATCGCGTCGACGACGTGCTCGTGGACCTGGTCACGGTGGCGCGGGTCCACCAGCGGGGCGAGCCTGCGATCCTCCGCATGCCGGATCAGCGCGTCGAGGAACGGCTCGGCGATCGCCCTGTGCACGTAGATCCGTTCCACGGAAACGCAGATCTGGCCTGAGTTGGCGAAGCAGCCGAGCGCGGCCTGCTCCGCAGCCCACTCTGGGTCGACATCGGCGTCGACGACCAGCGGATCGTTACCACCGTTCTCCAGCAGCGTCTTCGCGCCGGTGTGGACCGCGGCCGCGGCGATGGCCTTGCCGGTGGCCGTGCTGCCGACGTGCGCGATGACATCCACGCGGTCGTCAGAGGTGAGCAGTTCACCCACCGAGCCGTCGCCGTCGAGGGTCTGCAGCACGCCGTCCGGATGCTCGCCCGCGATGACCCTGCCGAGTAACGCGCCCGTGTAAGGCGCCCGCTCGCTCGGTTTGTGGATCACGGTGTTCCCGGTGACCAGCGCCGCTCCGATCAAGCCGCAGCTCACCGCGACCGGATCGTTCCAAGGTGTCAGCGCGACCGCGACGCCCCGTGGCTCGGGCACCATGAGATCCGTCGCGGAGAACTCCCCGCGCAGGCTCTTACCCCTGTGCACCGGGCCGAGTTCGGCGTACTGCTCTAGCGTGCCCGCGCCGGCGAGGACTCCCTCGACGGCTTCGGAGTGAGGCTTGCCCGTTTCCGCCTCGTTCAGCGCGGCCAGGGAGTCCACGTGCTCGCGTAGTGCGGTGGCGGCCGCGCGCAGCATCTCACCTCTGGCCGCGGGCGCTGTCCTGGCCCATGCCGGCTGCACCTCACGGGCCCGGTCCAGGGCGTCCTGGACCTGGTCTCGTGAGGCCACCGCGACAGTGCCGACGAGCTGACCGTTGTCCGGGTTGTGGATCTCGATCATCGCGTTGTCCCGCTCGCGACCGGCGGGAACCTCGACCGCCGCGCTCACTTGGCGACCTGCCCGGCGCTCGAGAGCTCCTGGACTGCCGGGACCGCAGCGGCGATCGGCAGCGCGCGATCGTAGACCCGCAGGGTGTCCGAGGCGATCCGATCCCAGGAATACCGCGACCGTGCCCTGTCACCCCCCGCGATCCCGCAGCCTTCGCGCAGTGTCCGGTCGGAGAGCAGGCGGCGCAGCGCGGTGGCCAGGTCCTCGGGGCTGCGTGGCGGGACCAGCAGGCCGGTGACACCGTCGACCACGGTGTCGGTGAGCCCGCCGACCGCCGACGCGACCACCGGGACACCGCAGCCCATGGCCTCGAGCGGCACTATCCCGAAGGGTTCGTACCAGGGTGTGCAGGCGACGGCGTCGGCCGACCGCAGCAGGGCGGGCATTTCGTCGCGGGTCACCTGCCCCGCCATCCACACCCGATTTCGAACGCCAAGTTCTTCGGCGTAGTCGAGCAGCCGCTGTGCCTCGGGATCGTCGGCGAAAGCGCCCTCCTCTGGGCCGCCCGCGATGACGAGCTCGGTGTTCGGCAGCATCCGCAGTGCGTCGATGACCGTGTCGAAACCCTTGCGCGGGACCAACCTTCCCACGGTCAGGACGCGATGACGTTCGTGCTTCGGCGCGACGGGGCCGTCCGGGCGGAAGCGCTCGAGATCGACGCCGCAGGGCACGACGGACATCCGCGAACGGGGAACCCCCATCCTGGCCAGTTCGAAAACCTCGTCGGAACAGGTCGCCGCGACCCTGGTGGCGTTGCTGCCGATGAGTCGCTCCAGCCGGATCCGCTCCGGTGGGCTCGTGTCCTTGGCGCCCTGGTAGCGGCGCTTCACGACGCCGAGTGCGTGGAACGTCTGGATCACCGGGATGTCGAGGGTCCTGCAGGCGAGTACGGCGGCGAGCCCGGACATCCAGAAGTGCGCGTGCACGACATCCGGCCGGTGCTGTGCCCATCGTTGCCGGAGGAACTCGCCGAACTCGCCCATATGTGGCAACAGCTCATCTTTCGGAAGTGTCCTTGGTGGACCTGCGGGGACGTGGACGACTCGGTAGCCCGACGGTGTCCGCACCACTTCGGGCAGTTCGGGGTCGTCGCGCCGGGTGTACACCGTGACGTCGTGCCCCTGTCGGCTCAGCGCCGCGGACAGCTCGGCGACGTGGAGGTTCTGTCCACCGGCGTCGACCCCGCCAAGTGCTGCCAATGGGCTGGCGTGTTCGGAGACCATGGAGATTCTCATCGGTTCCCTCCCGGAGCCGGACTCTCTTGTTGTCATCGCACGACCTCCGAGAGGAGGACGTCCCAGTTGCGCAGGAATGCCTCCAGCCCGAAATGGGTGAGGGCGTACTCCCGCGCGGCTTTTCCGGCGACCGCGGCGAGGTCCGGCTCGTGCACGAACCGCCTGGCCGCCGCCGTTACGGCGGTGATGTCGGTGGAGATCACTCCCGCCTCTTCGGGCACCGCCGCGATCGCCTCGGTGGTCGCGAGCGCGACCACCGGCATGCCCAGCTGCATGGCTTCGAGCAGGGACAGCCCAAGTGAGGTCCAGCGGGCGGTGTGGACGTAGACCCGCCTGCGCGCGACCTCGGTGTGCAGGCTCTCCTGGTCGAGATCCGCGATACCCCGAATCGGATTGGTCGTGACGGGCAACGCCTCCGCGAGTCCGTCGACGCCGATGCCGTACACGTCGATCGGGGCGGCCTCGGCGAGAGCGGGCAACAGGTCCGTGCCCGTGATCCGCCAGCGCCGGACCGGTTCGTTGATCAGGACCGCGGTGTGCGCGAGTTCACCGGTGTAGCGGTGGCCCGGATCCACGATGCCGTGCGAGATCACCGAGGTCGGTGCCCTGCCGCAGTCCCACATCAGATCGTTGAAGTGGGTCACGTGCGCGATGGGGATCTCGGTCGAGTCGGCGAGCGGATGACGAGAGGTCGCCGCCGCTTCACGAGGGGTGTTGTGCTCGACGAACACCGCGGGAACGTCCCTGCCAGGACGCCTGCCGAGCCACCGCTCGGCGACCTCGAGCTCCTCCGGCCGCTGCAGTACGACCACGTCGACGTCGAGGTCGGCGAGCTGGTCCGGGTGTACTTCCCTGGCACGTTCCGGCCAGGGGCGGCCACAGCGGCCGAGTCCCCACGAGCCCCCTTCGGGCAGTGCGGGGATCAGGTATTCGTGCCGTCCCTGTACGAACGAGGTCGTCCAGGACCCGTGCACGTGCCACACCAGCACTCGCAACTCTCGGTTCATGTCGAGCATGAAGCAGTAGTTGCCACTGTGTCGCTGGGTAAACCTCGTGCCGGAGTACTACTACTCACCGTAGTGGCTCAAGCCTCGCGGGCGGCGGCCCGCTGCCCCTTCGGCTGCAGGAAACCGAGTACGAGCCCAAGCAGGGCGGTGATGCCGTGCAACCAGTTGTTCGCCCAGTTGATGTTGACCAGATCACCCGGGCTGTCGCTCGCCGCCATGAAGATCCCGTAGATGGTCAGGCCGGTGAACGCGACGAACAGGCCCCAGCCGTAGAACTGGGCGCCCGCGGCTTTGGTCGACGCGACGATCCCCAGCACTCCGACGACGGTGTGCACGATGTTCAGTAGTGCGCTCGTGCTGAAGATCCAGACGGCATTGCCCGAGTCGGGACCCATATGCGTCGGCTCGGCCACGAAGAACCCGAGCAGGCCAAGGGCCAGGTAGACGAGGCCGATCACGAGGGCGAGCAGCCGGGGTGGCAGCGGGCCCCTGGCAGGAGAAGACATTGTTCCTCCCATGGACAGCGCAGTCGGACGGCGGTTGCCCTCGGGGTACCCGGTCCTGAACCGGCAAACCAGACACCCGCGCCCTGTGGGAGGAGTAGGGAAGCGCAGGAGAGGGTAGCCGCGCCGAGCGGAGCATACGGAGCGAGCGGAAGGTGCGGGCGGTGGTCGATTCGATGACTGGGCGGAGCGCTCCCACCTCACCTGGAGCGACCCCACACCGGTCCCGGAAGAAGGACGCCCGGGGTAACCGCCTGCTGAACCTGCTGAAGACCACCGACCACAAGGAGATCGGGCTCCTCTACCTCGTCACCTCCTTCGGGTTCTTCATGGCAGGCGGTGCCATGGCCTTGCTGATGCGCAGTGAGCTGGCGCAACCGGGCATGCAGTTCCTGTCGAACGAGCAGTACAACCAGCTGTTCACCATGCACGGCACCGTGATGATGCTGCTGTACGCGACGCCGAACGCGTTCGGGTTCGCGAATTTTCTGGTGCCGCTGCACATCGGGTCGCCGGACGTGGCCTTTCCCCGGCTCAACGCCTTCTCCTACTGGCTTTTCCTGTTCGGCGGCCTGATCCTCATGGCCGGGTTCCTGACGCCGGGCGGAGCCGCCGACTTCGGCTGGTTCGCCTACACCCCGTTGTCCAGGGCAGGCTTCTCCCCGGGGGTGGGCGGTGATCTATGGATAACCGGCCTGCTGGTCAGTGGTCTCGGCACCATTCTCGCCGCGGTGAACATGATCACGACGATCCTCTGCCTGCGTGCGCCGGGCATGCTCATGTGGCGGATGCCGATCTTCACCTGGAACATCCTGTTCACCGCGATCCTGGTACTGCTGGCGTTCCCGATCCTCACCGCCGCGCTGTTCGGCCTGCTGGCCGATCGGCATCTCGGCGCGCACGTGTTCGATCCGTCCACCGGTGGCGCGATCCTGTGGCAGCACCTGTTCTGGTTCTTCGGCCACCCCGAGGTCTATATCGTGGCGTTGCCGTACTTCGGGATCATCAGCGAGATCATTCCGGTGTTCAGCCGAAAACCCCTGTTCGGGTACAAGGCACTGGTCTGGGCAACCGTCGCGATCACCGGGCTGTCCGCCACCGTGTGGGCGCATCACATGTTCGCGACAGGGGCCGTGCTGCTGCCGTTCTTCTCGATCCTGTCGTTCTTCATCGCAGTACCCACCGGCATCAAGTTCTTCAACTGGATCGGCACCATGTGGAAGGGGCAGCTGACCTTCGAGTCGCCGATGTTGTGGGCGATGGGCTTCCTGGTGACGTTCCTGTTCGGTGGGCTCACCGGGGTCCTGCTGGCCGCCCCCGCGGTGGACTTCCACGTGACCGACACCTATTTCGTGGTGGGCCACTTCCACTACGTCCTGTTCGGCACGATCGTGTTCGCCACATTCGCCGGCGTCTACTTCTGGTTCCCGAAGATGACCGGGCGGATGCTCGACGAGCCACTCGCCAAACTGCATTTCTGGACGACCTTCATCGGCTTCCACACGACGTTCCTCGTGCACCACTGGCTGGGGGCGGAGGGAATGCCCCGCCGCTACGCCGATTACCTGGCCAGCGACGGCTTCACCACACTGAACGTGGTGTCGACGATCGGCGCCTACATTCTCGGCCTCTCGGTACTGCCGTTCCTGTGGAACGTCGCGCGCAGTTATCGCTTCGGCGAGCCCGCGGTGGTGGACGACCCGTGGGGGTTCGGGAACTCGCTGGAGTGGGCCACCTCGAGTCCGCCGCCCCGGCACAACTTCCTTGACCTGCCGAGAATCCGTTCGGAACGGCCGGCGTTCGAACTGCACTACCCGGAGACGGTCGAGCGGCTGCGCGACCAGAACCATGTGACCAGCATGTTCGGCAACCGGCCACGACAGCAGACGAAGGCCCCCTCGGAGGAGGCCTCCGACGCCAGCGACCCGCAAAAAGACGCCTGAGAGGGCGAGAACTCGTCAGACAAGCACTGAGGCGAACGGCGTCAGCGCGGGGTGGACGGGGAGGATGCGCTACGCACCAGCAGCCGGGGCTGTCCTGAGCCGTCGGCAGGAACAGACCAGATGTTCGTCGAGTCATTCGGCGCGGGCTTGGTGTAGGCGAGCGTGTTGTCGTCGAGCCAGGCGACCTGGTCATCGATGCTCGAGGTCTCGGCCAGTGGTCGTTCGGTCATCGTCGCAAGATCGAGTACGTGCAACCGCCACGGTCGGTTGCCGGCGTGCACACGTTTCTTGAACACCAGC
Source organism: Amycolatopsis palatopharyngis (assembly GCF_003385185.1). Classification (GTDB taxonomy): domain Bacteria; phylum Actinomycetota; class Actinomycetes; order Mycobacteriales; family Pseudonocardiaceae; genus Amycolatopsis; species Amycolatopsis palatopharyngis. The sequence goes on along the minus strand of NZ_PQHZ01000052.1, from coordinate 5,557 downwards.
CTGGTGCCGTCCGCCGACAGTGAGGGGCACTCGACATTGCTCCGCAGTGCCCGTGCCTCCCACTCACTCACCTGCCCGCGAACAAGGTGGGTTTCACCTCCGGTGGAGACCGTCGCGTAGAAGGTGTCGTCATCACCGGCGAAGGTGATTCCCCAGTAGTTGACGTCCATGGCACGGTGGCGCTCCCCGTCCAGGTAGAGCGGAATGTCCTCGATGTTCGCGATCAGTTCCCCGGTCTCGGTGTCGAGGATGCCGCTGCGGGTGGAGAAGCTGCCGCGCGCGTAGGAGTCGCCGGTGACGAACGTCGTCCACGACGCCATCCGGCCGTTCGCGGACAGCTGGGCCCGGCTCGGGATGCCCGGCACCTCGACGCTGCGGAGTTCGCCGAGTTCGTGGTTCAGGATGAGCACCTCCGACGCGGGCAGTGGTGCGGCGCTGGGGCGCAGGCAGATCGCTTTCCCCGAGGCCGCGGAGAACCGGTCGCAGTGCAGTTGGCTGATCCGGCGAGTCGCCAACGGTTCGGTCATCGGCACGGCCGCGACCACTCCCTGTCCCTCTCCCGGGTCGTTGTAGCTGAAGAACAGCAGACCCTCCCCCACGGTGACGGGGGCGCGTGTCACCGCGATGCTGTGCTCGGCCGCGTCCGTGCGAGCGTCGTGCCGGGCCAGGCTGGTGTAGACCGTGGCCGCCGCGGCGAGCACGAGCACTCCGGTAACGGCCAGCAGGATACGAATCCGGATACTCACGTCCGCCCCCCGGTCAGGTCCGTCAGCGGCCGCAGGACGAGTGCGGCGAGGAGGACAGCCGTTAGTGCCGCCACAGCCAGCGCGACCGCCGTGCGGGGACCGAGAGCCGCCCATGCGACGCCGAACAGCACGGACGACGCCAGGGTGGCGAGAGCCTGCCCGGTCTGTAGCAGCCCCAACCCGCTGGCTCGTAACCGCTCCGGCAGCAGCGGCGCGGCCGCCGCCATCAGAACTCCGTCGGTGCAGGCGTAGAAGATTCCGTGCAGTACCAACGTTCCCGCCACCAGCGCCAGTCCGCTCGTGCCACTGCACAGCAGCACGTAGGCACCGAGGAGTGCGCCGTGTCCGGCGAGGAAGACCGGCCACCGTCCCCGGCGATCGGCCACCCTGCCCACCGGTACCGCGATGAGCAGGAAGACGGCGGCACTGCCCAAGGGCAGGAGCGCGAAGTAGGTGGCAGGTAGCTGCAGCAACTGTTGCAGCAGCAGGTAGAGGAAAGCGTCGCCGATGGTGACCAGTCCGAGCAGCGCGGCCCATCCGAGCAGCCCTCGGTACCGGGCGTCGCTCAGCAGGCCGGTCGCCGCGCGCAGCCGTACCGGGGCACGCCGGTCGGCAGGCACCGGCGGATCCCGCACGAACAGGACGAGCACCAGGACACCGAGCGCGGCGAGGCAGAAGCTGGCGAAAAACACCACGTCGTAGCGATTGGTGGCCAGGTAGTTGCCCGCGACCGTCCACAGCAGCAGGAACGCGACCAGCGGGCCGAGGAACGCTCCGACCGTATCCATCGTCCGGTGCACCGCGAACGACCGGGCCACGGTCGCGGGGGTGCTGCTCAATGAGATCAGCGCGTCGCGCGGAGCGGTGCGCAGTCCCTTGCCGGTTCGGTCGGCGGCAAGCACTCCTGCCGTTCCAGCGACCGAGTTCCCCACGGCGATCAGGCCGAGCTTGGCGACCGCGGACAATCCGTACCCGGTGGCAGCGACCGCCTTGCGTCGCTGCCACCGGTCGGCCAGGTGTCCGCCGAAGACGCGGACCAGCGCTGTCACTCCTGAGTAGACGCCGTTGACGAGGCCGAACTGCAGTGGGCTGAAGCCGAGCCCGACAACGAGGTATATCGGCAGAATCGCGGTGACCATCTCCGAGGAGACGTCGGTGATCAGGCTGACGGTGCCCAGCGCGACGACGTTGCCGCTGACGAATCGGCCTGCCTGACTGCTGGGAATCGCCGAGGTACCTGGTCCCTCGACGTGCCTGGCACTCGCGATGTACATCATGTCCTCTTATCGGTGGAGTCGGCGTGTCAGTTCGGGAAGCAGAACGCGCTGCCGCTGAAGTCGAAGCACTGCAGCTGACGAGTCGCCGAACCTGTCTGTCCCGCGTCGTCGGTCACGGTGAGGGTGGCCGTGAAGGTGCCCGCGGAGGTGTACGTGTGTGTCGTGGTCACGCCCGACGCCGTCGCACCGTCCCCGAAGTCCCACGCGTACCCGGCGATACCGCCGTCGTCCGTGGAACCGCTGCCGTCGAAGGTGCAGCCGGAGCCGAAACCGCACTCCACAGTGAAGCTCGCGGTCGGCTTCTCGCCCGCTGGAGGCGCGCCCGCGGTCACCTCGCGCGTGTGGGCGTCGGTCTTGCCGTCGTTGTCGGTCACTGTCAGCGTTACCGGGTACTTACCGGCCTGCGCGTAGGTGTGCGAGGGGCGTACTCCGGTGGCCGTCTCGCCGTCCCCGAAGTCCCAGCTGTAATCGGTGATTTGGCCGTCGGGATCGGTGGACGCGTTCGCGTCGAAGTCGCACACCGGCTGTTCCGCGGAGCACTGCTCGGTGAACTCGGCCGTGGGCTGACCGGGCTCAGGATCGCCCGAGCCGTGGCACTGATAGGTCGGTGTGCTGTCGAGTACATCCCCGTCGACGCCGATGAAGTCCCATTGATAAGTCGTCTCGGTGACCGACAGCTGCATGACGCCGTGCCGGTCGCCGATCAGCTTCTCGGTGAAGTCGTGCGGGCCGCCGATGTTGTACAGCCCGCGCCCTCCGGTGCCGACGATCGCGCTGCGCACCCCGTCCGGTGTCTGCTGTCCATCAGCGGTCACGGGTGCGAACCGCTCGTAGTGGTGATCGTGGCCGGCGAAGGTCACGTCGCCGCCGGCCTCGTCGAAGACCTGCCACACGTCGTACAGGTCGCGGTTGTCGCCGTGCGCACCGGAACTGAAGCGCGGATGGTGGTAGAAAGCGGCGGTGCACGAGCTGGAGTTGGCCGCCAGATCGTCCTGCAGCCACGCCAGTTGCGCCGATCCCTGCCCGATCTCCAGGTTCGAGTCGAGTGCGACGAAGTGCCAGCCGCCGAGGTCGAAGCTGTAGTAGGTCTTGCCGTCGGGCGTGGCCCGCGAACCGTAGTACTGTTTGTAGCCCACCGCGTCGGTGTAGTACTCGTGGTTGCCCGGCGTCGGATAAGTCTTCTGCAGGAACCGGCCCCACGTGGTGTCGTAGTAGGCCTCGTAGTCCCGCAGCGTGCCCGATTCGTACTGGTTGTCTCCCAGGGTCAGCACCCCGTCGGGGTTCATCTGCTCGATCATCGTCGCGGTGCGGGCGTGCACGCAGTTCGAGTCGGACGCGGTGCAGTCGACCGCGATGTCGCCGCCGACCGCCAGTGTCGTGGCCGCGGTGCCTGCCCCGGGTTCGGTCGCCGCCCGTACCGGGGCACTGGGGTTCGAGAGGTTGCCTGCCGAATCCACCGCCCGAACCTGGTAGTCGAAGCCCACCGAGGAGACCAGTGGGCCGTCACTGAACGTGCTGATCCCTGTGGTCGCCACGACGTCACCGTTTCGCAGCACTTCGTACCCGGCCACAGCCGCGTTGTCGGCCGCCGCGGCCCATTCGAGTACCACTTCTTCGCTGCTGGTCCCGGTGACCCTGAGGCCACCCGGGATGTCCGGAGGTTCGGTGTCTCCGGGCCCCGTGAGGTCGCCGTAGACCTCGAGTTCCCGCACCGAGTACCCGTTCTCGCTGGCCCTGTCGATGCGCATTCGCAGGTAGCGTCCGGTCGCCGAGAGGTTCCTGATGTGGTCGATGCTTCCGTTGCTGCCGCGTACCGAGTGAGCCGTCCGCCATTCCTTACCGTCCGGGGAGGTCTGGATGACGTAGTCGGTGGCGTGGTCGGATCCCCACTCAACCTGCACCCGGTCGATCAGCGCGGGGGCACCGAGATCCACGTCCAGCCACTGGCTGTCCGTATGCGGTTTGCTGATCCACATCGTGTCCACGTCACCGTCGACCGCTCTGTCGGCACCGGTCAGCTCAGGTGCGTACGTGGCGGACCCGTCCGCCGCGGCTCCGTGCGAGAGCAGGGTGACGGTGGCCTGTTCCTGAGTGGCGGGTGCGGCGACCGCGGCAGCCGGTACCAGCAACGCTGCCAGTGCCACCGCCGCGTATCCGAACTTTCGCGAGGCGGCAGGGGAAAACGCCGATCTCAATAACACAAGACTGCCCTCCTGGGCCGAGTTGGCACTGTTCGTTCGCAGGGATATGACGTTCTGCTGCCGGCGACAGCGCTGACCGTAATTGCCCTCGGAGCGTGGTCAAGGAATGCGAATTCGGGGAACTGAATAACTCTGAACGACGATCGGGGGGTGTGCTCGCACCGCCGATCGTGTGTGCTGATCGCAGCCACTGAAGTCGTGGCAACCTGCCGCGGCTGCCGTTCGAAGTAGGCCATCGACGATGAACGACTCCACCCTCAGCACCACATCAGCCGGACGAAGGAGCGAGTTCGGCGCCGCGCTACGCCTGGCGATTCAGCGCAGCGGGCTGCCCCTCAGCGAGATCCATCGCCTGCTGCGCCAGCAGCGGACACCGGTCAGTGTCAGCACGCTGAGTTACTGGCAGAACGGTGACTGCCAGCCGGAGCGCGTCACATCCCTCGCCGCGGTCGCCGCGCTCGAGCAGATCCTCGGCCAGGAGCAGGACGCGCTCACCGCCCTGATCGGCCCGCGTAGGCCAAGGGGACGTGCGCCTTCGCCCTTCGGCTGCGTGCTGCCACACGACCAGGTGTGGCGAAATCCGGAGGAGGTCACCAGGGCGTTGGCACAGCTGGACGCGGTTCCCGAGGACCTCGCCCGTCCCCACAAGCTCTCCCAGCAGCTCTCCTTCCGCGTCGATCGCAACGGGCACCTGGCCTCGGTGCGGGTTCGGCGACTGCTGCAGGCCGATCACGACGCCACTACGTCGTTCATCTTCGTCGCCCGGTGCACCGCGTTACCGCAGCCGCCGCGAGTGACGTTCACGCAGGGATGCGCACCGGCCCGATTCCGCGCGGACGTGCCGAGTTCCACCTGCGTTCTCGAGTTCACCCTCGACCGTCCCCTCGATACCGGGGAGGTCGCTGTCGTGGAGTTCGGGATGCAGTATCCGCCGGGGCAGACCGATGAACACACCCAGCTGGCGCTGCTGCGCCCGGCACGGGAGCTCGTTCTGCAGATCACGTTCGATTCTGAGCGGTGGCCGAGCCGCTGCCACGCCTTCTTCCAACCGCGAAATGGTCAGCCGGTCGAGAAGAAGCGCGAGTTTCAACTGGACTCGAGCAACACGGTCCAGTTCATCACGCTCGATCCGGACCCCGGCCAATACGGGATTCTCTGGCGCTGGACCTGACCCCCGACCTCGCACTTTCCCGGGAAAGTGCGGGTCCGGATGCCTCCCATCGCAGGTCCTGGATTTTCGTTCTCGCGCTTTCCCGGGAAAGTGCGTTGTTCATGGCCGCGCTTTCCCGGGAAAGTGCGAGTGCGGTGCGGGTGGGGTGGGGGTGTGGTGGGG
>NZ_PQHZ01000051.1 GCF_003385185.1 Amycolatopsis palatopharyngis | reverse complement strand
ACCAAACCCTTCAACTCCGTGAACTCCGGCCCCATCCGCACCCGAGTCCGAATCCACGACGGCTTCTTCTCAATCGGCGTCTCACTGTTACGAACCTCAAGCCGCAACAACTTCCGACCATCAGGAGATGCACTCACACAGCCAGCGTACGCCCGTCCCGCAGCGCGGGGCGGGCGGTGGTTCAGGCTGGATCGGGAGCGATGCCGGTCAGCCTCGCGGTGAGTTCCCACAGGCCAGAGCCGCTTTCCGCCGGAAGGGCGCGACGGAGCGGGGAGACGATGGTGGGGTGCCCGCGTAGCCCGCGCGGGCCGTCGGGCCCGACGTACTCGCCGCCGGCGACACCGGGCGCGGTCGCGGCGTACAGCTGGGGGAGCGTGCCCATTCGCGTGGTCTGCGCGAGGGCGAACTCACCGATGCGGATGCCGGTCCCCACCGCCGCCCGTACGATCCGGCTGCCATATGAACGAGCCATCGAGGAGCCGAGCTGGGACCGGGTGTAGCCGGGGTGCGCCGCGACACTGAGGATGTCGTCGCCGGAGACGCGGAGCCTGCGGTCCAGTTCGATGGCGAAGACCTGGTTGGCGAGCTTGGCCTGCCCGTAGGCGGCCGCGGGACTGTAGCGGCGGCGTTCGAAGTTGGGATCGTCGAGGTCGAGCCACCCGCTGCCGGCCGCGATACTGGACACGGTGACGATCCGAGGCCGTTCGCGCTCGCCCTGCGCGGCGCCGCGCAGGGCGGGCATGAGCAGCCAGGTGAGCGCCGCGTGCCCGAGATGGTTGGTGCCGAGCTGAGTCTCGAAGCCGTCCTCGGTGACACCACGGGGAGTGCCCATCACACCGGCGTTGTTGATCAGCAGGTCGAGCGAGTCCCCGGTCAGCTCGCGGGTCCGCTCGGCCGCATCACGCACGGAGGACAGGTCGGCGAGATCGAGCCGGACCAGTTCGGGTTCGGTCGCCGCCATCGCGGCGACCTCCCGCACGGCCTGCTCCCCGCGTTCCCGTGAGCGGCAGGCGATCAGCACCCTTGCGCCCCTCGCACCCAGCACCTGCGCCGTGCGCAGGCCCAGTCCGGAGTTCGCGCCAGTGACCAGCGCGGTGCGCCCGGACTGGTCGGGAATCTGGTCCTCCGTCCATTTCGCGCTCGTCGAAGCCATGCGGTCAGCTAACTACAGCTGCCTCGAGCACGCCATACCGGCCAGTAGTTCAGGGCGAGCGGAACTCAGCCCGCCGGGACCAGCATCCGCAGCAGGTGCCCGACGGGATTGCGCCGGCGTGCGGGCACCCGGCTTGGCGAGTGGTTGAGCAGCGCGACGAAGGCGGTGCCGATCTTGAGCACCTCGTCCGCAGGCTCGTGCGGATCGGCCAGCCCCGTGGTGATCGCCAGCATCCGCTTCTCCGCCTCGTCGAGCGGGCGCAGCTCGGGGTACCGGTCCAGGCTGGCGTCGAGCAGACGGTGCAGGGTGGCGTGTTCGCGCACAGCGCTGTGCCAAGCCCTCGTGACGGCGTCCACGCGGTCGGGTTCGCTTTCCGGAACGTCCTCGGGGCCGGCCAGTTCGGCCCGGAGGTGCCCGACCAGCAACTGGGTCCACTTGTAGTGCAGCGCCAGCAGCAGGTTCTCTCGCGAACCGAACGCCAGTTCGGCGCCTGGCACCTCGGCGAACGGGAGTTCCCCCTCCGGGTTCCGCCGGGCCAGCGTCAGGACGGTGTCGATGACATCACGACGTCGGTAGAAGTCGTTCCAGCTCATGGCTCATCCCCTCCATGAAATGTGACCCCTGGAATGGCAGGAGTCGGGTTCCGTGACCCGAGTCATACTGCGGGTTTGCGGCATACTCTCGGTACGGCCCTGATGTCGCCAACATACCATGAGTACGGGCTTCGTGATTGGCGTAAGGTTGTGAGCGTGGCGACAATGAAGTCAAGGCGGCTCGACTATTCCGAGTCCACTCGTGCCGCGCTGGTGGACAGCGCGGTGGACCTGTTCACCAAACGTGGTTACGCGGGTACCTCGCTGGACGAGATCGCGAAACGTGCCAGGGTCACCAAGGGTGCTCTGTACCACCACTTCAGCGGAAAGCAGGCTTTGTTCGAGGCTGCCTTCGATGCGGTGGAGACCCGGTTCCTCGAACGGCTGCACAAGATTCTCTCCGGGCCGGATTCGCCATGGGATCGCGCAATTAATGGTTTACGTGAATTTATCAAGAACTGTCTGGATCCCACATATCAACGAATAGTTATTCATGAGGCCCCGGTGGTGATGGGGTGGGAACGCTGGCGAGAGGCGGAGGACCAGTTCAGCTTCGGCCTTATCCGCAGCAATCTGCAGGCTCTGGTGGATGCGGGAGAGGTCGACGAGGTTCCGGTCGAGATCACCGCCAGGTTGCTGTTCGGCGCCCTGTCCTCGGCCGCCACGGCGATCGCGGGCTCGGCCGATCCGAAGAAGGTCGGCGCCGAGGTCGAAGCCGTGATCGTGCAACTGCTCAACCGCATCCGGCGCCCCGGTTAGGGGCAGCGGGAGTACGGCCGGGACGGCTACGCTGCGATTGTGGAACTGAGGATCTTCACCGAGCCCCAGCAGGGGGCCACATACGACGACCTGTTGCGCGCGGCGAGGACGACGGAGGACGCGGGATTCGGCGCGTTCTTCCGCTCCGACCACTACCTCAAGATGGGATCGGTCTCCGGCCTGCCCGGGCCCACCGACGCCTGGGTGACCCTGGCCGGACTGGCTCGGGAGACCTCGCGGATCCGGCTGGGCACGCTGGTCACCGCCGCGACCTTCCGGCATCCCTCGGTACTGGCGATCTCCGTGGCTCAGGTGGACCAGATGTCCGGCGGACGGATCGAGCTGGGACTGGGATCCGGTTGGTACGCCGACGAGCACACCGCCTATGGCCTGCCGCTGCCCGAGATCCGGGAGCGCTTCGACCTCTACAGCGAACAGCTGGCGATCGTCACCGGCCTCTGGGAAACCCCGGAGGGCGAGACGTTTTCCTTCGACGGCGAGCACTACCAGCTGTCCGAAGCCCCTGGCCTGCCCAAGCCCACGCAGCGGCCACGTCCGCCGGTGATCATCGGTGGCGGTGGCAAGAAGCGGACGCCGGCGCTGGCGGCCCGCTACGCCGACGAGTTCAACCTGCCGTTCACCGACCCCGATACGGCGTTGGCGCAGTTCGAGCGCGTTGATGCGGCGGCGAAAGCCGAGGGCCGGGACCCGAAGGAGATCATCCGCTCGACCGCTCAAGTCGTGGCGATCGGCCGCGACGAGGCCGAGCTGGCTCGTCGGGCGGAGTCGATCGGGCGAGAGGTCGACGAGTTGCGCGCCAACGGGATCGCCGGAAGCCCGGCTGAGGCCGTGGACCGGATCGGACAGTGGCGCGAGCGCACCGGCATCACCCGGCTGTACCTCCAGGTGCTCGATCTCGCCGATCTCGATCACGTCGAGCTCATCGCCACCGAGGTCATGCCGCAGCTGACCTGACACCGGCGAGGACCAGACGCGGCCCATTCTGCAGGCGATCCCGCACGGAACTAGTGACTCCCGCGAGGAAGGAACATCCGCCGTGGACGAGCGGGACCGGCTGGCGGAGCGTTTCGAGGAGCACCGGCCACGGCTGCGAGCGGTGGCCCACCGCATGCTCGGCTCGGTGAGTGAGGCCGACGACGCCGTCCAGGAAGCATGGTTGCGCGCTGCCCGCGCCGACACCAGTGAGGTCGAGAACCTCGCGGGTTGGCTGACGACGGTGCTGTCGCGGGTATGCCTGAACGTGCTGCGCTCCCGCCAGTCGCGGCGTGAGGAGCCGCTCGGCGACCACGTGCGGGACTCGGCAGTCAGCGGTGACGACGGGGCTGATCCCGAGCAGGAAGCGGTGCTCGCCGACTCGGTCGGACTCGCGCTGCTGGTGGTGCTCGACACGCTGGCACCGGCCGAGCGGCTCGCGTTCGTACTGCACGATCTGTTCGCCGTACCCTTCGACGAGATCGGCCCGATGCTCGAACGCTCACCGGCCGCGGCGAGGCAGCTCGCGAGCCGTGCCCGTCGCCGGGTCAAGGGAGCCACGCCGGTACCCGACCCGGACCTGACCCTGCAGCGTCGAGTCGTCGACGCGTTCCTGGCAGCCACCCGCGGCGGGGACTTCGAGGCGCTGGTCGGGTTGCTGCACCCCGGAGTGGTGCTGCGAGCCGACCGGTCGGCCGTTCCCACCCCCGAGCCCATCGTCGTCCACGGCGATCACACGGTGGCCAGGGGTGCGATGGGCGCCATGGAACGGGCGATGTCCAGCGAACCCGCGCTGGTGAACGGAGCGGTCGGGCTCGTGATGGCTCCGGCAGGACGTCTGCTCCTGGCGCTCAGCTTCACCTTCGCCGGGGGCACGATCACCGAGATCGACGTGATCGCGGATCCGGACCGTCTCAGCCGCCTCGATCTCGCGGTGCTCGACTACTGACCCAACGCTGGGTGCAAGACGATGGGTACCGGGTGACCGCCGAGCGCGGCCACGGAGCAGCGGATGCCGCTCTGGTTCGCATCGAGCACCCGCAGGTCATCCATTCCCAGCCGTGGAGATCGCCACGCGACGCCTTGGGGACCGACCGCGACGATGTCGGTGGAGCCGGCCAACAGCAACAGTGGCATACCTGCCACCGGCACGACCTGATTGACCTGCTCGTGCAAGAGCAGCGCGCCGGCCTCCGGCGCAACGGCCGCCAGCAGATATGCGGCGCCGTCCACCACGACGATCATCTGGTCAGGAGCTGGTGTGCCGAACACCCCATTCACCACACCGAGGCCACCTGCCGGGAACACGCCGACCCACTCGGGCGCGGAGAACGGCGTCACTTGCACGATCAGCGGAGTTCCCCACCGGAATACGGGATCCGCGACGACGCTGCCGTCGTGTTCGAAGCAGAATTCCGGACATGGCCAGTTCCCGTCACCGGGGAAGTCGGCCACCGCCTCCGCGTCATAATGCGGATCGAATGCGAGACGTCGGAACGTCCAACCGCCGCCGTCGCGCATCCCGTAGCCGCTCAGCCTCGAGTACGCCGTCTGCTGAGCGGTGCGCTCACGACCGCAGGGCGAAGGTGACGCCGGGAGCCGTGGGGGACTCCGGCGGCGTCGGCCTCGGCAGCCAGCGATCGTCACTGACGGGGAACTCGCCCTCCACCGCGGCGAGCACGGCGTCCCGTGCGAGGGGCAGCACCTCGGCCACGGTCACTTCCCTGCCCAGCTCGAAGCTGAGCGAGGTGACTCCCGCGTCCCGGATGCCGCACGGCACGATCTTGTCGAACGCGGCGAGGTCGGCGTTGCAGTTCAGCTCGAATCCGTGCATGGTCACGCCGCGCTGTACGCGAATTCCGATCGCGGCGATCTTGCGCTCGGGGCCGCGGTCGTCGGCGGGAATCCAGACACCGCTGCGGCCCTCGACGCGACCGGTTCTGACGCCGAACCGCTCGCACACGACAATCAGCGCCTCCTCGAGGCGCCGCACGTAGTGCACGACGTCGATCGGGTCGGCGAGCTTGAGGATGGGATAACCGACCAACTGGCCAGGGCCGTGCCAGGTGATCTTTCCGCCCCGGTCCACGTCGATCACCGGAGTGCCGTCGGTCGGCCGGTCCGCGGCTTCGGTGCGCTTGCCCGCCGTGTACACCGAGGGGTGTTCGAGCAACAGCATCGTGTCCGGACCCGCGCCGTCCGCACGGGCGACGGCATGCGACCGCTGCAGCTCCCACGCTTCCAGGTAGTCGATCGTGCCGACCTCCCTGACGTCGACAGGATCGGTGGTGGCGCGACAGGACCCGGTCGATGCGGTCGCCGATGCGTTTACAGCACTCACAGCACTCACAGCAGCGAGGTTACGCCGTTTCATGCCGGGCCGACACCGGGTCCCGGCCAGCGGACAGCAGCCCGAGCGCGGCGCTCGCGAGCAGCCCGACGCCGGTGACAGCGAGGACCGCGCCCACCGTGTCGGTGAACCAGTGCACGCCCAGGTACACCCGCAACGCCGCGCTGACCGCGGTGGCGACCAACGAGAATGCGACCGCGGTCCGCAACAGACGCGGTACGAGCCAGCCGCAGAGCAGAGCGAGCGCGAAGCACGCACTCGCCACCGAGACCACGTGACCGCTGGGGTAAGCGAGGTCGGGATACTCCCGTGGGCGCTGCCGGTCGAACAGCGGCTTGAATACGAAGCTCGTCGCCCTGCACAGGACGAGCACCACGAGGACCCGCAGCAGTAGGGTAGCTCGCTCGCGGTCCCCGGCCAGCCTTCGTCTGATGGCTGCCACCATCAGCGCCACGGCGAGCAGGACGGGGAGGATCGGGCCGAACGCGTCGCTGATCACCACCGCGACCGCACCCAGCGACGAACGCCACTGACCGTGCAGGGCGGACGCGATCGCGGCATCCAGCGCTGTTGGCTGCCGCCGGGCCAGGAGCCCGAGCGCGACGAACGCGACGAGGAGGCAGACGCCCGCCGGAGCGAACGCGAACGACCTTCGGCTCACAGTTCGTCGGCGAGGGCCGTGTCGAGGTCGGTGTGGGTGAACGCGAACCCGGCCTGCCGGAGCACGGCGGGTACCGCCCTCGGGCCGGTCAGGATCATCTCGTCGGCGGCTTCCCCGAGCGCGACTCGCAGCGCCACCCCCGGCACCCACCACGGCGCCGGGCGGTGCAGGGCGCGGGCGAACGCCTTGGTGAACTCACTGTTGGTCACCGGCTGCGGCGACGCGAGGTTTACCGGTCCACTGACCTCGTCGTTTTCCAGGGCGAATCGGATCGCGGCCACCTCGTCGGTGAGGCTGATCCACGGCATGTACTGCTCGCCGTCGCCAAGCCTGCCACCGAGGCCGAGCCGGAACAGCGGGCGCAGCGTGCCGAGCAGACCGCCCTTGCCGGTGAGCACCGGAGAGGTGCGCAGCAGGACAACCCGCGTCCCGGCCTGTGCCGCCGGCGCGGTGGCTGCTTCCCAGAGCACGCAGAGTTCGGCAAGAAACCCGGTGCCTGCCTTGTCCGACTCGTCGACGACGGCGCTGTCGGTGTCGCCGTAGTAGTTGATCCCGGACGCGTTGACCAAGATCGGTACGCCCTGCTGGGCGACCGCCTCCGCGAGCACCTCCGTGGGTTCCACCCTGCTGTCGGTGAGGACCTGCTTGCGCGCGTCGCTCCATCGGCCTGAGGCAAGCGGGACGCCGCAGAGGTTCACCACCGCGTCGACGCCGTCGAACGCGCCTTCCTCGATCCGGCCCGCGGGCGGGTCCCAGCTGACCTCGTCGGTCGCCGAGGTCTCCCTGCGCACCAGCCGCCGCACCTCGTGGCCGGCGGCGCGCAGCTCCTGAACGAGTGCCTGACCGATCAGGCCGCTGGCGCCGGCGATCAAGATTCGCATGAGAGCACCCTATGCGGAAACGACGAGGGGGCGCCCGCCGAGCGGACGCCCCCTCACCTGAACCTCTGTCAGAGCCCGAGCTCGTCCTCGAAGTTGCCCTCCTCGAGCCGCTGCTTGATCGTGGTGACGAAGCGACCGGCGTCGGCTCCGTCGATCAGGCGGTGGTCGTAGGTGAGCGGCAGGTACGACATCGACCGCACAGCGATGGTGTCGTTGCCCTCGGTGTCGGCGACCACCATCGGGCGCTTCACCACGGCACCCGTGCCGAGCATGCCGGACTGCGGCTGCACGATGATCGGGGTGTCGAACAGTGCGCCGTTGCTGCCGATGTTGGTCACCGTGAAGGTGCCACCGGTCAGCTCGTCGGGCTTGATCTTGTTCGTCCGTGCCCGCTGCGCCAGGTCGGCGATGCGGTGCGCGAGCCCGGCGAGGCTGAGCTCACCCGCGTCGTGGATGACCACCGAGAGCAGGCCGCGCTCGGTGTCCACGGCGATGCCGAGGTGAACGGCACCGTGGTAGGTGATCTCCTTGCTCTCCTCGTTGTACGAGGCGTTGACGTTCGGGTGCTGCTTCAGCGCCTCGACCGTCGCCTTCGCGAAGAACGGCAGGAACGTCAGGTTGACGCCCTCCCGCTCCTTGAAGGCCGCCTTCGCCCGCTGCCGTAGCCGGGCGATCTTGGTGACGTCGACCTCGTGCACCTGGGTGAGCTGCGCCGAGACCTGCAGCGACTCCCTGGTCTTGATCGCGGTGATCTGCCGGATGCGGTTGGCCTTCTGCACGGTGCCGCGCAGAGCAGCCTTCTCGGAGTCCGACACAGGCGCGGACGATGCCGCCGGCGCCGGGGCCTGTGCGGCGGGCGCGGGCGCCTGCTGCTGCGGCTCGGCGGCGGGCTGCTGCTTCTGCTTCGCGTCGACCGCGGCCAGCACGTCCTGCTTGCGGATGCGCCCGCCGACTCCGCTGCCGTTGAGGCTCGCGAGGTCGATGTCGTGCTCGGCGGCCAGCTTCCGCACCAATGGGGTGACGTACGGCGTGCCTGCGCCGTCGGTGTCCGCGGCGGCAGCGGGCGCAGGGGTGGCTGGCGCAGAGGCGGCGGGGGCAGCCTGAGCCTGCGGCTCGGGCTGCTTCGGCTGTGCCTGCTGCGGTTCCGGCTGCTTCGGCTGGGCCGGCTGGGACTGCTGGGCCGGCGCTTCCTGCTTGGGAGCTTCCTGCTTGGGAGCTTCCTGCTGGGGCTCTGCCTGCTCCGGCTGTTTGGGCGCCGGGGCCTGGTGCGCGGGCTGCGCGTTCTTGTCGCCGATCGTCGCAAGCGTGCCGCCGACCTCGACGGTCTCGTCCTCGTTCACCTCGATGGACAGGACGGTGCCTGCCACTGGCGAGGGAACTTCGGTGTCGACCTTGTCGGTGGAGATCTCCAGCAGTGGCTCGTCCACCTCGACCGAGTCGCCGACCTGCTTGAGCCACCGGGTGACGGTGCCCTCGGTGACACTCTCACCGAGCTCGGGCAGCTTCACCGGGGTGCCGGAACCGCCGGAGGAGCCGTTCCCGCTCGGTGCCTGCTGAGCAGGCTCCGGCTCGGGCTGGGCCGCCGGAGCGGGAGCTGCCTGCTCCTGCGCGGGCTGCTGCGGCGCCTCCTGCTGAGGCTGCTCCTGCTGCTGGGGCTGCTCCGACTGCTGGGGCTGAGCGGAACCACCCGCCTCGGCACCGCCGCCGGATCCGTCGTCGATGACGGCGAGTTCCCCGCCGACCTCGACGGTCTCGTCCTCCTGCGCGCTGATCTTCATTACGGTGCCGGCTACCGGGGACGGAACCTCGGTGTCGACCTTGTCGGTGGAAATCTCCAGTAGCGGCTCGTCCACTGCGACACTGTCACCCTCCTGCTTCAACCACCGGGTGACGGTGCCCTCCGTGACGCTCTCGCCGAGCTCCGGCAATGTGACGGAGTAGGCCATCGTTCGCTGACTCCCTTGCGTGTGGAAATTGATGACGTTGTTCTGCGGCGTCAGCTGTGCACGTGCAGCGGCTTGCCGGCGAGGGCAAGGTGTGCTTCGCCAAGAGCCTCGGACTGGGTCGGGTGTGCATGGATGAGGGGAGCGACGTCCTCGGGGAACGCCTCCCAGTTGTAGATCAGCTGTGCTTCGCCGATCAGTTCGCCGACGCGGTCGCCGACGAGATGCAGGCCGACCACCGGCCCGTCCGGTGCCTTCACCAACTTGATCGCACCGGAAGTCTTGAGGATCTGGCTCTTGCCGTTACCACCGAGATCGTAGGTGAACGTGGTCACATCCGCCCCGTAGCGCTCCTTGGCCTGCTCCTCGGTGAGTCCGACGGAGGCGACCTCGGGGTGGGAGTAGGTGACGCGGGGGATGCCGTCCTCGTCGATCACCCTGGGGTTGAGTCCGGCGATCTCCTCGGCCACGAAGATGCCCTGCTGGAACCCGCGGTGCGCCAGCTGCAGGCCGGGGACGATGTCGCCGACCGCGTAGACGTTGTCCAGGTTCGTGCGCAGGCGCTCGTCGGTGCGGACGAAGCCGCGCTCCATCGTCACGCCCGCTTCCTCGTAGCCGTGGCCCGCGGAGTTCGGTCCGCGGCCGACGGCCACCAGCAGCAGGTCGGCCTCCAGCGTCTCACCGGACTCCAGCGACACGCTCACGCCGTTGTCGTCCTGCTTCGCTCCGGTGAACCGCACGCCGGTCTTGAAGGCGATCTTGCGCCTGCGGAACGCGCGCTCGAGCTGCTTGGACGCGAACTCGTCCTCGTTCGGGACCAGCCGGGGCAGCGCCTCGACGATGGTGACGTCGACGCCGAAGGACGCCCAGACGCTGGCGAACTCGACGCCGATGACGCCGCCACCGAGCACGACGACCTTCTCCGGAACGTAGTCCAGCGCGAGGGCGTCCTCACTGGCGATGACGCGCCCGCCGAGCTCGAGGCCGGGCAGTGTCTTGGAGTACGAGCCGGTGGCCAGCAGCACGTTCTTGCCGGTGTAGCTCGTGCCGTCGACCTCGACCGTGGTGCCGCCCTTGTAGGTGCCGGTGCCCTCGACCAGGTTGACCTTATGGGCCTTGGCCAGGCCCTGCAGCCCCTTGTAGAGGCGCGCGACGATCGTGTCCTTGTACTTGTTCACGCCGGCGATGTCGATGCCCTCAAGGGTCGACTTCACGCCGAACTGCTCGCCGTCTCGGGCTGTGTCGGCGACCTCCGCCGCGTGCAGGAGGGCCTTCGTCGGGATACACCCGCGATGCAGGCAGGTCCCGCCCAGTTTGTCCTTCTCGATCAGGGTGACGGAAAGGCCCAGCTCGGCCGCGCGGAACGCCGCGGCATAGCCGCCCGATCCGCCACCAAGGATCACAAGGTCGGCGGAGGTGTCGGTCACTTCAGAACTCCTCGGCTGGCATCGGTGGTGCTCGTGGGGTGTTGCCCTGAGCCGTTCGGCCCCGCAACACTCCTCATCTTGTCACTATGTCCGCAGGCGTTGCGACTTGCCTTGGGGGAGGTCACGACCGGCCCCCGGACGGCGGCGGCGTGGCCTGGGGGATGCACGGGATAATGATCGTGGGCAGGGCCGAGGTCGAGATGAGAGGTGAGGTGGTCGAGGTGGGTCTTTTCGACTCGCTGCGCAGACGGCGCAAGAGCGGCGGCAAGGGCACCGGCAAGCCCGGTACGTTGCGTAAGGCAAGTTCGGCGGACACGCGTCACCTGGACGAATGGGCGGATACGCGCAAGGGCGTCGAGGGGTTCGTGGAGCCCAGGACGACCGTCACCGAGACCACCATCGTGTTGATCGCGCATGACGGCGAGTGGACGCGGCGCCGGATCGACAGCCTCGAGGCCGCGCAGCAGTTCGGCAAGAAGCGCTCGATGCCGATCTACGAGGTGGCGAAGGTCGGCTACCCCCAGCGGATGCGCGACTACACCGAGCGGCAGAAGCGGCGCCCCGGCAAAGCCTGAGTTCCCCAATGTGGCTTTGGGGAACTCAGACGTCCCCAATGTGGCATTCGGGAACTCAGACGTCCCCAATGTGGCATTGGGGAACTCCAACGTCCCAAACTCCGCATTCGCACCCGGCAGGATCACCGGCTCTCCTCCAGTAGCCGGAGGTGCTCCAGCAGTAGCGCGCGGAAGCCGCTGTGGACGGAGGTGCCGAGCACCTCGTCCCGTTCCACCGCGCGCCAGCCCGGGCCGGTCGGGACGAGAGTGATCACCGAGTACCCGCTAGCCGGGTCGCTCACCGTCACCGCGCCACCTGGTGCCGCGACGAGTTCCGCAGCGCCCAGCAGCCGGGGGAAGACCACGTCCGAGGGCAGCCCGTCACTGGTCAGCAGGAAGTCCCGGTAGTCGCTCGGCAATCCCGCCCCGAGCATTCGCTCCACCCGCTCCAGGTGTGCTGGATCGGCGGGGGGCGGCGCGGGCGCGCGCGCCTCGCGTGCCCGCAGCACCCGATCGATCAGCTCGGTCCAGTTCGCGGCGGGTGGGTCTGGCTGGAACCTCTCGCCGAGCGCTGCGACCAGCGCTCCCGCGCAGCCGGTTCCCCAGTCCGACGGCAGGCCGAGCGCGTCGGCGAGGACGCCCGAGCGCAGCAGCGGCACCAGGCTGCGGCTGCCGGCGAGCAGGGCGACGTCGGGTCGCGCCGTGCCCGAGGCGCGCTCGGCCCACCTGCCGACCGCCGCCACCGCGCCCCGCTCGTCCCCGGCCGTGGCGAGGGAGTCCGCCTCGGCGGCCAGTGCGCGCAGCGGATGCGGTGGCCGCCGCGTGTCGAGGGTCTCGGCGACCCCGGAGATGACCATGGCCGCCGTGCTGTCGCCGAGCAGTTCTCCGGGGAAGCCGGATTCACCCTTGACGAGATGGGCGCGGTGTTCCTGCTCCGCCGCGTCGAGGTCCAGCGGAGTGAGCGAGCGCGCCCAGTCCGGTGGCGTGTCGCGTCCCTCGATCAGCATCGCCCACGCCCGCGCGCGCAGCGCGTCGGTGGCGAGCAGGTCGGCCGCGGGTTGCTCGGTGAGCGCACACCAGCGGCCGACCAGCCGGTCCGACTCCGCGGTAGAGCCGGTGGCCGCGAGTAGCAGGGCCGCGTGGCCGACGGCGGCGCCCGCCAGGGCGTGCTCGGCGGTGAGCACGTCCCTGGTGAGCGCCTCGAGGTACTCCTCGGCAGGCCAAGTCCCGCTCATGCGGTACGAATCAGCCGTTGTCGGCGATGTCCGCCAGAACCGCGGCGATGGTGCGCACCGGCACGCCGGTACCGCCCTTGCCGGTGTAGCCCCACGGCCCCGAGGTGTTGTACGAAGGGCCCGCGATGTCGATGTGCACCCACGGAAGGTTCTCGGCGACGAACTCACGCAGGAAGATCCCTGCCGCGAGCATCCCGCCCCACCGGCTGCCGGTCACGTTGGCGAGGTCGGCGAGCCTGGAGTCGAGTTCGCCACGCAGCTCCTCGGGCAGCGGCATCGCCCAGCCGCCCTCGCCGGTTGCCCTGGCGATACCGGCGACCCGGTCGCGGAACTCGTCGGAACCCATGATGCCCGCGGTGCGGTTGCCGAGCGCGACGATCTGCGCGCCGGTGAGGGTGGACGTCTCGATCAGGTAGTCGGGCTCGTCCTCGGCCGCGCGCACCATCGCGTCGGCCAGCACCAGCCTGCCCTCGGCGTCGGTGTTGAGCACCTCGACCGTTTTGCCGCCGTACATGCTCAGCACGTCGCCGGGCCGGTACGCGGTGGACGAGGGCATGTTCTCGGCGAGCGGGATGGTCGCGGTCACCTCGAGCGGGTACTTCAGCTTGGCCGCGAGCACCACCGAGGCGAGTACCGCCGCCGCACCGGACATGTCCGAGGTCATGTTGTCCATGTTCGCGGCCGGCTTGATCGAGATGCCGCCGGTGTCGAACGTGATGCCCTTACCGACCAGTGCGATCTTCTTCTTGGCCTTGGCGCCGCGGTAGGTCACCCGGACCAGCCTTGGCAGCCGCGAGGAGCCGCCGCCCACACCGAGGATGCCACCGAATCCCTTGCGCTTGAGCGCCTTCTCGTCGAGCACCTCGATCTCGAGGCCACCGGCTTCAGCCAGCTTCTTCGCCCGCTCCGCGAAGGAGGCGGGGAAGAGGTCGTTCGGCGGCGTGTTGATCAGGTCCCGCGCGACGAGCACCGACTCGGCGATCGCGGTCGCAGCCTTGAGCGCTGCCTTGTGCTCCTTCGCGGTACCGGCTTCGGGGCTCGCGACATCCACTGTGGACACCGGGCCGTCGCCGGGTGCGGACTTGTACTCAGTGAAGGAGTAGGCGCCGAGAACGGTACCTTCCACCGCGCCCTGCAAGTCCACAGCGGACAGCGTCGTCAGTGCCCTGCCGGTGCCGGCGAGTGCGCGAGCCGACGCGCCCGCGGCGCGGCGGACCTGTTCCTGGCTGATCGCGCCGTCCGCGTCCCGCTTGCCGAGGCCGACGGCGAACACGACCTTGGCAGGCAGCTTGCCCATGGTCGGCAGCTTCACGACCTCCTCGGCCTTGCCGGAAGCGCCGAGGGCGCGGAGGGTGTCGGCGGTGCTGCCGTCCAGTGCGGAGTCAAGGGCGTCCGTGCCGGCCGCGAGTTCGACGCCGTCGGTGCCTTGGACCGTGCCGATCACGATGACGTCGGCCTTGGTCTTGGCGAGAGCGGCCTCGCTGTTGTCGGAAAGGGCAAGCTTGGGCACGGTCACTTCTGGCTCCTCGCGCGTTCGCATCGGCACTGATGTGGGCGGGCGGTTGTCCCGCCGCATCGTGAGCCATGCTAATGACGACGTTGGTCGGCAGGGGAGGTAGGGCGGGTGCTCGGGCGAGTCGCGGCGTTCATCCCGATCACCATCGCGGTCGGCGCGGCGGGCGCGGGCTGGTGGTTGTTGGGTGGGCTGCTGCTCGCCGCGGCGCTCGCGTACTGCGTGGACCGAGGGGGCCTGCTGGCGTCGTCGCCTGCGGATCCGCAGGCCGGACCCCAGGTGGGGACAGCGTTGCGCACGGCGTCGAGCGTCGCTGTCGTGTCGGTGTGCGCCGCAGTGTTCGGGGCGTACGTCGTGCCAGAAATCGGCTGGGTGGGCCCAGCCGTCTTGGTGCTGCTGGTCACGGCTGCGCGGGTGGCCGGAGTGACGATCCACCCCGTTCTGCTGCGGTGGGGGGCAGGTCTGTTGCTGGTGGCGGCCTTGGCGTTCGTCGCGCTCTGCGTCGCCGTCGAGCCGCCGTCGGGATACATCCCGGAGAGTGGGCCAGGCCCTTTCGGTGTGCTGTTCGCCGCTGCGGTGGCGTTTCCCATGTTCGCCGGAGGTGGGGGCGTGCTCCGGTCGTGGCGGCTGTGGCTGGCCGCCGGACTGGGGCTCGCCGTAGCGGGTGCGGCGTTATACCAGCTCGGGCCGATCCGGCTGGGACTTTCGCCGACATCGTTGCGCGACGTTCTCGCCGCTGCCGACGCCCAGTTCTTGCAGTCCGCGTTGGCTGTCGTCGTCGCGCTGGCGACGGTGGCGACGGCACTCGGAGGGGGTTACTCCGCGATCTCCGGAGGCCTGCGTCAGCGAGCCGTCACGGTGCTTCCGCTGGGGCTCGCGGCCGTCCTGCTCGCGGACCTGCTGGGCCCGGCGGGGACGCTGGTGCTGGCCACGGTTCTGGCGCTCGCGGAAGTGGCGGGCGCGGTCGTGGTCAGTCGGTCGCGCACACCGATCGAGGTGGTAACCGGGGCACTGGTGACGTTGCTACTCGCAGGTCTCTCGGTACCTTTCCTGACGTGAGTCAGACCGCGCTGACCTGTACTCGATGGTGCAAACGCCAGGCACGTCCCGTCGGTTGTCGCGTGTGCAACTCTTGTTGTCGAGCTTGTTCGGCGCGGGTATACCTACGTTTTCATGCGTCGGCGTCGGCGCGCAGGCGAGTTGGCGGACGGAGTGTGTATCTGTGCGAGTTGCGATGGCGCAAGTGGATTGTCGGCTCGGTGCGGTCGACGAGAACATTGCCGAGGCAGAGCGGACCGTCAAGGAGGCGGCCGCCGAGGGGGCGGACCTTGTTGTTTTTCCCGAACTCAGCGTGAACGGCTATGCGTTGGGGACGGTGGAGGACAGTTCGTTGTCGGCGAACGATCCGCGCCTGCTCGCCTTGTCCCGCTTAGGCCCGGATGTCGTGGTTGGCTTTCACGAGGACGGCCGGCTGCGCAGATTCAATGCCGCGGTGTATCTGTCCGATGGCGAGGTCGTGCACGTCCACCGCAAGCTGTACCTGCCGAATTACCTGAGCTGGGAAGAGCGGAAGCACTCAAGTCCTGGCCAGGCCATCCGGGCCTTCGACACAAGGCTCTCCCGGATGGCTACGTTGATTTGCAACGACGCGTGGCAGCCGATGTTGCCGTGGCTGGCCGCGCATGACGGCGCGGAAGTCATGCTGGTGCCGACGAACAGCGCCGAGGGACTGGCTCCGGGCTCGGTTGACACTGCCCAGTACTGGTCGGATCTGCTGCTGTCCATTGCGCGGCTGCAACAGTGCTGGGTGGTGTTCGTGAACCGGGTGGGCGAGGAGTCGGGAGCGCGGTTCTGGGGTGGTTCGCGTGTCCTCGATCCGTGGGGAAGGGTTGTCGCCCAAGCGCCGGTGGGAGAGTCCTCGCTTACGGTCGTGGATCTCGACCTCACACAGGTACGTCGTCGCCGCCGTGAACTTCCGTTGCTGCAAGAGGCACGGCTGGGCTTGGTCGCGCGTGAGGTGCAGCGTCTCATCGCGGAGGGTGCCGACAGCTGAGCCCGCGGCCCGTCGTGCTTATACAGCAACTCTGGTTGCCGCAGAAGCGCTGGCCGGTCAGCCTGGCTTGATGTTCGACCTCCACGTACATGCCGCGCCGGACGTTGTGGCGCGGCGCGCTGACGACATCGACACCGTCGCTGCGTATGAAAGGGCTGGATACTCGGGCTGTGTGCTCAAGGGACATTACGAGTCGACCGTAGGCAGGGCCCACGCTGCGGGGCGAGGCCGTTCGATGGCGGTTTACGGCGGGATCGCGCTCAATCAGCACACCGGCGGAATAAACCCCGCTGCCGTCGCGGCCGCGTTGTCCGCGGGCGGGCGTGTGGTGTGGATGCCGACCGCCGACGCCCACACCCAGGAAGCAGCGGGCCTGCCCCGCCTGTGCGGTCCACCTTCTCGGCTGGGGCGGCATTCGTACGGTGTGCCGCCGTTGGAAGTGAACGTCGAGGACTCGGTACGCGAGGTGTGTCGCCTCGTGGCCGAGGCGGACGCGGTGCTGGCTACCGGACATCTGAGCACCGACGAGGTCTGCTGGTTGCTACCGGTGGCTCGCGAATGCGGGGTTCGCAGGTTGTTACTGACTCACCCCAGCTACACGGTGCCGGCCATGTCCGGCCAGCTGGCTGCCCAACTGTGCGCCGATGGCGCGTTCGCTGAGATCACCGCTTTCCAACTGCTGCACCAGCCGACGGCCACATCGGCGGTGCTTGCCGCGTTTGTCCGTGAAGTCGGTTTGGAGCACGTCGTACTGTCGTCCGACGCCGGACAGCCGGATTCTCCGCCGGCCCCTCAGGCGCTGGAACAGCTCATCGACGCGCTCGCCGAACAAGGCCTTGATCGCGGTGCCCTTCGTGCGTGCGCGGGAGAGCTCCCGGAATCACTTGTCGTGCCCTGAGCGGAAAACGCTGCACGAAAAGCTTGACCTGGACGTGCCCGGTTGGTCCGCTCGTTGCAGGAAACCGTCCGCGAACCGTCGCGTGCGGGAAACGAGTGCTGCCGACCCTGCGGGCCGTCCGAGCCGGATGAGCTGGCGTTCGCTGATGGATTCAGCTGCCTGATCCAGGTCGAACCCGATTGGCACTGAACACCAAGTCATAGATCAGGGTTGCATATCCAACAACAACGGTTGCGATGCCAGGTGAGTGATCCCACTATGTTTTCCATGCCAAGCGAGGGATCGTCCAGTGTGCACCGTGCCATCGCGGTACTCCTGGCGCTCGGCGAGGATGAATCCACTGAACAAGGCAGCGTCGGTGTCGTGCAGATCGCCCGCCGTGTGGGGCGGGAGAAGAGCCAGGTATCCCGAACGCTCAAGGTGCTCGCCGAGGCCGGGCTGGTGGATCGTGACCCCGACACAATGGGGTACCGATTGGGCTGGCGGCTGTTCACCCTCGCCGCGAATGCCGCCGACCAACGGCTGCTGGCCAGTGCTCCTGCGGTACTGCGTCGAATGGTCGCCGCTAGCGGGGAACGCGCCCACCTCAGCGTTCTCGAGCAGGGCGGTGTGCTCACCGTGCTGTCGCGGAGTCCGTTGCGCGCGGTTCAGACGGCGGGCTGGGTGGGACGTCTGGTTCCCGTGCACGTCACCTCCTCCGGGCGGGCCTTGCTGTTCGACCACGAACCCGACGACGTCCGCGAGATGCTGGCCGATGCGGATTTCAGCATTGTCGGCCCCGGAGGTGCACGCAGTGTCGAGGAGTTCCTCGAACGGCTGGAGGAGGCGCGAGTTCGCGGTTACGTGCTCAGTAATGAGGAGTTCGAACCAGGTCTGGTCGCCGCCGGAGCACCGGTGCGCGATGCGCAGAACCGAGTGATCGCCGCATTGAATGTCTCCGCGCCGAAGTTCCGCCTGGGACGACGCCTGCACAAGACGGGGCGGCTGGTCGCGGCAGCCGCACAGGAACTGTCCGCGGAAGTGTCCGGCCGCAGTTCGCGGTCGGCCGAAGTAAAGAACCGTGCAGTGGATTCCTGACAGAACCGCTGAACAGACAACATCGAAATGAGAAACCATGACTGTACGAACCATGCCATTTTTCAGCAGCGGATACCGGCTCGACGCCGATCTGCACCTGCCCGATGACGGCGGGGCGGGCGCTCCGTATCCGGTCGTGATCCCGGCTTCCGGCTTTCAGGGACTGAAGGTGATCCATCCTGAACGATTCGCCCGCGCACTGACCGCGCTCGGCTACGCTGTGCTCGCGTTCGACTATCGCGGTTTCGGGGAAAGCGAGGGAGAGCGGGGCCGGCTCGTACCCCAGGAATGGGCCCAGGACGTGCGCGCCGCCGTAGACAGGGTGTGCGTGGAACCCGACCTCGATGCCGGCCGGGTGTCCTTGCTGGGGTGGGGTCTGGGTGGCGGCGTCGTGGTCGCCGCCGCGGCCGACGATCCGCGAGTGCGTGCGGTCGCGGCCGTGAACGCCGTCGCCGACGGCAACCGTTCGACACGCAACATGCATGACGAGGACTCCTGGCGCCGCCTGCTCGAGCGGATTGCCGCGGATCGGGGTCGGTGCGCGACGTTCGGCCGTTCGGAGATCACCTCGCCATGGGACATCGTGCGGCTGGATCTCGACGACAAGACTGACGGCTACGTTGGTGAGGAGTTGTACAAGGCGCCCGGTTTCGGCGCAGGTGTCAACCTGGAATCCGCCGACTACCTACTGCGCTTCAGCCCAGAAACGGTTGCCCACCGCCTCGCTCCGCGGCCGGTTCTGATCGTGCACGGGGAGGAGAATCGGCTGCACCGCCCTGAAGAAGCACGGGCGCTGTACGCCCACGCCGACGAACCCAAGGAGCTCATCCTGCTCGACGGGGTCGGCCACACTGAATGGATGTTCGACGAGCACCCCGTTTTCCGTGGCCTGGTAGACCACCTTGACCGCTTCTTCGTCGAGTCACTGGAACTGCCTCGCATGAGGTCGTCGGTCGGCTGAGTGGGGTGACATGAGCTTCGCGGAGTATTTTCTTTCCAATTACTCACAGGTGCTGGACGCGACGCTGGCGCACGCGGCCCTCGTGCTCGAAAGCCTGGCCCTGGCTGTTCTGATCGCGGTGCCGGTGGCGGCACTCACCTACCGCACCGGTACCCCCAGGGCGGTGGCCGTCGGCACGGCCGCGTTGCTGCTGACCATTCCGTCCTACGCGCTGTTCGGCTTGCTCATCGCGCCACTCGGCCTCGGCAGCGCCCCGGCGATTGTGGCGCTCACGCTGTACGGGCTGCTTCCCGTGGTACGCAACAGTATTGTCGGTCTTCGCGAGGTTGACACCGCGGTTGTTGAATCGGCCCGTGGGATGGGGATGAATCGGTTACGACTGTTGCTCACCGTCGAACTGCCCATCGCCTGGCCGGTGATCGTCGCCGGCCTCCGGGTGGCTGCCCAGTTGCTACTCGGTATCGCGGCCATCGCCGCCGCCGTCAACGGCCCCGGTCTGGGCAACCTGATCCTGGATGGTCTGTCCAAGGCAGGCACTCCCTTCGCTGTCTATCTGACCTTGGAGGGGATAGCGGGGATCGTGGTCCTGGCCGTTCTGTTCGACCTGGCCTTCGTCGCACTCAACCGTCTTACGACATCGAGGGGGATACGTGACTGATCGAACTCAACCGGAGGACCCAATGATCCGGCTCGAAAAGCTCACCAAGTCCTATCCTGGCCAAGAGCGGCCCGCGGTGGACGGACTGGACCTGGAGATCCCGGCCGGGGAAATCGTGGTTTTCCTCGGCCCCTCGGGGTGTGGCAAGACCACCACCATGAAGTTGATCAACAGGCTGATTGAGCCCACTTCCGGCCGAAGCTACCTGGATGGCGAGGACGTAACCAAGGTCGATCCGGACCAGCTTCGCCGCAAGATCGGCTACGCGATCCAGCAGACCGGCTTGTTCCCGCATCGTACGGTGGCGGAAAACATCGCCACCGTACCGAAAATGCTTGGTTGGAGCCGTCAACGAATCAATAATCGGATTGACGAGTTACTCATCATGGTGGGACTCGAACCCGAGATCTACCGGAACCGTCACCCCAAGCAGCTTTCCGGTGGCCAGCAACAGAGGGTCGGCGTGGCGAGGGCATTGGGCGCAGATCCGGCCGTGATGCTGATGGACGAACCCTTCGGTGCCATCGACCCGCTCACTCGCGAGAGTCTGCAGAACGAGTTCCTCCGCATTCAGGCTGAGTTGCGCAAAACAATCGTGTTCGTGACTCATGATATTGACGAAGCGATCAAGATGGGCGACCGTATCGCCATATTTGCCGAGGGCGGTCGAATCGCGCAATTCGACACACCAGAAAAGATTTTAACCGAGCCGGCCAATAATTTCGTGGCCGACTTCGTCGGCTCCGGTGCTTCGATAAAACGCCTCACTCTTAGTCGTGTCGGTGACGTCGATATACCGTCGTGGCCAACTGTGCGGCAGGACGCGGGGCGGGACGAACGGCTCGCGGCAGTGCGTGCGAGCGATCGCGACTTTCTGCTCCTTCTCGGTCCGCACGGGCAACCGACAGGCTGGCTACCCGTTGAATCCAGCCGTCACGAGGCACAAGTGCTCAGCCCCGGGCTGCCGGTTCTCTCGACCATCCAGCCGAACGATTCGTTGTTCGCCGCACTGGACCAAATGCTGTGCACCAACTCGTCCGCCGCGGTGGTGGTCGACGAGTCCGGCGCTTACCGCGGTGCACTCGACATCAATACCATCCGGACCCTGATTCACACTGACAAGGTGACGGCGCGTTCAACACTCGCAGGCAAGTCATCGGGCTCGGGAGAGCAGTGAGATGGTTACACCGCCCCGTTTAGAGAATGTCCCGACATCACGCCGGTCAGCACCCGGCGGTTTTCCTGGATCCCGCGGCCCGGCACGCTATTTGGTCCGTCCCGCACTGCTCGCCTGCGTGCTCGTCGTGCTTTATTTCGCCGTCTCGGCCCAGCAGCTCGACATGATCGAGCAGCGAAGCCTCAACGCGGAGTACATCTTGAGTAGGACGCTCAAGCATATCGAACTCACTGGCGTCGTATCGGTGCTGATCCTGCTGATCGCCATCCCGGTGGGTGTGCTACTCACGCGTGAACGCTTCCGCCGCTGGTCCGGGCCGGTACTCGCGGTGGCCAACATCAGCCAGGCGATCCCGTCCGTCGGATTGATCGTGCTGTTCGCGGTGGGATTCATCGCGCTCGACGTGAACGCGATCGCGGTCATCGCTTTCGTGCTTTACGGCATCCTGCCGGTGATGCGCAATACCATTGCCGGGCTGCAACAGGTTGATCGCTCGGTCATCCAAGCCGCGTGCGGTATGGGCATGACAAAAAAGGGAATTCTTTTCACGATTGAACTTCCACTGTCGGTGCCGGTGATGCTTGCCGGTGTGCGCACGACGTTGACCATCACCGTCGGGACTGTCGCCCTGGCCACGTTCGTCGGCGCGGGCGGCCTCGGTGACATCATCTCCAACGGTATCGCGTCCAACCGCAATCTCGTCCTGGCTACCGGGAGTGTCATCGTCGCCGTTCTCGCGTTGCTCTTGGACTGGCTTGCCGGTATTGCGGAAGACATTCTTCGACCTGAAGGTGTCTGACCCCGGCCATACACGACCACGATTGGATTTCGCTGTGTCTCCAACACACACCGGGTGGCAACGGCTGCTCGCGGCGGGGTTGTCGGTGCTGGCCGTGGCGACCGGCTGTAGCGCGCCTGCCCACGATGCGGTGACGCCCACGGCAGAAACGCTCGCCGGCGGGACAATCGGCAAGGACATCGACTTGTCCGGTGCCCAATTAGCGGTGGGATCGAAAGAATTCACCGAACAGAAGATACTCGGCAAGATAATGCTCTATTCGTTGCAGGCGGCGGGAGCAACCGTCATGGATCGGACAGGCCTCAGCGGATCCAACATCGCACGTACCGCCTTGAAAAATGGCGACATCGACATGTACTGGGAATACGCGGGTACCGGCTGGTCCTTGTTTCTCAAGAACGAAAAGCCGGTCGTCGGCATGCGGGAGCAATTCGATGCGGTAGCGCGAGAAGACGAAACCCGAAATCAGATCACCTGGTTGGGTCCGGCAAAATTTGGCAACCAGTACGCCGTTGCACGTCGCAGCGACGCAACCGGGCCGCTCGCCGAAGTGCACTCGCTGTCGCAACTGCGAGACCACTTCCGGCAGTATCCCGATGAGGCCACATTTTGCGGCGCTGCGGAGTTCCTCGACCGTGAGTTCGCCGGTTTTCAGAACGCGTACGACATACGGTTTCCTACGTCGCAGGTCTATCAAAACGACTTTGCGCTCAACTTCGTCAATGCGGCGAAGGGCAGTCCGTGCAACTTCGCGGAGGTATTCACCACGGATGCTCGAATCAAATCTTTGGATCTAAAAGTTCTGCGTGACGATCGAAACTACTTTTTCACCCAGCTCGCCGGGCTCACAGTGCGCTCGGAAACGCGTGAGAAGTACCCGCAGCTGGGAGAGTTGGCGCGGCGCCTTGGATCGGCCCTCACGGAGGACACCGTCATCGAGCTGAATTCGATGGTCGACCTGGATGGTGCGACAGCCGACCAAGCTGCACTGCATTTTCTGCGCACCCGGGGTTTTATCGCGAATCCATCCGTTTGACCTGTGCGCGAGCGCCGGGTTCCCGTTACCGCCGCACGTAAGATTCAGAGGTTGGCATGTCGAAGAACGTTCATCGTTTCATTCACGAGCTCAACTTCGCCGATTTGCCGTCCGGCGTGGTCGAGCAGGCCTCGCGGTGCGTGCTCGACCTGGTCGGGGTCGCTGCGGCGGGAAGTGCCACCGAACTGTCCCGGATCGTCCGTGATCACGCCGCGAACAACTTCCTCGGCGCCGGCGGGCATGCCCGGTTGTGGTTCGACGGCCGGGCTGTCAGCCCGGCCGGCGCGGCATTGGCCAACGCTTCAACAATCGATGCCATGGACGGCCACGATGGCCACAGACTCACGAAGGGACATGCCGGGGTGGCAGTACTCCCGGCCGCCGTCGCCGCGTTGGAGGGCTCGGCCTCGGCCACGAAGGGCGACTTGTTGACAGCCCTTGTGGTGGGCTACGAGATTGCGACTCGTGCCGGAATCGCGCTGCACGATACGGCTGGCGACTATCACAGCTCCGGCACGTGGAACGCGCTCGGCAGCGCCGCAGTGGCGGCTCGTGGTTTCGGTCTCGGCCGTACCGCGACCGAACACACGCTCGGCATCGCCGAGTACCACGCTCCCCGTGCTCCTATGATGCGATGTATCGACCATCCCACGATGATCAAAGACAGCTCCGGATGGGGCGCGCAAGCAGGTGTGTCCGCGGCGTTGCTCGCGGCCGAGGGCTTCACCGGAGCTCCGGCTGAGCTCCTGGCCGATGGCTCCGGCTCCGCCATGTGGGACGATCTGGGAGACCGGTGGATGGTGCTGGAGCAGTACTTCAAACCGCATTCCGTATGCCGGTGGTCCCATCCCGCGATCGAGGCCACGATAGATCTGGTACGTCGACATTCCGTCGAGCCGGGCGAGATCCGGCTCATCGAAGTCGGCACCTTCGCCGCGGCAGCAAGGCTTGCCACGAGAATTCCGCACACGACGGAGCACGCTCAGTACAGCCTGCCCTTTCCGGTCGCGGTCGCCGCTGTCCACCGCGCGGTACCTCCACGGGTCATCGCGTACCCGCACCTCGTCGACGCGCAAGTGCATCGCCTTGTTGAGGGCATGCGTGTGCACGAGTCCCCGGCGATGACCGAGGTGTTCCCGGCACGCAGAGAAGCCGAGGTGACGCTGGTTCTGAATGACGGACGCCGGATATCCAGCGGGCCGACGACCGCGATCGGGGACCCGGACCGGCCCTTGTCCACGGCCGCACTGGTCGAGAAATTCCGCGACGGCGTAGGACCAGTCGTCGGTGAAGACCGCGCGGAGCTCCTCCTTGCGCGACTGAGAACCGACGAGGCCTGCTTGCTGAACGAGCTGGTCGACGAGATGTGCCGGCCAGGCTGACCCAGAACCGGGCGCCATTCGACGACCACGCGGTGCCCGCCCGGCCCGCCGTAGGGCTTGCGGTGCTGCTGCTCGCCGGTCTCCCGCTACCGTTGCTCACATGAGCCGAGACGCACCGTGGGAGGCGAGTTCGACAGCGGTCCTGCGGTTTCTGCGGCCGGACGGCAGCATTGGTCAGCGGCATCCGCTGCGTGTGCTCGCCGACGACGGGGACACACTGCTCGGCTGGCTGCCCGAGGGCACCGAGATCATCGGCAGTGGGCCCGCCGACGGCAGGCGGCTGCGGGACGTCCCGCTGGAGCAACGTTTCCGGGTACCGCGCAGGTTCTTCCGGGACCACTGGCGCGACACCTCCACGCTCAGACTGGTCAGTGAGCGGAACTGGTCCTCGGTCTGGTGGGTCTTCGAACCGGACGGCACGTTCCGGGACTGGTACGTGAACCTGGAGGTCCCGCTCGGCCGCACGGCAGACGGAACCGAGCGCATCGACGGCGTGCTCGACCTGGTTGTGGCGCCGAACCGGACTTGGCGCTGGAAGGACGAGGACGAGGCGGCCGCTGCGGTGCGGGCCGGACGGATCACCGCGAAGCAGCTGACGGCACTGCGGGCCGAGGGGGAGCGGCTTGCCGCGCTGGCCGAAGCGGGAGAGTTCCCGTTCGACGGCACATGGACGGACTTCCGCCCCGATCCGGCCTGGCCACCGCCGGCACTCGCACCGGAGGTGTTGGCCGGCCTGGCGCCGGGGTCTCCGCGATAGCTAGGCCATGACGACCACGATGAGGGCCAGCACCCCCGAGGCCACGGCTGCCCCGATGACCGAGGAGTTCGGCAGGTCGCGGGGGAAGACCTTGCCGTGCAGGCCCTTCCACCAGACGATGCCGAAGACGGCACCGATGATGCCGAGGAAGGCGCCGAAGCCGCCGACCAGGAGGTAGCCGAGGAGTACCACCATTCCTGCCGAGAAAGTCAGCAACGCTGCGGCGCCGAAGGTCTTGGCGTCGGAGGCGGCTCCTGCGGACACACTGCCGCCACGGGCGGGCTGCGCGGGTTGGTAGGTCACAAGACCATCGTAGGGCAGGCGGCTTCTGGGGCTGGGAATGTTATGACGTCCTACAAAGAGTTACCCTCTGTTCATGACGAAACCGATGCCCTTCGCCCATGTCGCCAACACGAACCCGGCCACGCCGGAGCGCGTGGCGGAGGTACTGGCCGCGCCGGGCTTCGGCACGCATTTCACCGACCACATGGTGACCGTGAAGTGGGACGCCGAGCAGGGCTGGAACAACGCCGAGGTCCGGCCCTACGAGGCGTTCACCCTCGACCCGGCCACCTCGGTCCTGCACTACGGCCAAGCCATCTTCGAGGGCCTCAAGGCCTACCGGCAGCCGGACGGGTCGATCGCGTCGTTCCGTGCGGACGCCAACGCCGCGCGGTTCCGCAGTTCCGCCCGCAGGCTGGCGATGCCCGAGCTGCCGGACGAGGTCTTCCTGCAGTCGATTCGGGAGCTGCTCGCCGTGGACGAGCGCTGGGTGCCCACGAAGCAGGGCGAGACGCTGTACCTGCGTCCGTTCATGATCTCCACCGAGGCCGGGCTCGGGGTGAACCGCCCGGCGAGTTCGTACCTCTACTCGCTGATCGCCTCGCCAGCGGGCTCCTACTTCGCCGGTGGGGTGAAGCCGGTGAGCGTGTGGCTGTCGACCGAGTACGTTCGCGCCGCCCCCGGGGGTACCGGGTTCGCCAAGTGCGCGGGTAATTACGCCGCGTCCTTCGTGGCCCAGGCCCAGGCCGTGGAGCAGGGTTGCGACCAGGTGGTCTGGCTGGACGCGGTGGAGCGCCGCTGGGTCGAGGAGATGGGCGGGATGAACCTGTTCTTCGTCTTCGGTTCCGGCCCGGACGCCCGCGTGGTGACTCCGGAGCTGACCGGGTCCCTGCTGCCGGGTGTCACCAGGGACACCCTGCTCAAGCTCGCGGCGGACTTCGGCCATTCGGTCGAGGAACGCCGGATCTCCACCGAGGAGTGGGAGAAGGCAGCGACCTCGGGCGAGTTGACCGAGGTGTTCGCGTGCGGGACCGCCGCGGTGATCACGCCGGTCGGCAGCGTCAAGCATGCGGGTGGTGGGTTCACCATCGGCGGTAATGAGCCGGGTGAGCTGACCCTGAAGCTGCGTGCCGAACTCACCGGCATCCAGGAGGGCACCCGTCCCGACCCGCACGACTGGATGCAGCCCCTGAGCTGAGCGTCATCCCGTCGGGTCGGTGACACCAGCCTGCTCGCGGGTGGCCATCTCCGCGAGCAGTCTGGCCGACATGAACAGCAGCGGGAGCGCGCTCGCCGCGCCCGCGCCTTCGCCGAGGCGAATGTCCAGGTCCTGCAACGGTTCCAGGTCGAGGTGCTCGAGCACCATGGCGTGCGCGGGCTCGCTGGACCGGTGGGCGGCCACCCACCAGGACCGGGCACCCGGCGCGAGTTCCTCGGCCACCAGCGCCGCGGCACCGACGGTGAGGCCGTCCAGCAGCACCGGCGTCCGGCGGATCGCCGCCTGAGCCAGAAAACCGGTCATCGCCGCCACATCCGCGCCCCCGGAGGTGCGCAGCAGGTCGACCGGGTCGGAGAGCGCCGTGCGGGCGCGGCGCAGGGCGTCGCGGACGGCCGCGGCCTTGCGCATCCACCCGTGGTCGTCGATGCCCGAACCACGCCCGATCACAGCGACCGGTTCGGCGCCGGTGAGCGCGGCGATCAACGTCGAGGCCACGGTGCTCCCGCCAACCCCGAGGTCGGCGGCGACGAGCAGGTCGGCTCCACCGTCCACTTCGGCGTCGGCGATCTGCCTGCCAGCTCGCAGAGCGGCGTGCACCTCCGCATCGCTGAGCGCATCCTCACGATCGATGCTGCCGGAACCCCGCCGCACCTTGAACTCCGATACGCCTGCCTCGGCACCGTCGTTGTCCACGGCGATGTCGACCACGCGAACACTCGCGCCCGCCGTCGAAGCCAGCACGTTGATCGCGGCGCCACCGTTGAGCATGACGCCGAGCAGTTGACCGGTCGCCTCGGGCGGATTGGCCGAGACCCCGTGTGCCGCGATTCCGTGGTCACCGGCGAAAACGATCACCCTTGCCCTGGTGAACGGACGCGGTGTCGGCCTGCCCTGGCAGGCGGCGATCCAGGCGCCGAGTTCCTCGAGCTTGCCCAGCGAGCCCGGCGGCTTGACCAGCGTGCTGTGCAGCCGCAGCGCCTCTGCCCGCGCGAGTTCGTCGGGCTGTGCGACCTCGTCGAACGAGAGGTCGGCCGGCGAGCGGTCAGGTTCGGGAGATCCGGTTTCCGCGTTCACGCTCGGCAACGCTACCGGGAGCGAGCGCTTGCCCCGCCGACCGGCCGTATGATCTCCGCCGTGCCGGAGACCGAAACCGCCCCGCTCGCCGCAGGAGTCGTTCTCGCCAGCGGTGCGGGGACAAGGGTGGGCGCGAACCTGAACAAGGTTTTCCTTCCGCTCGCGGGCCGCCCGCTCGTGTCGTGGTCGCTCGACGCGTTCGCCGCGGTGCCGTCGATCGGCGTCCTGTTGCTGGTCATCCGGCCACAGGACGAGGAGTTGGTCGAGCGGGTCCGCGCGGAGCACACCGGGACGCGGATCGAGATCGTGCACGGCGGCGCGACACGGCAGGAGTCCGAGCTCAACGCCCTGCGGCACCTGGCAAGCCGGATCGCGGATGGGTCCGTCGACACCGTGCTGCTGCACGACGGGGCGCGCCCGCTCGTCACGCCACGGCTCATCGCAGATGTGTTGCGCACCGCTCGGGGGGAAGGGGGAGCGGTGCCTGGGCTGGCGGGCTCGGACATCTTCGCCGCGACGAAGGACGGCAGCAGGCTGGCAGGTAAACCGGAAGGTGCGCTGGTACGTGTGCAGACGCCCCAGGGCTTTCGTGCGGGTCCGCTGCTGGCCGCCTACGAAGCGGCCGAGCGGGCGGAGTTCGCCGGCACCGACACGGCGTCCTGTATGGAGCGATTCTCGTCGGTGCGAGTGCGCTGGATCCCCGGCGAGCAGGAGAACTTCAAGATCACCTACGCCCACGACCTCGCGGTGGCCGAGCGGGTGCTCGGCCACCGCTGAGTTCGATCAGGGGCTCTTCGTCAGCATCGGGTCACGCTCGACTACTCCGTCGAGTACGGCGTCGATCTGCTCGAGCAGGTCGGCGTCGAGCTTGACTCCCGTGGCCTTGACGTTCTCGTACACCTGCTCCGGACGGGAGGCGCCGATGATCGCCGAGGCGACGTTCGGGTTCTGCAGCACCCAGGCGACCGCCAGCTGGGCGAGGGTCAGGTCCGCCTGCTTGGCCAGCGGCTCCAGCCGCTGCACACGCTCGAGCACGTCGTCGTTGAGGAACCGCTTGACGAAGTTGGCGCCGCCCTTCTCATCGGTGGCGCGCGAGCCCTCGGGCAGCGGCTGGCCCGGCTTGTACTTGCCGGTCAGCACACCCTGGGCGATCGGCGACCAGACGATCTGGCTCAAGCCCTCCCGCTCTGCTGCCGGGATGACCTGCGACTCGATGACCCGCCACAGGGCGTTGTACTGGGGCTGGTTCGAGATGAACGGGACCTTGAGCTCACGGGCGATGGCCGCGCCTCGGGTGATCTCCTCGGCGGTCCACTCGGAGACGCCGATGTAGAGCACCTTGCCCTGGCGGACCAGGTCGGCGAAGGCGAGGAAGGTCTCCTCCAGCGGGACGGTCCGGTCGAAGCGGTGCGCCTGGTACAGGTCGATGTAGTCGGTCTGCAGGCGCTTCAGCGACGCGTTCGCCGATTCCATGATGTGCTTGCGGCCAAGGCCCCTGTCGTTCGGCCCGCCCGGCCCGGTCGGCCAGAAGACCTTGGTGAAGATCTCCAGGCTCTCCCTGCGCTGACCGGCAAGACCGCGACCGAGCACCGATTCCGCGGCCGTGTTGGCGTACACGTCGGCGGTGTCGAAGGTGGTGATGCCCGCGTCCAGCGCGGCCTTGATGCAGGCCTGCGCCTGGTCCTCCTCCACCTGCGATCCGTGGGTGAGCCAGTTGCCGTACGAGATCTCACTGATGTTCAGGCCACTGCGGCCGAGACGACGAAACTCCATACGTTCACCCTAGCGGCAAACGTTTCGCCTAGCTAACGACCTGGAGTCCGCTCCAGGTCCGATCGCCGCCGGCCGGAGGAGTTCCCCAATGTGGCATTGGGGAACTCCAACGTCCCGAATGCCGCATTGGGGAACTTGAACGTCCCCAATGCCACATTGGGGAACTCGCGTGGTGGGTGGGCGTGGGTCAGGAAACCGGTTCGCCGGGCTTCACCCTCGGCTTCGGCATCCGGAGCTTGCGCAGCTGGCTCGCCCTGATGAAGGCGTACCAGCCGATCGAACGGCCCTTGACGATCTCGTTCGGGAACTTCTCCCGCACCTGGGCGGCGATCCGCCTGCCGGTCAGGAAGCCCTCGACGATCATGCCGAGCAACATGAACGTGGTCAGCAGCGTGGCGTACTGCTGGATGGCGGGGTGCGGTACGAGCAGCGCGATGAAGACGAGGATCGCCAGCGGCATGAACAGACCGAGTACGTGCCTGCGCGAGTCGACCAGGTCACGCACGTAGGCCTTCACCGGGCCCCGGTCGCGTGGGAGCAGGTAACGCTCGTCACCCGCTTTCATCCCCTCGCGGCGTTCCCTGGCGGCGGCACGGCGCTCTTCCTTGCTCACCGGGTTCTTCTTGCGCAGCTCGCGGCTGCGCTTGATGGCCTCACGGGTGGTGCGCGGCGGTGGGGCGACCGGTCCCCTGCGCTTGGCCTCGGCTTCCCTGCGTTTGGGGGTGGCCCTGCCCTTGGCGGGCGTGTACCCCCTGACCGCGTGAGATTCGCCGCTCTCGTCGACGTCGACGGCGGCATTGTCGGCCTGTTCGGCCTCTTCGGTGCTGTTGCGGCGCAGGAACCTCACATGTTCAGGGTATTGCAGGCTTCGCCGGTGATGTTCAGCTGGTCCACACATGTGTCACCATGGAGACAGCGCCACGCTCTCGCCGGAGCAGCGTGGAACAGATCGGGCACTCTGAATGTTCTCCCCAACGGAGGACACCGGTACCCGCCACAGCAACACCCGAGGGAGAGCCATGACGACCGCTGAGCAGACCGGCACCACGCAGGCCGAGGCCGGCGAGGCCACGCACGGCGTGACGTTGACCGACAACGCGGCAGCCAAGGCCAAGGCCCTGCTCGAGCAGGAGGGCCGCGACGACATGCACCTGCGTATCGCCGTGCAGCCGGGTGGCTGTGCGGGGCTGCGGTACCAGCTGTTCTTCGACGAGCGCACGCTCGACGGTGACCTGTTCCGCGATTTCAACGGCCTGCAGGTGGCCGTGGACCGGATGAGCGCCCCGTACGTTCAGGACGCCTCGATCGACTTCGTCGACAGCATCGAGAAGCAGGGCTTCACCATCGACAACCCGAACGCGGGCGGTTCCTGCGCCTGCGGCGACTCGTTCCACTGATTTTGTAGCGGGGGCGACCCCGCTGGTCCCACGGTGCGAGCTTCTCAGCAGGCGGGCGCTGGTCACGTTTGACGTGAACCAGCGCCCGTTTTGTCGTTTGCGGGGTCGTGCGGGTTGTGTCTCAGACGTAGGCGTCGAGGTCGGCGACCTGGGCGTGGCAGGCGTCGTCGACCGACCAGGGGCGCGCCGACTCGGTACGTGGGGCGGGGAGGCGTTCGCGGCGCAGGTCCTGCGGGATCTGCCTGCAGTCGGCGATCAGCTCGCCGATGGTTTCCGGTTCCGTGGTGAGGTTCACGTATTCGACGTTATGTACTGGCTGACCAGCCGGAAACCCTTACCAACCGGTAGTGTCGTGCAGCGGGTGTGAACTACCCGGAAGGGTTATTCCTGCCGGTTCTTTCGTGCCCCACACCGAAATCGACGACAAGGAGAGCCGGTGGCAGCCATGGGGCGCATCGCGGTATCGGGCAGCATCGCGACGGACCATCTGATGCACTTTCCCGGCAGGTTCGCCGAGCAGCTGGTCGCCGAGCAGCTGCATCGAGTCTCGCTCAGCTTCCTCGCCGACGACCTGGTCGTCCGCCGTGGCGGCATCGCCGCGAACGTCGCGTTCGGCCTCGGAGTGCTGGGAGTGCGCCCGGTGCTGGTCGGGGCGGTGGGCGCCGATTTCGCGGACTATCGATCCTGGCTGGAGCGCCATGGCGTGGACACCACGGGGGTGCACGTCTCCGAGGTCGCCCACACCGCCCGGTTCGTCTGCACGACCGACGACGACCTGTGCCAGATCGCGACCTTCTACGCGGGCGCGATGGCGGAGGCCCGCAACATCGAGCTGGAGCCGATCTCGGCCAGGGCAGGCGGGCTCGACCTCGTGCTGATCAGTCCCGACGACCCGCAGGCGATGCTGCGCCACGCGCAGGAGTGC
The DNA here is from genome assembly GCF_003385185.1 of Amycolatopsis palatopharyngis. Lineage (GTDB taxonomy): Bacteria > Actinomycetota > Actinomycetes > Mycobacteriales > Pseudonocardiaceae > Amycolatopsis > Amycolatopsis palatopharyngis. The sequence continues at coordinate 11,126 of NZ_PQHZ01000051.1, read as the reverse complement.
AGGTCGCGCGGTTACACCTTCGCCGTCGACCCCTCGCAGCAGCTCGCGCGGATGGACGGCGAGCAGGCGAGGTCGTTCGTGGACGGCGCCACCTACCTCTTCAGCAACGACTACGAGTGGGAACTGCTGCTGCAGAAGACCGGCTGGGCGGAGTCCGACGTGCTTTCCCGCGTCGGTGTGCGGGTCACCACACTCGGCGACAAGGGCGTGGAGATCGTCTCGGCGGACGGTACCGCCCTGCAGGTCGGCGCGGTACCGGAGCTGGCCAAGGCAGACCCCACGGGAGTCGGCGACGGATTCCGTGCCGGTTTCCTCGCGGGCCTGCACTACGGGCTGACCGTCGAACGCGCCGCGCAGCTCGGATCGATGATCGCCGTGCTGGTCCTGGAGACCGTCGGCACTCAGGAGTGGACGTTCGAGCGGGAAACCGCTCTACGCCGGGTCAGCGAGGCTTTCGGCCCGGAGGCCGCCGAGGAGATCGGCGCCGCTCTGCCGTCCTGAGCCCCACCACCCATTCGCACTTCCCGGGAAAGTGCGAATGGGTGGCGGCGTTGACCTGGGGGTTTGGGCGCGGCGGCGCGCACTTTCCCGGGAAAGTGCGAGTCAGACGTGCACGGGGTACTGGGGTTCCGGGATCTCGGGCTTGATCCGGTTCTCGACGAAGATGCCGTGCCAGATCATGAACACCAGCAGTGCCCACAACCGCCTGCTGTGATCGAGCGCTCCGGACTTGTGCTCGTCGAGCAGTGCCTGAACGGCCCGCTTGTCCAGCAGTTCCTCGGTGCGGGAGTCGGCGATGATGCCGCGCGCCCAGTCGTACATCTCGTCGCGCAACCAGACTCGGATCGGCACCGGGAAGCCGAGCTTGCGCCGGTTGAGCACGTGGGCGGGCACGATCCCGTCCAGCGCCCTGCGCAGCGCGTACTTCGTCGTCTCCTTGGTGATCTTCTGATCCAGTGGGATGCGCGAGGCCACACGGAAGACCTCCGAGTCCAGGAACGGCACCCGTAGCTCCAGCGAGTTGGCCATGGTCACCTTGTCCGCCTTGACGAGGATGTCCCCGCGCAGCCAGGTGAACAGGTCCACGTGCTGCATCCGCGCGACCGGGTCCCAGTCCGCCGAGGCGCGGTACCAGGGTCCGGTGACGTCGCGATGCCCGACGCCCTCGGTGAAGGTGCGCAGCACGCCGCGCAGCTGGTCGTCGCGGAAGATCCGCGCGTTGCCGTAGTAGCGCTCCTCGAGCGACAGCGAGCCCCTGCGCAGCAGGTCCTTGCCCCGCGTGCCCTCCGGGATCCGGGCGGACACCTTGCCGAGCAGCGAGCGGACGGCGCCGGGGACCTTCTCGAACGGCGCGAGCGACAGCGGCTCGCGGTAGATGGTGTAGCCGCCGAACAACTCGTCGGAGCCCTCACCGGACAGGACTGCCTTGACGTGCCTGCGGGCCTCCCGTGCGATGAACCACAGCGGGACCAGTGCCGGGTCGGCCACCGGGTCGTCGAGGTACCAGACGATGAGCGGCAGCGCCTCCATCATCTCGTCGGCGGAGACCGTGCGGATCACGTGCTTCACACCGATCGCGGCCGCGGACTCGGCCGCCACGTCCACCTCCGAGTAGCCCTCCCGCTCGAAACCGGTGGTGAAGGTGATCAGGTTCGGGTTGTGCTGTTTCGCCAGCGCCGCGATGGCCGTGGAGTCGATGCCGCCGGAGAGGAAGGCGCCCACGGTGATGTCGGGGTCGGAGATCATGTGCTTGGCCACCGAGTCCTGCATCACCTCGGCGATCTCCTCGTGCAGCGCCGACGCCTCGGCCGGGCTGGTCACCGGGCGTGCGATGAACTCGGGGGAGAAGTACCGCTCGGTCACCAGATCCCCGCCCGGCGACACCGTGAAGGAGCAGCCGGACTCGATCCGCCGGATCCCGGTGTGCAGGGAGGCGGGCTCCGGGACGTACTGCAGCACCAGGTAGTGCTGCAGGGCCGTGCGGTCCAGCTCCTCTTCGACACCGAGCGGGCCGGCCAGCTCCAGCAGGCTCTTCTTCTCACTGGAGAACGCGATGCCGCCGGGACCCTGCGAGTAGTAAAGGGGCTTGATGCCGAACGGGTCACGCGCGCCGAAGACGACCTTGCGCTCGGAGTCCCAGATCAGGAAGGCGAACATCCCGCGCAGCCTGCCGACGGCGGCGGTGCCGAGGTGGTGGTAGGCGGCGACGATCGCCTCGCCGTCGCCTTCTGTGGCGAACTTCGCACCGAATTTCTCGGCGAGCTCCGCCCGCAGCTCGAGATAGTTGTAGATCTCGCCGTTGAAGTTCATCGTGTAGCGCTCGGGCGACTCCGGCGGACCCCAGGTCAGGGGCTGATGGGAGTGCTCGAGGTCGATGAAGGCCAGCCGGTTGAACCCGTAGACGACCTCTCCGTCGGCCCAGGTGTCGGTCTCGTCGGGGCCGCGATGCCGCTGGCAGCGCAGCGCGCGGCCGACGGCGTCCCTGGCCTTCGCCGCGTCGTTCTCACTGGCACAGACCAGTCCAAGCAGGCCGCACACGCGTCTTCACACACCTTCGAGGTCGTGGCCGGGCAATCGAGTGCCCAAGTATGCCGGGCCAGGACCGTGCTCACGGGTGGTGGGTGGCAACCCGCGATCGGTTACCCCTTGGTCAGCAGGGCTCGGTTGCTCGGCTAGGCTCCGGCTGTCGGTGAGGCGACAACAGACATCGGGCGAGGAGGCTGTGTGAATCGGCACGGCGCACGGAGCGTGGAACGCTCTCGGGCTACACGGCCGGCGAGGGTCGGCAAGGTCGCCGCGCTTGCCGGACTGGTCGTCATTCTGGCGACCGGATGTTCCGGCGAAGAAGTACTGCGATTCGGCTGGCCGGAAGGCGTTACGCCGGAAGCCGACCAGATGCGGACGTTGTGGACCTGGTCGGTCGTCGCATCGCTCATCGTCGGCGTCATCGTCTGGGGCCTGATCTTCTGGTGCATCGCGTTCTTCCGGAAGAAGAAGACCGACGGACCCGAGCAGCTGCCACGTCAGTTCCAGTACAACGTGCCGCTCGAACTCTTCTGTGTCGTCCTGCCGGTGATCATCGTGTGCGGTCTGTTCTTCTTCACCGCCACCACCGAGAGCGGCGTGCTCGACGAGGACGAGAACCCGGACATCACCGTCGATGTGGTCGCCTTCCAGTGGAACTGGGAGTTCCGCTACCCCGAAGAGGCGAAGACCCAGGATGGTCAGACGATCAACACCGTCGGCACCTCCAGTGAGATTCCGCTGCTGGTCCTGCCTACCGACCGGACCATCCAGTACAACCTGCGCTCCACGGACGTCATTCACTCGTTCTGGGTGCCGGAGTTCAACTTCAAGCGCGACGTGTTCCCGTTCCCGGAGAAGAACAACCAGGACAACACGTTCCAGAACACGATCGACACCGAAGGCTCCTTCGTCGGCCGCTGTGCCGAACTGTGCGGCGCCTACCACTCGGTGATGAACTTCGAGGTTCGCGCGCTTTCGCCGGACAAGTACGACCGGTACATCGCGCTGCGCACTCAGGTGAACCCGGCGACCGGGCGGCCGAACACCGCCTCGGAGGCGTTGTCGCAGATGCAGGCCGAGGGCTGCGGTGAGCTGTGCGCGCCCGCCGCGGTGAGCACCTCCCCGTTCAACACCGACCGCACGGCGCGGACGGCGTCGGGCTGAGTGCTGCCGAGACCGCGGACCTACCAGCAGCAAGAGCAGTGAGGACAAACCCGTGAAGGTCGAAGCCCGCATCTTCGCCATCGTGATGTTCTTTTCCTTCGTGATGTCCATCATCTACGCGGTGATGACCAAGTACATGACCGACGACGGCGTCGAGCCGGTCGGCACCGTGGCCTTGGTCCTGACCGGTGGCCTCGCGCTGCTGGCGGGCAGCTACATGCAGTTCATCGCGCGTCGCATCGAACCTCGTCCCGAGGACAGGGAAGAGGCGGAGATCAGCGACGGCGCGGGCGAACTCGGCTTCTTCAGCCCGGGCAGCTACTGGCCCATCGCGCTGGCCGCGGCGGCGGCGATCTGCGGTGTGGCACTGGCGTTCTTCCAGATCTGGTTGCTGATCATGGGCGCGGTCCTGGTGATCATCGCTATCGGTGGGCTCGTGTTCGAGTACCACACCGGTCCGAGTCACGACTGACGGCACCGCGCGGTTCTCGGACACGCCGTGTCCGAGAACCGCGCGGTGTCATCGCCGCCGCAAGTACGGACACCATGCCGATTCCCTCGACGAGGGTGATGCGGTGGTCGTACGCGAGTACGTCCACCACCACAGCCACCACCGGGTACAGATAGGACACCAGCGCCACGGTTCCCGTCGGCAGCTTCCCGATGCTGGCGTACATCAGCACGTACATCACCGCCGTGTGCACGGATCCCAGTAGCACGAGCCAGAGCAGTCCGCCCGTGTCCGAGGGCAGGGGCGTGTAGGCGAGTGCGGGTGCGAGCAGCACCGCGCCCACCGAGCACTGGATCGCCGCCAGCAGGTGCGGGCGAATGTGTGCGAGTTGTTTCGCGATCAGTGACGCGCCCGCGTAGAGCACCGCGGCGGCCAGCGCGAGAGCGACTCCGGCGATCCCCACCGGCTCCCCGCCGCTGCCCTGCGCGCCGAGCGAGATCAACGCCACACCCGCGAACGCGACGATCGCACGAACCAGGTGACTGCTGGTGATTCGCTCGCCCAGCAGGGCGGCGGCCAGCCCGACCAGCAGCAGCGGCTGAGTGTGATAGATCACCGTGCTGATCGAGATCGAAGACAGGGCGTACGAGGCGAACAGCAGCACCCAGTTGCCCACCAGCAGGACGCCGCCGAGAACCGCCAGCGTCAGGTCGCGCGGGGTGAGCCCGGAGCGCAACGCGGCCGGCCGCAGCCAGCCCCGTGTCGCGCACCAGGCGGCGAGGAGCAGGCCGCCGACGAGGCAGCGGGCGAAGGCCACGGCGGGCGCCTCGGCGCCGCTCTCCAGAACGACGGCTCCGATGGTGCCGGACAGCGCCATTGCCGTCGTCCACTGCGTCAGTGCCCGTGAGTTGCCCGATTCCTGAATCATGCGACCAGCGTTGCGGGTCTCGAGCGAGCCGACGAGTGGCAAGAATGACAACGGCCGCAAAACTTATGACACACTGCTCGGGTGGATGTGAACCGGGTCGCCGTGGTGGTCGCCGACCGCGTCTCCCCGTTCGAGTTGGGCGTGGCTTGTGAGGTCTTCGGCACAGATCGCAGCGCGGACGGGATGTCCGGCTGGGATTTCGCCGTCTGCTCTCCCGGTGGGGCGCCGGTCGAGACCTGGTCCGGATTCGGCGTGTCCGGCCTTTCCACGATGGACTTCGCGGCGACGGCTGACCTGCTCATCGTGCCGACCTGCGCCCCGCGAACCGCACCGCCGCCGGAAGCCGTGCTCGACGTACTGCGCTCGGCCGCGGCCCGTGGGGCCTGGGTGGCCGGATTCTGTGCCGGCGTGTTCTCCCTCGGCTACGCGGGACTGCTCGACGATCGGCGCTGCACGGTGCACTGGGTGTATGAGCAGGAGTTCATCGAGCGCTTTCCCACGGCACACGTCGACCCCCATGCGCTCTATGTGGACGACGGTGGAGTTCTGACCAGCGCAGGCACCGTGGCCGCCGTGGATCTGTGCCTGCACCTCGTCCGGCGCCTTCGTGGGGTGGCCGCGGCGACGGCGCTGGCCCGCAGGATGGTGGCGGCCCCGCACCGGGTCGGCGGGCAGGCCCAGTTCGTCGAGGCGCCGGTGCCCGCGACCTCGGCTCCCGACGACGCACTTGTCGGCGAGGTCCTCGAGTGGATCGAGCGCAGGCTGGACCGGCCGGTGACGATCGCCGAGCTCGCCCGGCGCACCGGGCTGGGGGAGCGCACCTTCCTCCGCCGCTTCTCGGCGGCGACCGGAACCACGCCACACCGCTGGTTGACCGAACGCAGGCTGGACCGCGCGCAGGCCATGCTGGAGGCCGGTGGCACGCCGGTCGAGGACATCGCCGTCGCCTGCGGTTACTCGTCCGCCGCGGCACTACGGCACCAGTTCGGCAAGCGCAGGGGCACGAGCCCGAGCGCCTACCGGCGAGCGTTCTCGGCTCAGTCCTGAGCCAGCTGCTGGGACCGGCCGACCCAGCGTGTGAGTAGATCGGCGGCGGCCCCTGAATCGATCGCCCCTGCGGCCCTGGCCAATCCCGAACGCAGGTCGTCGGTCAGTGAGCCGGAGAAGCCGGTGTGCGCGGCCAGCGCTCCCGCAGCGTTGATCAGTACGGCGTCGCGTACCGGCCCGGTCTTGCCGGCGACGAGCTCGCGGACGACCTCGGCGTTGACGTCCGCGTCGCCCCCGCGCAGATGCTCCGCCGTCGTCCTGGGGATGTCGAGCTCGGCCGGATCGACCCGCTCCTCGTGGACCTCACCGTTGTCGACCAGCCAGACCGAACTCGTGGTCGTCGTGGTGATCTCGTCGAGGCCGTCGTCGCCGCGCACCACCAGGACACTGGCGCCCCTGCGGGCGAAGACCTCGGCGAGCACTCTGGTCTTGTCCGGGTACGCGCAGCCGATCAGGCCCGCGGCGGGTTGAGCCGGGTTGGTGAGCGGGCCGAGCAGGTTGAACGTGGTGGGCACGCCCAGCTCGCGCCGGGGTGCCCCCGCGTGTCGCAGGGCCGGGTGGAACACCGGTGCGAAGCAGAAACCGATCCCCAGCTCCGCCACACAGCGAGACACCGCATCGGGCGGCAGGTCGATCGCGACGCCCAGCGCCTGCAGCACGTCGGCCGCCCCGGACTTCGAGGAGGCCGCCCGGTTGCCGTGCTTGACCACCGGCGCGCCGGCGGCCGCGGCGACGAGCGCGGACATCGTGGAGATGTTGACCGAGCCGGAACGGTCACCGCCGGTGCCGACGATGTCCACCGCGCGCACGTCGACCTCCACCAGCTTGGCGTGCGCCAGCATCGCCTCCGCCATTCCGGAGATCTCCGCCGGCGTCTCGCCTTTCGCGCGCAGGGCGACGGCGAACCCGGCGATCTGCGCGGGCGTCGCCGAACCGGTCATCACCTGGTCCATCGCCCACGCGGTGTCCCGTTCGGAGAGGTCCGTCCGCGCGATGAGCTGGGTGAGCAGCTCTGGCCACGAGTGGCTGTCCTGCATCTCGATCCTCCGGCGGCTCAGCCGTGCACGACGGGAACCGACCGTGCGCGCAGCACGTCGGCGACCGTCTCGGCGGCGGTCAGCGGGTCGAGCGGGTGCACGAGCACCGCGTCCGCGCGCGACCAGGTGGCCAGCCACCGGTCGTCCTTGCGCCGCGCGGTCACGACGATGGGCGGGCAGTCGGTGATCTCGTTCTTGAGCTGGCGGGTCAGCCCGATGCCGCCGGTCGGCTGTGCCTCGCCGTCGAGGATGGCCAGGTCGATCTCGCCCGCGTCCATCTCGGTCAGCACGTCGGCGATTCCGGCGGCCTCGACGTAGTCGACCTTGCCGATGTCCGTCGCGGGCCTGCGGCCGATCGCGTTGATGATCGACTCGCGCACCTCGGGCCGGTGGCTGAAAACCAGGATCCGCATCGGCTGCTCGGTCATTGAGGCTTGCCTCCGGCGATTGTGGTGGTGGTCTGGGGCTCGCGGGTGATGCTATCCGCCCGGGCCGCTCAGGCGGGAGTAGGTGGCTGTAGTGCGTCCCAGCCGAGCGAGTCACCACCGAGGCGCTGGGCGAGCCCGGCCATCCGCGAGCTCTCCTGCGCGCAACCGAGCGCGTCGAGCCGTTGTACGCGCAGCGCGTGCACGCCGGCCATGCCCGCCCGCTCCTGGGCCTTGGCGGCCGCACTCGCCGGGAAGGCGCGCAGTTCCCAGTCGTCCTGCGCGAGGATCCGCGCGGCCTCCGCCACCCGGTCCTCGGGCAACAGCAGGTGGTGCCGGAGCACGGCAGGGATCTGCGTCACTTCCGCACCGGCGCGGGCGAGTGCGGCGGAGGCCGCCTCGGTGGGATCGAACGACTCGGCCACGACGGAGAGACCGGGCGAATCGAGTTCGAGGACCGGTTCCGTACGACGTCTCAGCAGGTGGAGGAGTCGATTTCGCAAACTCATGGGTAACCCTTCGCCTGTCTGGCATGTGAGCGGTCGTGCGGGTGATCGAGTCGGGCCGAGCACGAGCGCGGACCCCGACCGGCGGGGCCACGTGTTGAGAGGACATAATGCGACTCGTGACGACGGCAGCTCCCACCATCAGCCAGCGTGTGCACTCGCTGAACCGGCCGAACATGGTCAGTGTCGGCACGATCGTGTGGCTCTCCAGCGAACTGATGTTCTTCGCTGGGCTGTTCGCGATGTTCTTCACCGTCAAGGCCCAGAATGACAGTGGCGTCTGGCCACCGATTCTGGAGTCGACGGGCGAACCGATCCACTTGAACGTGCCCTACGCGATTCCGTTCACGATCATCCTCGTGGCTTCGTCCTTCACCTGTCAGCTGGGTGTGTTCGCGGCCGAGAAGGGTGACGTCTACGGGCTCCGGCGCTGGTATCTGATCACCCTCCTGATGGGGACGATCTTCGTCGCCGGGCAGGCGTACGAGTACGTCAACCTCGTGAACGAGGGTGTGACCATCCCTTCCGGCGCGTACGGCACGGTGTTCTACCTGGCGACAGGTTTCCACGGGCTGCACGTCATCGGCGGGCTGATGGCCTTCGTCTACCTGCTCATGCGCACGAAGATGAGCAAGTTCACGCCGGCGCAGGCGACCTCCGCGATCGTGGTCTCCTACTACTGGCACTTCGTCGACATCGTCTGGATCGGGCTGTTCGCAGTGATCTACTTCCTCCCATGATCACCGGCACAGCCAGCTCCTATCGGCCGAACTGACAGCAAGGGTTGCCGCAGAGATGACCACCACAAAGAACCCCGACTCCGCCGCCACGCGGCGGACCGGTCGCCGCTCCAAGTTCAGGCGGCGGATGGCCGGAGCCCTCGCGCTCGGCCTCGCGTTGCTCAGTGCGGGCGGGCTCTACGCCGTGTTCGCGCCGGAGCCGCAGACCGCCCAGGCCCAGGCCGACCCGGCGTTGTTGCGCAAGGGCGAGGAGATCTACAACAACACCTGCATCTCCTGTCACGGCTCCAATCTGGAAGGCGTGGAGGACCGTGGCCCGAGTCTGATCGGAATCGGCGAGGCCGCGGTGTACTTCCAGACCTCGACCGGCCGGATGCCGGCCGCACGCCAGGAGGCGCAGGCCCAGCGCAAGCCGGCGAAGCTGACCCCGGACGAGATCGACGCCCTGGGGGCGTTCATCCAGGCCAACGGTGGCGGACCGGTGCGCCCGGACGAGACCGGAGCCGCGCTGCGCGGCGACAATCCCGCGCGCGGTGGTGAGCTCTTCCGGCTCAACTGCGCGTCCTGTCACAACTTCACCGGGCAGGGAGGTGCTCTCTCGGGGGGCAAGTTCGCCCCGGAGTTGGGCCCTGCCACGGAGGAACAGATTTACACCGCGATGCTCACGGGTCCGCAGAACATGCCGAAGTTCTCCGACCGGCAGCTCAGCCCCGAGGAGAAGCGGGACATCGTCGCGTATGTCAAGTCGGTGTCCGACGGCAACAACAACCCGGGCGGCAACTCGCTCGGCGGCTTGGGGCCGGCCTCCGAAGGCGTCATCGCGTGGGTCGTGGGGATCGGCGCGCTTGTCGGCGTGACCCTGTGGATCGGATCGAGGGCATAAATGAGTAGCGGTAACGACCCAGGCGCACCGCAGCCGCCCAACGAGGCGGAACTGGCGGAGATGGACCGCGACCAGCTGGTGAAGCTGGGCACCAGCCTCGACGGTGTCGAGATCGTCGACTACCCGAAGCCGTGGCCGGTCGAGGGCACCAGGGCGGAGAAGCGAGCCGAGCGGCTCGTCGCGATGTGGTTCGCCCTCTCGGCGCTGGCCGGGCTGGCCTTCGTCGTCGCGCTGATCTGGTGGCCGTGGCAGTACCAGTCGCCGGAGCAGACCGACGCGCACTTCTGGTACAGCCTCTACACCCCGATGCTCGGCCTGACGCTGGGCACCGCGGTCACCGCGCTCGCCGTGGGCGTGCTGCTGTACACCAAGAAGTTCATTCCGCACGAGACCGCGGTGCAGGAGCGCTCCGACGCCGGTGGCGCCGGGTCTCCCGAGATCGACAAGAAGACGATCGTCGCCCAGCTGGCGCACTCCGGCAACGACAGCACCATCGCCAGGCGGTCGATGATCAAGCGGACCGCGGGCCTGGGAGCCGGGGTACTCGGACTCGGCGCGGTCGCGCTGCCGCTGGCCGGTTTCGTCAAGGACCCGTGGAAGAACACCGAGAACAAGGACTCCCTCTGGCACACCGGCTGGCAGCCGGTCGACGGCGAGACCGTCTACCTGCGCCGCCACACCGGTGACCCCCAGGAGGTCGTGCTGGTCCGGCCGGAGGACCTGGACGCGGGTGCGATGGAGACGGTGTTCCCGTTCCGGGAGTCCGAGCGGGGTGACCACGAAGCCCTGTCGCACGCGTTGAAGCGGTCGGACAACCCGGTGATGCTCTTCCGTCTGCGCCCGGCCGACGCCGACAAGGTGGTCAAGCGCAAGGGGCAGGAAGACTTCAACTACGGCGACTACTACGCCTACACCAAGATCTGCAGTCACGTCGGCTGCCCGGTGTCGCTCTACGAGCAGCGGACCAACCGGATCCTCTGCCCGTGTCACCAGTCGCAGTTCGACCTGCTGCAGTACGCCAAACCGGTCTTCGGTCCGGCGGCCCGAGCGCTTGCCCAGTTGCCCATCACGGTGAACGATGAGGGTTACCTCGTTGCGCGCAGCGACTTCGTCGAACCGGTCGGTCCTGGGTTCTGGGAGCTGAAAGCATGAGTTCACTGACTACTCCCACGAAGGGGACGGGCTTCGCGGAGAAGGCCGCGGCCGATGCCGCGACGAACGCGGATCAGCGGTACCGCCTCGCCAAGGGCATGCGGCACCAGATGAACAAGGTCTTCCCGAACCACTGGTCCTTCCTGCTCGGTGAGATCGCGCTCTACAGCTTCATCATCGTGATCCTGTCCGGGGTGTACCTGACGTTGTTCTTCGACCCCTCCATGGAGGAGGTCATCTACAACGGCCCGTACCAGAACCTGCAGG
>NZ_PQHZ01000050.1 GCF_003385185.1 Amycolatopsis palatopharyngis | reverse complement strand
GTGGCGGGCGGGGTGGGGGCGTGGGGGCCGGGGGTGGATACGACTTGGGCCCGCCTCCGGTTGGTGAACCGGGGGCGGGCCCTGTCGTTTTGCCTACTGTGCCGAAGTGGCTCAGTTCGTGGTGGCGGAACCACCAGCGGCTTCGAGCTTCTCCTTGGCACTGCCGGAGAAGGCATCCGCGGTGACGTCCAGCTTGACGCTGCCGACATCACCGTTTCCCAGCACCTTCACGAGCTTGTCCTTGCGGACGAGGCCCTTGGCGACAAGCTCCTCGGCGCCGACCTTGCCACCGTCCGGGAACACGCGGACGATGTCGCCCACGTTCACCGGCTGGTACTCGGTACGGAACCGGTTCTTGAAGCCACGCAGCTTCGGCAGCCGCATCTGGATGGGCAGCTGCCCACCTTCGAAGCCGGCGGGCACGTTCTTCCGGGCCTTGGTGCCCTTCGTGCCACGACCGGCGGTCTTGCCCTTGGAACCTTCACCGCGGCCGACGCGAATCTTGTCGGACTTCGATCCCGGTGCCGGCCGGAGGTGGTGGATCTTGATGGCCATTACTTGACCTCCTCCACAGTCACCAGGTGCCGCACCGTGTGGACGAGGCCGCGGACCTGGGGGGTGTCCTCACGCACCACAGACTGCCGGATCTTGCGCAGCCCGAGGGTGCGCAAGGTGTCCCGGTGGTTCTGCTTGGTGCCGATCTTGCTCTTGATCTGGGTGACCTTCAGCTGAGCCATCTCAGACCCCCTGACCCGCGCGCTGACGCAGCATCCGGGCGGGAGCGACGTCCTCGAGCGGCAGGCCGCGGCGGGCCGCGACCTCCTCGGGACGCTGCAGGCCCTTCAGCGCTGCGACGGTCGCGTGCACGATGTTGATGGCGTTGTCGCTACCGAGCGACTTCGACAGCACGTCGTGCACACCGGCGCACTCCAGCACCGCACGCACCGGGCCACCGGCGATAACACCGGTACCAGGGCTGGCGGGTCGAAGCAGCACCACACCCGCGGCGTCCTCACCCTGGATGGGGTGCGGAATCGTGCCGGCGATCCGAGGCACGCGGAAGAAGTTCTTCTTCGCCTCCTCGACGCCCTTGGCGATCGCCGAGGGGACCTCCTTGGCCTTGCCGTAGCCGACACCGACCTGGCCGTCGCCGTCGCCGACGACGACAAGCGCGGTGAAGCTGAAGCGCCGGCCACCCTTGACGACCTTGGCGACGCGGTTGATCGCTACGACGCGCTCGAGGTGCGGGGTCTTGTCCTGGGCCGCCCCGCCACGGCCACCATCACGACGGTCCTTGCGGTCACGACGGTCATTGCGGTCGTTGCCGCCCTGACCGCCGGGGCCGCCCTGGCCTCCGCCGAATTGCCGTGTACGTCCCGGCATCAGGCTTTCCTTCCATTCACCAGCAACTGCATAACGTCAGAACTCCAACCCGGCTTCGCGGGCTGCGTCGGCCAGTGCCGCGATTCGCCCGTGGTAGGCGTTGCCGCCACGGTCGAACACCACGGTTGTGATGCCCGCGTTCTTCGCCCGATTGCCGACCAACTCGCCGACCTTCGCTGCCTTGGTCTTCTTGTCGCCCGACAGCGCCCGCACGTCCGCCTCGAGAGTCGACGCCGAAGCCAGGGTGTGCCCGGCGAGGTCGTCGATGAGCTGGACCGTGATGTGCCGCGAGGACCGCTTGACCACGAGGCGCGGACGCTGGTCCGTGCCGCTGATCTTCTTGCGAAGACGGAAGTGGCGGCGGGCCTTGGCAACGCGACGCCGAGTCGAGATGTCCTTGCCGATCGGCTTGCGCTTGATAGTCGTGTCGCTCATGATCACTTACCCGTCTTTCCGACCTTGCGACGGATGCGCTCACCCTCGTAGCGCAAGCCCTTGCCCTTGTAGGGATCCGGGCGGCGCAGCTTGCGGATGACCGCCGCGGTCTGGCCGACCTTCTGCTTGTCGATGCCGGTCACCGAGAACCGCGTCGGGCTCTCGACGTTGAAGGTGATGCCGTCCGGCGCCTCGATCTTCACCGGGTGGCTGTAGCCAAGAGCGAACTCGAGGTCCGATCCCTTGGCCTGCACACGGAAACCGACGCCGTGGATTTCCAGCTTCTTCTCGTAGCCCTCGGTGACACCAACAACCAGGTTGTTCACCAGGGTGCGGGTCAGACCGTGCAGCGAGCGGCTCTCTCGCTCGTCGTCCGGGCGCTTGACCTCGATGGAACCGTCCTCGCCGCGCTCGACCGTGATCGGCTCGGCAACGGCGTGCGACAGGGTGCCCTTGGGCCCCTTGACGGTGATCAGCTGACCGTCGATGGTCACCTCGACCCCGGCAGGGACGGGGACCGGATACTTCCCAATGCGTGACATATGCCTTAGTCCCCCTTCCTTACCAGACGTAGGCGAGGACTTCGCCGCCCACGCCGTTGCGCTTGGCCTGCCGGTCGGTCTGCAGGCCGGCGGACGTCGAGATGATCGCGACGCCGAGGCCACCCAGAACGTTGGGCAGTTCGGTCGATTTTGCGTACACCCGCAGACCGGGCTTGGACACCCGTCGCAAACCAGCAATGCTGCGCTCGCGGTTGGGGCCGTACTTCAGCTCTACGATCAGGTTCTTGTGCTTCTCACCCGGCTCGTCGCGGAAGCTCGCGATGTAGCCCTCACGCTTGAGGATCTCGGCGATGTTCGCCTTGATCTTGGAGTGCGGAAGCACGACCTCGTCGTGGTACGCCGAGTTCGCGTTACGCAGACGGGTCAAGAAGTCTGCGATCGGGTCGGTCATCGTCATGGTGACCTGTCAACCTTTCTCGCCCTGGTTCCCTGGCACTCGGCCGGGCCTGTGGCGAAGTGGGAGTTTGTGTACGGCCTTTACCAGCTGGACTTGCTCACGCCGGGCAGTTCGCCCGCGTGCGCCATCTCGCGCAGGCAGATCCGGCAGAGGCCGAACTTGCGGAACACCGAGTGCGGGCGTCCGCAACGCTGGCAACGGGTGTAACCCCGCACCTTGAACTTCGGCTTCTTGGCGGCCTTGTGGATCAGCGCTTTCTTGGCCATCGCTCAGTTCTCCTTGAACGGGAAGCCGAGCTTGCGCAGCAGCGCCCGGCCCTCGTCGTCCGTCGTGGCTGTGGTGACAACGGTGACGTCCATACCGCGCGGGCGGTCGATGGCGTCCGGGTTGATCTCGTGGAACATCGACTGCTCGGTCAGACCGAACGTGTAGTTGCCGTTGCCGTCGAACTGCTTGGGCGAGAGCCCACGAAAGTCGCGGATACGCGGCAGTGCGATCGTCAGCAGCCGGTCGAGGAACTCCCACATCCGGTCGCCGCGCAGCGTCGTGCGCGCACCGATGGGCTGGCCCTCGCGCAGCTTGAACTGCGCGATGGACTTACGGGCCTTGCGCACCTCGGGCTTCTGGCCGGTGATGATCGCCAGGTCGCGAACGGCGCCCTCGATCAGCTTGCTGTCCCGGGCGGCGTCGCCGACGCCCATGTTCACCACGACCTTGACCACACCGGGGATCTGGTGCGGGTTGGCGAAACTGAACTCCTCGCGGAGCTGGCCGGCGATCTCCTCGCGGTACCGGGTCTTCAACCGCGGCGTGATCTTCTCAGTGCTCGTCGGGGCCGTCATCAGATGTCCTTACCGTTCCTGCGCGAGACGCGAACCTTCTTGCCGTCCTCGCCGATGCGGTAGCCCACCCTGGTCGGCTTGCCGTCGGAATCGACGACCTGCACGTTCGACACATGGATGGAGGCTTCCTGGGTCACGATGCCGCCGGACTGTGCCCCGCGCTGGGTCTGCGAGATCCGGGTGTGCTTCTTGATCCGGTTCACGCCCTCGACCAGCACGCGGTCGCGCTCCGGGTAGGCCTGAATGACCTTGCCCTTGGCGCCCTTGTCCTTGCCGGCGATGATGACGACCGTGTCGCCCTTCTTCACCTTCATGCTCTACAACACCTCCGGCGCGAGCGAGATGATCTTCATGAACTTCCGATCGCGCAGCTCGCGGCCGACGGGGCCGAAGATGCGGGTACCGCGCGGCTCGTTGTCGGGCTTGATGAGCACAGCGGCGTTTTCGTCGAACCGGATGTACGAACCGTCCGGACGACGCTTCTCCTTGACCGTGCGGACGATGACGGCCTTGACCACATCGCCACGCTTCACGTTCGCACCCGGAATGGCGTCCTTGACGGTGGCGACGATGACGTCACCGATACCCGCATAGCGCCGCCCCGAACCACCGAGCACGCGGATGGTCAGGATCTCCTTGGCACCCGTGTTGTCGGCGACTCGTAGTCGCGACTCCTGCTGAATCACTTCTTTCTCCTGACCATTCTTGGTCTGCCAGATTTCCGACCTGACAAACTCGGTCTAACTGGGCCTTCGAGGCCTAGAACTGCTTACTACTTGGCCTTCTCGACGACCCGCACGAGCCGCCAGCGCTTTGTCGCCGACAGCGGACGGGTCTCCATCAGAATCACGCGGTCACCCGTACCGGCGGCGTTCTCCTCGTCGTGCGCCTTCACCTTGGTGGTGGAGCGCATGACCTTGCCGTACAGCGCGTGCTTCTTGCGGTCCTCGAGCTCGACCACGATCGTCTTGTCCATCTTGTTCGAGACGACGTAGCCTTCCCGGATCTTGCGGTAGTTCCGGCCTGAATCGACCTTCTGTACCGGCTGCTTCGCGAGCTCCTCAGCCTTCTCGCTCATGCGGCACCCTCTTCGCCTTCTGAGTCATCTGGTGAAACGGACAGCCCGAGCTCGCGCTCGCGCATCACGGTGTAGATGCGCGCGATGTCCGTCCGAACCGTGCGCAGCCGACGGTTGTTGTCCAGCTGCCCGGTGGCCATCTGGAACCGGAGGTTGAACAACTCCTCCTTGGCTTCCTTCAGCCGAAGCACAAGCTCCTCGGCCGAGAGCTCACGAAGTTCTGAGGCCGCAACGGCTCCTGCCTTCGCCATCAGAACTCACCACCTTCACGGGTCACGATTCGGCACTTCATCGGCAGCTTGTGGATCGCGCGGCGCAGCGCCTCGCGAGCCGTCTGCTCGTTGGGGAAGCTCATCTCGAACATCACCCGGCCTGGCTTAACGTTGGCCACCCACCACTCGGGCGAACCCTTACCGGAACCCATCCGGGTCTCGGCGGGCTTCTTCGTGAGCGGGCGGTCGGGGAAGATGTTGATCCAGATCTTCCCGCCACGCTTGATGTGCCGGGTCATGGCGATACGAGCGGACTCGATCTGCCGGTTGGTCACATAGCTGTGCTCAAGCGCCTGGATGCCGTACTCACCGAAGGTCACCTTCGTACCGCCCTTGGCGGCACCGGAGCGCTTCGGGGAGTGCTGCTTGCGGTGCTTGACCTTGCGTGGGATGAGCACGCGTCAGCCCTCCGTCTTCTCTGCCGCGTCCGGCGACGCCACGGCGGGCGCCTCACTGGTCGCGGCGTCCGTGTCGGTACGCCCGCCACCCTGGGCCGCTGCCGCGGCCCGGCCGGCTTCGGTGGAGGTGGCCGTGGTGCCCGAAGCGCCGGAACGGCGCGGACGGGACGGACGGTCACGACGCGGGGCGCGCTCGGCGGCCGCGGCGGCGTCACGCGCCTCCTTGGCCTTCAGACCACCGACGATGTCGCCCTTGTAGATCCAGACCTTCACGCCGATACGGCCGAAGGTCGTCTTGGCCTCGAAGAAGCCGTAGTCGATGTCGGCACGCAGCGTGTGCAGCGGGACGCGGCCGTCGCGGTAGTGCTCCGACCGGGACATCTCGGCGCCGCCGAGACGACCACCACACTGCACCCGAATGCCCTTCACCTGCGGTGAGCGCATCGAGGTCTGGATCGCCTTGCGCATCGCACGACGGAAGGCCACTCGGTTGGACAGCTGCTCCGCGACACCCTGCGCAACGAGCTGGGCGTCGGCCTCGGGGTTCTTCACCTCGAGGATGTTCAGCTGCACCTGCTTCTTGGTGAGCTTCTCCAGCGCGCCACGGATCCTGTCGGCCTCCGCACCGCGACGGCCGATGACGATGCCCGGCCGGGCGGTGTGGATGTCGACGCGAACCCGGTCGCGGGTGCGCTCGATCTCGACCTTGGAGATGCCCGCACGCTCCATGCCCGTGGACAGGAGCTTGCGGATCTTCACGTCCTCGGCGACGTACTCCGCGTACTGCTTGTCGGCGTACCAGCGCGACTTCCAGTCAGTGGTGATTCCCAGCCGGAAGCCGTGCGGGTTGATTTTCTGGCCCACTACCGGCCACCTGCCTTCTTCTTGCCGCTCTTGGAATTCGCTGCGCTCTTCTCGGACTTGGGCCGCGACTCCACGATCACCGTGATGTGGCTGGTGCGCTTGCGGATTCGGTAGGCGCGCCCCTGGGCCCGCGGACGAATGCGCTTGAGCGTCGGACCTTCATCCGCCGTCGCGTTGCGAATCCACAACGTGTCCGGGTCGAGGTCGAGGTTGTTTTCGGCGTTGGCCGCTGCGCTGGCGATCACCTTCGCGAGCTGCTCACTGGCCGACTGCGGCGCGAACCGGAGCACGGCCAGGGCCTCGCTGACGCTACGACCCTTGATGAGCTCGATCACCCGGCGCACCTTGGTCGGCGAGTCCCGGACGAAGCGAGCCCGCGCGACGGCGGTCGGCAACTCTTCTGCCGTCGCCGTGGCGTTGTTCTGGGCGTTCATCTGCTTCCCTATGTGTCTCTCGTGCCCGCTCAGCGGCGGCGCGACTTGCGGTCGTCCTTGATGTGACCCTTGAAGGTCCGCGTCGGAGCGAATTCGCCCAACTTGTGACCCACCATCGCCTCGGTGACGAATACCGGGACGTGCTTACGGCCGTCGTGCACCGCGATCGTGTGTCCCAGGAAGTCCGGGATGATCGTGGAGCGGCGGGACCAGGTCTTGATGACGGTCTTCTTGCCGGACTCGTTGAGCACGTCCACCTTCTTGAGCAGGTGGTCGTCCACGAACGGGCCCTTCTTCAGGCTGCGCGGCATATGCTTCTACCTCCCTGCTCAGCGCTTCTTGCCGGTACGCCGGCGGCGGACGATCAGTTGGTCGCTCGGCTTGCGGCGGCGGGTACGACCCTCCGGCTTACCGTTCGGGTTGACCGGGTGGCGACCACCGGAGGTCTTACCCTCACCACCACCGTGGGGGTGGTCGACCGGGTTCATGACGACACCACGGACGGTCGGGCGCTTGCCCTTCCAGCGGCTGCGGCCTGCCTTGCCCCAGTTGATGTTCGAGTGCTCGGAGTTACCGACCTCGCCCACCGTGGCGCGGTTACGCACGTCCACGTTGCGGATCTCGCCCGAGGGCATCCGCAGCTGGGCGTAGGGACCGTCCTTGGCGACGAGCTGCACCCGGGCACCTGCGGACCGCGCGATCTTGGCGCCGCCACCGGGGCGGAGCTCGATCGCGTGGATCACGGTGCCGACCGGGATGTTGCGCAGCGGCAGGTTGTTACCCGGCTTGATGTCGGCGCGCGGGCCGCTCTCGATCGGGTCGCCCTGCTTCAGCTTCTCGGGGGCGATGATGTAGCGCTTCTCCCCGTCGGCGTAGTGCAGGAGCGCGATCCGCGCGGTGCGGTTGGGGTCGTACTCGATGTGCGCGACCTTGGCCGGCACGCCGTCCTTGTCATTGCGACGGAAGTCGATGACGCGGTACGCACGCTTGTGACCGCCACCCTTGTGCCGAGTGGTGATCTTGCCGGACGAGTTGCGACCGCCACGGCCGTGCAGCGGACGCAGCAGCGACTTCTCCGGCTCCGACCGAGTGATCTCGGCGAAGTCGGAGACGCTCGAGCCACGCCGGCCCGGCGTTGTCGGCTTGTACTTGCGAATGCCCATTGTCTGCTCAGTCCCTTACGCGGCGGGGCCGCCGAAGATCTCGATCGGCTTGCTCTCGGCCGACAGAGTCACGACAGCGCGCTTGGTGTCCTTGCGCTTGCCGAAGCCGTACCGGGTGCGCTTACGCTTTCCCTGGCGGTTCAGCGTGTTGACGCTGACCACCTTGACCCCGAACACCTTCTCGACCGCGATCTTGATCTGGGTCTTGTTGGCGTCCGGGCGAACCAGGAACGTGTACTTGTGGTCCTCGAGCAGCCCGTAGGACTTCTCGGAGATCACCGGCGCGAGCAAGATGTCGCGCGGATCGGGAATCGCCACGGAACTCACTGCTCGTCACTCCCTTCCGAGACCTCGCTGGAACGAGCACTCGCCTTCGCGCCCTTGCCCTTGGCCGGGCCGGCGATGAACACGTCGAACGCGGCCTTGGTGAAAACCACGTCGTCGTTGACCAGCACGTCGTAGGTGTTCAGCTGGTCCGGCGTGATCAGGTGCACGTAGTCGAGGTTGCGCGCCGAACGCCAGCCGAGCTCGTCGTCGCGGTGCAGCACCACGAGAACCCGCTTGGCCTGCGTCACGGCGGTCAGCGCCTGCTTCGCACCCTTGGTGGACGGCCCGTCCGAGCCGACCAGTTCGGTCACCACGTGCAACTGGCCCGCGCGAGCCCGGTCCGAGAGGGCGCCACGCAGGGCGGCGGCCTTCATCTTCTTCGGGGTGCGCTGGTCGTAGTCGCGCGGCCTCGGGCCGTGGACCGTGCCACCGCCGACGAACTGCGGCGCGCGGATCGAGCCCTGACGGGCGCGACCGGTGCCCTTCTGGCGATACGGCTTCTTGCCGCCACCTGCGACCTCGCCGCGGGTCTTCGTCGAGTGCGTGCCCTGGCGCGCGGCGGCCTGCTGGGCCACCACGACCTGGTGCATCAGCGGCACGTTGGCCTGCACGTCGAAGATCTCAGCGGGCAGCTCGACGGTGCCGTCGGCCGTACCGGCCGGGGTCTTCAGCTCGAGCGTGCTCATGAGGTTGCACCACCCTTCGCGGCGTTACGGACGAACACCACGCCGCCCCTGGGCCCGGGAACCGCGCCCTTGATCAGCAGCAGTCCGTCCTCTGCACGCACGGCGTGCACGGTCAGGCCCTGAGTAGTCACGCGATCGTTGCCCATCCGGCCGGCCATCCGCATGCCCTTGAAAACGCGGCCCGGGGTGGCACAGCCACCGATCGAGCCCGGCTTGCGGTGTACGGCCTGAGCACCGTGGCTGGCGCCCTGGCCCTTGAAGCCGTGTCGCTTCATGACACCGGCGTAGCCCTTGCCCTTGCTGGTTCCGGTCACATCGACCACAGCGCCGGCGTCGAACACCTCGGCGGTGATCTCCTGGCCGACCTCGTAGGTTTCGGCATCGGTCGTGCGCAGCTCGACGAGGTACCGCCGCGGGGTCACACCGGCCTTGCCGAAGTGACCGCTCTCCGGCCGGTTGACCTTGCGCGGGTCGATAGCGCCGAAAGCCAGCTGCACGGCCTTGTAGCCGTCGGATTCCTGGTTGCGCACCTGGGTCACCACGTTCGGCCCGGCCTGCACGACGGTCACCGGAACGATCCGGTTGTTCTCGTCGAAGACCTGCGTCATGCCGAGCTTGGTGCCCAGAATGCCCTTCACTTGCCTGTCAGACATGAGTCTCTTATCTCCGCCGCTCGCCCAACGCGCTTACTGGATGTTGACGTCGACGCTCGCCGGAAGGTCGATGCGCATGAGCGCATCCACCGTCTTCGGCGTCGGGTCGAGGATGTCGATCAGACGCTTGTGCGTGCGCATCTCGAAGTGCTCGCGCGAATCCTTGTACTTGTGCGGCGAGCGGATGACGCAGTAAACGTTCTTCTCGGTGGGCAGCGGCACCGGGCCAACGACCGAGGCGCCGGTGCGCGTCACCGTCTCAACGATCTTGCGCGCGCTGGCATCGATCGCCTCGTGGTCGTAGGCCTTGAGCCGGATGCGGATCTTCTGTCCCGCCATGGTGGCAGCTCGTTCCTTCGTCTCTGTCCTCGGCCAGCCCGAGAATCGACTTCTCGGGCAGACCCTGCCGGCCCACCCTCGATCGCCGATTCGTCTCGCGACGTTCGGGCGGCCAAGGGGGTCGTCTCGTGCCGCTATCCCGCACGTCAACGAGCCTGTCTCCGGTCCACGCGGTCGGGCGTGTCGCGCCTGGCGCGCAGACCGATCCTGCAGGATCGTCGTGTGCCGGTAGGTCTCTCGGTATCTGGAAGCCGTCAGACGCGAACGTCAACGGCTTCCGACTCGTGATGATCACGAGCCCCGGGCACTCGCGCGGGAGCGGCCGATCTCCAGAGAGATTCGGCCGCCCCGTAACGAGCAACCCTAATAGTCTCGCACACGCAGTTTTTCAAGTGAGACCCGGGGGTGAGTTGCCCCCGGGTCTCAATCGAAAACTACTTGTTGATCTTGGTGACCTGGCCCGCGCCGACGGTCCGGCCACCCTCACGGATGGCGAACCGCAGACCCTCGTCCATGGCGACCGGCTGGATCAGCTCGACGCTGATGTCCGTGTTGTCGCCCGGCATGACCATCTCGGTGCCCTCGGGGAGGGTCACGACGCCGGTCACGTCGGTGGTACGGAAGTAGAACTGCGGGCGGTAGTTGTTGAAGAACGGCGTGTGCCGGCCACCCTCGTCCTTGGCCAGGATGTACACCGAGCCCTCGAAGGAGTTGTGCGGCGTGGTGGTGCCGGGCTTCACGACGACCTGGCCGCGCTCGACGTCCTCACGCTTGATGCCACGCAGCAGCAGACCGACGTTGTCACCTGCGTGACCCGAGTCGAGCAGCTTGCGGAACATCTCGACGCCGGTGACCGTCGTCTTGGTGGCCTTCTCGCGGATACCCACGATCTCGACCTCTTCGTTGACGTTCACCTTGCCGCGCTCGATGCGACCGGTGACGACCGTGCCACGACCGGTGATCGTGAAGACGTCCTCGACCGGCATCAGGAACGGCTTGTCGAGGTCACGCACCGGGTCCGGCACGTTGTCGTCGACGGCCTGCATGAGCTCGACGATCGTCTGGGCCCACTTCTCGTCACCCTCGAGGGCCTTGAGGCCGGAGACCTTGACGACCGGGGCGTCGTCGCCCGGGAAGTCCTGGTTCGACAGCAGCTCACGGACCTCCAGCTCGACGAGCTCGAGGATCTCCTCGTCGTCGACCATGTCGGCCTTGTTCAGCGCCACGACGATGTACGGCACGCCGACCTGCTTCGCGAGCAGCACGTGCTCACGGGTCTGCGGCATGGGGCCGTCGGTCGCCGCGACCACCAGGATCGCACCGTCCATCTGGGCGGCACCGGTGATCATGTTCTTGATGTAGTCAGCGTGACCAGGAGCGTCGACGTGCGCGTAGTGACGCTTCTCGGTCTGGTACTCGACGTGCGAGATGTTGATCGTGATACCGCGCTGCTTCTCTTCCGGCGCGTTGTCGATCTGGTCGAACGCCGAAGCCTGGTTCAGCTCGGGGTACTTGTCGTGCAGAACCTTGGTGATCGCCGCGGTCAGAGTGGTCTTCCCGTGGTCGACGTGACCGATGGTTCCGATGTTGACGTGCGGCTTGCTCCGCTCGAACTTCGCCTTCGCCACTGGAATGTCCTCCTGGACTTTTTAGCTTGCTCGCCGGCCGACGTGGCTGTCGAACGGCGACCTAACTGGTCGGTTGTGCGGACCTCAGGAAGCCCCCTCGCGCCCGCGGGCTAACGGACTATTCGCCCGTAGCCACTGCGCCTGATCGAAGGCCCCGGAATCGCTCCGCTCCTCGCTCGCTGGCGCTCACTGCGATGCCCGCTCGATTCCGGGTGTGCTGCGCTCCTCGCTCGCTGACGCTCGCTGCGATGCTCACACTCCCTTCATCTCGCAAGATGCTCACTCTCCCGTGGCCTTCGCGATGATTTCCTTCGCGACGTTCGACGGAACCTCGGCGTAGGAATCGAACTGCATGGAGTAGTTCGCACGACCCTGGGTCCGAGACCGCAGGTCGCCCACGTAACCGAACATCTCCGACAGCGGCACGAGCGCCTTCACGACGCGCGTCCCCGCCCGCTCCTCCATGGCCTGGATCTGGCCACGACGGGAGTTGAGATCGCCGATGACATCGCCCATGTAGTCCTCGGGCGTGGTCACCTCGACCGCCATCATCGGCTCCAGCAGTACCGGGCTCGCCTTCTTCGCGGCTTCCTTCATCGCCATCGAACCGGCGATCTTGAATGCCATCTCCGAAGAGTCGACCTCGTGGTACGCACCGTCCAACAAGGTGAACTTCAACCCGACGAGCGGGTAGCCCGCCAGCACGCCGTACTGCATGGCGTCCTGCGCGCCCGCGTCAACCGACGGGATGTACTCCCGCGGCACGCGACCACCGGTGACCTTGTTGTCGAACTCGTAGAGTGCACCGTCGCCGGTCTGCAGCGGCTCCAGCTTCACGATCACCTTCGCGAACTGGCCGGAACCACCGGTCTGCTTCTTGTGCACGTAATCGTGCTTGTCGACCGTCTTGCGAATGGTCTCGCGGTAGGCGACCTGCGGCTTACCGATGTTCGCCTCGACCTTGTAGTCGGACTTCATCCGGTTGACGAGCACCTCGAGGTGCAGCTCGCCCATCCCCTTGATGATGGTCTGACCGGTCTCCTCGTCCTGGTTGACCTGGAAGGTCGGGTCTTCCTCGGCCAGCTTCTGGATCGCGGTGGAGAGCTTCTCCTGGTCGGCCTTCGTCTTCGGCTCGATGGCGACCTCGATGACCGGCGCGGGGAAGGTCATCGACTCCAGCACGACCGGGTTCTGCGGGTCGGCGAGGGTGTCACCGGTTGTGGTGTCCTTCAGGCCCTGGACCGCGTAGATGTGCCCGGCCTGACCGACCTCGATCGGGTTCTCCTTGTTGGAGTGCATCTGGAAGAGCTTCCCGATGCGCTCCTTGCGCTCCTTGGTCGCGTTGACGACCTGAGTGCCGGAGGAGATCTTGCCGGAGTAGACCCGGATGTAGGTGAGCTTGCCGAAGAACGGGTGCGCGGCGATCTTGAACGCCAGCGCGGAGAACGGCTCCTCGGTGGAGGGCTCGCGCACCACGGTGGTCTCGCCGTCGGGCAGCGTGCCCTCGACCGGCGGAACCTCCAGCGGCGACGGCAGGTAGTCGATGACCGCGTCGAGCATGGGCTGCACGCCCTTGTTCTTGAAGGCGGAGCCGGTCAGCACCGGGTACGCCTCACGCGCGATCGTCAGCTTCCGGATGCCGTCCTTGATCTCGGCCTCGGTGAGCTCTTCACCACCGAAGAACTTCTCCATCAGGGCGTCGTCGGCCTCGGCAACCGCCTCGACCAGCTTCTCCCGGTACTCGGCGGCCCTGTCGGCAAGGTCGGCCGGGATGTCCTCGACCTCGTAGTCCTCGCCCTTCTTGACATCGCCGCGCCAGGTCAGAGCCTTCATCCGAACCAGGTCGACAACACCCTGGAAGTCGCTCTCGGCGCCGATCGGCAGCTGGATGACCAGCGGCCGGGCTCCGAGGCGCTCCTCGATGGTGCCCACGGTGAAGTAGAAGTCCGCACCCAGCTTGTCCATCTTGTTGACGAAGCAGATGCGCGGGACCTCGTACTTGTCCGCCTGCCGCCAGACCTGCTCGGACTGCGGCTCGACGCCCTCCTTGCCGTCGAAAACGGCAACGGCGCCGTCGAGCACCCGCAGGGAGCGCTCGACCTCGACGGTGAAGTCGACGTGGCCGGGGGTGTCGATGATGTTGATCTGGTGATCGGCCCAGAAGGTGGTGGTGGCAGCCGAGGTAATGGTGATACCCCGCTTCTGCTCCTCCTCCATCCAGTCCATCGTCGCGGCGCCGTCGTGCACCTCGCCGAGCTTGTAGTTGATCCCGGTGTAGTACAGGATCCGCTCGGTCGTGGTGGTCTTACCGGCGTCGATGTGGGCCATGATGCCGATGTTGCGGACCTTGTTCAGGTCGGTCAGCACGTCACGTGCCACGAGAATGTTCCCCTGTCTCAAACGTGGGAGTCGGCAAGTCGATCGGCCGGGCGCAGTCTGTGCGACCCATGCTGCCCTCGCCGGCCTTCGTCACCAGCGGTAGTGGGCGAAGGCCTTGTTGGACTCGGCCATCTTGTGGGTGTCCTCGCGGCGCTTCACGCTGGCCCCGAGGCCGTTGCTCGCATCGAGCAGCTCGTTCTGCAGGCGCTCGATCATGGTCTTCTCGCGACGGGCCTGCGAGAACGACACCAGCCAGCGCAGCGCAAGGGTCGTCGAGCGGCCAGGCTTGACCTCGATCGGCACCTGGTAAGTGGCACCACCGACGCGGCGGCTCTTCACCTCAAGGGTGGGCTTCACGTTGTCGAGTGCGCGCTTCAGCGTGACGACCGGGTCGGTGCCGGACTTCTCGCGAGCGCCTTCCAGTGCGCCATAGACAATCCGCTCGGCGAGCGAACGCTTGCCGTCCTTGAGCACCTTGTTCACCAACTGGGTGACCAGCGGTGAGGCGTAGACGGGGTCGGAGATCAATGGCCGCTTCGGGGCCGGACCCTTGCGGGGCATTAGCTCTTCTCCTTCTTCGCGCCGTACCGACTGCGCGCCTGCTTGCGGTTCTTGACACCCTGGGTGTCGAGCGAACCGCGGATGATCTTGTAACGGACACCCGGCAGGTCCTTCACACGACCACCGCGCACGAGCACCATCGAGTGCTCCTGCAGGTTGTGGCCCTCACCGGGAATGTAGGCGGTGACCTCGATGCCGCTGGTCAGCTTCACACGCGCGACCTTGCGCAGCGCCGAGTTCGGCTTCTTGGGGGTCGTGGTGTACACGCGAGTGCACACGCCACGCCGCTGCGGGCTCCCCTTGAGGGCCGCAGTCTTCTGCTTGGCAGCCTTGTCTTGGCGGCCCTTGCGGACCAGCTGCTGGATCGTGGGCAATGGACCAGCTCTCTGTCGCGTCTAGCTTTTACGTGTCTTCCCCGGTCCCCGCGGTCGGGCGTGTCGGCCCGCGTCAGGATCCGTGGATCCGGTAACTTCCCATCGGGATTTCCGTGGAACTCCGCGGCACCTAGGCCGTCGATCGGGTGCATTAGCACCCCATCGTGAACGCATGGCACACGGAGCGGCCCGACGCCTGCCGGGCACGGTCGTCAAAGATACCCGGCCGTCCATACCGCGGCCACATCGGGGGTGGGTTAACGGCGCAGGCGGGCGCCACAGGACCACCGTGGCGGCTTCCGCGCAGGCCCGACCCGGGGCCCGCGACCGCGGAGTGTACCTGATCTTGGTCGCCGTTCAGCACAAAGAGCTGGGCCGAAACGAGCCGAATCGCGCCCGCCCCAAGACCGGATGCGCCATCCTGATCCCCGAGCGCGAAGATATGGCGAACATCGTGCCTGCAATCAGCCGGAGGGAATCTTGTCAGCGGAGTTCGAGCAGCTCGTCGCCCAATTCGAGCAGTTCCAGTCGAAAATACAGCGCATCGACGACCAGTTCGCCGGCATCGGCGAGATGCAGAGCGAGCTGAGTTCGCTCGAGGCGACCGCGACGTCGCCGGACCGCTCGATCACCGTGGTCGCGGGCCCTGGCGGGTCGGTCAAGGACATCCGCCTCACCGAGGAGGCGCTGCGGCAGCGGCCACAGGCGCTCTCGGCGGCACTGATGTCCACTCTGCAGCAGGCCGTGGCCGAGTCCGCCCGGATGCAGGCCGCGATCGTCGACCAGCACATGGGCGAGGACCTGCAACTCACCGAGAAGGTCCTGGAGACACAGTCCGAACTCCTGGGCACGCCGGTCGAGGAGCTTCGGTCACGGGTGGAGGACACCACCGCGGCCCCGAAGCCCGCCGAGGAGGAACAGCACGACGACTATTCGCAGCAGTCCTTCCTGCGGGCGAGCGACCAGCCGAAGCCACCTCCACCGCCTGCCTCGGGGGGCAGCCAGGCCGACGACTTCCTGAAGAACCTCTTCAACGACGAGGATGGGCGCTGAGCCCGGGGTACCGGTGACATTCGAAGAACAACTGCCCGCGCTGATCGTGCTGGGCTACGCCGCGGCCGCAGGCCTTGGATACCTGGGCGCCAAGCTCGGCGGGCGGGCGAAGACCGGCCTGCTGACGTCGGCCTGGCTGCTCGCGGCAGCCACCACCGTGACCTGGCTCGTCGTCGCTGTCGGCGTGAGCGGCCTGATCACGATCGTGAGCGTCCTCGTGTTCGGACCGCTTGCGATCACCTATCTGGTCGTCGTGCTCGGCAGGCTGCGCCGGAGACGAGCCGGCGGCGACATCGACGCGATCTGGCCCCGAATGCTCCTCGGTGCGGGCGCGCTCTGCTTTCTGCTGCTGGCGGCCAACACGATGATCAACGGACTGGCCTACTTCATCGGCCTCGCCTACGAGGTCGACCTGACCGTCACCAGCAGCTACCAGGGCAGCTCGATGGCCTCCCGGACAACAGTGAGCGGCGAGTACCTGCTGCACGGGCAGACCCACGTGCTCGACCACGCGCAGTGGCTCGCCTTCGACACGCTGCCCGCCGCAGGCGAGACGATCAGCGCGGCCATCGGTCCATTGTGGCCGAATCCACTGCTGGTGAACGCGACGAACGCGGGGCTGCTGCTGGCGCTCGGTGCCGTCGCTGCCATACCTGGGGTGCTGCTGACCATGGTCATCGCCCGGGAAAGGGCGGACGCACGGAACCAGAGCGCACAGGCGTTAGTCGTAGAGGACGGGCGGCATGATGGGTGAACGTTTCGGCGAGGAGGAGTGCTGATGAGTGGCTTCAACGTCAACGAGGATGAGCTGCGGACGTATGCGGGCAAGCTGACGGACCAGAAGGGCACCGCGTCCGCCATCGCCGGACTCGTCGACACCGCGGATGTCGGCGACAAGTCGTGGGGGGTCGTCGGGATCTTCGTCAAGGGCACCTACACGGAGATGCTTGGCGATCTGAAGGACCTGTTCACCGGCCTGCAGGACGGGCTGCAATCCGGCGCTGACAAGTTCACCAACGCCGCGGAGGGCTACCAGCAGCACGAGGACGCCGTCGAGGCGCTCCTCAACGGGCTGAAGGTGCAGATCGAAAACTGATTCACCTGGCGGCTCCGGCAGGTGGCGCCGCTCGACGAATGGGCCTGGGGGCCCGCGAGTTGCATGAAGGACGAGGCACAGGAACATGGCCGAAACGGAACACGAGGCCGGTGGCGTCACCATCAAGACCGGCGAGAAGGACATCGGCGACAAGGCCAAGGAGGCAGTGCCCTTCTACGGCAACGTCGTCAAAGCGTTCGACGCGGGCTCGAAACTCAGTGACGGTGCGACCGGTTCGGAGATCAGCGGTCTCGCGTCGGAGAGTTCCGGATTCATCCAGGCGGCCGGCGGCGCCGCGCTCGGAATCGCGACCGATCCGATCGGTTGGCTCGTCGGTCAGGGACTCGGCTTCCTGATCAGCGTGTGCCAGCCGCTGGAAGACGCCATTCACTTCGTCAGTGGAGACGGGCCCGCGCTCTCCCAGGCCGCGGAGAACTTCGATGCCATCGGCAAGGGCGTCGTCGAGCTCCGGCAGAAGTTCGAGGAGGACCTGAGGAGTTCGCTGCAGACCTGGGGCGGCGAGGCGTCCGAAGCCGCCGGAACGAAGCTGGGCGAGTTCGCCAAGGGCATCGACGGCGTGGCGGGGCAGGCAGGAGAGGTGTCCCAGCTGCTCCAGATGTCCAGCATGGTCATGACGGTGATCGAGGACTTCATCAAGGCACTGCTGACCGAGCTGATCACCTGGTTGATCATGATCTGGATCCCGGCGCTGGCCGCGGCGATCCCCACGGCCGGGGCGTCGACCGCCGCCGCGGGCACCGCCACCACGGTGAAGGCGGTGTCCACCGGCAGCAAGGTGACCAGGATGATCGCCAAGCTGCGCAAGCTGCTGGACGACTTCATGGCCTTCCTGAGCAGGCTGAAGACCCGGATGGGCAGCCTCCGCAACGGCTTCAAGCAGGCGATGGACAACAAGCGCCTGCGGAGCGGACTCGCGGACATGGAACTGCAGGGCGTGGGCAAGTCGCCGTTCGCCAAGCCGATGGAAAAGCTGTGGGGCAAGGACGGGATGATCGGCGAGCGGGTGCAGACCGGTTTCGGCGGCATGATGGGCAACACCCTGCAGGACACCGCGGAAGCTCAGGTGGGGCTGGGAACCGGCGCGAACGCGGGGCCCGAAAAACTCGTGCGCAACGTCGGCAACACCCAGAAGGCGGGCGAGTACGACGAGACCGGCACGGACTACTCCAAGGAGGAGACCGAAGGTTATCTGGACATCTGACTCTGGGAGCTGAGACGACCAATGGACGAACTCCTCTACTGGCTCCCGGACGGCCCGGCCGGGTGGGCGCTGGTCGCCGTCGCCCTCCTTGCCATCGTCTGGTGGTGTGCCCGGCGACTGCCCGGCCGGCTCTTCCGGTACAACGCGGGCCGGCTGGCGCAGAGCCGAGGATGGCTGGTGAAGTCGGGGTCCGGCGCCAGGGGAGCGCACGGCGACCTCAGTGGCGACGGGGGCACCTCGCCGGCGTCGTGGGAGCACAACGGGCTCCCGGGAACCGACCTGGAGGTGCTCGGCGAGCACCGCGGATACGCCTTTCACGCCAGGCAACAACGAACGCGGGTGACGTCATCGGCCGGGCACCCCGGCCTGCCCAGTTACAGGTGGCGCTACGACTACGTGGTAAGCCTCGCCGTCACGAACACGCCGTACGACGGCTTCTTCACGCCAGATCCCCGCCAGACCGTCGCCGACCGCAGGCTTGCGCTGTATCCCGCCTTTCTCGAGTGGGAGCGAGGCGTGTTCCCCCTCTTCGACTCGGCGTCCTACTCGCCGCCCGAGGAATTTCGACACGGCCACGGCATCCTCTCGGCGGAGAAGCGGAACGGGCGCCTGTCCGGCAGAACACTGCTGCACCACCTGGACGCCCTAGTCGACGCCGCCACGACCGGCCGCTCCTGACCCCTGAACGACACTTAGCCCGCTAAAGGCACTCCCCCTGCCCCCTGAGAGGTGCGGGGCCGGGACCTGCAGTTAGCGGGCTAAGTGTCGCCACCGAGAGGTGCCGGGGTGGCTGGTCCCTCATTACGTGGCCGGGTCCGTCGTCAAGGTCGGGCGCGGGGGCGGGGGCGCCGAAACCGCACTCAGCCCGCTAAAGGCACTTCAGGGCAGCCGCGCACGATGCCTCAGGAGCGAGAACTCGATCACGGCCGTGCTGGGTCTAGCGGTCCAGGTCCTGCAGCAGCGATGTCTGGTCTTCGCCCGAGTCCGGATGCCGCACCTTCCCGCCCAGGGTCGTGTCCTGCTCGATCGCCAGTGCGGGTTGGATATCCCCGTCCACCGTGGTGGTGGAGTCGTAGAAGGAGAGGACGATTCTGCCGTCGGGGAATATCGCGATCGTCTCGAAGTCGAACCGGACGTCCTGGCCCACACCCGAGGAGCCGTCGACATCGCCGAAGCCGACGTGGTAGGTGCGCAGCAGTCGTGGGACGGCTCGGCCGATGTCCAGTTTGTAGGCCAGGTCCTGGTCGGCGTTGTCGGAGTTGTCGTGACTGTGTATGCCGACCGCGGCGACGCCCGCCCCCGAGTTCGCCCGGAAGTCGATCTCCTCGATCACGTGGTCCGCCGGCAGCGGCACGGTCGCCTGCTGCCAAGTACGGCCGCCGTCCGCCGAGATCCGGTAGACGAACTGGTCACCGGTGGCGCTGGGGACCACCTCGTGCAGCCTGCCCTGTGAGTCGACCTGATGGATGCCCTGCGGGGATCGGCCGTCGGGGTAGGTGAACTCCGACCAGCTGAAGGTGTGCCCGTTCAGGTGGTACCAGCGAGCTCCCTGGTCCGGTGCGGCCAGCACGTCACCGCCACCCAACGGCGTGATGCCGCCGTTGGTGTTGGGCTGGGTCCAGTCGTGTGTCGCCTCGGCGGTCGTGTCCAAGAATGACGACGTGCTGTCCCCGCTGAGCATCTGCGCGACGAACTTGCTCGTGACGTGGGTGTAGTCCAGGCCGTCGGTGGAGTAGTACCAGACTTCTTTGGAGGGGTAGCCGCCCTTGACCAGTGACACCCACGGGTACGTCGCACCGTCGACGGTGACCGGACCGGGGACGACGGCGAGCCATTCCCGGTCGTAAAAGGGCTGGTGCACCGGCAGCTCGTCGTAGCGCCACTGTCCGGTATCGGCCTCGTACTTGAACGACTGCAGGTGGTCACCGGTGTACGGATCCCACCCGACGCCGAGGACGTCGCCGTCCGGCGCGTTGACGATCGAACCCTCGCCGTTGACGAGCGGGGTCTGTGGCTGAACCTGCCGCCACGTTCTCCCCCGGTCATCGGAGAAGTTGACGTAGGTGCCACCGAAGTCCAGCAAGCGGCCACCTGAGGTGACAGTCACGTAGTTCTCACAGCAGTTGCCGGTCGTCTTCACGATCCGCCACGTCGTCGTGGCGTGACGGTCGTTGTTCGGCGAGTCGCTCGGCCCGTGATCCACGGCAGGATAGGTGGCCTCCGAGATCGGGGGTGCGAAGCCGACCACCTCGGCAGGAAGGCCACCTGGCACGGTGGCAGCGGATTGGGCAGCGGGTAGCAGAGCCGCGACGACGATGCCGGCGAGCCCCACGGCCAATGGCGACCGGGTCAGTTGCACTGTGCACTCTCCTCACGTGAGCCCGCTCGGACCCAACACATCGCTGAAATCTGTTACGTCCCCGACTTCTCGACCACGGGCAGCACCAACCGGGACCCGACCTGGGTCACGCCCGGTATCGGGCCTGCGGCGATGTCGATCACGCCTGGATTGCCGGGCAGTGCCCAGACGGTGTTGGAGCTCTGCACCAGCAGCCCGACACGATGCCCTGCCCGCACCGTGTAGTCCTGCGGGAGCATCGTCACGCGGGCGCGCTGCCACGTCCCCGGCGCCGGATCGGCCCCTTCGAGTCCGTTCCGGTAGTTGAGGTTCAGAAAGCCCCTCTGCACGGTGCGCTTGGTGCCGTCGGGGGCGATGTCGAGCAGCACTGGGGTGAGATGCATGGTCGGCTGCGAGGCCCGGACGAAGACGTCGAGCACCGCCGATCCGACCATCCGGGTGTCCTCGGTCATTGGCTGCGACTCGTAGGACAGAGCCGTGACCGGTGCGGCCACGCCCGTCGTGGTTGGCACCTCCTCGGTCGAGGTCCCTGTCTCGGCGTATGTCGCGACGTGGGTGCCTGGAGAGCGGTTCGGTCCCCGGGCCAGAACATCGTCGTCGTGCAGCCACAGGGTTGTCTCGTCCGTGTCCGGCAGGGGGTAGTCGGCCTCGGTGCGGAATTCGGTCGGCCCGTCAGCGGCGCGGCCCTGGGTGATGACGGGCCCCTCGGACTCGACCCCGTTGTCGACGCCCTTCAGTGTGTGCGCGAGGAACCTATCCAGCAGCTGCTGCCACCGCGGGCCGTCGGTCCCGCCTGAATGGCTGCCCTGAGTGAGGTACATCAGCTTGAAGGGAGGTCCCTCCATCGTCGCGGTCTCCGGATCGTCGACGGGCAGCGCCCGGAACAGGACCGTGGCCTCCTGCTGCTTCACGTTGTAGTCCTGCCATCCGTGGGCGAGTAGCACGGCGGCGCGAATGTCGTGCGCATCCTTGCGGTAGTCGCGTTCCAGCCAGAACTCGTCGTAGTCGGGGTTGCGGCTGTAGGCCTCCCCGGTGTGTTCGACAGCGCCGCATTCGGCGGCCCTGTCCCGCACCGTGTCGGCGAAGTGCTGGCCCATCGGGTCGGCCGCGACGGTCTTGCCGAATCCCGCGTCGAACGCCAGCGGGGTGTCGAAGCCCTCGTCGGTGGGCACCTGGGAGTTGAGGAAGTAGCGCACCCCGTTGCCGTAGGCGTAGCCGTACCACCTGCTGATCGCGGAGATCGGCACGATCGCTTCGAGTTCGGGCACGTCGTTCCCGCGTGCCGCGACCATGGTGGCCGTGGTGCCGTTGTAGGAACCGCCGATCATGCCGACCTTGCCGCTGGACCACGGCATCCGGGCGAGGTGTTTGACCACGTCGACGCCGGACTGCTGCTCCGCGGCGCCGCCGTAGTCCCAGCAGCCGGTGGAACCGCGAGTACCGAGCACGTCGGCGACGGCTCGTGCGTACCCCTGAGGGACGTAGCGGTCCGCGACGGAATCGTCCGCGGGCCGTGGTTCACCGAGCGAGTTGTACGGCGAGTAGGTCAGCAGCACCGGCTGCCGTTGCTCGTCATACCTCGTGTCCCGCAGGGTCTCGACTCGAATGGTCGCGCCGTCCACCGTGGGCACGTAGTCCACCTCGTAGACGAGCGTCGACGCCGACGCCGACGCGGGCACGGGGCGCATGCCCAGGCCCAGTGTCACAAGGACCACGGCAAGCACAGCCAGGCTCGTGCGGGCTACGCCTTTGCCGATCGGCCTACTCATTGCCCTGACCGCGAATCTTGAGGATGCTCCGGTCGCGGTCGACCCCGCCGTTGCCATCTCGGACGGTGAGCGTGACGACGTACCTGCCAGGCTTGGCGTACACGTGCTGCACGGTGACGCCGTTGGCCTGGTTGCCGTCGCCGAAGTCCCATCGGTAGGTGAGCGCGTCGCCGTCGGGGTCTGTCGAGTCGCTCCCGTCGAACATCACCGGCTGCTTTGCCCTCGGCTCGTCCGGACTGATGTCGGCGGTGGCGATCGGTGGGTTGTTCTCCGCTGCGTCTTCGTCCCCGCCGCCGACTTCGTAGGAGCACAGCCCGATCGCGTCGTCGGCGCGGAGCAGTAGTGCACCCTCGAGCCGCCAGGCGATGATCTCGAAACCGGCGAAGGTCGCGCCGTTGCCGACGGCGGGCACCAAGGCACCGGCCGGGACCGTTGCGGTGATCTCGTCAGCCTCCACATCGAAGCTGCCTTCCAGGGTCGCGATGAAGTTCTCCTGGCTGTCGCGCAGCTCGACGGTTTCGCCCCGAACAGCGCTTCGGCTGAGCTCGATCGAGTAGGTGCTGCCCCCATAGTCGAAGAAGTATTCGAAGTACTCGCCTTCGGCCCCGCTCGGCGGGGTGGACCGCAGGTCGTCCACGGTGAGGTGGAACGTGACGTCGTTGTCGACGTTCGCGGTCACGAAGCCGGTGCGGATGTCCAACGAGGGTTCGTTGGTCTCGGTGGTCTCCGGGTCGAATCCGAGTGCGTCGCCCTGGGCGTCGGTGAGCTGTGGTCCGCTCGAAGTGCACGTCGTGTCGTCGTCGGCCGGGGGCGCGGAGACGCCGAGTACCTTCGCCACCGCTTCCGCGACGTCCACCAGTCCGTGTCCCTTGTCGAACGAGGTGGTGTCATCGGAGTTGCGGGGGTCGGACTCGTAGTTGGCACCGTCGGTGAACTTGTGCGCGTTGTCCTCCAGCACGTCCTCGATCTCGGCGGGTGTGATCGCCGCGTCGGCCTGCCTGAGTTGAGCGACGATCCCGGCGAGGTGCGGCGTCGCCATCGACGTCCCACTGATGGTGCCGTAGTCCAGGTACTCGGCGCTCTGGCAGATCGGCAGCGTCGGCCGGCATGCCGAGGTGATGTTGGAACCGGGTGCGGAGATGTCCGGGTAGCTGGTCGGGTCACCGTTCTCGCCACGGGAGCTGAAGCTCGAAACCGCACCGTTGCGGGTGCCGGTGTTGGCGTCGTCGTAGCTCGCGACGCCCAGTACGCCCGGGTTCGGGCTCTTGGCGTAGGGACTGACCATGTCGCTGGTGCCGTCACCGCCGTCGTTGCCTGCCGCCCAGCTCGTCACGATCCCCTCGGCCACCAGGGCGTCCTGAAACTTGGCTGTCGCACCGTTCGGGTCGTATTCGCCGCCGCCGATGGGGCCGTAGGAATGGTTGGTGGACACGATCGGCTCGCACACCTGAGGTCTCGTGGGTAGGTTTCCCGCGCAGGGATTCTCGTGGTTCTGGAGGATCCAGTTCAGGCCCACGTTCGTGCCGAACAGCACCAGGGCGTTGCCCGTCGAGATCCCCACGAGCTCAGCTCCCGGCGCGGCCCCGTGCATCTCGCGGCCGTCGGGAAGCGTGACGTCAACGCCTGCGGCGATGCCCGCCACATGGGTACCGTGGCCACCGGCAGAGTTGGTGTCGGTGTTATTGGTCGGTTCGTCGACGAGGCAATTGGCGTTGAACTGCCCGTCGAAGTCGCCGAGCGCACAGACGTTCTCGAGGTTGCGGGCGACCTTGCTGCCTTCCTTGGCCGCGCCTTCCGGCCACTGGAACATCGGATGCGTCCCGTCGATACCGGAGTCGACGACGGCGATGGACGTGCCGCTCCCGTCGATCTCACGCCCTGCACCGTCGGTGAACGTCTTCCGTGCCACGTCACCGCGGGTGGCCTCGTGCGAGGTGTCCAGGGTGTACTCCAGCCGCCGGTCCCCCTCGACGTACTGGACACCGTCGGTGGCGGCCACGGCGCGGATCTGCTCCGGCGTGCCGACACCTACGGCGACACCGATCGCCGCCCAGGTCGTCACCGGCTCCAGGCCGTTGCCGAGGATGGCTTCCTTGGCATCCACCAGGTGCGCGGCGTCCTCGGCGTGCACGAAAACCCGCACCAGTTCACCGGGGGCCGAGCCGGCCAGTTTCGTGCTCAACCACGGTTGCAGGACCGGACCCTCGACCGTCGAGAGGGCATCGTTTGATCGAAGGACGGTGTTGGTCTCAATGTCCACCTGACCGCTGGCTGGCTCAGCGAACGCCAGCGTGGCCACGGCACTGAGAACAACTATCGGTAGCCGGCGCCGCAGACGTGCAGCCCGATCAGAAGTAACTCGCACGAGTGTCCGCTCCCAAGGTTGGTGCCGGCACCGGAGCCGTGCAGCAGCCTCGGCACTCTTCCGCACGTCGTGTACGTCGTTGTGATCGTGAACCGCCTTGCCTAACGAACCTCACCCTAAAAGGTGACGCGGCACGGCCGAGCCGTCACGCAGAGGCACGCGGACTACATTCAGCCCGCTAAACGCACTACCTCGGAAACGACGAGAGCCCCCGACCCAGACGGGTCGGGGGCTCTCGAATGCTTGTGCAGGGCCTACCGGAAGTCGCGACCGAAGTCGTAGTCGTCCAGCGGGACCGCAGCACCGGTACCGGTACCGAACACGTCCGGGGTGTAGTAACCGTCGTCGTAGGACGGGATGGCGTACGCCGCCACCCGGGCCTCCTCGGTCGGCTGCACCTGGATGTTGCGGTACTTGTTGATGCCCGTACCAGCCGGGATCAACTTACCGATGATCACGTTCTCCTTCAGACCAACGAGCTTGTCGCTACGGCCGTTGATGGCCGCATCGGTCAGGACTCGCGTGGTCTCCTGGAACGACGCCGCCGACAGCCACGAGTCCGTGGTCAGCGAGGCCTTCGTGATCCCCATCAGCACCGGACGACCGGAGGCGGGCTCGCCGCCCTCGGCAACCGCACCACGGTTGGTCGCCTCGAACTTCGTCCGCTCGGGCAGCTCGCCCGGCAGGAAGTCGGTGGCACCGGAGTCGATGATCGTCACCCGGCGCAGCATCTGCCGGACGATGACCTCGATGTGCTTGTCGTGGATCGACACACCCTGCGCCCGGTACACCTTCTGGACCTCGTCCACCAGGTGCATCTGCGCCTCACGCGGGCCCATCACACGCAGCACCTCGTGCGGGTCCGGAGTACCTTCCAGCAGCTGCGCACCGACGGCGACGTGGTCACCATCGGCGAGCGGGCCGTCCGGTCCGACCGCGAGACGCTGACGCTTCGACAGCTTGTCGAAGACGATCTCCTCGCTACCGTCGTCCGGGATCAGCGTGATCTTCCAGAACCGCTCGCTCTCCTCGATCCGCACGCGGCCGTCGACGTCGGCGATCGGCGCCTTGCCCTTCGGCACCCGAGCCTCGAACAGCTCGGTGACACGGGGCAGACCCGTGGTGATGTCGTCACCGGCGACACCACCCTGGTGGAAGGTACGCATCGTCAGCTGGGTACCCGGCTCACCGATCGACTGCGCGGCGACGATACCGACGGCCTCGCCGACGTCCACCAGCTGACCGGTCGCCATCGAGCGGCCATAGCAGGTGGCACACACGCCGACCGCGGACTCGCAGGTCAGGACGCTGCGGACCTTGACCTTCACGATCCCGCTGGAGATCAGCTTCTCGATCGCCGGGTCGCCGAGGTCGTCACCCGCGTTGAGCACCACGTTCCCGGAGGAGTCCGCGGCGTCCGTGGCGAGGGTGCGTGCGTAGACGCTGGTCTCCACGTGCTGGTCGCGCATCACGCGGCCGTCTGCGGTGACCTCACCGATGATCATGTTGATGCCGCGGCTGGTGCCACAGTCGGTCTCGCGAACGATGACGTCCTGCGACACGTCCACCAGACGACGGGTCAGGTAACCCGAGTCGGCGGTACGCAGCGCGGTGTCGGCCAGACCCTTACGAGCACCGTGCGTGGCGATGAAGTACTCCGCCACCGAAAGGCCCTCACGGAAGTTGGCCTTGATCGGGCGCGGGATGTACTCACCCTTCGGGTTGGACACCAGACCACGCATACCGGCCAGCGACCGGACCTGGGTCATGTTGCCCGCCGCCCCGGACTTCACGATCATCGCGACCGGGTTGTCGTCGGGGAAGGTCGCCTCCATGACCTTGGCGACGTCCTCGGTGGCCTGCGCCCAGACCTTGACGAGCTCGTTGTTGCGCTCGGTGTGCGAGAG
Organism: Amycolatopsis palatopharyngis; assembly: GCF_003385185.1. Classification (GTDB taxonomy): domain Bacteria; phylum Actinomycetota; class Actinomycetes; order Mycobacteriales; family Pseudonocardiaceae; genus Amycolatopsis; species Amycolatopsis palatopharyngis. The sequence goes on along the minus strand of NZ_PQHZ01000050.1, from coordinate 17,363 downwards.
CTGACCACGCTGGTAGCGCTTCTCGACCTGGCTCGCCTTGCCCTCGTACTCGTCGAGGATGCCCTGCTTCTCCGGCGGCACGAGAACGTCGGAGATCGCCACCGTGACACCCGAGCGGGTGGCCCAGTAGAACCCGGCGTCCTTGAGACGGTCCAGAGTCTGCGCGACCTGGGTCATCGAGTACCGCTCGGCGAGGTCGTTCACGATCACGGCCTGCCGCTTCTTCGGCATCAGCTCGTTGATGAACGGGTAGTCCGCGGGCAGCAGCTCGTTGAACAGGACCCGGCCGAGAGTGGTCTCGGCAAGCCAGGACTGACCCGGCTCCCAGCCCTTCTCCACCAGCGCGGCCTCGTCGGCCTTCGCCGGCTGCCGGTCGGTCACCCTGATCTTGATCGGGGCGTGCAGGCCGATGACCTTGCGGTCGAAGGCCATGATCGCCTCGGCGGTGGAGGAGAATGCCTGCCCCGCTCCGGGCGCGCTCTCGTCCAGCCTGGTCAGGTGGAACAGACCGGTGACCATGTCCAGTCGCGGCATGGCCAGCGGACGACCCGATGCCGGCGACAGGATGTTGTTCGCCGACAGCATCAGGATGCGGGCCTCGGCCTGCGCCTCCGCGGACAGCGGAAGGTGCACGGCCATCTGGTCACCGTCGAAGTCGGCGTTGAACGCCTCACAGACCAGCGGGTGTAGCTGGATGGCCTTACCCTCCACCAGCTGCGGCTCGAAGGCCTGGATACCGAGGCGGTGCAGCGTCGGCGCACGGTTGAGCATCACCGGGTGGCCGGTGATGACCTCTTCCAGCACGTCCCACACCTGCGGCCGTGAGCGCTCCACCATCCGCTTGGCGGACTTGATGTTCTGCGCGTGGTTCAGGTCGACCAGCCGCTTCATCACGAACGGCTTGAACAGCTCCAGCGCCATGTCCTTCGGCAGACCACACTGGTGCAGCTTCAGCTGCGGTCCGACGATGATGACCGAACGGCCGGAGTAGTCGACGCGCTTACCGAGCAGGTTCTGCCGGAAGCGGCCCTGCTTGCCCTTGAGCAGGTCGGACAGCGACTTCAACGGCCGGTTGCCCGGGCCGGTGACCGGACGGCCGCGGCGGCCGTTGTCGAACAGCGCGTCGACGGCCTCCTGCAGCATCCGCTTCTCGTTGTTGACGATGATCTCGGGCGCGCCGAGATCGATCAGCCGCTTGAGCCGGTTGTTCCGGTTGATCACGCGGCGGTACAGGTCGTTCAGGTCGGAGGTCGCGAAGCGGCCACCGTCGAGCTGCACCATCGGCCGCAGCTCCGGCGGGATCACCGGAACGGCGTCGAGGACCATGCCGCGGGGGTCGTTGCCGGTGGCCTGGAAGGCCGCCACGACCTTGAGCCGCTTCAGCGCACGGAGCTTCTTCTGCCCCTTGCCACTGCGGATCGTCTCGCGCAGGTGCTCGGCCTCGGCGTTGACGTCGAACTCGGTGGCCAGCTTCTGGATGGACTCCGCGCCCATGCCACCGGTGAAGTACTCGCCGTAGCGGTCGATCAGCTCGCGGTAGAGCAGCTCGTCCACGACCAGCTGACGCACGTCGAGCTTGGTGAAGGTCGTCCAGACCTCCTCGAGCCGGTCCAGCTCACGCTGGGCCCGGTCGCGGAGCTGGCGCATCTCCCGCTCGCCGCCCTCCTTGACCTTGCGGCGGACGTCGGACTTGGCGCCCTCGGCCTCCAGCTCGGCCAGGTCGGCCTCGAGTTTCTGCGCCCGCGTCTCGATGTCGGAGTCGCGCTTGGCCTCGATGTTCTTGCGCTCGATGTTGATCTCGTTCTCGAGCGTCGGGAGGTCGTTGTGCCGCAGCTCGGTGTTCACGCTGGTGATGACGTAGGCCGCGAAGTAGATGATCTTTTCGAGATCCTTCGGGGCCAGGTCCAGCAGGTAACCGAGGCGAGACGGAACGCCCTTGAAGTACCAGATGTGGGTGACCGGTGCGGCCAGCTCGATGTGGCCCATCCGCTCACGGCGCACCTTGGCACGAGTCACCTCGACGCCACAGCGCTCACAGATGATGCCCTTGAAGCGCACCCGCTTGTACTTGCCGCAGTAGCACTCCCAGTCCCGGGTCGGACCGAAGATCTTCTCGCAGAAGAGCCCGTCCTTCTCCGGCTTCAGGGTGCGGTAGTTGATCGTCTCCGGCTTCTTCACCTCGCCGAAGGACCACTGTCGAATGTCGTCTGCGGTGGCCAGGCCGATCCGGAGTTCGTCGAAGAAGTTGACGTCCAGCACGTCGTTGCATCCCCTTGGGGTCTGATCGGGGGCCTGGGATCAGTCCCAGGAATCCCTATGGCTAGAGGGGTTGGCTTCCCGGACTGGGCCTGTGGAGACCAGGCCCAGTCCGGGTCGCGCGGTCATTGCACGACGTCGTCCACCGAGGGCGACTCGTTGCGGGACAGGTTGATACCGAGGTTGGCGGCGGCACGCTCGAGGTCCTCGTCATCGGAGTCACGCATCTCGATGGCGGCCCCGTCACTGGAAAGCACCTCGACGTTCAGGCACAGCGACTGCAGTTCCTTCAGCAGCACCTTGAACGACTCGGGAATCCCCGGCGACGGCATGTTGTCGCCCTTGACGATGGCCTCGTACACCTTCACGCGGCCGAGCACGTCGTCGGACTTGATGGTGAGCAGCTCCTGCAGCGTGTATGCCGCGCCGTAGGCCTGCATCGCCCAGCACTCCATCTCACCGAAGCGCTGGCCACCGAACTGTGCCTTACCGCCCAGCGGCTGCTGCGTGATCATCGAGTACGGACCGGTCGAGCGAGCGTGGATCTTGTCGTCCACCATGTGGTGCAGCTTCAGGATGTACATGTAGCCGACCGCGACCGGGTACGGGAACGGCTCACCGGAGCGGCCGTCCATCAGCGTCGCCTTTCCGTTCGGCTGCACCATGCGCTCGCCGTCGCGGTTCGGCTTGGTGGCCCCGAGCAGACCGGTCAGCTCCTGCTCCTTCGCACCGTCGAACACCGGCGTGGCGGTGTTCGTACCCGGCTCGACGTCGTAGAGCTCCTTCGGCAGGGTCTTCGCCCAGTCCGGGTCGCCCTCGACCTTCCAGCCCTGCGAGGCGAGCCAGCCGAGGTGCAGTTCCAGGATCTGGCCGATGTTCATTCGTCGCGGCACACCGTGGGTGTTCAGCACGACGTCGACCGGCGTGCCGTCCTCCATGAACGGCATGTCCTCGGCGGGCAGGATCTTGCCGATGACGCCCTTGTTGCCGTGGCGTCCCGCGAGCTTGTCGCCGTCCTGGATCTTGCTCTTCTTGGCGACGTAGACCCGGACCAGCTCGTTCACGCCGGGGGGCAGCTCGTCGTCGTCCTCGCGGGAGAACACGCGGATGCCGATGACCTTGCCGGTCTCACCGTGCGGCACCTTCAGCGAGGTGTCGCGCACCTCGCGCGCCTTCTCCCCGAAGATCGCCCGCAGCAACCGCTCCTCCGGAGTCAGCTCGGTCTCACCCTTGGGCGTGACCTTGCCGACCAGGATGTCGCCGTCGCGGACCTCGGCACCGATCCGGATGATGCCGCGCTCGTCCAGGTCGGCGAGCACCTCTTCGGAGACGTTCGGGATGTCCCTGGTGATCTCCTCGGCGCCGAGCTTCGTGTCCCGCGCGTCGATCTCGTGCTCCTCGATGTGGATCGAGGTCAGGACGTCGTCCTGGACGAGCCGCTGCGAGATGACGATGGCGTCCTCGTAGTTGTGGCCCTCCCACGGCATGATCGCGACGAGCAGGTTCTTGCCCAGCGCCATCTCACCGTTGTCGGTGGAGGGGCCGTCGGCGATGACCTGCCCCTGCTCGACGCGGTCGCCCTCGTCGACGATCGGGCGGTGGTTGAAGCAGGTGCCCGCGTTGGAGCGGCGGAACTTGTACAGCCCGTAGCTCTTGCGGGTGCCGTCGTCGTGCATGACCGTGATCAGGTCCGCGGACAGCTCCTCGACCACACCGGCCTGCTCGGCGACGAGCACGTCACCGGCGTCGACCGCGGCACGAAGTTCCACACCGGTACCGACCAGCGGCGACGAGTTGCGCAGCAGCGGCACGGCCTGCCGCTGCATGTTCGCGCCCATCAACGCACGGTTGGCGTCGTCGTGCTCCAGGAACGGGATCATCGCGGTGGCGATGGAGACCATCTGCCGCGGCGACACGTCCATGTAGTCGACGTCCTGCGGGTCGATCAGCTCGACCTCGCCACCCTTGCGCCGCGCCATGACGCGGTCCTCGACGAAGTGGCCGTCGTCGTCGATCGGCGCGTTGGCCTGCGCCTTGACGAACCGGTCCTCCTCGTCCGCGGTCAGGTAGTCCACCTGGTCGGTGACCTGGCCGTCGACGACCTTGCGGTACGGCGTCTCGATGAAGCCGAACGGGTTGACCCGCGCGTAGGAACACAGCGAGCCGATCAGGCCGATGTTCGGGCCTTCCGGCGTCTCGATCGGGCACATCCGGCCGTAGTGGCTGGGGTGCACGTCGCGGACGTCCATGCCGGCACGCTCACGGGACAGACCGCCGGGGCCGAGCGCCGAAAGACGGCGCTTGTGGGTCAGCCCGGACAGCGGGTTGTTCTGGTCCATGAACTGCGAGAGCTGGGAGGTACCGAAGAACTCCCGGATCGCCGCGGTGACCGGCCGGATGTTGATCAGGGTCTGCGGCGTGATCGCCTCGACGTCCTGGGTGGTCATCCGCTCGCGGACGACCCGCTCCATCCTGGAGAGGCCGACGCGGATCTGGTTCTGGATCAGCTCGCCGACGGTCCGCAGGCGACGGTTACCGAAGTGGTCGATGTCGTCGGTCTCGACCGGGATCTCCTGATCCCCCGCCGTCATCTTGTCCTCGCCGGCGTGCAGCCGGACCAGGTACTCGATGGTGGTGACGATGTCCTCTTCGGTGAGCGTGCCCGTGTCGTAGGACGTGGACAGCCCGAGCTTCTTGTTCAGCTTGTACCGGCCGACCTTGGCCAGGTCGTAGCGCTTGTCCTTGAAGAACAGGTTCTCCAGAAGGGCCTGAGCGCTCTCCTTGGTGGGCGGTTCCCCTGGACGAAGCTTGCGGTAGATGTCGAGCAGCGCCTCGTCGGTGCCTGCGGTGTGGTCCTTCTCGAGGGTCGCGAGCAGCGTCTCGGAGAACGAGAAACGCTCGCGGATCGCCTCGGTGGTCCAGCCGAGCGCCTTCAGCAGCACGGTGACCGGCTGGCGGCGCTTGCGGTCGATCCGCACGCCGACGGTGTCACGCTTGTCGACGTCGAACTCGAGCCATGCGCCGCGGCTCGGGATCACCTTGACGCTGAAGACGTCCTTGTCGGTCGTCTTGTCGACGTTGGTGTCGAAGTAGACACCGGGCGAGCGGACGAGCTGCGAGACGACGACACGCTCGGTGCCGTTGATCACGAAGGTGCCCTTGTCGGTCATCACGGGGAAGTCCCCCATGAAGACCGTCTGGCTCTTGATCTCGCCGGTGTTGTTGTTGACGAACTCGGCGGTCACGAACAGCGGCGCCGCGTAGGTCATGTCCTTGTCCTTGCACTCCTCGACCGAGGCCTTGACCTCGTCGAAGCGTGGGTCGGAGAAGGAAAGGGACATGGAGCCGGAGAAGTCTTCGATCGGGGAGATCTCGTTGAGTACCTCTTCGAGACCGCCGACCGGGTTCTCCTCGCCTTCCTCGACGCGGCGTTCGAACCACGCCTCGTCGCCGGTGAACCACTCGAACGATCGAACCTGCACGTCCAGCAGGTTCGGGGTACCCAGCGGCTCGCGGATCTTCGCGAAGGAGACACGCTTGGGCGCTCCGGGAATTCCCGTTGACTCTGAGGCGGATACAGCCGAGGTGGTCGCAGCAGTGGCCTGGTTCGCGGGAGAGACTGCCAAGATGCGTCCTTCCGGGGACATAGCGGTTGCGCAGCCGCGTTAGCAACTGATAACACGAACTGTCAGTGTGTTCGAGAAGCTGCTCACAAGCTCGCGCGCAAGCCCGGGTCGTGACAAGCTTCTCTATGCGGTGGTGCCCTCCATCGTAGCTACCACGTTTGGGCAGCCTGAAAGTGGGCAGCGCAAAGAAGCAGTCTAGCTTCAAAGACGGCGTCTGTCGAGGGGGCACGCCAGACGGGGCCCAGCCTCGGTCGTCTCGTCTTTCGGCCCCGCTTCCCGCATGAGCGACGCCGTTGGCAGTAAGCGTGAACCCCCCAGGTCCGCGAGTCAAGCGTCACGCCGTGTTCTGCTCCGGTTGGCGCAGGGTGAGCCTTTCCACACCGGGCCCCGGCGTCCGGGACGAGCTGGTCAGGACGGTCGTCGAGCGGACCGCCAGCGCCGGCCTGCCCCGCACTTTCCCGGGAAAGTGCGAGGTGGCTCGACTACTCCGCTACGCGACCTGACCCGTCAGGGTCGGCCCGGAATTCACTTGCCTTCGGGTGCCTTGCCGCTGTCCTCGGCCGGGGGCGGCTGCGGCAGGTCGTTGTAGGTGTTCAGGCCGGTGATCTTCCAGGAGTCGTCACGGAACTCGGCCTCGACCGAGAGTTGCGAGCCGCCCGCGGAAGTCTGGTTCTGATCGGTCCTGGTGGAGGTCTGGTCCACGAACACGAGCACCTTGGCCCTGTTGTTGTCCAGCATCATCACGCCGCTGCGGGTGACCTTGGTGGTCACCACCATCTTCTGTTCCGGCGCCACCCGCTTGACCTCGGCAAACTGCCTCTCGTACTGCTCACGCACCTCGTCGGTGGCCAGCAGCTCCTTCGCGGCGTTCTCGGTCTTCTCGATGTCGTTGTAGTCGTAGGAGAACAACTGCTCCACCGCCGCGCTGGTCTCCTCCTTGACCTGCGCGGTTCGAGCCACGTCCACCAGCGCGGTATTGCTCGTGGCCGACCGCGCCTCGGCACCTTGGATGCGGAAGAACACCGCGAGCGCTGCGAACAGCACCGCGACCACCAGCAGCCCCGCGACCAGCGGCGTCCGGGATGCGCCCGAGCCGGTCGCGCGGGCCGCGCCGCCGACCTCGGCATCGGTGTCGTCGGTCGTGGCGGGCTCGGTTTCGGCGGGCTCTGCCTGTGCGGCGCCGACCTCTGTTTCGCTCGACGGCTTGGGGACACCTGCGTCCCTGGTCTTGCGACGAGGGCTGGGCTTGGGCCGAGGCCGCGCGGCGTCCGACTCACCGGTCAGCGCGTCCACCTCGGCGGGTGCGGTGACCTGAGCGTCAGTGCTCTCGCTACCGCTCGGGACGTCGATGTTCTCAACGGGGTCGGCCGACGACGTGGACTCAGCCGTCTCTGGCGACGGGGACTCGCTCTCCGGCGCTTCCTGCTCAGCACCGGGACGCGGGCTCGGCCTCGGTGTGTCGACGGGCTTACGCAGACCAGCAACCCTCGGGCGACGTCCTGGACCGGGCTTGGGGGTACGGCGAGACGGTGACAACGGGTACTCCGATCTGCGTGGCTTACTGGGCGCCGCCGACGACGGGGACCTGGCTGAGCCCGGAGACCTTCCAGACCTGCTCGCCGTCCTCCTCGATCCGGTTCATCTGGACCTCGACCCGCATCGGCTTGACGCTGGACTGATCGCCCTGACTGACCTCGACCTGGATGGCGGCGAGGAAGCTCGCCTTGCCCTCGTGCTCGTTGAGTTCCGCCACAGCGAGGTCGAGCACCTTGGTGGTGGCAGTGGTCTTCGCCTCGACCATCGCCTTCTTGTTGGCTTCTCGGCCCGCGTTGATCTGCTCGGCCAGCTCAGGGGTGGACACCGCCGCGGAGCGGTCGAAATACTCGTCCGGTTTCGTGTAGTCCAACTCGGTGAACGCCTGTACAGCGGAGCTGCCGACGCGCACGATGTCCTCGCGGGTGCTGGCGAGGGCGGCGTTGTCGTCCGACGCGGCAACCCACCACAGCACCCCGAAGACTCCGGCGGCGATGACCGCGGCGGTGGCGAGCGCGGCCGAACCGAACACGAGCCGTCGCATGAGCGTCTCGTTCCGCTGGACCTCGTCGGCGCTCTTCTCGTCAGCGGCCTGCTCGGCGGCTGTGCCGGTCCCGCCGTCCGCCCCGGAGTCGGGCTCGACATCCTTAGCGGACTCGGGCCGCTGCTCCTCGGAACTCATAATACTCCAGAGTAGGTTACCGATGTGATGTGAGCGTCAGCCGGGAAGGCCGAGGAGTTCGCCCAGGCTGTTCAGGGTGAGCCCAGGCCCGCCGGAAACGCCGGGCACCCCGCGCATGTACGCCAGGGACTCTGCGGGGCGGTCGGAGTTCGCGGCCACCTGTTGCTCACTCGGCGCCACGGGAACACCGTTGTACGGAGCGTTCTGCGCGCCGCGCACGCTGATCGGGCTGCCTGCGGGCTCGGCACAGTAGGCCTCGTGGTCGGGCTCGCGAGGCGTCGTGTTGTTGCCTGCACGATAATCGCCGGGCGCACCGGAAGCCTCAGCTTCCGCTCTCGGATAACCCTTGACGCAGGCCGGTGGGTCGAAGGAATTCAGTACGAGCCCAAGGTGCGCGGTGCCATCGCCCGGTGCGGGGGTGTGTGCCCCCGCGCTGAGCGCCGGGTAGGTCACGAGCGCCTGTTCCATGCCGTCCAAGCGGGTGACCGTGAGGTTCGACATGGTGAGCAGGTTCGCGATCAGTGCGCCGAGGCCTGGGCCAGACTCCGCGAGCACCTCGCTGAGCTGGGTCGCCACTCGCGGGGTGGTGTCGATCAATCGACGGAAGTCGGCGTCGGACCTCGCGAACGTTTCGCTCAGTTTGTTGAGGTCACGGCTGAAGGACTTGAGCGAGCCGGCGTACTCGTTCTGGGTGTCCAGTACGGTGCCGCCCTGTTCGATCAGGGTCACCGTATGCGACAGGTTCTGCTGGGAAGCCCTGGTGAAATCCCGGGAGGTGTCGAGCAGCACCTGGAGGTCCTCGCCGGTGCCGCTGAAGGCGTCGTAGGACTCGTCCACGACGGTACGCAGCGATTCGATCGGCACGGAGCTGGTGAAACTGTTCATGTCGGCAAGCAGTTCGGCGCTGCTGACCGGGATCGCGGATTTGGCCGCCGGTATCACCGATTCGCGATCCAGGAACGGAGCACCGTCGGTCTGCGGTTGCAGGTCGACGAACTGCTCCCCCACGGCGGACCGGTTGGTGATAACGGCCTTCAGGTCCGCGGGAACCGGCGGCATGCCCGGTTCGATGTCCAGGTCCGCTTCCAACCCGGTCTCGGTGAGCCTGAGCTGGCCCACTCGCCCGATGTTGTAACCGCGGTAGGTGACCTCGGCGTTGGAGAAGATGCCTCCGGACTCCTCGAGCTGCAGTCGCACCGTGTATCCGTCCGCGCCGAACACCCGATCGACCTCGGTGAACCGGATCAGTGCGTACATCACCGACAGGACAGCGATGACCACGAAAGCGACCAGTTGCACCCTCGTCTTGCGCGTCAACATCAGCCAGCACCTCCGGACAGCGTGCCGAAGATTCCCGACAACCCATCCGGCTGCGACCTCTCACCCTCGCCGCCCTGCGGCAGGATCGGCAAGTCGCCAGGCTGCGGTGCTCCAGGTAACGGCAACGGGGGAGGCGAAGCGCCCTCGCCTCCCTCCTCTCCATGGGTTGGATCGGGCAGCGGGCTCTGCCTGCTCCGGCCCAGATTCGCCATGATCTCGGTCAGGTTCAAATCCATGTCCACGTACAAGTTCATGTAGTCGCCCTTGATAGCGGGGACAGCGGCGTCGCTGAACGGGAACGTGAACAGGAGTTCCAGGGCCTTGGGCAGATCCGAACCGGCCTCGCCGAGCTTCTCCAAGGTGGGCAGCAGTGCTTCGAGATTGGCGACCATATCTTCCTTGCTGGCATTGGTCGTCTTCACCGCGACGCTGGAGAGATCGCGCAGTGCCTGCAGCATGGTGACCAACTGGCCGCGCTGTTCCTCCAGAACCTGCAGACCCGGTCCGAGATTGTCGACCGCGTTGGCGATCTGATCACGCTGCCCATTGAGAGTGGAGGACAACCGGTTCAGCCCGTCCAGCGCGCGGGTGATGTCGCTCGACTGGTTGTCCAGGTTCGTGACCAGCTCGTTCGCGTTGCGGAACAATGCCTTGATATCGGCTTCGTTGCCCTCGAAGGCATTGTTCATTTCCTTGGTGATGGTGTTGAGCTGCTCCACGCCGCCACCGTTGAGCAACATCGACAGCGCGCCGAGCACCTCTTCGACGGCGACACTGCGGTCGGTGCGTTCGAGCGGAATCAGCGCGCCGTCGGTGAGCTCTCCGACCCCCTGGTTACCCGGCGGAACCGCCAACTCGACGTACTTCTCGCCGAGCAGACTGGATTGGCGGATGTTGGCAAGGGCATTCGCGGGCAGCCGCACGTCACCGTCGAGCTGCACCGTCACCTCGGCGGTCCAGCCGTCCGGCGCCAACTCGATCTGCTCCACTCGACCGACCGGCACGTTGTTCACCTGCACACCGGCCTGCGGCACCAGATCGAGAACGTCGCGGAATCGCGCTGTGACGGTGTACGGATTGTCACCGATGTCCGCCCCACCGGGCAGCGGGAGGTCGTAGATACCGGTGTACTCACCGCAACCGGCGACCGAGAGCAGCACCGCCCCGGACACCAGTACGGCGATCTTCCTGCGCATACGTGCCATTAATGGCCACCTCCCTGCGACGGCGGGGTGCCGTAGACCTGACCGGCCAAGGGCAGTGGCAGCGGCGGCAATTCGCCGCTCTCCAGCGCCTGAATTGTTTGTGCCACAGATGGCAGCGGCACCGTGCCGTCCAGCAACGGCGCGATGTCCCCGCAGGCATCGCCGATGAGGTCGAGCGCCTCCGGCGTCTGCTGGAGGAAGTTACAGATCATCACGATCGGCGGTTGGGTCAGTTCATTCAGGTTGGACCGCGAGTCCGTGGTACCCGAGGAGGCGTTGTAGGTGTTGGCCACGTTGCCGAGGGCCACCGGCGCGATGTCGAGGATCTCCGCGAGTGCGGCGCGCTGCTCGACGAGGACTCGGGTCACGCTCGCCAGCTTGTCGACATTGGACTTCACGCGACCCCGGTTGTTCTCGATGAACTCCTCCACCGAGGCCAGGGAGGTGCCGAGCTGCTGAACCGTGGCCGCGAGATTCTCTCGCTCCCCTGCCAGGAATCCACTCACGTCGGTCAGTTGCTGCTCGAACTGCCGGATCTGTCCGTCACTGTTGGCCAGGGTCGTGGAGAACTGGCCCAGGTTCTCGACGGTCTTGAACAAGTCTCCGGAGTTGCCGGACAGCGTGCCCGCAGCCTGACTCAACTTGGTGATCGTGTCGTTGAGTGCCTGGCCGTTGCCCTCGAAGTTCTCCGCGAACGTGTCGAGCAAGTCCGACAGTGCACCGTTCTTGTTCGCCTCGTTCGGCCCGAGGGCCTTACTGACCTCGCTCAGGCTGTCGTAAAGGTCGTCGACCTCCAGTGGGACCACGGTGCGGTCCATCGGGATCGACACGCCGTTCGCCAGTTCGGGACCACCGGTGTAAGCGGGGGCGAACTGGACATACCGGTCGCTGACCAGCGACGGTGCCACGATGACGGCGTTGGCGTTCGCCGGGATCTGCACGGCCCGGTCGTACTCCATGTCGACCTTGACCTTGTCACCCATCGGCTCGATGCCCACGACTTCGCCCATCTGGACACCGAGCACGCGCACGTCGTTGCCCTCGTAGAGGCCGACCGTGGTCGGGAAGTAGGCGGTGACGCGCTTGATGCCAGCGTCCTTGAGAGTCCACCACAGCCCGCCCGCGATCACCAATCCGAGCACACAGGCGATAGCGACGCCGCGCGCGAGGGACTGACCGAATCGGGTCTCACTCATTGCGCGTTGCACCCCTCTTCGTTGACCGGGCCCACGGAGGGCAATACGAGGCCGCAGATGTAGTTGTCGAACCAGCGGCCGTTACCGACGACGTTGGTGAACACGCGGACGAAGGGCGCGAACTTCTTGATTCCCTCACCGAGCGCGTCCTGGTTACGCTGCAACATCGCGGTCAGCTGGTCCAGCTGCGCCAGCACCGGGCCCAGCTGCTCGGAGTTGTCGTCCACCAGCCCCTGCAACTCGGTCGCCAACGCCCGACTGCCGTCGAGCATCGCGGTGATCGCCTGCTTGCGCTGAGCCACCTCTTCCAGCAGTTTGCTGCCGTCGTCGATCAACTTGGTCAGCTCGGAGTCGCGGTCCACCAGCGTCTGGCTGACCTGCTTGGTGTTCGCGAGCAGCGTGGCCAGTTGCTGATCACGCTTGGAAATCGTGTCGGAGATCTGCGACAGGCCGGACAGCGCGTCCCGGAATTCGTCCGGGGTGTTGGCCAACGTTGCAGACAGGACGTCGAAGCTCTTCGTCAACTGCTCCGTGTCGATGTCCTCCACGGTCTTCGTCAGCCCGCGGAATGCCTCTACAACGTCGTACGGCGCGGTGGTGCGCTCCAACGGGATGGCGACACCGGGGTCGAGCGTGTGCTGTCCCATCGGATCCAGCGAAAGGTACTTCTGGCCGAGCATTGTCTGGATCTTGATCGAGGCGCTGGTTCGGTCGCCGAGCCACGCGTTCTTGGCCTTGAACGCCACCAGGACCCGGTCGCCTGCCAGCTCGACCGACTCGACGGTTCCCACCTTGACGCCGGCCACCCGGACCGTGTCGTCCTCCTTCAGACCGGCGGCCTCACTGAATTCAGCGGTGTAAGTGGTGCCGCCCCCGATGATCGGCAGATCATCGGAGTTCATCGCGGCGACCAAGCCGAGTACCAGCAGCACGATCCCGATCACAGCGATCGGAACCGGGTTGCGTTTCTGGAACGACTTCATGAGCCACACCGCTCTCGGGTCATCGGCATGAGCGGCAACTCGAACGGCTCCGACATGACACCGGGTACCGTGACGTTCCCGTCTGCTTCACAGAGGAAGAAGTTCAACCAGGAGCCGTAATCCGCGGTTCTGGACAGCGTGGTGACCTTCTCCGGCATGAACTGGATGAAGTGCTCGACGAGGGCCTCGCTGTCGTTGAGGTTCTTGGTCAGCGTGCCCAACGCCGCGATGTCCTGCTTGAGCGGCTGCCGCACGTCGGCCAGCAGGCCGGAGGTGGTGGTGGTCAGCTCCCCCAGCGACTCGATGGCATCACCGATCGGTTTCCGATCCTCGGCAAGGCCGGACATCAGCTGTTGTAGCCGGGTGACCAGGTCGTTCAACTGAGGCGTACGCGCGTTGATCGTGTCCAGCACGGCGTTCAGGTTGTCGATCACCTCGCCGATCACCTGATCCTTCTTGGCGATGGTGCTGGTCAATGACGCGGTGTGCGCGAGAAGGCTCTCAATGGTGCCGCCCTCGCCCTGGAAGACCTGGATCACTTCGAAGGACAGCTTGTTGACGTCGTCCGGGTTCAGCGCCCGGAAGAGCGGCTTGAAGCCGTTGAACAGCTCGGTGAGGTCGAGGGCCGGCCTCGTGTGCTCGAGCGGGATAGTGCCGCCCGGCTCGAGCACCTCGTTCGGATCGCCGCCCTGGCCCTGGCCCAGGGCGATGTAACGCTGCCCGACCAGGTTGCGAAACTTGATCGTCGCGGTCACGCCCGCTGGTAGCTTACGCCCGGAATCCACCTCGAACTCGACCTCCGCCTGCCTGCGGTCGACGATGCGGACGTCCTTGACCTGGCCGACCCGGACGCCGGCGATGCGAACGTCGTCGTTGGGCAGAACCTGCGTCGCGTCGGTGAATCGCGCCGTGTAGGAGTTCGTGTCCTTCAGGTTCACGTTGGCGATGCTGATCCCGAGCACTGCGGTGAAGACCACCGTGACGACGAAGAAGGTGATCAATTTGGTCAGCGGTGCCGCGACTTCCCTCATAGTTCTGCCCTCCTCCGAACTCGGGATCGCGAACCCGTCAACGAACATCCGGCAAGCATGTGGCTCACGAGAAGTTCACCTCCGCTCCGCGGTACAGCGGGCCGACCAGCAGGCCGCTCCAGCCGGGCACATCCTCCGGCGCCACCCCGAGCTGCGGGCCGAGCAGCTGGGCGAGGAATCCGTGCTCGGCCGCCGTGTAGGCGGGGTTGCCCGCAGTGCTTCCGCCACCGTTGTAGCCACCTGCTTCGGCCGCATTGGCCGGCGGATTGAGCCCGTCATTCTGTGATCGCGCGGCCGGCGGGCTCGTGCTGCCGTCCTTGATCGGGCCTTCCGGCGGATGCTGCGGGAAAGGTTGCGGGAAGTCCTTTATGTCGTAGCAGCGTGGTCCGCGCTTGTCGTTGAACTCCGGCTCGTCCCGACCCGGTTCGTACGGACCGCGATTGACGGTGACCTCGATGGTGGCGTGCAGACCAGGCTGGGAGGTGCCCTTGCCCAGCGTCTCGTCGATCTTCGGCAGGACTTCGCTGAGCTGCCTGAGCACGCAGGGATACTCGGGTGCGTATTTCTCCAGCAGCTCCAATGTGGGTCGAGATGTCTCCCCCAGGCTGATGATGTTGTCGGAGTTGGCTTGCAGAAACGCCTGCAGATCCATCGACGCGGTGGTGAGTGAGCCGTACAGAGCCTGCAGGTTCTGCCGCTTCTCGACCAGTGTCCGCGACGTGACCGTAAAGTTGTCCAGCATCTGCACCAGGTCCGGGGCGGCGTCGGCGAAGTTTTCCGAGAAGTCCGCCAGCGCCTGCAGGTTGTGCTGTAATTCCGGCAGGTGCGGATTCAGGTCGCCGAAGTACACCCCGAGCTCGGACATCATCTCGCCGAACGGCTTTCCTCGGCCCTGCAGCGAGGTGGAGATGGCGGTGAGCGTGCTCGACAGCTTTTGCGGTTGCACGGCCTGCAGCACCGGCATCAGCGTCTCGAAAGCTTGCTCCAACTCGATGGCGCTGGACGTTCGATCCTGCGAGATGACGTCACCGTCTCGAATCGGATCCGGGGATGGGCTTTCGGGAATCTGCAGCGCGACGAATCGCTCGCCGAACAGTGTCTTGGGCAGCAGGCGTGCCGAGACGTTCGCCGGGATCAGCTCGGCCGAGGCAGGATCGAGCCGCAACGACATCTCCGCGCCGGTTGGCGTGACCGAGATGTCGTGCACCGAGCCGACGATCAGCCCGCGCACCTTGACGTCGGACCGTTCGATCAGCTGATTACCGAGCGATTCCGCACGGAGTGTGACATTCACGAAGTTACTGAACGACTTGTTGTAGAGCGCGATACTCAGGGCGATTCCACCAACGAGTACGACAATGAGCGCCAGCCCCAGCAGCCGGCGTCGCAGCGTGATCAACGATTCTTTCGTACTCATCCCGCAATCCTCACCGTCGTCGTGGTGCCCCAGATGGCAAAGCCGATGAAGAAGTTCACGACCGCCACGGTCACGATGGTCAATCGCACAGCCCTGCCGACGGCGACCCCGACACCTGCGGGCCCGCCGGACGCCCGGTAGCCGTAGTAACAGTGCGACAAGATGATCAAAACGCTGAATATCAGCACCTTGATGAACGAATAGAACACGTCCTGCGGTGGCAGGAACAGATCAAAGTAATGATCATAGGTGCCCGCGGATTGGCCGTACACATAGATGACGACCAGTCGGGACGCCAGATAGGAACTGAGCAGGCCGATGATGTACAGCGGAATGACCGCGATGAAACCGGCAATGATCCGGGTGGTCACCAGGTAGGGCACGCTCGGCACACCCATCACTTCGAGCGCGTCGATCTCCTCGGAGATCCGCATCGCGCCGAGCTGCGCGGTGAAACCCGCTCCGACAGTCGCGGACAGAGCCAATCCCGCCACCAGCGGCGCGATCTCGCGCGTGTTGAAGAACGCGGTGAGGAACCCGGTGAACGCGGAGGTACCGATCGAGCTCAGCGCCGAGAAGCCCTGAATCCCGACGAGGACGCCGGTGAACAGAGTCAACCCGATCATCACGCCGACCGTGCCGCCGATGACGGCGAGCGAACCGGATCCGAAGCTGACCTCGGCGAGCAGCCGCAGCACTTCCTTCATGTAGCGGCGCAGGGTTTCCGGGATCCACGCGAGCGAGCGGGCGTAGAACGACATCTGGTCGCCGAGGACGTCCAGTGTTTCCAGCGGCCGGTTCACGATGCGCTTCGCGTTCTGGGTGAACGATGCCATTATTCCCTCACCCCAGCTTCGGCGGAACGATTTGGAGGTAGACCAGCGTAATCACGAAGTTCACCACGAACAGCAGCAGGAAGGTGATGACCACCGCCTGGTTCACCGCGTCGCCGACGCCCTTCGGTCCACCGGCGGGATTCAGTCCCCGGTAGGAGGCCACGATCGCGGCGATGAACCCGAATATCAAGGCCTTGATCTCACCTACCCACAGGTCGGGCAACTGGGCGAGAGCCGAGAAACTGGAGAGATAGGCGCCTGGGGTACCGCCCTGCAGGACCACGTTGAAGAAGTAGCCGCCGAGCACGCCGATGACGCTCACCATGCCATTGAGCAGCATCGCGACCAGCATGCAAGCCAGCACCCTAGGCACGATCAGCCGTTGTACGGCGGAGACACCGAGCACTTCCATCGCGTCGATCTCTTCGCGAATGGTTCGTGAACCGATGTCGGCACAGATCGCGGAACCGCCCGCGCCGGCCACCAACAGCGCGGTGACCAGCGGTGCGGCCTGCTGAACGGTGGCCAGGACACTGCCCGCTCCGGTGTAGGACTGGGCACCGAGCTGGCGAGCCAGCGAGCCGAACTGCAGCGAGATGACCGCGCCGAACGGGATCGCCACCAGTGCCGTGGGCAGGATCGTGACGCTGGCGATGAACCAGGACTGCTGGATGAACTCACGCAGCTGGAAGGGGCGCTGGAAGATTCCGCGAATGATGTCGAGACCGAGAGCGAACAGCTTTCCGGTCTCCCGCAGCATTCCGATACCGGGGATCTTGGCCGTCGTGGCCGATGAACTCATCGAAGTCCTCGCCTTGCTGGGTCCTCGCCGCCGGCCGAGGCTGGCGGCCGCCGGGTATCGGTCACGAAGGCCCCTGACCGGGATCCCGCGGACGGATCCGGTGCGAGCTGCCGAATCTGTCCGTGCCGTTGTCCTGTAAGTCGCCACTCTGACCGGGTTCGCGCCAGCCTGAGGTCGGTACGTCGGCGACCTGCTCGGTGGGCAACTGTCCGGTGTGCTGGGTCGGAACGGCGGACCCGGCCTGCTGGTGCGTCTGCTGGCTCGCGCCGACGAGCATGTGCGGGTGCACGCCGTAGTGCTGCTGTTCCTCGGGCGAGAGGGATTCGATGATGCCCTCCTGTGCCGCGGGGGGAAGGGTGTGCAGGATCTTCATGACGCGGTCCTTGCGGCGGTGCGCGCCCATCCGTTCCGGCATGCCAGGGCTCGGTTCGATCTGCGGAACCACGCCGCGCACATCCTCGTTCGGCGAGCCGTCC
>NZ_PQHZ01000005.1 GCF_003385185.1 Amycolatopsis palatopharyngis | reverse complement strand
CCACTCCGCCAGCCCCACTGCCCCCGGCCCGCCAGCGCGACACCAGACCGCGTCGTCCCCGGCCCGGGTAGCGCCTTTAGCGGGCTGAGTGTCGTGCCGGGGCACCTCCCCGGGGCTGGGTCGCCCTTCCTGCCTTTAGCGGGCTGAGTGCACTTCCTCGCCCTTCTCGCGCGCTCATCCGAGCGTGCCTCACCTGATCGGCTCCCTGAACTGCTCGCCGGGCAAGTCCACACGGGTGATCCGCTGGGAGTCCTCTGAGACGACCACCAACAGCGTGGGGGTGACCATTTCGGCGAAGGCGACGCTCGGGGAGGTGTTCGAGGTCGGCTTCGAGACCAGTTACCAGCGTGAGTGGAGTTGGACGACTTCCAAGGCCGACGAGATCCGCCACGAACTCGGCCCCTCTACCAGGCCGTGGACATCTTTGCCGCACCCATGCGCCAGAAGGTGCGCGGCACCTACGAGATGCACTTCGGTGACCGCTACTACGGCCACTACTACTGGTACGTCCACAACGTGGTGGTCGACGGGCCTGACTCCAACCCGGCCTGGGACGCCAAGGTGCAGGAGACCAGTACCGACTGCTAGAGCATTTAGCCCGCTGAACGCGTTCCGGGGCGCCCGATACCCCCGTGCGCCTTTAGCGGGCTAAATGTCGTCCCACGGCGACCCCGGGGCGCGTTCCTGGTCGTCGAGGGACGGGAAGGAACGCGCACGGGGTGCGGGTGTTCCGACCTCCGTCGGTATTTGCCCTATGCGTTGCCGAGGTTCGCCAAGGGGCTGTTAGAGTCGGCGGCACGCTTCGGGACAGATGTGCCCCGAAGCGTTCCTGGCTTGCCCAGTCAGTGAAAGTGTGTTCCTGCCGGCCACAGTGCCGGCCAAGCCGATCGTCGGTTGATCACCGACGACGCCGAGGAGGTCCCCCGCGTGCTCAGCGCCTTCCGCTCGGCTCTCGCGACGCCGGACCTGCGCAAGAAAATCCTGTTCACGCTGATGATCGTGGCGGTGTACCGAATCGGTGCCGTCACTCCAGCGCCTGGGGTTTCGTATCCCAACGTTCAGGCTTGTCAAGCGCAGGTCGAAGAACAGGGCATCTACTCGCTGCTGAACCTGTTCAGTGGTGGGGCGCTCCTGCAGCTGTCCATCTTCTCGACCGGCATCATGCCGTACATCACCGCGAGCATCATCGTTCAGCTGCTCACCGTGGTGATCCCCCGCTTCGAGGAGTTGAAGAAGGAAGGACAGTCCGGGCAGAGCAAGCTCACGCAGTACACCCGGTACCTGACCATCGCTCTGGCGATCCTCCAGGCCACCGGCGTCGTGGCGCTCGCCGATCGCGGCGCGCTGTTCCAGGACTGCCCGCAGGCGGTCATCCCGGACAACAGCGTCTACGCACTCGCGCTGATCGTCGTCACGATGACCGCCGGTACCGCGGTCATGATGTGGCTGGGTGAGCTGATCACGGAGCGCGGTGTCGGTAACGGCATGTCGGTGCTGATCTTCCTGAACATCGCGGCCCGCATTCCGGCGGAAGGCGCGAACATCCTGAGCAACCAGGGTGGCCTCGTCTTCACGTTCGTCTGCATCCTCGCGCTGGCGATCATCGCCAGCGTCGTCTTCGTCGAGCAGGGGCAGCGCCGCATTCCGGTGCAGTACGCCAAGCGGATGATCGGTCGCCGGATGTACGGCGGCACCTCCACTTACCTGCCGATCAAGGTGAACCAGGCCGGCGTCATCCCGGTGATCTTCGGGTCGTCGCTGCTGTACCTGCCGGACCTCATCAGCCGCCTGGTCGGCGATCCGAACAGCGCCTCCGGCTGGCAGGTCTTCCTGCAGAACTACGTGGTCGACCAGTCGAGCGTCGTGCACATCTTGCTGTACTTCGCGCTGATCATCTTCTTCACTTACTTCTACATCACGATCACCTTCAACGTGGATGAGCGTGCGGAGGAGATGAAGAAGTTCGGCGGCTTCATTCCTGGCATCAGGCCGGGACGACCGACCGCCGAGTACCTCAACTTCGTGCTCAGTCGGATTACCTTCCCTGGCTCGATCTACCTCGGTTTGGTAGCGATCCTGCCGAACTTCTTCTTGTCCATCACCGATCAAGGGAACAACCAGAACTTCCCGTTCGGTGGCACGGCCGTACTCATCATGGTCGGTGTCGGGCTCGATACCATGAAGCAGATCGAAAGCCAGCTGATGCAGCGCAATTATGAAGGGTTCCTCCGATGACGCGAGTTGTTCTCGTCGGTCCGCCAGGCGCGGGGAAGGGCACCCAGGCAACGGCGTTGTCCGAGAAGCTCGGTGTGCCCCACATCTCCACCGGTGACCTCTTCCGCGCACATGTCGGTGAGCAAACCCCGTTGGGACAGGAAGCGAAGCGCTACCTGGACTCCGGTGAGCTCGTTCCCGATTCGGTTACCAATGAAATGGTGCGCGAGCGACTCAACGAGCCCGACGCCAAGGCCGGCTTCCTGCTCGACGGCTTCCCGCGAAACACGCGACAGGCTGGCGTTCTCGGCGAAATGCTCGCCGAGTCCGACACCGCGCTCGACGCGGTGATTCAGCTTCAGGTTGCCGAGGACGTTGTCGTGCAGCGGCTGCTGTCCCGTGGACGCTCCGACGACACTGAGGACGTGATCCGGCGCCGCCAGCAGGTGTACGCCTCGGAGACCGCCCCATTGTTCGAGCACTACTCCGACATCCTGGTCACCGTCGATGGCGTCGGTGATGTCGACGAGGTTTCGTCGCGGGTGTTGGATGCATTGCGCAATCGCGAGTGAATCTCAGTGGATTTCGAGTCGTCCAGATGTTCCGGCGTGGGCGCATGATCGAGATTAAGACGCGTGGCGAGCTGGAGGCCATGCGTGCGGCCGGGTTGGTGGTCGCGCGCACGCTCGCGGCGGTGACCGCGGCCGCCAGGCCTGGTGTGACGACCGCTGAACTCGATGAGTTGGCTGAACAGACCATCCGGGAAGCAGACGCGATCCCCTCGTTCAAGGGGTACCACGGCTTTCCGGGGTCGATCTGTGCCTCATTGAACGAACAGATCGTGCACGGGATCCCGTCCACGGATCAGGAGCTCTCCGAGGGCGATCTGCTCTCTGTGGACTGCGGTGCGATCTTGGATGGATGGCACGGCGACTCGGCGGTGACGATCGAGGTCGGCGAAGTGTCGGAGCCGGATCGCGCGCTGTCCGCCGCCACCAGAGCGGCGATGTGGGCCGGCATAGAGTCGGTGGCAGCGGGCCGCAGGCTGACCGACATCTCGCACGCGGTGCAGACGGCTGCGGAGCGTGTGGCAAAGGCCGATGGGGTCGAATACGGCATGATCGCTGAGTACGGCGGTCATGGCATCGGCACCGAGATGCATATGGAGCCGTTCCTGCCCAATCTCGGCAAGCCGGGGAAGGGGCCGAAGCTGAAGGTCGGAATGGCACTGGCCATCGAGCCGATGCTGACCGGCGGAAGTGGCGAGACGGTCGAGCTCGCCGACGGATGGACCGTGGTGACCGCCGACGGCTCGAGGGCTGCCCACTGGGAACACACCGTCGCGATCACAGAAGAAGGTCCCTGGGTGCTGACGCAGCCCGAGACGGCTGTCTGACCCGCAGCTGGTCAAGTCCACCGCGGTGACGACACTTAGCCCGCTAAAGGCACTCAGCTAGACGGAACCGACCGCCGTAACGTTGTTACGTAATCTGTCGGGTCGAGTCGCGGGTGCAGGGCTGGCTGTTTTCGGGCATCCTGGAGTTCGTCCCGCGGGCTCATATCTGCCGGGCGAGGCTGTTTACGCAGCGTGGCGAGCTGTCGTTGTCGACGACTGTCACTCGTTCGCGTGGCCTGCGGACCCTCGTCCTGGTAGCACAGTCGGACCCCGATTGGGGGCCGCGACACAGGCTGCGTACACTGTCAAGTCGGCATGCTCATCACGCCGAGTCCATCGCGCTCGTGAACTCTCGCGGCACTTGGGGTCGGGGTGGCGTGCGTGTTGGCACCAGCCAGGTAAGCACTCACCGCTCAACCAATCACGAAACGCGGAGGACATGGGCAAGAAGGACGGGGCCATCGAGGTCGAAGGCCGCGTAATCGAGCCGCTTCCCAACGCGATGTTTCGCGTCGAGTTGGAGAACGGCCATAAGGTCCTTGCACACATCAGCGGCAAGATGCGGCAGCACTACATCCGTATCCTGCCTGAGGACAGGGTTGTCGTAGAGCTCTCGCCCTACGACTTGTCCCGTGGTCGCATCGTCTACCGCTACAAGTGATCACGGCGAGCAGAGCACAAGCAGGAGAGCAGGAGACGTGAAGGTTCAACCGAGCGTCAAGAAGATCTGCGACAAGTGCCAGATTGTCCGGCGTCACGGCCGGATTATGGTGATCTGCGACAACCTGCGGCACAAGCAGCGGCAGGGCTGATCACCCGCACTCGTTCAGAGTGGATTGACAGCTAAACAAATCTCCCCGCACCTGCCGGGTCGCCCCGCGACCCGGTTCACCCCCGGACTTCAGGCCGGGGCCGGGACACCAGCCGCGCAAGCGGATGGCACGACAGCGAGTCGGTCCCGGGAGCGGACGGGGAGCAGACCTGAAGATCGAACAGATTGAGGAGCACATCGCCCATGGCACGACTCGCTGGCGTTGATCTCCCCCGCGAGAAGCGGTTGGAGATTGCGCTTACTTATATTTTCGGCATTGGCCGGACCCGCTCGAAGGAAATGATCGCTGGGACGGAACTGAGCGCGGACACCCGCGTGAAGGACCTCAGCGATGAGGACCTGGTGAAGCTGCGGGACTACCTCGAAGAGAACTTCAAGGTCGAGGGTGACCTTCGCCGCGAGGTGAACGCCGACATCCGCCGGAAGATCGAGATCGGATGCTACGAGGGTCTGCGGTGGCGCCGTGGTCTTCCCGTGCGCGGACAGCGCACCAAGACCAACGCGCGCACCCGGAAGGGTCCGAAGAAGACGGTCGCCGGCAAGAAGAAGGCTGGCAAGAAGTGAGTGTCCGCGGCAAGAGGCTCGTGCAGGTCGGTGGCGCTCAGCGTCACCGCACGACCTCGTGCGTTTCGCCGAAGGCGCTCTACGCCCGCCCGATGGCCCTGCGCCAGCTGTACACCGATGCCGGTTCAGTGATCCGGCGCGGGCAGCGGGAAGCCAGGGACGCAGCCGCCGCTCACCACGAGAACTCGCGCTAACGAGGAGAATCACCCAGACATGCCACCGAAGACACGCGCTGCCGGCGCGAAGAAAGTCCGGCGCAAGGAAAAGAAGAACGTCGCGCACGGTCACGCGCACATCAAGAGCACGTTCAACAACACCATCGTCTCGATCACCGATCCCACCGGTGCGGTGATCTCCTGGGCGTCCTCCGGGCACGTCGGCTTCAAGGGCTCGCGTAAGTCCACGCCGTTCGCCGCACAGATGGCTGCTGAGAGCGCGGCCCGCAAGGCCGCCGAGCACGGGATGAAGAAGGTCGACGTGTTCGTCAAGGGCCCCGGCTCCGGCCGGGAGACCGCGATCCGTTCGCTGCAGGCGGCCGGGCTCGAGGTCGGCACCATCCAGGACGTGACCCCGCAGCCCCACAACGGCTGCCGCCCGCCCAAGCGGCGCCGGGTCTGAGGAACGGGGAGGAGTAAGAAGAAATGGCTCGTTACACCGGCCCCGCGACTCGTATCTCGCGTCGCCTCAAGGTTGACCTCATTGGCGGCGACCAGGCATTCGAGCGTCGTCCTTACCCGCCCGGCCAGCACGGCCGTGGCCGGATCAAGGAGAGCGAGTACCTGCTTCAGCTTCAGGAGAAGCAGAAGGCTCGCCACACCTACGGCATCCTCGAGCGGCAGTTCAGCCGCTACTACAAGGAGGCTGCACGGCGCACCGGCAAGACCGGTGAGAACCTGCTGCAGATCCTTGAGTCGCGGCTCGACAACGTGATCTACCGGTCCGGCATCGCCCGGACCCGGCGCCAGGCGCGCCAGCTGGTCAGCCACGGCCACTTCCTGGTCAATGGCAAGAAGGTCAACGTGCCCAGCTTCCAGGTCAGCAAGTGGGACATCATCGACGTCAAGCCGAAGTCGATGCAGATGCTGCCGTTCGTGGCGGCCAAGGAGTCCTTCGGTGAGCGTCCGATCCCGGGCTGGCTGCAGGTCGTGCAGTCCAACCTGCGGGTTCTGGTGCACCAGCTGCCCGAGCGTGCACAGATTGACGTTCCGGTTCAGGAACAGCTGATCGTCGAGTTCTACTCGAAGTGATCCCAGCCGGGCCATATGGCCCGGACGGGACCGGGCGGTGGCGCCCAGAGTGCGCCACCGCTACGCCATACCTTTCGGCGTCAAATGGCGGGCGTCGGCAGGAGAGGAAGAAAGAACAATGCTGATTTCACAGCGGCCGGGTCTCGGCGAAGAGACTGTCAACGAGACACGGTCCCGGTTCACCATCGAGCCGCTCGAGCCAGGCTTCGGCTACACGCTCGGCAACTCGCTGCGGCGTACGCTGCTGTCCTCCATTCCGGGGGCAGCCGTGACGAGCATCCGCATCGACGGCGTGCTGCACGAGTTCACCACGGTTCCCGGGGTCAAGGAAGATGTCACCGACATCATCCTGAACCTCAAGGAACTCGTCGTGAGCTCCGAGGAGGACGAGCCGGTCACCATGTACCTGCGCAAGCAGGGGCCTGGTGAGGTCACCGCTGCCGACATCGTGCCGCCGGCCGGTGTCACCGTGCACAACCCCGATCTGCACATTGCCTCGCTCAACGGCAAGGGCAAGCTGGAGATCGAGCTGGTCGTCGAGCGCGGCCGTGGCTACGTGCCCGCACTGCAGAACAAGCAGGCCGGTGCGGAGATCGGCCGGATTCCGGTCGACTCGATCTACTCGCCGGTGCTCAAGGTGACGTACAAGGTCGAGGCGACCCGTGTCGAGCAGCGCACCGACTTCGACAAGCTGATCCTCGACGTGGAGACGAAGCCGTCGATCACACCGCGGGACGCGGTCGCGTCGGCAGGTAAGACTCTGGTGGAGCTGTTCGGTCTCGCACGTGAGCTGAACGTCGACGCGGAGGGCATCGAGATCGGGCCGTCGCCGCAGGAGGCGGACACCATCGCCGCCTACGCGATGCCGATCGAGGACCTGGACCTCACTGTCCGGTCGTACAACTGCCTCAAGCGCGAGGGTATCCACACGGTTGGCGAGCTGGTGTCCCGCAGCGAGGCGGACCTGCTCGACATTCGGAACTTCGGTGCGAAGTCGATCGACGAGGTGAAGCTCAAGCTCGTCGGCCTGGGCCTCGCGCTCAAGGACAGCCCCCCCGGGTTCGACCCGACGGCGGCCGCCGCCAGCTACGACGGCGAAGGCTGGTCCGAGGGCGTCGACAGCATCACCGACGGTATTTCGGACAACGGCCACGACGATGGCCAGGATTACGCAGAGACGGAGCAGCTGTAAGGCCAGCTACGGTCCGTTCGTCGTGGATCTCCCCGGCGAACGGACCTGGCCTCCAGCTGAACAGCTGAACTAGGAGAACCGATGCCCACCCCCACCAAGGGAGCCCGTCTCGGCGGGTCGCCGGCCCACGAGCGGTTGATGCTGGCGAACCTTGCCACGTCGCTGTTCGAGCACGGCCGGATCACCACCACCGAGGCCAAGGCCCGGCGGATGCGGCCGCTCGCGGAGAAGCTGATCACCAAGGCCAAGCGTGGTGACCTGCACAACCGGCGGCAGATCCAGCGGGTCATCCGTGACAAGGCCGTCGTACACAAGCTGATGGCTGAGATCGGCCCGTTCTTCGTCGACCGCAACGGCGGTTACGTGCGGATCACCAAGACGATGCCGCGTAAGGGCGACAACGCTCAGATGGCGGTCATCGAACTGGTGTCGGAGAAGACGGCTACCGCTGAGGCCGAGGCCGCGCGGAAGACCAAGTTCGCCAAGGACGCGCCGAAGCAGGACGCGGCCGAGGCTACTGCCGAGACCACGGAGGAGACTGCCGAAGCCGCGGCGGGCACCGAGGCGGAGGAGACTTCCTCCACCGAGAACGCCCCCTACGGTGAAGGCAGCCACGCAGCCCTCGACGACGGTTCGCAGCCTGAAGGTTTCCCGATCAAGGGCAACGAGGGCTCGAAGCTGTACCACACGCCGGAGAGCTCGCACTACAAGCAGACTGGTGCCGAAGTCTGGTTCGCCAGCGCAGAGGCTGCTGAAGCCGCAGGCTTCCAGTTGCCGCCGTCGCAGCGCGAGTCCGAGGACGAGTCCTGACAGCTGCTGACATCCCGAACGAGCCCGCCACTCCCCAAGGGGAGGGCGGGCTCGTTCGTCTGCGTCTCGACGTCGGTTACGACGGCACAGACTTCTCTGGCTGGGCACGTCAGCCAGACCGGCGAACAGTTCAGGGCGTGCTCGAGTCTGCGCTGGCGAAGCAACCTCCAGGCGCCGCGGTCCCCCGCTCGGTGGTCGTGGCAGGCCGAACCGACGCCGGAGTCCACGCCACCGGCCAGGTCGTCCACGTCGACGTGGTGCCTTTAGCGGGCGAAACGTCGTCCCGGCGGCTGCAAGTGGACGAGTACGGCATCGTCGACCTGGAACGAATGTGTCACCGGTGGAACCGCTATCTTCCCGCGGATGTCCGGGTGTTGGCGGCATCCGTGGCTCCTGCAGGCTTTGACGCGCGATTCTCCGCAGTGCGACGGCACTACCTTTATCGGGTCTCGGATGCACCCTGGGGTGTCGATCCACTGAGGCGAAGGGACACCTTGTCCTGGGGCAAACCGTTGTCGGTGGACGCGATGAACGAGGCGTCGGAGGCGCTACACGGCCTGCACGACTTCGCGGCGTTCTGCAAGCAACGTGAAGGCTCCACGACGATCAGAGAGCTGCAGCAGTTGGTCTGGCGCCGTGTGGATGACCACCTGGTTGAGGTGTCGGTCTCAGCGGACGCGTTCTGTCACTCGATGGTGCGGAGTCTCGTTGGGGCGCTGCTGCTGATCGGTGACGGCCGCCGCGAGATCTCGTGGCCTGCGCGCCAGTTGAACAGCGGGGTGCGGCACAGTGCTGTGGCGCCGGCGCATGGGCTGACGCTGGTCGGCGTGGACTATCCACCAGATGACGAGTTGGCTGCGCGCGCGCACCAGACCAGGAACGTACGCTCTGCGCCCGAACAGTCCGGCTCAGGTTCCGGGCTCTGAGTTGCGGCGTTCAGCCTCCGATACCGCATTCAGGATCGCCTGGTAATCCGATGCGAGCAGGTCAGCGTCGACGATCACGAACGTCCAACCTTCATCGGTGACACGTCTTCGGCGCTCGCGATCCCTAATCCTCTGATCGGGATTGAGATGCCAGCGCCCGTCGTATTCGATTCCCACTTTTGCTTCCACTAATGCCAGATCAAGGCGTGCAAGGAACCGTCGCTTTCTGTGCACTTTATGCTGTGGAACCGGCTTGAATCCACCGATGACGAGTACGACGCGAAGTTCGGATTCCGGCATTGATTCGGCTCGTGGGTCGGCAAGACTGAGTGCGCACCTGGCGAGCCGGATGCCGCGATTTCGCCGTTTCAGCAGGGAACGCGCCAGTGCCCCACGCCGGACCAGTCCGGATCGCAAGAACGCGTCGATGTCGGGAACGGCGATACGCAGCCGGCGAACCCAGCCGCGTTTGCGCGGTGAGAGTCGAAGCATCAAGTCGAGTGCGATCCGTGGTGGGCGAGCGATGCGAATGCCGTTCCACGGACGTGATTCCCGTCGAGTGATGGCGGTACGCCTGACGTGGATTCCATCCACTGGCCCGAACCGGTGCTTCTCGGGCACTACGAACTCAACTGGGTCGTTGGGCTGCGCGAGCTGGACTCCGCGCACTGTGGCGGCCGAGCGTCCGGTCAGGACGGCTTCCTTGGGAACGATGAGCGCCGCACCGCGGCAACGGAGTTCGTGGGTTACCGGAACGTCGGCGCGCACGTAGACGTCCTGGAAGAGGCGACGAAACGCGGTGCCGCGAAGCCGGCCTTTGGTTACCAGTCCTGCGCGTCGTGCTTCGGAGCCGCGGAAGACATCGGTAGGTTCATCGAGCTTGTTGTGTTTGGTCACCAGAGCAGGGTCGGACGAAGCACCGACATTTTCCGCGATCTGCATCTTCGGCGGCTTCAGTTGTGCACAAGAGGTACGAGTAGTCCACAATTTCAGATTGGGACTTGACTAACTCGAAGCCCCACTGACGCCCATTGTGTCGGTGCCATAAATGCCTTTAGCGGGCTAACTGCACTCACCCCGGCCCCGAGGACCAGGCTGCAGTCAGCCCGCTAAAGGCGGTCCTCTGGTGTCAGTCGCCGCGGCGGACCGGGCCGAGGAGTTGTTGCTCCTTGGCGGTCGTGACGAGCCGGAGCGGGCGCCAGAGGTTTCGTCCCAGCGCCACGACCTGATCGTCCTTCAACGTCGTCAGCTGGCGCATCATCTGCGGCGGCAACCGCCAGATACGCCCCGCCAACTCCGCCTGCCCAGCGGGCAGTCGCTGCATCAGTACGAGGTCGGCCGCATTCGCCGTCGCCCCGGCCTGTGGGTGCAGGTACGGCAGCACATACACGGTGGTTTGCCACGGGGAGCGAGGCGGGAAGAGGTCCTGCGGTGTCGGTCCACCGTCGTGCACGACCAGCAACGGCGCATCCTCGGACGGCCGGGGCAACTCCACCGGTGAGAGCCGCCGGATCTGCACCAACGGGGACGGCCGTCCGTTCGCCTGTGTGCCAGCGGCCTTCGAGAGCACCTGCCAGGCCGTCGGGCGTCCCGTGGCGATCACGATCCAGGCACCCACCGCCATCGCCCTGAGCGCCACCTGGCGGGCCAGATACAGGCCACCCACGAGGACGATTCTCGTGGGGGCCGACCGTAGTGCGGAGATCGTCAGTGGCTCGCCCTGCAGGCCCGAACCGAGGACGATTCCACCTCGATCACCAGATGGGCTGATCGCGTCCAGCAGATTTGGATCGACCGTGAACTCCGGGGCGACACCGGTGTTCTGGTTCGCGTCACGAAGCCGCGAGCTCATGGGGTACCTCCCATCGGCAACGTGGCCGCGAAACCCTCGAACTGGAGACCACGCAACGGGGTGAGTGCCACGTTCATCCGGCTGGATATCGTGTTCAGCCGCTCGTCCGCGGCCTCGAGTTCCCGCGGATTACGGGCGCTCACGCGCACCACGCCACGCAGGCCCACCTCGCCCTCGTCGGCTGCGGGGGAAATCGACATCGCGACGGTGGCGGACAGCGCCCGGACACTGGTCAGAGCGTTCAAGCTGCTGGTGATTCGACCCTTCGGCCAACCGGTGATCGCGTAGCTGGTGTGCCCGATGCCCGCGGCGGTGACTCCGGTCCAGCGCTCCTGCATGTTCACGCGGGTGCCCGACCCCGCGACCCCGGTGAGTTCCGCGGCGGAAATCCCCGCTCGCAACAACTCGTCAGGATCCAGCGGCCGAGTCGGAACGCCACGGGACTCCAACGCGTTGCGGACCCGCGACAGCGCACCGATCAGCGCGCGGTGGGCGCCGACGACGCCGCCGCCGCGCTCGCGCACAGCCGAGGGGCACCGCTTGGGGTCCAGCCGGATCGCGACCCACGTCGTCCGTCGCGCTGCGGCGGGCAGCGGACCGAGAACCTCCAGGTACGAACTGAGTGCGGGGGAGTCCGACGGCAGCGCAGCACTTCCTGGGTAGCAGTGCCAGATGACCTGAATGGAGTCCAGCACCACACCGCGATCCTCGAGACAAGGCGCGAGTGCTGACAACGGCAGGCTTGGGGCACCGCCTGCTTGGGTGATCAGCCCCGGGGCAGGCTCCACCATGAGCACCGCGGTCCACGTTCCGTCGTTCCACGCGAGACCCACTTGCTGCCGCTCGTGGTCGACACCGTGCGCCACGACCAGATCCGGCACGGCGAGCCGGAGAAGATTCACCCGGGGGTCGTCGGGACCGGTGACCGAGTCACCTTCCGCGGCGATCGCTTCCAGGCTGGTGGGCGCAACCGGTTCCGCCACTCGATCGTGGGATCGCATGGTGTAGCGCATCGTGAGGCTCGCCCACTGGGTGAACCACTGGCCGCCCCAGCGAAGGAATGCGATCACCAGGGCCACCGCCAGCACGCCGATCCCGACGTAGACGAGTGAACTGTTGATCGCGATCAGGATCAATCCGACGGCGAGTCCGACCTCGAGGACGATCAGATTGGCCACGGGCAGTGGGCCGAGCCTGGCGCCGAGTGAACGTCGCCGTGCGGGCGGGGCGACTGGCCCGGAGGACGTTGGCTCCGGTGCGCCCCCGTCTCGCCGGGGAGGCTGCTGACCGGGTGGTGGTCCCCCTGGGCCACCGGGCCCACCGGGCCCACCAGGGCCGCCTGGTCCTCGTGGGCCCCCCGGCCCTCCTGGGCCACCGCCAGGTCCGCCTGGTCCTCCCGGCCGCTGTGGCGGGCCGGGAGGCCGTCCCGGCGGGGGCTGCGACCCCGGCGGCGGGCCCGTCGGACGTGGAGGAGTGGTGACGGACATCCGCGCGTTCTCTTCCCCTCGTTGGTGCTACTCGGCTGGAAAGCCGGTCCCGAGGAGTCAAACATTAGCTGGAGTTGGTAGAAAGCCCACACCAGACGGTCCCCGTACGACTATCCTGCGGAACCGTACCGCGACTGGGAGAGCTGTAGGTCGAGAATGCCGTCAACACCGACAACTAAGTCTCAGGTCCACGCGTACCAATTCGTGCTGCGTCGTATGCAGTCCGCGCTGGTCCGCAGGGACGCTGTGATGCTGCACGACCCGATGCGAACGCATTCCCGGGCCACGATCGTGGGTGCGGTGCTGAGTGCGCTGGCGATGCTCGGCTTCATCATCTTCGGCCTGTTCAAGCCGTCGCCACAGGCTCCCGGTCCGGGGAACATCGTGATCGCGGAGCAGTCTGGCGCGATCTACGTCATGGCCGGCAGCCCGAAGAAGCTGATCCCGACGTTCAACCTGGCCTCGGCACGGCTGTTGTTGATGGCGCAGACCGACCAGGAAGGTGGCGAGGGTGGCCCGCCAGCCGGTGGCGCTGCCGCAGGACCCGTCGAGGCCGTCGAACCGACCGTCATTCCCGACGAACAACTCAAGGACATCCCGCGCGGCAGGCTGCACGGCATTCCGAACGGACCCGAGTCGTTGCCGACGGGCGAAATGCGTGTATCGCCCGAATGGGCAGTCTGCGACGAGATCGGCCTGGACCCGTCCTTGCCGGATCCCACCAGCATCAACGTGAACGAGACGACGGTATTCGCCGGCGTTTCCGACCTCGGCAACGAACTCGCGACCAACGAGGCCATCCTGGCGACCTCGGAGAACGATGAGACCTACCTCATCTACCGACTTGTCGACAATCCCAACCAGCCGAACGCGAACACGGTGCGGGCCAAGGTGGACCTGTCGAAGGGATCGGTGCGTGCCGCTCTCGGTCTGAGTGCGAAGCCGCGCCAGATCTCGATGGGGCTGCTCAACGCGATTCCTGAGGTCAACGCGCTCAACCCGCCGACGGTCGCGGGGGCCGGAACCAGCAACTCCCTCGGCCTGAGTGGGCTCTTCGTAGGTGACGTGTTCTCGGTGTCGCGTACCGGCGAGGCCGACGAGTTCTGGGTGGTGACCAAGTCCGGAATCCAGGAGGTCTCCAAGGCCGTCGCGGACATGATTCGCTACGAGAAGTCGATCAGTGCCGACGAGATCGACTCGGTACGGCCGGACGCGATCTCGAACGTCCCTGTGCTTCGTCCCGGCGACCCCGACTACCTGCAGGTGAGTGAGTACCCGCAGGCTGTGCCAACGGTGCTGGAAGCGGAGAAGCACCCGGTGACGTGCCTCGGTTGGAACGTTGCCGGAGAGGGCGTGAACAGGGGCGGCCAGACGAAGGTCTATGTCGGTGCCGAGCTACCCGGACCGAAGAACGAAGCGGGTGACTCGACCGCGGTCCAAATCGGACAGCCGAGCCCGGACGGTCTGCAGATCGACAAGTTCTACCTGCAGCCGGGAATGGCCGCAGTCGTGCGTTCGGTGACCGCTAAGGAGACCTTCGACAAGGGGGCGATCCAGCTGATCACCGATCGTGGAATGCGGTACGGGGTGCCGGATCTGCGAACGGCCCAAGGCCTGGGGCTTGATCCCCAACAGCCGGCGCCGGACAACATCATCCGCTTGCTTCCGACGGGTGCTTCGTTGAACACGCAGGACGTTTTGCGGACATTCGACAGCGTGCCCGTCGAGGAGAACGCGGGCACGTTCACAGAGCCGAAGCCCCAGGCAGCGGGCAACTGACACGTCTGAACGGAACCTCTGTGTGAGGCTGGTCGTCCCAGGGATGACGGTAGCGGTTCGAGCGTGCGGGAGGTGCGGTGATGGCCTTCAAGATCGACGCAGCGGCGGTCGGTGAATATGTCGGGGACATTCGCCGCGCCGCTGACGGCCTCGAGCGCGCCGCACGTGCCAGAGATGCGGTGGAGCTGGCACCGGATGCGTTCGGCGCTGTCGGGCGTGAACTCGGCGTGCACGATGCCTACTTGCGTGCGGCGAAGGCACTTCGCGGGCAGCTGCGGGACGGATCGCAGGCACTGGAGTCGGCGTCGGACGCGCTGAACGATGTCGTCCGCAAGCATTCGGACGGTGACGAGGATCGCGCCGAGGACATCCGAAGGGCGGGGCAGCTGTGAACCGGTCGGAGCGGCCGTCGCCGGAGGGCAACCAGGATGCCTTTCGCGGGCTAAATGCTCCCCCGGGCGCCCTCGCGGGCGACGTTCGCGCGCCGGGGCCGGTGGCCTCAGCGGCGGGGTCGGAAGCGGAAGTAATGCCTGCCACGCAGGTACTCGGCGGTGTGCGAGACGGTGAGGACATCGCGGCGGCGATCGGTGATCACCTGAGCTGTCTCGAAGAGCTCTGCGAAGTCCTCGAGGTGACGAACCCCGTCGCGACCTGTTTCACCCCGTTGCTCGGGAGCTGGAGCGAACTCGAATCCGAGGCCGAACGGTGGCGGGCCGCCGCGGCGGCTGTAGCCGACGCAGCACAGGACGCCGAGGCACCTCTGGGCAAGTTGGACGGCGCCTGGGAAGGCAAGGACGCGGACGCTTTCGTCGCCTACATCGGGAGCGTGGTGGCGGCGAGCAGCGAGGCCCAGGAGGCGATCGGCCTGTTTGCGTCCGCGCTGGACGAGACCGCCACCGGTGTCCGGCGGATCGTGTTGGACATGGCGGAGGTCCTCGTTGACACGGCCGAAACCGTGTCGGAGTCGGCCGCGATGGCTGTGGGTGGAGCGGACACGGCGAGACTGCAGCTCGAGGACACACATCGGCATGTGCGGGCCTTGTCCGATGCGGCCGAGGACGTCTTGCGGGATTTCGCGCAACTGTGTGCCGCGGTGAGCGAAGACGGTGATGACGATGCTCAGGTGGGGCAGGCCCGAACGGAGCGCCGCTCTCCCGAAGAACGTTTCCGATTCACCGACGATGCGCCGCAGGAAGCTGGCGGCGGCAGTGCCTCGCATGGAAACACTGATGGCGCCGCAGGGCCCGAAGCCTCGGTCGATGAAGCCCCGATCGGTGGAGGTGCTGCCGCTGCCCAGGTGGGCGGTGTGGGTGGTGGCGAGCCCGATCCTGTCGATGGCGAGGCACGGGGACGGTCGGCGTCCGAGGAGGCGAGCGAATTCGGAGCAGGAGCGGTGACGGGCGCGGCCGCCGGCGCTGTCGCGGGCGGAGCCGTGCGCGCCGCTGGTGCGCCGATGATGGGCGGAATGATGCCGATGGGCGCCATGGGGGCGGCTTCGGGGCAGGGCGGCGACAAGGAACACCGCACCAAACAGCGCGTTGTGACAGAGCCGAACGAACTGTTCGGCCGACCGGAGCAGGTCGCGCCTCCCGTCATCGGCGAGGAGAAGCCGAAGTAGTGCACTTAGCCCGCTAAAGGCGCACAGGGCAGCCGGGGACCGGGGCCAGGCGACGCGGGACCCGGGGGAGTGCACTCAGCCCGCTAAAGGCGCACAGGACAGCCGGGGGCCGGGGCAAGGCGACGCGGGACCCGGGGGAGTGCACTCAGCCCGCTAAAGGCGCGTGCCGGCGGGCGGTGGGTGGGTCAGGTTGATTTGGGGCGATTCCGGCGGGCCGTGTGTACCACGAACAGGGTGATGAACAGGGCGACCAAGCCGCCCCCGGCGCCGGCGAACGCCACGATCATCGGAGTCTGGTCGCCCTCGTGTGACGGCGGAAGGTCGGAGGGCAGCTGCACGGGCTGCGCCGCGGCCATCCCCTCCTCCTCCGGAACCGTCGCGGTCAGCGCCGCGACCGGGTTGATCACCCCGTGTCCCACGAAGTTGTCCCTGCCGCCCGGCGCCGCTGGGTGCTGTGCGGTGCTCTTGATCCGGTTGATCACCGCTTCGGCCTTGAGGTCGGGGAACTTCGCCCGCACCAGCGCCACCACCCCCGATACGTACGGTGCCGCGAAACTGGTCCCCTGGATGGGAGTGGGTTCCCCGTTGCCCTCGACCGTCCGGTTGGCGAGTTTGTCCGAATCCTTCGCGGGATCCAGTGAGATGATGTCCGTTCCTGGCGCGGCGACGCTCACCCAGGGGCCGTGCACACTGAAGTCCGCCACGCCGCCCGTCTGATCTATGGCCGCCACCGAAAGCACGTGCTCGGAGAACCAGGGCGGCGTCACGATGGAGCGCGGTACGTCCGGGTCCAGCTGATCATTCTGCTTGCACGTGTCCCCGGTGTTGCCCGCGGCCGCGACCACGACGATGTCGCGCAGGTAGGCGTCCGCCACCGCGGCCTGCAGGCGCCGCTCCGGATCGGTGATCATCCCGTTCGCGGTCCGGCAGTTGTTGATCGAGATGTTGATGACCTTCACGCCGGGAACCTTCGCGGCGAATGCGACCGCCTGCGCCAGCGTGTCCACAGTGCCCGCCGCGTCGGCTTCGCCCTGCTGACGGCCGGGGGAGTCCTGAGCGGGACCGGTACCGGGCGCGATCAGCTGGTCGGAGCCACCTCCTGGCTGTCCGCCTCCACCGTCTTCGGGCTTGTCGCCCTCGCCGGAGGCGGGCTCCTCGGCCGTGCTTGGTGGCGCTGCTGTCTCCTTCGCGGGCTTGTAGTTCTGGCTCGACTGACGAATGGAGACGATGCTCGCGTCCGGCGCGACGCCGGTGAACCCGATTTCCGGATTGGTCGGGTTGGCCGCGATGATTCCCGCGACCTCCGTGCCGTGCCCGTCGCAGTCCTCCAGTCCCGGACCCGGCGGGACGTTCTTGACGTAGTCGGCGCCCGGCTCGACTCGTCCCTGGAAGAACGGGTGCGGGGTGACCCCGGTGTCGATCACCGCGACCTTGACCGGTTTCCCGTTGCTGTACTTTCCGGCGTATCCACCTGTGGCGGAGCGCGCCAGTTTCTGCGCGTCCTCGATCCGCAGGTACTGCTGGCCCCACGGCTTGTTCGGCAGGACGACGTTGTCATCCAGTTCCGCCCTGCGGACGCAACCGATCTCCTGGACGTAGTTCTTGTCTGGTTGATTGCTGGGAGCAGGGAACATGCCACCGTCCACTGCGGGCGGTTCGGCGTAGTGGCCGCCGTCGTCCGCCGAAACGGACGGCTGGGCCAGTGCCACCGGCGCGGTCACACCGGGTGTGAGGGCGCCGATGCCTGCTGCGAGCAGCAACGCGGTGAGGCGCCGTGCCGGACTCGTCGCGCGCACGTGCGTTCTCCTAGCTCCCATGCTGAGTTTGTCCACTCACATGATGTCGAGGTGGCGCAGTGTGGAGTACAGCCCCATCACGGCGAGGGCGAACGGGAGTACGGTCGCGATGCAGATGGCCTCGATGATCTCGACCGTGCGGCGCATCGGGGGCGAGAATCGCTGGTTGGGGAAGATCACCCCGACGACGAGGGCGCCTGCGGCGACCAGGATCAACGCGCCGAACACCCACAGCACCCGGCCGAACGGATCTTCGGTGAGCAGCCAGCCGATCAGAATGCCGCCTGCCGACACCATGCCGGTGGTGAGCAGCGCGATGGCCTGGCTGCCGTTCGCGTAGGACCTGGCTCGCAGCAGCAGCACCAGGGTGGCGATGACGCCGGTGATGATCCCGAAGATGCTGGGAGACGTCGCCGTGATGATGGCCGAGATGGCCGCCACCGAACCGCAGCCGATCAGTAGGCCGGTCATGTAGTTGTGCGCGATGTTCGTGCGCCGTTCGATGGCTGAGTAGTCCGGGAAGCCGGTGTCCTCCTTGAGTTCCTCGGCGGTACCGGGAACGTGTGGCAGAGGTAGCTTCGCCAGCCAGATCGTGGCCCTTGGCAGCATCGAGATGAACGCGAGCGAGAACGCTGCGGTGCCCGCCGCGATCCCGGCCGCGGGATGGGCGATCAGGGTCGCGAACGCGAACGCGATCAGCCCGAGCGCACCGGCCGTCGCCGCCGCGATGAACGTCGTGATGCCCGCCCCGATCACCAGGATCGCCACGGCCGCCACGACCACCACGAGACCACTGGCCAGCAGCAGATTCGCCCGTACCGACACACCGGGCACGATGTGGAATCCGCTGACGAACGCCATCGGAAGACCACCAGCGGCCGCGATCAGGACTCCGGTGGACTCGGCTTCGTAGCCCTTGGCCAGGGTGGCCCCGAGAGCGATGCAGGCGATGGCACCGATACCCCCCGCGATCGCGGGAGCAAGCGATGAGCCGCCGAACAGCGCGCCACTCATGAACAGGGCAAGTGCTGCGGTGACCAGTGCGAGGCCGCCCGCGATGTGCCCGATGCGCTGGGCGGTCTCCTTTGTCCACGGCCGGAAGCTGTCCGGATCGGATTCGGCGATCGCGTCGACGACGTCGTCGTAGAGCGGAGGCGGCGGGTTCTCGTTGCGCTTGCGCAGCTGCAACAGCTCACCGTCGATGACACCGAGGGATGCGAGTGTCCGGCTGGGGTCCAATGGCGCGTCACCGAGCTTCGCCAGTGCCCAGCCACCGTGGCGGGCGCCGCCGTCCGGTGTCGCCTCCCTGGCCATCTCCAGCAACATCGGCAGCAGGTCGGCCACGGCGACGTCAGCGGGCAGCGCCACGTCGATCCGGGTGCGCGGAGCCACCACAGTGACCCTGCTGAAAACCGTCGTGCCCGTCGCCACCTGCTGGCCCCCTAGCTAAGAGAGAATGCTGTGTTGCACCCCGGGTACTTATACCGAACTCCTGGGCGCACATCATCGCCCGCCCGCGAGTTTCCGGCAAAGACGGCCGGTTCGTGTGCTGATGCCGGATGGGGTGCCCAACCTCGGTCAAACCGCCCACTCTGTCGGTGCCGGGCCCTAGTATTAGCGCATCGGACGGGGGGCGTGTGGTCTTTCCGGCGAAACCGGGTGGAGTAATTCGTCACCCGGGTCTGTGCATGTCAGTGCTTGTTCATGATGGCGCGCGGTTCGCTACCGTGTGGACCCGGTCGCGTTCACGCCGGCCGCCATCGCCGAGTTGAATGAGGGGTCCTTCGGTGAGCACGCTGCAGTTCAAGCGGTCGCCACGACTTGCCGCACCGCGCCCACCCGGTGGCGAGGTACACCTCGAGCCGCCACCGGAGATCCCCAGGACGATCCCCGGCAACATCCTGATGAAGCTGATGCCGGTGGTCATGGTGGTCGCCATGCTCGGCATGGTCGTCTTCATGTTCACCAGCGGTGGCGCGATGTCGCGCAGCCCGTTGTTCCTGATGATGCCGCTGATGATGATGATGTCGATGGTCGGCATGTTCGCCGGCGGCGGCAAGGGAGGCGGCCCCAAGAAGGCCGAGATGAACGAGGACCGCAAGGACTACCTGCGCTACCTCGGCCAGATGCGCGACCGCGCCAGGGAGGCGATGGTCGAGCAGCGCGCAGCGCTCGAATGGGTGCATCCCGACCCGCAGACCCTGTGGTCACTGGCCACCAGCAGGCGGATGTGGGAGCGCAGGCAGAACGACCAGGACTTCCTGCACCTCCGGGTCGGCCGCAGTTCGCACCGTCTCGCCACCCGGCTGGTCCCACCGCAGACCGGCCCCGTCGACGAACTCGAGCCGATCGCGACCCTGGCGCTGCGCCGGTTCGTACGCGCGCACTCGATCGTTCCCGACCTGCCCACCCAGATCACGCTCCGTGGTTTCGCTGCCGTGAGCATGCAGGGCGACCGGGAGCTCACCCGTGGGCTCACCCGCGCCATGCTCGCGCAGTTGCTCACCTTCCACAGCCCCGACGACGTGCTGCTGGCCGTCGCGACGGCAGGCCGGGCCAAGGACGAATGGGAATGGGCGAAATGGCTGCCGCACGCCCAGCATCCCACGATGTCCGACGGGATCGGTCAACTCCGGATGATGGCCGGCTCGCTGGCCCAGATCGAGCAGTGGCTGGACGAGGAACTGCGCGATCGCCAGCGGTTCTCCCGCAACGCCACGCCACCGCCGGACCAGCCGCACGTCGTGATCGTGATCGACGACGCGGATGTCACCAGGGAAGAGCAGATCATCCTCGAGGAGGGGCTGGTCGGGGTCACCCTGGTCGACCTCTCCGACTCCATCGGGAACCTCGCCGCCCGCCGCGGACTGCGCCTGGTCGTCGAGGAGGACCGGCTCGGCGCGCGCAGTGCCGGTGGTGTCGAGTGGTTCGGCCGTCCGGACACGCTCAGCGTGGTGGAGACCGAGGCGCTCGCCCGCAAGCTCTCGCCGTACCGGGTCGGTTCCGCGGCGGCCGAGGCGAGTGAGGACGAGCCGCTGCTGTCCAACCCGTCGCTGCTGGAGTTGCTCGGGATCCCCGGCGACCCGATGACGTTCGACGTGCAGCAGGCATGGCGTCCGCGCCCGGTCCGGGACCGTTACCGGGTGCCGTTCGGCGTGGGTGAGTACGGGCAGCCGGTGGAACTGGACATCAAGGAAGCGGCCATGGAAGGCATGGGCCCGCACGGTCTGTGCATCGGTGCGACCGGTTCCGGAAAGTCGGAGTTCCTGCGCACCCTGGTGCTCGGCATGCTGGCCACGCATTCCTCGACAGCGCTGAACTTCGTCCTCGTCGACTTCAAGGGTGGTGCGACCTTCCTCGGCCTCGACCAGGCGCCGCACGTCTCCGCGGTCATCACCAACCTGGCCGACGAGGTCACGCTCGTCGACCGGATGAAGGATGCGCTGGCCGGGGAGATGAACCGGCGCCAGGAGGCGCTGAAGAACGGCGGCAACTTCAAGAACGTCTGGGAGTACGAGAAGGCCAGGGAGAACGGAGCGGACCTCGATCCGCTGCCCGCGCTCTTCATCGTCGTCGACGAGTTCTCCGAGCTGCTGTCCGCGAAGCCGGACTTCATCGACCTCTTCGTCGCGATCGGACGACTGGGCCGGTCACTGCAGATGCATATGCTCCTGGCGTCCCAGCGCCTGGAGGAGGGCAAGCTGCGTGGTCTCGACTCGCACCTGTCGTACCGGATCGGGCTGAAGACGTTCTCCGCGGCGGAGTCGCGCGCGGCGATCGGTGTTCCCGACGCGTTCGAGCTGCCTTCGGTGCCAGGTGGCGGTTACCTCAAGTACGACACCTCGACGATGGTGCGGTTCAAGGCCTCCTATGTGTCCGGCCCGTACCGCCCCGCCGGGATCAAGGCGGCAGCTCCCGGCTCGGCCGTGGTGCGCGCGGACAAGCGCCCGCAGCTGTTCGTCCCGGACTACATCGAGCTGCCATCGGAACCCGAGCCCGAGCCCGAGACGGTTGAGCCGCAGAAGCCCGAACCACAGTCCGAGGAGGCGGTGGAGCCGAGCGAGCTCGACGTCATCGTCAACCGGCTGATCGGTCAGGGCCCGCCCGCACACGAGGTGTGGCTGCCGCCGCTGAAGGAACCGAATTCGCTGGACACCCTGCTGCCGAACCTCAACCCGACCGAGGACCGTGGGCTCTCGCCCGTCGGCTTCTTCGGAAACGGGCGGCTGCAGGTACCGATCGGCATCGTCGATCGGCCCTACGAGCAGCGCCGGGACCCGCTGTGGGCGGACTTCTCCGGTGCCGCGGGACACGGTGTGATCGTCGGTGGGCCGCAGTCGGGCAAGTCGACCATGCTGCGGACACTGATCATGTCGATGGCGCTGACCCACACGCCGGAGGAGGCGCAGTTCTACTGTGTCGACCTCGGTGGTGGCACGCTGTCGGGGCTCGAGGACCTGCCGCACGTCGGTGGTGTGGCGGTCGCGCGCCGGGAGCCGGACAAGGCTCGCCGGATCGTCGCGGAGCTGACGACGCTGGCCAACGAGCGGGAGTCGCGTTTCGGGGCCATGGGCATCGATTCGATGAACGAGTTCCGTAATCGAAAGCGGCGCGGGGAGATTTCCGCCGAGCAGGACGGTTTCGGGGACGCGTTCCTCGTCGTCGACGGCTGGCGCGCGCTGCGCGACGACTTCGACGAGCTGGAACCGCAGATCACGAAACTGGCCGTGCAGGGGTTGACCTACGGCGTGCACGTCATCATCGCGTCCAACCGATGGGCCGACATCCGCCCGGCGATCAAGGACATGCTCGGTACGAGGTTCGAGCTGCGGCTCGGTGACCCGAGCGAGTCCGACATCGACCGGCGCGTCGCGGTGAACGTACCCGCCGGTCGCCCGGGACGCGGTCTGACCAGGGACAAGCTGCATATGCTCACGGGGCTGCCGAGGATCGACGGTTCCAGCGACGCAGAGGACGTCGGCTCCGGCGTGGCCGACGCCGTGGCGAAGATCAAGACGGCATGGAAGGGCAGGCATGCTCCGCAGGTGCGGTTGCTGCCCGAGCTCATGCCGTACGAGGAGCTGCTGGCCGAGGACAAGCACCGCAACAGCAAGCTCGTGCCGATCGGGGTCAACGAGGACGAACTCGCACCCGTCTACCTGGACTTCGACGCCGAGCCGCACTTCATGGCGTTCGCCGACGGCGAGTCCGGCAAGACGAACCTGCTGCGCCAGATCGCGCGCGGTATCACCGATCGCTACACGAAGCAGGAAGCGGTCATCATCCTGGTCGACTACCGGCGCACCATGCTCGGTT
Source organism: Amycolatopsis palatopharyngis (assembly GCF_003385185.1). Taxonomy (GTDB): domain Bacteria; phylum Actinomycetota; class Actinomycetes; order Mycobacteriales; family Pseudonocardiaceae; genus Amycolatopsis; species Amycolatopsis palatopharyngis. The sequence continues at coordinate 209,021 of NZ_PQHZ01000005.1, read as the reverse complement.
ACGTCGATGGCGACCAGTTGCTGGGTTACGCGGTGTCGGCGAACCAGCTCACCGAGATGATGAAGGACGTCGCGGGTTCGATGTCGAAGCGACTGCCCGGCCCGGACGTGACCCAGGAGCAGCTCAAGAACCGATCCTGGTGGACTGGTCCGGAACTCTTCCTGATGGTCGACGACTACGACCTCGTGGTGACGCAGACGAACAACCCGCTCAAGCCGCTCTCGGAGTACCTGGCTCAGGCGAAGGACGTCGGCCTGCACATGATCGTGGCGCGCCGTACCGGTGGTGCCTCGCGGGCGTCGTTCGACCCGATCGTCGGCAAGCTGAAGGAGATCGCGGCTCCGGGCCTCATCATGAACGGCTCACGGGACGAAGGCGCACTACTGGGGAACGTGAAGCCCGGGCCGATGCCACCGGGACGAGGCACGTTCGTGAGTCGCAAGGTGGGCAAGCAGCTCATGCAGGTCTCCTGGATCAACCCCGACTGAGACGTCCCCGGCCTCCTGCGCAGGGACGCCGGGTTCAGCGCGCCTGCCGGTTGGTGCGTTTAGCGGGCTAAATGCACCAACCGGCCCCCGGGGGTCGTGCGTTCGGCCTCGGGGTGGGGGCGGCCGGGGATCTGGGAGAGTGACGCGGGGATCGAGAGCAGGATGGGGCGGGAGCGGTCGGTGACGTTGCGGGTGGCGGTGGACTTCGGGACATCGAGCACCTGTGTCGTCGCGTCGGTGAACGGTCGTGAACCTCAGGTCGTGGTGGTGGACGGCCAGCCCTTGCTGTCCTCGGCGGTGTACGCCGCTCCCGACGGGACGTTGTTCGTCGGCCAGGAGGCCGAGCGCCAGGCCGCGGTCGATCCCTCCCGCTACGAGCCGCACCCCAAACGCCGGATCGACGAGGGCGAACTGCTCCTCGGTGCCACCGTCCTGCCCGTGCTGGACGTCGTGCATGCCGTGCTCCGGCGCGCGGTCACCGAGGCTCGCCGGGTCGCCGGTGGCGCTGAGGTCGACCTCCTGGTCCTGACCCATCCCGCGCAATGGGGAGCCATGCGTACCCGCCTGCTGCGGCAGGCCGCCGGCAGGCTGGCCCACGAGGTGGCGCTCGTGCCGGAACCCGTCGCGGCGGCGGTTTTCCACGCCGCCACGCACGCCCCCGCCGAACTCAACCAGGACCGCACGGTCGAGTTCAGCGGCCAGGTGGGAGACACTATTGCCGTGCTCGACGTGGGCGGTGGCACTGTCGATGCCAGCGTCGTCCGCCGGATGCCCGCCACGGGCCCCGGTCCTCGGCGCGGAGGCTTCCAGGTGCTGGCCACCCGTGGTGATCCGACGTTCGGCGGCGCGGACGTGGATCAGGCGTTGCTCGAACACGTCGGTTCCCTGGTGTCGTCGGCCGATCCACAGGCGTGGCGGCAGCTCGTCGAAGGCAGGGAACTGACGGATCGGCGTCGCCGGCGTGTGCTGCGTCAGGACATTCGCGGCGCGAAAGAGACCCTGTCCAGGCACGCCTACACCGACGTGCCGATGCCGCCCCCCTTCGCCGACGCGCATGTCACGAGGGAGGACCTGGAGCGGCTGGTCGCCGGGCCGCTTGGCCGGGCCGTCGACCTCACCACGACCACGATCGAGGCCGCAGGGGTGCGGGCCAAACAGCTCACCGCGATCTTCCTGGTCGGCGGTTCCAGCCGGATCCCGATGGTCTCCCGGCTGGTCCATGAACGAACCGGCGTGGTCCCGACCACTCTCGATCAACCGGAGACCGTGGTGGCCCGCGGCGCATTGCGCGCCGTGCTGATCGATTCCGACCGCACTGGTTCGCTGCCCGGCGCCCCCGCGGTCCGGGCGGGGGTGCCCCGGCAACCCGGAGATCCGCGCACCGAGATCGTCGGACCGCGCGATATCCCGCGACCGGCATACCGGCGGCAGCCCGGCCCGCCCCCGGGAAACGGGCCACAGGGGCCACCGCGTCCCATGGCGGCACGTGCCTCGACCGCGTCGATGCCGCCGCACGGGCGACGCCCGCCCGCTCCGCCGGCCCCGGCCGCCTCACCGAAGCGCCCGTACCGTCGGTTGCCCTGGCTGCTCGGAGCGGGTGTGGCACTGGCCGCGGTACTGGCGACCGTGCTGGTCCTGACCTTGGACAACGCGCCGGAGGGGCGGACGTTCGCGCAGTACAACTACACGTTCGTCGCGCCGCCCGAGTGGACGCAGACTGGAGACAACGTCGCCGACCGGCAGGTGATCGTTAAGCCCGCCGACGCCGTGAAGGCCGACAATCTGGTGGTGGTGCAGGAGTTCGAACTGCCCTATGACGGTGTCGCCGAACGGGATCGTCTTGCACAGGAGTTGCGGACGCAGATCGAGAACAGCACCGGAAGCACGTTCGCCGACTTCGCTCCGCAAACCGAGTTCGCGGGGAAGGACACCGTGTTCTATCGCGAACTCAAGTCGGGGGCCACAGTCGACTGGTATGTGCTCGCACAGGCGAACACGCAGGTCAGTGTCGGTTGTCAGTATGTGCAGGACCGCACCCGAGTAGCGGGAGCATGTGAGCAGATCGTGCAGACGCTGGAGATCAGGGCGGGATGATCAGTGACGAATCGGCGCGATTGACCGCCACGGTCCAACATGCCGTCACCTTCAGCAGCCGGACCATGGGCGAGGTGAAGGCTCGCAACGAGCGCTATCGGGCGGAGAACGCGCGGCAGGCGTCCCGGGCGCCGCAGGCAGCCGATCCCACTCCGGCAGAACTCCGCACCGCCGCGCGCCGGTTCCGCATCGGACAGGGACTGCCCCTTCCGGACCGCGACGAGAGGGTCCAGGCTCGCCGTGGCCGGGACAGCGAACCCCGAACGAGTGATGAGGACGAGGACTTCTCGCAGGCGCGCGTCATGGTTCGCGAGGACGGAACACCCCCGCCCGAGCCGTTCCGTCGCGACTGAACTCGTTGTCCCCCAACGAGTGCGGCCGCTGTCGTCAGCGCAGCCCGGCGACCCGGAACCCGCTGTTCACCTGGGGTTCCCTTGCCAAGCGTTCACGCTAGCAACTACTTCCAAGCAAACGGGGACAACGCGGAACCAGTCATGGCAGGGTCTTCGTCGTAGGCACGTACGAACGAACGAAGTACGTACGACATCCACCAACGAAGGGGGTAACTCCAAATGGGCGGTTTTAAGGGCGAGGTCGCGCAGTTCACGCAGGCCGAGAAGGACGTCGTCGACACCAAGAACGCCATGGTGCAGAACCTGAACGCTCTGCGCGACAACATCGAGGCCACGCAGGCCGGATGGTCCGGCCGGGCGGCCGAGGCGTTCAACAACGTGATGATGCGCTTCGACGAGAACTCGCGGAAGATGTACGAATCCCTCGAGGGCATCGGCACCCTGCTCGAGCAGGCCGGTAGCAAGTACGAGGCCGCGGAAGAGGCACAGCTCGAGGCGGTTCAGAGCGCCTCGCGGGGCATGGAAGGCCTCTGAGTCAACTTCTTTCAGCTGTAGCGATAGTCCAGAAACACCACAGACTTTCAGGATCACAAGGAGGGTGAAATGCCGGACGGCATTGTCGTTGATTACCAGACCATCAACACCGCGGCGGAGGACTGCAACAAGACCGGCGGTGAGCTTGGTTCGCTGTTCGAGGACCTCAAGTCCAAGCTGAACCCGCTGATCACCACCTGGGAAGGTGAGGCGCAGGCCTCGTACCTCGAGCTGCAGACCAAGTGGGACCAGTCCTTCGAGGACATGAAGCAGCTGCTCGCGCAGATCGCCGCCGTGCTGCCGCAGATCGCCGACGGCTACCAGGGCACGGAAAAGGGCGTCACAGGGATGTTCTGAGCCCTTCCGGCTACGCTCCACAGACGACAGTGCCCCCAGCTCACAGAGCCGGGGGCACCGTCGTTTTCGGATGTTCTACTTCGGTGCGCCGACCTCGAACTCGGGCTTCTTGTTCAACACCCTGATGGACACGGACTTCTCCTCGCCGGAAATCTCGACCGTGCACTCGAACGTCGTTCCGTTGCGGACCGGCTGGCCATCGGGACAGCGAGCGTTGGCGACATCGTGCTCGCCGAAACTGTCGCGCAGCACTGTCGCGACCCCGTACTGCAGCGACTGCTGATCCAGCACGTCCCCCTGGAACGCGCCCAGCAGCCAGGCGGCCACTCCGCCCCCGCCCAGTACGAACACGATCGCGCCGACGGTCAGGAGCGCCTTCTTCCGCCGGCTGCCACGCTTCGGTGCCTGCTGTGAGCTGGGATCACCGAACGCTCCGAAGCCGCTGTACTCGGATTGGAACGAGCCGCCGTAGCCAGGCCCGGGCGGCGGTGGCTGGTGCCGCGGTGGTTGCCACCAGCCCTGCGGCTGACCTGGTGGTTGCGTCATCCGTTCACCCACCACTCTGGATCTTCCCGAGGCGGTCGTAGAAGTCGTTGACCGCTGCCTGATCCTTCAGAGCAGTGACCTCGCCGGCGTCCGGAACCGGCGGCAGGTCGTTCTCCGTCGGGGGTTCCAGGACCTGGTATGCCATCCGCACCTCCAGCTCGTGACCGTCATCGCTGACGGTGCCGGCCATCTCGATCCGCCGGAGTTCGTCCTCAGGCCCGAGCACGATGAGTGCGGTCAACGGCTCAGAGCGCATCGATTCGCTGACATTGGCGAGCAGCTGTTCGGGGAAGCCGATGACCCTGTGCTCGAGAAAGATCCGCAGCGGGATCTCGGCGGTCAGTTCGACGCTGCCGTCGGGCAGGCTCTTGGCCTGCTTGGCCGCTCTGTCCGCTTCGGCCGCGTCCGCGACGCTGTTCAGCATCTTGCAGACGGTGCTGTACCCCTCCCAGAAACATTCGCCGTAGTTGTGGCCGGTGTAGGGCATGGACACCCAGGGCGTCGGGGCGAGGCTCGAGTACAGCGGGCCGAGCCGTAGGTATTCCACCTCACTGCCTGCCGGATGGTAGGAGTCGAGGAAGGCGCCGGAGTCCCGGTTGGAGTGGTTCTTGGACAGGCGGGTGGGCGGGCTGCCGATCTGCACGGCCGTGATGGTGTCGTCGGCCTTCTTGTCATCGATCCTGGCGAACGAGTCGAGGGTGCTCTTGCGCGGCTCGTTGCCGGTGAAGTCCTCACTGAGGTGCTGCAGCTTGTCGGCGAACTTCGCACTGACGTACTCCGCGGCCTCCGCACCGTCGGGAATCGCGGTGGCGGTGTGAGTGGTGCCACACCCCGTTGCCGCCAGGGCGACGCCGGTCAGCAGCGCCGTCAGTGCGCCTGCTCGACGACGGCCGGACCGCGCATCCGGTCGGGTGGTCACCGTGAAGCCCCCTGGTTGTACGATCGGTCTGCTGGGTCAGACTAGTATGAGTACCGGCGGGGACCCCCCGCTTTGACCCTCATTCCGGCGGCCGAGTATCTTCATAAGCTGTTGTGCGCTGCGGCGCGTACGCGCTAGGCCCGCACGGAACCCACAAGCAATGTTGACGACGAGGTAGACCCTTGCCCACGTACAGCCCCAAGCCCGGCGACGTCACTCGTGCCTGGCACGTGATCGACGCCGAGGATGTCGTGCTCGGCCGGCTCGCGACCGAGGTCGCCACGCTGCTGCGCGGCAAGCACAAGCCCACCTACGCTCCGCACGTGGACACCGGTGACTTCGTCATCATCGTCAACGCCGAGAAGGTGGCGCTGACCGGCCACAAGCGGGAGCAGAAGTTCGCTTACCGCCACAGCGGTTACCCGGGTGGCCTGCGTAAGCGGTCCTTCGGCGAGCTGCTCGACTCCCGTCCCGAGCGACTGCTCGAGAAGGTCGTCAAGGGCATGCTGCCGAAGAACAAGCTTGGCCGCGCCCAGGGTAAGAAGCTCAAGGTCTACGCAGGCCCTGAGCATCCGCACTCGGCGCAGCAGCCCCAGCCGCACGAGATCACCAAGATCGCTCAGGTGACCAAGTGAGTGAGGAACAGTCTGTGACCAGCACCGAGACCGAGGTCGTCGCCTCCACGGAGTCGCCCGACGCCGTCGCGACCAGCGAGACGCCGGCCGCACCGAAGCCGTCGCGTGCCGCTGGTGGCGCCGCCCAGACGGTCGGCCGCCGCAAGGAGGCCGTCGTCCGCGTGCGGCTCGTCCCCGGCTCCGGCGAGTTCAAGCTCAACGGCAAGAGCCTTGAGGACTACTTCCCGAACAAGGTGCACCAGCAGCTCATCCGTGAGCCCCTGGTGACCGTCGAGAAGCCCGAGTCGTTCGACATCTTCGGCAACCTGCACGGCGGTGGCATCTCCGGCCAGGCCGGTGCGCTGCGCCTGGCGATCGCTCGTGCGCTCGTCGAGGTCGACGCGGATGACCGCCCCGCGCTGAAGAAGGCCGGCTTCCTGACTCGGGATGCCCGCGCCACCGAGCGTAAGAAGTACGGCCTCAAGAAGGCCCGTAAGGCACCGCAGTACAGCAAGCGCTGACGCGCCGAGGTACTGCGACCGCCGCGACCTCTGGTCACGGCCGAAAGCAACCTCCGGAAGCGCTCATCCGTCACACGGGTGGGCGCTTCCGTGCTTTCCAGGTCCCTGTCGCTGCCGTCCCGGCTCCAGAGCCGGAGTGCCTTTAGCCCGCTAAAGGCACTCACCGGGGGTGAAGGTGAGGGGGGCGGATCGACTGTCGCCGAGGCCGCTAGGTTGTCGGGGTTGTTCGGATGCGGGGTAGCCCGCACAAGGAGGTCGACACATGGCTCGCCTATTCGGCACCGACGGAGTCCGGGGTCTCGCCAACGGTGAACTCACTCCCGAGCTCGCGATGTCCGTCGCGGCCAGCGCCGCTCGTGTGCTCGCCGCGCATGATCGCTCGCACCGTCCAGTTGCGGTTGTCGGCCGGGATCCCAGGGCCAGTGGCGAGATGCTCGAGGCCGCCGTTGTCGCCGGACTGACCTCGGCCGGAGCCGACGTGCTCCGGCTCGGTGTGATCCCGACTCCTGGTGTCGCCTACCTGGTCGGCGCCCTGTCCGCCGATCTCGGCGTGATGATCTCGGCCTCCCACAATCCGATGCCCGACAACGGCATCAAGCTGTTCGGCGACGGCGGGCACAAACTGCCCGACGGCATCGAGGACGAGATCGAGGCAGGCCTGACCGCTGCCGCGATCCGGCCGACCGGTGCCGAGATCGGCCGCGTCACCGAGGCCCACGACGCGGTCGACCGATACATCGCGCACCTGATCGAGGCGAGCCCGCAGTCACTCGCCGGTATCCGCGTGGTCGTGGACTGCGCGAACGGGGCCGCTTCCGCAGCCGCACCTGACGTCTACCGCAAGGCAGGCGCCGAGGTAGTCGCCCTGTACGCGGAGCCGGACGGCGTGAACATCAACGACGGTTGCGGATCCACCCACCCGGAGCGGCTCCGCGAGGCTGTGCTCGCGCACGGCGCGGACCTTGGCATCGCCCACGACGGCGACGCCGACCGCTGCCTCGCGGTGGACGCGGAGGGCAACCTCGTCGACGGCGACCAGATCATGGCCGTGCTCGCGATCGCGATGGCCGAAGCCGGCGAACTGGTCGACGACACCCTCGTCGCCACCGTGATGAGCAATCTCGGCCTGCACCTGGCGATGCGTGCGCACGGCGTCGCCCTGCGGACGACCTCGGTGGGTGACCGCTACGTACTCGAGGAGCTGCGCAGCGGTGGTTTCTCCCTCGGCGGCGAGCAGTCGGGTCACGTTGTGCTGCCCGGCTACGCCACAACTGGCGACGGTCTGCTCACCGCGATGCGGCTCATGGCGAGGGTCGCGGCCACCGGCAGGCCGCTCGCGGAACTCGCCGGAGTCATGCGGCGGTTGCCGCAGGTCCTGGTCAACGTCAAGGTCGCAGACAAGGCGGCGGTCGCCGCCTCCCCGGCAGTCCGGGACGCCGTCGACGCGGTCACCGCCGAGCTGGGCGAGGAGGGCAGAGTGCTGCTGCGCCCCTCCGGAACCGAGCAGCTGGTGCGGGTCATGGTCGAGGCCCCCGCCGAGGAGACAGCGCAAGCCGCGGCGGACCGTCTCGCCGGTGTCGTCTCCACCGCTTCCTGATCCGGCCTTCTCCCGGCTTACTCCGAACCGCCTGCGTCGCTGCCCGCCGATCGGTACATTCTGTGTGCGCGGATCAGCGCATCGTCAGAGACCGTAGTGAAGGGGAGCCATGGCAGGCGGGCACTCAGTCGAGACCGACCGGTTGGCGAATGCGGCCGGGACCCTGAATGACGTGCCGCGGCAGGCTCTCGAGTCACCATTGCGCGCTGTCAAAGACGTGCAGATCACCGCAGCGGATTTCGGCCGGGCCCATGGCGCATGCTCCACGGCCTATACCGAAGGTGTACTGAAGCTGGCCGACTGCGCCGAGAGCTACCTGACCGCCTCGGAAGAGTTCGGCAAACGGATCACCGGCGCGGGCACACAGTACGCGGCGAATGAGGACCAGGTCGCCGGCGAAATGGGTAGGTACTGATGAGTCTCGCTGCGGTGGGCGATGACGGAACAGATATTCCGAGTCGTCAAGAGGCCGAACAACTCCTGGACGATCCGAATCCTCGAGGAGAGATCCAACGCGGTTTCGCCCTGCGCTACCTCGACTACGTCGAAGAAGATCCGACGGCATATGGATTCCGGGACGAAGCTGATTTCAACGCGTTCAAGGAGAAGTACAAGGAACGGCTGTCCATCAGCGACGGTGATCTGTTCCGGTCAGTAGCCGGCGCCGAGGACGACGTAAGACTCTTCTACACGAAGGCCAAAGAAGATCACGATCAACTGCGGGCTGACGCCAGGCAGGGCGACCGTGATGCTGTCAACGGTGGCGCGAGCGCGTTGGAGGCCGTTCGCGGCAGAAGCTCCGAGACCGATCCCGGGGCCGCGAACTCGAACGAGATACTCGACGCCGGCGTTTCGGGCCTGCGGGCTTTTGACGTTTGGCTGCCGCTGTACAACCGGGCCGTCGCGCTGAACGGTGGCGGCGCAGCCGTGACGATTGAAGAGATATATCGGCTCTACGACGAACAGCGAGACATCCCGTTCGACAAGTTCGGTGCCGGGGCCGGGGAATTCGAAGCATTGCGGGACGCGATCGCCAGCTCGTCCGCGGATGTGGCAGGCAGGCTCCAGAGCACATTTTCTTCGTGGGAAGGTGCTGCGGCGGATCGGGCACGCCAGTACGAGCAGGGCTATGCGGAGCAGACCTCGGCAGTTGCCGAGTCGATCGGCACGGCCGCGGAAGGCCTGCGGCACACGGTCGGTTCTGTGGGGCAGTTCTGCCAGGAGAAAGCCAACTGGGTCCTCACCTACTACTTCGATTCGATCAACGGTGTTACCGCGCAGGACATGGAACGACTTGTTCGAGTCGCCGAGGGCAACGGCAGCCAGAACGACATCATTCACTGCATCGGCTTCATGGGCATCGAGGCGAAAAACCGGTTCAATGACGACTGGGGTGGTCTTGATCAGGACACTGTGGACTTCATTGTCGAGCAGGCAGGGGTGTGGCTCGGAGAAGTGTTCTGCGCGTGGTTCGGAGAGCACCTCGGCAACTACCGGATGATGTGCGAGAACATCAGGGTGGCGGTCGATGGCGCGTGGAACGCCTTCCCGGAGATGATCAGCCGAATCCCGGAGAACCCGTACTCCGGAATCGGCGCAGCCGGGACACCGCCGCAACCACAGCAGGCAGGACCGGCTCCGGCCGCGGGCCCGAGCGTCGGACCGGCCGCAGGTATGACTGCGGCGCCGGAATCGGCCCCAGGTGTTACCGCCCCCGCATCGACCGTTCCCACCCCGAGTACTCCAGCTCCGGACGTCCAGTCTCCGAGTGCCCCGGCTCCGGCCGTTCCTGCCCCGACGGTTCCGGCTTCCAGCGTTTCCGAGGCGGAGGCCCGGCCCGAGATCCCAGCCACTGAACCGGATTCGAGCAGGCAGAACGCGCAGAGCGAGTCGAACGTTCTGACCATCTCCCACGGTGACTACGAAATCTCACTGAGCCTGCCCGATGGCGAGGGCGCGATGGAGATCACCCTGGACGACGGCACCGGCCAGCCCAAGGAGTTCGCTCTCGACTTCGGCGCCAAGGACGTCGAGCACGACACCGAGCCGGGAGCTGTGGACACGGTCGCTCCGAACAGCGCACCCCAGGCAGACCAGCCGCACCGGCCAGGCGCCGACGGGCGGATCCACGTCGAGGACGGCAGTCTTCGGGTCGTTGCCGAGCAGCCGGAGGGACCGAAGGGTGGCACCGTGCTCACGGTCGACGACGGAATGGGCGAGCCGGTGACTTACACGCTCGGCGCTGGCGAGCGGACAGCCGCGCCTCTCGAGCAGCCCGATGCCGCGCAGAGCACTACCCCACAGTCGGTGTCCGGACTCAGTGAGGTCGCCGAGGGCGCGGCGTTCGCGGATGTCAGCCGAGGAGCCATGGTCGACGAGCCGGACTCCGGCGTCCCGGCCTCCGGAACCGACGGTGCGCCCGCACGCCAGGCAACACCGGGCGCAGGCCTGGGGACCGCTCCAGGCGGCTTCGCGCCCGTCGATGGCGAGCAGAACACCTCTGCCGTCGGCGGCGCGGGCATGATGGGCGGGGCAGGTGGCGCCGCTGGCGGCTCAGGTGCTGACCAGGAGCGAAACGCCGGCGCCTTCCGGGTGGAGGGAAACATCTTCGACACCGCAGGTCTCGGAGATCGCATCAGTGGAACGTTGGGCCTCGACGATGACCCGGTGACCGGGCAACAGTCGAACGAGCGCTGACACCGGTTGAAGGAAAGCAAATGGATTCCGCGGCGAACCTGCAGCAGTTGCGCAGCAGACTCGGCTCGATCGACCGGGAGAACACGGAGCGGCTCGCGCTCATCGAGAAGCGGGCGACCAGGGCCGCGCAGGAGAGTAAGGACAGCACCCAGCGGCTCGCGACCAACGCGAACGAGGTCCTCACTCAGCTGAACGAGCGGGCCCAGCGCATCCGGAGCGCTGGGGGTTGGGCTACCGAGAGCAGTACCGCGAACTCGGCGATCGCGGAGAACGACTTCGGTTTCGACGAGGAAGAGCACGCCCCGGCACAGCCCGAGAACGCGCCCGTGACGAGGCCGCTGCCGCTCGCGCCGCCACCGGCTCCGGTGCAGCCGCTCCCGGAGGCCCCAATCACGAAACCAGCGGGCGGCAGGCCGGTGCGCAGAGCGCCCGTCGAGGAGGACGACTATGCCCACACCGACTGGACCGCCGACTGAGCGTGACTGAGATCGGCACGGGCGATCCGCCCGCTCTCGACATCCCCGAACGCGCGTTGACGGAGTACCTGCCGATGCGCGCGGAACGTGACGAGCCCGCCTTCACCTGGACCGGCCGCGACGGCGCCGAACACACCCTGAGCTGGCCGGACCTGCTCGCGCGGGTGCAGGCGCTCGCCGCGAACCTGCGGTCCGTCGCCGGGCAAGGCGAGCGGATCGCCGTGCTCACGAGGCAGGACCTGGACTACGTCGTGGGTTTCCTCGGCGTGTTGTACGCGGGTCTGGTGGCGGTGCCGTTGTTCGCCCCCGAGACTCGCGCGCACAGGCCACGGCTGGTCGCCGCGCTGCGGGACAGCGCGGCGACGGTGTGGCTGACCTCGGCGCGGGACAAGGATCGGCTGCGTGAACTGGCCGAGACCGAATCGCTGCCTCTGCCACCGCAGGTGATGGCGGTGGACGAAGTGCGCGGGAACGCTGCCGGAGCACCCGCCGAGGTCGATCTTGCCGCTCCGGCCTACCTGCAGTACACCTCGGGCTCGACCCGCGATCCGGCCGGCGCTGTGATCACCCACGGCGCGCTGACGGCCAGTGTCTGTCAGGTCGCCGAGGCTTATGCGGTGCACCAGGGCACGACCTGCGCCGGTTGGATCCCGTTCTCCCACGACATGGGGCTGATCCAGCTGCTCTGCGTGCCGGTGTTCACCGGCGCCCGGTCGGTCTTCATGGAACCGTTGGAGTTCATCCGCAGGCCACGCCGGTGGCTGGAACAGCTTTCCGGATATCCGGACGTCTTTACCGCTGCCCCCAACTTCGCCTATGACCATGCAGTGGACGCCGTTCCGGCCGCCGCGCGAACGGGCCTTGACCTGTCCGGCGTCCGGATCGCGCTCAACGGCAGCGAGCCGGTGCGGCAGGCGACCATCACGGCGTTCGCCGAAGCCTTCGGCCCGTACGGGTTCGCTCCGACAGCCCACCGCCCCTCGTACGGGCTCGCCGAAGCCACGGTCTACGTCTCCAGTGCGGGGCCGGAGGGGCCGACCAGCACGTCGTTCGGTCGCGCTGCGCTGGCCCGGGGCCGGGCCGAACCGCCCGGTTCCGAAGACGACGAACGCCGCCTGGTGTCCGTCGGACGGCCGGTGGGGCAGCTGGTGCGGATCGTGGACCCCGACCTGGGCCTGCTCCGTCCAGACGGCCGGGAAGGCGAGATCTGGGTGCACGGCCCCCATCTCGCCGCCGGCTATTGGCGGAAGCCGGAGAGCACAGCGACGACCTTTAGCGGGCTAATTGCAGATCCTCCAGCCGGGCTGCCCCGGGACGGGTGGCTGCGTACCGGGGATCTGGGCCTTGTGCACGCTGGGCAGCTGTACATCACCGGTCGGCGCAAGGACGTCATCGTCATCGACGGGCACAACCACTACCCGCAGGACATCGAGGACACCGTCGCCGGTGCGGACCCGCTGATCCGCCGCGACCGCGTGGCGGCCTTCGCCGTGACCGACGACCGGGGCGAAGGGGTGATGGTGGTCGCCGAGCACGTCCGCGTAGCCGATCCCACCGGGCCGGACCGGTCGCGGATCGCCACCGAAGTACGACGGGCCGTCGCCGAGCGGCATGATCTCGTCCTGCGCGCGTTCGAGTTGGTGGCGCCGGGGGGTGTGCCCAGGACGTCGAGCGGAAAGGTAGCCAGGTCCGCGGCCAGGCAACGTCACTGGCCGGGGTGAACGGGTGCGGCTCGGCGATAATGGCCGCATGACCAACGACGAGGCGGCACGGCCGGGCAGGCACATCGGCGACATCCGCAAGATCGTGTGTGACTCGCTGCTGCTGGAACCCGCGGCGATCGGTGACACGACACCGCTGGCCGACGTCGGGGTGGACTCCAAGCGGCGAGTGCAGCTGCTCGCCACGCTGGAGATCCATTACGAGGTGACGATCGATCTGGACGAGCGTGACCGGATGACGACACTGGCCGGTATCGCCGAGGTCCTCGATGAGGCCCTTCAGGCCAAACCGGCCATCTCCGGCGACTGACCACGGTACATTTCGTGTGCATCTGCGACGGCACCGAACCGAGCCGTGGTGCGTCGTAGGTCCGGACACGCACCCGGAAGACCTCAGGACAGGGGGAGCGCGCGGTGGGCGCAAAGGGCGAGGGTTACAAGACAGACGCCGACGCTATGGCGGCCGCGTCGAAGCGGATCAACGAGCTGGCCGAGGACCTTCCGGACGACAACAAGGATCTCGGCGAAACGAAGGTGAACGCGGCCGGTTTCGGTGAGGCACACGGCGAATACGCGACCAGCTACACCACGGGAGTGAGCACCCTCTCCGCCGCTGTACAGGGCCTCGGCACAACCCTCGCCGGTTTCGCGGCGCGCATCGGTGGCGCGGGAACCGCCTACACCGCAGGCGATGACGCGCGCACGGGTGACATGAATGCCGCGGGGAGGCAGTAATGGCCAAGTCGTGGGAGGAAGTCAGGACCGTCCTCGACGATCCGGCCGTTTCGCCCGAGACCAAGCAGGCGCTGCTGTCGTCGTGGCTGAACACGCCGGAGGGCTGGCAGGCGGACCGGGACGAGGTCGAGCCGTACTCGGAGGCGTACAACGCTTTTCCCGTCGGGTTCGGTGGATCCAATGTGGACGACCTGTACCAGGATGCACAGGACGAGTCGGATCAGGGCAGCTACAACGATCGTGAACAGGGCGAAGCCGTCGACCAGGGCAAGCAGGACCTGGAGAGCGCGCGACCTCCCGCGGTTGGCGGCGTGGGGACCAAGACCTCCGACGAACTGCTCGACACCGCCGTTGCCGCACTGAAGGTCTTCCAGAACTTCGGTCCGCTGCTGGCCGAGCTGCCTGCCGACTGTGTCGGGCAGACCAGACCGCTGGACTTCAACACCGACATCAAGAAGCGCTTCGATGAGCAGCGCGGCATCAGCTTCGAGAACTTCCTGACCGACGCGGAACGGTTCAGCACCGGTGCCACGACGGTCGACACCACCATGCGGGACACCCAGGGACAGCTGAGTTCCCTGTTCCAGAACTGGACTGGCGACGCCGCGGACGCGGCCCATGACCACTACTCCGAGAAGATCGCGCCGAAGGCGCAGGAGCTCAGCAGGGATCTCACCAGCGCCGCGGAGGCGGTCGAGATCGCCGTCGACGCCGTGTACCAGCTGGTGAAGGGCAAGGCCGACGCCGTCAACGACCTCTACACCGATCAGGTGGGCAAGGCCGACCTGGCGATGGCGCAGAAAGTCATCAACATCGCCAACGGTTCGGCCGCGGGTAAGGACGAACTCGCCGATGTCGCGGGCTGGATGGATGTCAATTTCGGTACCAACCTGCGTGAGACGCTCAACGACGACGCGTGCTGCGATGACGACGACATCAAGGAAGAGGGAATCCGGCTCGCCAAGCAATGGATCCAGAACCAGTTCAACCCGGACATGTGGGACTGGCTGTACCTGTCCTTCGACCGGACCTGCACGGACACTCTGGATCTGGTGAACCAGGCCTATGACGCGTTGGACGAGGTCATGGGCGACCTGGAGAACGAATTCCAGGGGGCGACCGACCAGCCGCCCACGCCCGAGCGGGAGGACGGCGGTGGTGGCGACACCGGAGGCGGTGGTGGCGGCACCGGCGGTGGTACCGGTGGCGGCACGGGTGGTGGTGGTACCGGCGGCGGCGGAACGGGCGGTGGCACCGGGGGCGGCGCCGAGGTTCCCTCGACCGAACAGCCCGGCACGAACCCGGTCACCGGAAAGCCGCTGGAGGTCGACCCGGAAACCGGCAAGCCCTATCCGATCGACCCCGAGACCGGTGAAGCGATCAAGGACGCGGGTGACGATCGGGACACGCTGACCGTCGAACAGGGCGATCGCACGATCGAGATGAACGAACCCGACGCCGAGGGCGAGATGGAGATCTCGGTCGACGATGGCAGCGGGGAACCGAAGGAGTACAAGCTGGACTTCAGTGCCGAGGAAGGCACCGAAGGCACAGCAGGCGACGGCGAGCGGGCCGGGGAGTTCGGCCCGGAGGGCAGCAAGGACGGCGCCGAGCAGATCTACCGGCCAGGGCCCGATGGCAAGATCCACATCGAGGACGGCGACCTCAAGATCACCGCGGAGCAGCCGGAGGGCCCTGACGGTCCGACCGTCGTCACCGTTGACGACGGCACCGGGGAACCCACGACCTACACCCTCGGCGAGGAGAAGGCAGCAGGTGAGCCGCGTACCGCGGGCCCGCGAGGTGATGCCGGAGCGGGTGGCGAACAGGCCGCTGGTGGCTCAGGTGGCTCCGGCTCCGCGGACAGTCCCGGTGACGGTGCGGAGAGCGGTGACGACATCCGCACCATGCCTGCTCCCGATGACGGTTCCGTGCCGATCTCGGCCGAAGCCGGTGCTGACGAGGGCGGTGCGGGTGGTGGCGCCGGGGACGGCGCGGCGGGCGGTGGCTCTGGTGGCGGCGGTTCGGGTGGCGCGGATGGCGGCGGTGCGGACGGCGCTGGCTCGGGCGGTGCCGGTTCCGACGGCGCTGGTTCCAGTGGTGACGGCGGCGCGCAGACGGAGCCGCAATCCGTCGGCGCGGGGGCGAGTGGCGGCATCGCGGCTGGTGTCGATGCCGGCGCGGGAGGGGTGTCCTCCGGAGTCGGCGAGCCGGTGATGGACGGCGGGGTGCAGACCTCGGCCACGCCCCAGCCCTCGGCTGGACTCGGAATGGCGCCGGGCGGTGTCGCGGAGCCGGTCGCGGCAGGTGCCGCGCAGGGTGCGTCCGGTGGAATGGGCGGCGGCATGGGCATGATGGGCGGCGGTATGGCCGGTGGCGCGGGCGGTGGTGGCGGCGGCGATCAGGAACGTGGCTCCAGCCAGTACCGCGTCGACGGTGGGATCTTCGAGACCAGCGGGAGCGCCAACCGGATCAGTGGATCGCTGGACGACGAGGGTGACCGTTCGATCAGCTACGAGCGATGATGCTGCGCAGGCGGGGTTGAGGAGGACCGATGGATGTGTCGGGACGTGTCGAGCGAATGCGAGCGACCCTGGGGGCGCTCGTGCGGGAACAGGCCGACCGGCGAGCGCTGCGTGATCGCCAGGGACAGGAGCTGAAGGCCCGCTCCCAGGAGTACATGACGAAACAGGTCCAGGCTGCCGAGCGGTATGTCCAGCATCGGCGGGAGCTGGGCAAGCGCAAGGAGGAGGCGGGTGGCTGGGCGACGGAGAAGACCCTGTCGGACAAGAGCCATGTGATGGGCTTCGGGCCCGAGGACCCGGAGGAGGCGCCGGCGGCCGGGTTCGCCCAGTACGCGGCGCCCTTGCCGGTTGCGCCTGCGGTGCCTGTGCCGGACCCTGTCGCGCCACCCGCTCCCGCGCCGGGTGGTTGGCAGGAGCCGCCGGCACCACCGCCGGCTCCGGACGCTCCAGCAGGACCGGCTGCACCGGCCGCACCGGCTGCATCGGCTGCATCGGCCTCGGAGGAGCCGAGGGCGCCGAAGCGGCCGGGTCGTCACGCGCGTCCGCAGGAGTCGTTCGACGACGACGATTTCTCCAACAACAGCTGGATGAAGTAGTCCGGGCCGAACGCCAGGATCAGGTCGCTGCTGGCTCCTGGCTGCTGTCGAGGAAGATCGCCGCCTGCTTGAGGTCGGCGTCGAGCAGCGGCCGGTAGCTGTCGTCGCTGGTGAGGTGGGTCAGGAAGAACCCCGCGAACAGCGCGCGCACCAGGCGCTGGGTCGGGCGGTGTGGCTTGCCGTGCAGCAGCAGCTGGCTCCAGTGCCTGCCTTCGGTCACGCCGAGGTGCGAGGACTTGGCGATGGTGCGCAGCTGTACTGGTCCACCCCAGGCTCGGGCGATGACCTCGGCGTTGCCCGCCGCGGGTGTCACCAGGTCGTCGTCCGGGACGAGGTGCAGGCCAGGTGCTTCGACGGAACGAGCGGCCTCGCTCGCCGGGGGAACGGTCTGCGCGGCCGCGATGGTCGCGACGGCCTTGATCCGCGAGCCCTGCTCGGCCGCGGCGAGAACCGCCGCGCCGCCGCCGATCGAGTGCCCGGCGAGTCCGAGCGCGGCGGGGTCGACGCTGATTCCCGCTGGACCGAGCCGGACACCGGTGAGGATGTCCAGCGTGCTGTGCAGATCCGCGGCGAAAAGGCGGTGGGACGGAACCGGGCCATGCTGAGTCGCGGGGGCCGCCGCGACGATTCCCCAGCTGGCGAGGTGTCGCAGCAGGCCGAGGTAACGGTCGGGGGACTGCATCCAGCCGTGTCCGAAGACGACGGCGGGCAGGTTCAGCCCGCTGGTCGGGGTGAACACCACGCCGGGCAGGCCGACCAGTGCCAGGTCGCCGCGCAACACCTCGTGTGGCCCGGGGTGCTGCAGCTGCTCGAGTAACCGCTTGGGCTTGGGCGCCATGGCGCGAGCGTAGCTGTTCCGGCGTCCGGTGGCCGGGTAGGCCGGGGAAGTGCATTTAGCCCGCTAAAGGCGCTCGGCCCGAACCAGGCGGCCTGAGTGCCTGACCTCGGCTTGCTTTGGGGGCGGTGTGTGCATTTAGCCCGCTAAACGCACTCACCTGGCCTCCGGGGGCGGGCTGGCGCCGAGCCGGGCGAGGCGGCCACAGTGGGCTCGTTACGCTGGAGTGCGTGTGCGGAATCGTGGGATATGTGGGCCATCGCCAGGCGCTCGACGTCGTCCTCGGCGGCCTCCGGCGAATGGAGTATCGCGGGTACGACTCGGCGGGAGTCGCCGTGCTCGACGGTGACGGCGCGCTGATCGTCGAGCGCAAGGCGGGCAGGCTGGCCAATCTGGAGGCCGCCCTGGACGAGGTCGGCCGCGAAGGCTTCGGTGGCACCGCGGGCATGGGCCACACGCGCTGGGCGACGCACGGGGCGCCGGTGGACCGCAACTCCCACCCCCACCGCGACGCGTCCGGCAAGGTCGCCGTCGTACACAACGGCATCATCGAGAATTTCGCGGCGCTACGGGCCGAACTCGAGGCCGACGACATCGAGCTGACCAGTGACACCGACTCCGAGACGGCCGCGCACCTGGTCGCTCGCGCTTACGGTGCCGGCCCCACCGAGGGCGACCTCCCCGCGAGTGTGGCGGCCGTTTGCCGCCGCCTCGAGGGCGCCTTCACGCTGGTCGTCACCCATGCGGATGACCCCGACCGCATCGTCGCGGCCCGCCGTTCGTCCCCGCTCGTGGTGGGGGTCGGCGAGGGCGAGACCTTCGTGGCCTCCGACGTCGCCGCCTTCATCGAGCACACACGGGAAGCGGTTGAACTGGGTCAGGACCAGCTCGTGGTGATCTCGCGCGACGGATACGACGTCACCGACTTCGCCGGCGAGCCCGCCCAGGCCAAGCCGTTCACCGTGGACTGGGACCTCTCCGCCGCGGAGAAGGGCGGCCACGAGTACTTCATGCTCAAGGAGATCGAGGAGCAGCCGGAGGCGCTGGCCAACACACTTCGCGGGCACTTCGACGGCGGCCGGGTGATCCTCGACGAGCAGCGGATCTCCGATCAGGACCTGCGCGACGTCGACAAGGTCTTCGTCGTCGCCTGTGGTTCCGCGTACCACTCGGGACTGGTGGCCAAGTACGCCATCGAGCACTGGACCCGCCTGCCGGTGGAGGTCGAGCTCGCCAGCGAGTTCCGCTACCGGGACCCGGTGCTCGACCGGGACACCCTGGTGGTGGCGGTCTCTCAGTCCGGCGAGACGGCCGACACGCTGGAGGCGGTCCGGCATGCGCGGGAGCAGAAGGCGCGGGTGCTCGCGGTCTGCAACACCAACGGGGCACAGATTCCCCGCGAGTCCGATGCGGTGCTCTACACCCACGCGGGTCCCGAGATCGGCGTCGCGTCGACGAAGGCGTTCCTCGCCCAGATCGCGGCCAACTACCTGGTCGGACTGGCCCTGGCCCAGGCGCGTGGCACGAAGTACCCCGACGAGGTGGCCCGTGAGTTCGCCGAACTCGAGGCCATGCCTGCCGCCGTCCAGAAGGTGCTGTCCACTGTGGAGCAGGTGCGGGCGCTGGCCAGGGATATCGCCGATTCCAAGGCGATTCTGTTCCTCGGCAGGCACGTCGGTTTCCCGGTCGCTCTCGAGGGTGCGCTCAAACTGAAGGAGCTCGCCTACATGCACGCGGAGGGTTTCGCGGCCGGCGAGCTCAAGCACGGGCCGATCGCGCTGATCGAGGAAGGCCTTCCGGTCGTCGTGGTGATGCCGTCACCGAAGGGCCGTGCCGTGCTGCACGCCAAGCTCGTCTCCAACATCAGCGAGATCCAGGCGCGGGGTGCGCGCACGATCGTGATCGCCGAGGAGGGGGACGAGACCGTGCGTCCCTTCGCGGACGAACTCGTCGAGATCCCCGCGGTGGCTACGCTGCTGCAACCCCTGGTCTCGACGGTCCCGCTTCAGGTGCTCGCCGCGGAGATCGCCAAGACCCGCGGCTACGACGTCGACAAGCCGCGCAACCTGGCAAAGTCTGTCACTGTGGAGTGAGGTTCGAGAGAGCCGGAGGGCAGCGTGCAGGGAATCTGGACCACCGAACGGATTCGCGACGCTGAGCAGCGGTTGCTCGCCGTCACGCGGGAAGGTGCTCTGATGCACCGGGCCGCGTTCGGGCTCGCCGTCCGTGCGGCCGAGATGCTCGCCGAACACGCGGGACGGGTCGCGGGTCGCAGCGTCGCGCTGCTGGTCGGCGCCGGGAACAACGGTGGTGACGCACTATGGGCGGGGGCGTTCCTGCGCCGCCGTGGCGTGGGGGTGACCGCTGTCCTGCTGGCTCCCGGCCGCGCGCACCCTGCCGGGTTGGCCGCCTTGCGCAGGGCGGGCGGCCGCGTACTGCCCGCCGAGGACGGTGCGTCCGTGCTCGAACGCTCCGACCTGGTGATCGACGGAATCGTCGGCATCTCCGCACACGGCCCCCTGCGTCCCGCGGCCGCGAAACTGCTCGAGCACATCGGTGCACCCGTGCTCGCCGTGGATCTGCCCAGCGGCGTGGATCCGGACACCGGCGCGGTCGACGGTCCGGCGATCACAGCCGCGCGGACGGTGACCTTCGGCGCCCGCAAACCGGTCCACGTCCTGAATCCCGCACGTTGTGGACGCGTGGATCTGGTGGACATCGGCCTTTCCAGGGAGTTGGGACAGCCCGACCTCCTGCGGCTCGACACCGCGGACGCTGCCGCCGCCTGGCCGGTACCGGGGCCCGAAGACGACAAGTACACCCAGGGCGTGGCCGGAATCGCGGCCGGGTCCGCTGCGTTTCCGGGCGCCGCCGTGCTGGCTGCCGGTGCCGCCGTGCGGGCCACGTCGGGCATGGTGCGGTACGCGGGACCGGCTGCGGACGTGGTTCGCGATCACTGGCCGGAGGTCGTCGCCACCGGCTCGATCTTTGATGCTGGCAGGGTGCAGGCCTGGGTGGTCGGCCCCGGCATCGGTACCGGCCGGGAGGGGCGCGAGGTCCTGGAGCACGCGCTCGGTCAGGGGGTGCCGGTGTGCGCCGATGCCGACGCGATCACGATCATCGCGAACTCGCCCGAGGTGCTCGACGCCAGGCAACCGGGCACGCCGTTGCTGCTCACACCGCACGCGGGCGAGTTCGAGCGGTTGACGGGGCGCGCTCCCGGCGCGGACCGGGTCGCGGCTGCCCGTGCGGCGGCGGCACGATTCGACGCGGTGATGCTGCTCAAGGGGCATTGCACGGTGGTGGCGGACGCCGGGGGACGGGTGCTGGTCAACCCGGCGCGAGGGTCGTGGCCCGCGACAGCAGGGTCGGGTGACGTGCTCTCGGGGATGACCGGTGCGTTGCTGGCGGCGCGGCTGGATCCCTGGCTCGCGGGCGGGGTGGCCGCCTACGTCCACTCGCTGGCAGCCGAACACGCCGCCCGGGGCGTGCCGGTTTCGGCCTCGGGCATCCTCGACGCGATCCCGGAGGCGATACGCGCGGTCCGCACGCTCAGGGCAGGGTGAGTGCCTTTAGCGGGCTAAAGGCACTCACCGGGCACCCACGAGGCCGGAACTTATCGAATTATGTGTTAACAACGCGGGCTTGCTCTGGTAAAAATGCCGCAATGGGCGACATGGGCAGTTCCAGCGATGTAGGCGCGATTCCCGACACGATGGCAGTGTCCGTGCTCCGCGGGGTGCACGACGTCGTCCTGCAGCGGCGTCCGGTGCCGACCCCCGCGCCGGACGAGGTGCTCGTGCGCGTGCACTCCGTCGGGACCTGCGGCTCCGACGTCCACTATTACGAGCACGGCCGCATCGGCGACTTCGTTGTCGAACAACCCCTCGTCCTCGGCCACGAACCCAGCGGCGTCGTCGTCGCGAGGGGCGAGTCCGCAACCCGGCACGAAATCGGCACCCGGGTCGCACTGGAGCCCGGAGTGCCCTGCTCGCACTGCGCCGAGTGCCGCCTCGGCCGCTACAACCTGTGCCCGCGCATGCGCTTCTTCGGCACTCCGCCGATCGACGGTGCTTTCTGCGAGTACGTCACCCTCCGCGAGGATTTCGCCCACCCCGTTCCCGACGCGCTCTCCGACGACGCCGCGGGCCTGCTGGAACCCCTGTCGGTCGGCGTCTGGGCCTGCCGCAAGGCGCGGGTCGGCCCGGGTTCGCGGGTGCTCGTCACCGGCGCCGGTCCCATCGGGCTGGTCGCGGCACAGACCGCACGGGCCTTCGGCGCCACCGAGGTGGTGGTGACCGACGTCAACGCCGGTCGCCTGCGCGTGGCCGCCGCCTTGGGTGCGACGGCGACGATCGACGTGTCGACGACCGACCTGGCCGAGTCCGGGTTCGAGCCGGATGTCCTGCTCGAGTGTTCCGGCGTCGCCGCGGCCGCCTCGCAGGCCATCCGCACGGTCGGCCGTGCGGGCCGGGTCGTGCTGGTCGGCATGGGCGGCGACGAGATCTCGCTGCCGCTGGCGCACGTCCAAGGGTTCGAACTCGAACTCACCGGCACCTTCCGCTACGCCAACACCTGGCCGACCGCGATCGCGCTCGCCGCAGGGGGCGAGATCGACCTCGACCGGCTGGTCACCCACCGGTTCGGGCTCGACGAGGTGGAGCAAGCACTGACCGTCGCGCGGCACGACGACACAGTGATCAAAGCCGTGGTCCGGCCGCAGGAAGCCGGCCATGGATAAGGTGCGCCCGCCACGCGGCGACCGGGCGGCGGTCGAACGCCGACGACAGCGCGTCCTGGACGCCGTGATCGCACAGGGCGAGGTGCGGATCGACGATCTCACCGAGCGGTTCGGCGTGAGTCTGATGACCATGCACCGTGACCTCGACGACCTGGCGGATCGCCGATTGCTGCGAAAGCTGCGCGGACGGGTCGCCGCCTATCCGGCGCTCACCATGGAGACCGCGAAACGATTCCGGGTGGGTCTGCACCGAGAACTCAAGGAGGCCCTGAGTGCCGCCGCTGTCGCCGAGATCGGGCGGGGGCAGACGCTCATCATCGACGACTCCACGACGTTGTTCCCACTCGCTCGCGGGCTCGGCGCGCGCGAGCCAGCCACCGTCATCACCCACTCGCCCGACGTCGCCAGGATCGTCTCGGGCGCCACCGACACGGAGGTGGTGCTGCTCGGCGGCCGCTACACCGAATTCGACTCCTGCGTCGGCCCGGACACCATCGCCGCTCTGCGCAAGGTGCGTGCGGATATCGCCGTCCTCTCGGTCACCGCGTTAGCCGGCGGTCGCCTCTACCATCCGGTTCGCGAGTACGCCGAGGTCAAAACCGCCATTTTGGGAGCGTGCAGGCAGGCCTTGCTGGTCGTCGACCACTCCAAGTTCGGCCGGACCGCGACCTACGCCCACGGGGACGCAGGGGAATTCGACCTGGTGATCACCGACGACGAGACACCGGCCGAGGAAATCGAGGCCATTCAGGCGCTGGGAACCCGTGTCCGGACAGTAAGTGCGACAAACGAGGAGCGGCCATGACGGCTGACAGACAGACCCTGGTGGCAGGGGTCGATTCGTCCACCCAGTCCACCAAGGTGATGGTGTGCGACGCCCGCACCGGCGAGGTGGTCCGCAGCGGCAGGGCAGAACATCCGGACACCACCGAGGTCGATCCGCAGGTGTGGTGGGACGCGCTCGGCGCTGCCTCCGGCGGGTTGCTTTCGGAGGTGCGCTCGATCGGTATCGCCGGTCAGCAGCACGGCATGGTCACCCTCGACGAGACGAACAGCGTCGTGCGGCCCGCGTTGTTGTGGAACGACACTCGATCCGGGCAGGCCGCGGCCGATCTCACCGACGAGCTGGGTGGACCGCAGGCATGGGCCGACGCGGTCGGCTTGGTGCCGGTGGCCAGCTTCACCATCACGAAGCTGCGCTGGATGGCCGAGCACGAACCGGGCCTGGCCGACCGCGTCGCCCGCGTGTTGCTGCCGCACGACTGGCTCACCTGGCGGCTGCTGGGGGACGACGCGCAGCCGGTCACCGATCGGGGCGACGCTTCCGGCACCGGCTACTACTCCGCGACCTCCGCCGCGTACCGCACCGACCTGCTGTCCCGGGCTTTCGGTGGGCGGGCACCGGAACTGCCCAGGGTTCTCCGCCCCGCAGAGGCGGCGGGGCACACCCCGGAAGGGATGCTCGTCTCGGCGGGCACCGGCGACAACATGGCGGCGGGCCTGGCGCTGGAACTGGACGAGGGCGACGTCGTGGTGTCGCTCGGCACCAGCGGCACCGTGTTCGGGGTCAGCGAGACCCAGCCCGCCGACCCGTCCGGAACCGTCGCCGGGTTCGCCGATGCCACCGGTCGATTCCTGCCGCTGGCCTGCACGCTCAACGCGGCCAGGGTCCTCACCGCCACCGCGAGCATGCTCGGTACCGACCTGGCCGGGCTGGACCGGCTCGCGCTCGCGGCCGAGCCAGGTGCGGGCGGGCTCACCCTGCTGCCGTATCTCGACGGCGAGCGAACGCCGAACCTGCCCGACGCCAGCGGTACTCTGCTCGGCCTGCGCAGGGCCAACATGACGCAGGAGAACCTGGCACGGGCCGCGGTGGAAGGCATGTTGTGCGGGCTCGCCGCGGGGCTGGACGCGCTGCGCGCGCATGGGGTCGTCGCCCGCAGGGTGCTGCTCATCGGTGGAGCGGCGCAGTCGGCGGCCGTGCGAGCGGCGGCTCCTGCCGTCTTCGGTGTTCCCGTCGCCGTCCCCCCGCCCGGGGAGCACGTCGCCATCGGAGCCGCACGACAGGCCGCGTGGGCGCTGTCCGCGTCCAGGAGTTCGGGGCCGGTCGAACCGCCACGCTGGCAGGGCAACGCGACAGTGCACCTGGACGAACCCACCTCGGCCGAATCGGCGGCCGGGGAGCAGGCCAGGCAGCGCCACGCGGAGGCCCGAGAGCAGGTCCACGGTCACGCGGAAGCCTGACGCGCTGGCCCTGTCTGCTCGGGCGTGGTGAGCGCCACGGCCTGCCGGGCAGGGCCAGGTGCGCCGCCTGTGGGAAACTCGGCAATGTTATGAACGCTGACCTGCACCGTCGCGCCGAGGTCGTCATCGATCTGGACGCCATCCGCCACAACATCGCGCTGCTCGCCGGAAGGGCGGCCGCGTCCGGTGCGGCGACCATGGCCGTCGTCAAGGCGGACGGTTACGGCCATGGTGCGGTTGCGGTGGCGCGCGCCGCCGTCGACGGGGGCGCGACCTGGTTGGGAACCTGTTCGCTCGGCGAGGCGCTGGATCTGCGGGCGGCAGGCATCGAGGTGCGCCTGCTGAGCTGGCTGGACGGCGATGATGTCGACTTCGCACCCGGCATCGAGCAGGGGGTGGACCTCGCTGCCAGTTCGATGGGTGAGTTGAGCCGGATCGCCGCCGCCGCGGGAAGGGCCGGGAGCAGGGCCCGGGTGCACCTCAAGATCGACACCGGGCTCAATCGCAACGGGTGTCCGCCGGAGAGCTGGCCGCAGCTGGTCAAGGCGGCAGCGGCGGAGCCGGATGTCGACGTGGTGGCCATCTGGTCGCATCTCGCCTGCGCGGACGAGCCGGGACATCCGTCGATCGACATGCAGGCCGCGCGATTCGACACCGCGTACACGCAGGCACGCGAAGCCGGGCTGCATCCCTTGCGGCATCTCGCGAACTCGGCAGCCACCCTGACCCGCCCTGATCTGCATTTCGACCTGGTGCGTCCAGGGATCGCCGCATACGGGCTCAATCCGGTGCCCACCGCCGACGACCTTCGCCCCGCGATGACCTTCCGGTCCACAGTGGTCCTCACCAAGCGCATCACGGCGGGTGAGTCCGTCTCCTATGGACATACGTGGACCGCGAACCGCGACACCACACTGGCATTGGTTCCCGTCGGATATGCCGACGGTGTTCCACGCACTTTGTCCGGGCGAATGAGTGTCTGGCTCGATGGCAGGCGTCGTCCTGTGGTGGGCCGGGTGTGTATGGATCAGATCGTGGTGGACTGCGGCGACGACGAGCCGGCGGTCGGAGCCGACGTGGAGCTGTTCGGTGCCGGCGCGGACGGTGGTCCGACGGCGCGGGAGTGGGCGGACACGATCGGCACCATCGACTACGAGATCGTCACCGGCATGTACCGCCCGCGAGTGCACCGGCGGTATCTCGGAGGTGCGATGCGATGACTCCATCGCGCCGGATTCTCGGAATCGCGGGCGGAGTCGGGGCGGTACTCACCGGGACTGTCGCTGCCGCACTGGCGGTCACGACTCAGCAGCGCAGGAATCGGGTGGACCCGTTCGTGGACGAACCACTCGGCAAGTTGCAGCCGGACCGCACCTCGACCGTGGCCGCCGACGACGGAACCCCGCTGTCGGTGTCGGAAATCGATCCCGAGGACGGGGTGGATCCCGAGCTCACCGTCATCGGCGTGCATGGTTTCGCGCTGTCGCAACTCAGCTGGCACTTCCAGCGGCGCGACCTCGCCTCGCTACGGCTGCCCGGCGTTCGTCAGGTCTACTACGACCATCGCGGGCATGGCCTCTCCGCTCCGGCGTCGCAGGAGAGCAGCACGATCGAGCAGTTGGCGCGGGATCTCGACGCGGTGGTGCGTGCCGTCGCGCCCGAGGGGCCGATCGTCCTCATCGGACACTCGATGGGCGGCATGGTGATCATGGAGCTGGCCCAGCAGGCCCCCGAGTTGTTCGCCGACCGGGTGCAAGGGGTCGCATTGATCGCGACTGCGGCGGGTGAGGTCGGTGCACGGGGACTGCCCCGGTCGCTGCTGTCGAAGTACAACCCCCTCACCCGAGGAGTCGGCGAGCTCGCGGGGTGGCAGCCGGGACTGGTCGAGTTCGTGCGGGCCGCGGGAGGGCAGCTGACCCGTCAGGCGATCCGCAGCCTCGCGTTCGGCGGGCGGGATGTCAGTCCCAGACTCGTCGACTTCATGCTGGAGATGCTCGCGGTCACCCCGGTGCGCGGGCTGGTGAACTTCGTGGACACCCTGGGCAGCCACAACCGCTACGCCGCGCTCGCCGGGTTGAAGAACACGCACGTGCTGGTGATCGGGGCGGCCGACGACCGGCTCACTCCGTTCTCGCACGCCGAGCGGATGGCGGCCGAACTGCCCGATGCCGAACTGGTCCGGGTGCGCGGCGCCGGGCACATGGTGCAGCTGGAACAACCCGAGTTGGTGAACAGCCACCTCATCGACCTGCTGCAGCGGGCGTCCGGGGCTGACGGGAGCGACGGAGGCAGCGGGATCGGATCGCGGGAACGAGGCAGGTGGTGGCGATGGTGAACATGGAACTGGCGACCGCCGAGGACACGATGGCGTTCGGTCGCGCACTCGGTGCCCGTCTGCGCCCTGGTGACCTCGTGCTGCTGGCCGGTCCGCTCGGTGCGGGTAAGACGACACTGACGCGAGGTATCGCCGAGGGCCTCGGCGTTCGGGGCAGGGTCAGCTCGCCGACGTTCGTCCTGGCGCGGGTGCATCCGGCCGGGATGGGGGAGGACGGCGCAGGCGTACCGCTGGTGCACGTGGACGCCTACCGTCTCGGCGGGGACCTCACGGAACTCGACGATCTCGATCTCGATGCCGACCTCGAGCGGTCCGCCGTCGTGGTGGAGTGGGGCGAGGGCTCCGCGGAGCGGTTGTCGGCGGACTACCTGGTCGTCCGCCTCGACCGCCGCCCCGACAGCGACGACGAGACCCGCACCCTCACCCTCGAACCGCACGGCACCTGGTCCGAGCGGGTCCCAGAACTGCACTTAGCCCGCTAAGTGCACTACAGGGGCCTGGAGCCGCGCCGGAGGGTGCGGCTCGGCGGGGGACGACACTTAGCCCGCTAAGTGCAGGTCACGGCGTGGGGGACGATGCCTTCGGCTACGCCCAGGGCTACTACGTCCGTGGGGCGCAGGCGGAGCTGGTCGGCGGTGGCGGGAACCTCGCCGGGGTCCCGCTTCAGGATGGAGGCCGCCGCCTCCGGAGAGGTCACCGAGAAGTAGCTGTCCGGCGTCATCCACGTACGTCCTGCCGCGGCGAAGGCCAGCGCGCCCCCCGAGCCGCCCTCACCGATCACCAGCGTTGACACCGGGACCCGCGCTGACGCCACCGCCGCGAACACCTCCGCGATCGCCCCGCCGACCCCGGCACGCTCCGCGGCAGCGTCGTTCGCCGCACCGGGCGTGTCCACCAGGGTGAGCACCGGGATGCCGAGGCGGTCGGCGAGCCGGATCAGCCGCGCCGCCGTGCGAAATCCGGGCGCGGTGGTCGCGGTGCCACACTGCGCCGCGTAAGCGATCACCTGACCTGCACGGCTGCCGAATCCGCACGCCACCGTCTGATCCACCCCGCCGCCGCAGCGGTCACCGCTGATGTCCTCCCTGTGATCGAAGTAGTCGTCGAGATAGGCCCCGGCACGCGGGCGCTGCTCCGCCCTCGCCGCCCGCACCGCGGCCCATCCGGACTCGGGCTCAGTCCTGACCCCGAGTGCCCGGGGCAGGTCAGGGGCCCCGCCCCGGCGCGCGGTCAGCAGACGCAGCCAACTCGCCAGGGTTCCCGGCAGGTTCTCCGGGGAGACGAGCCGGTCGACGTGCCCGCCGGCGAACTGGCCCTCGGCGGTGTAGGCGGCCACAGCGTCGTCGTCGCCGGCCGGGCGGACCCGCGAACCCGCGAATCCGACCTGTGCTCCCGGTACCGCCAGCGTGACATCGGCACCGGCGCCGAGCGTGGCCCAGCCGCCCCCCGTCGTCGGATCCCGCAACACGGCCACCTGCGGCAGTCCCGCCGTCCGAACCCGCGCGGCGGCCGCGGCGATCCGCTGCAACTGGGCGAGCGCGGCCATCCCTTCCTGCATCCGGCTGCCGCCGGTCGCCACCGCCGTGACCACCGGCAGCCCCTGCCGCACCGCGTGATCGAACGCCGCGTCGATGCGAGCACCGGTCCGCCTGCCGAGCGAACCGCCGAGGAACCCGAACTCGAACACCACCAGCAACGCCGTGACACCGCCGACGTCGCCGGTTCCGCACACGACGGACTCGTCCTCGCCCGTGCGTTCTGCCGCGCGCAGGCGGGCCTCGTCGTAGCCGGCCCAGCCGATCGGGCCGTCGGCCTCGGTGGAGGTCCGGTCCAGGAACGGGAGTTCGGTGAAGCTGTCCGCGAGTTCCCCGATCAGCTTCCGCGCGGGCTTTCGGTCAGGCATGCAGGGCTCGCTTCAGCACCTTGCCCATGTCGTTGCGCGGCAAGGCGTCCACATAGTGCACGACCCTCGGTCGCTTGTGCGGCGCCAGTAGCCGGGACACATGGTCGGCCAGTTCCTGCTCGTCCGGCCGTGGTGCGGACGAAACGATCCAGGCGACGATCCGCTCACCCAGGTCGGGATCCGGTTCGCCGGTCACCGCCGCCTCGGCCACGCCGGGATGCTCCAGCAGCGCGTTCTCGATCTCGCCTGCGCCGATCTTGTAGCCACCGCTCTTGATCAGGTCGGTTGCCTTGCGCCCGACGATGCGCACGTAGCCGTCGGTATCCCTGATGGCCATGTCGCCGGTCCGGAACCAGCCGTCCACGAACGCCTCCGCGGTGGCATCCGGGCGATTGAGGTACTCGGTGAACAGATTGGCCCCGCGCACCTGGATCTCGCCGACGGTCTCCCCGTCGCTGTCCTCGATCGGCGTCCCGTTCTCCTCCACGAGGCGCACCTCGACACCGCGCAGCGGCACGCCGACCGTCCCCGGCCTGCGTTCCCCGTCCGCGCGCACGCTGGTGTTCATCAGCGTCTCGGTCATGCCGTACCGCTCCACCACCTGCTGTCCGGTGGCGGCTGTGATCCGCTCGTGGTCGTGCACGGGCAGGGCGGCCGAACCGGATACCAGCAGTCGTGCGCCCGCGAGCGCGTTACGCAGTGCCGAATCGTCCTGCACCTCGGCGGCGATGCGGTGGTACATCGTCGGCACGCCGAACATCATCGTGGCGCCGTTCGCCAACTCCTCGGTAAGCGGCGCGGTGGCGAAGCGGCCGAGGTGGCGCACCTGCCCACCCCGGCGCAACGGACCGAGCACGCCGAGGATCAGCCCGTGCACGTGGAACAGCGGCAGGGCGTGCACGAGCACGTCCTCGGCGCTCCACTGCCACGCGTCCTCCAGTGCGTCGAGGGTCTCGGCGATCGCCCTTCGGGGCAGCACCACGCCCTTCGGTGGGCCGGTGGTACCGGAGGTGTAGACGATCAGCGCCGGCGACTCGGGGCCGGGCTCTTCCGGCAGCACACCGGACTCGCCGGTGAGGTTCACGTCCTTGCGCGGTAGATCACGCAGGCCGGCTGGCAGCTCAGTGCCGGGTTCGGCGAGCACGAGAGCAGGGCTGCTGTCGGCGATGATGTGGGCGAGTTCGCGCTCGCCGATCTTCGGGTTGATCGGTACGGCCGGCACCCCGGCCAGCAGGGCGGCCACCACCGCGACGCTCGTCTCGATCGTGGCCGTGGCCCAGACCGCGACCCGCACCGGCGACCCGCCCTGCCCTCGCAGTGTCCGCAACTCGCGCGCCAGCGTTCCGGCCACGTCGCCCAGTTCGGCGTAGGTCAGTGCGCGGTCGCCGAACCGCAGGGCCTGCCTGGCCTGCGCCGACTTTTCCTGTAGTGCCGGGAACAACTCGCTCACCCGAACTCCTTCTCCTCGTCGTTCTCAGCCGAAACCCGGCACGATCATGATCAGCCACACCACGGCGGGCATCGCCGCGACAATGATGCCGCCGTAAACCATCAGCTGCCGGAAGAACCGATCGCGATCCACCTCGGTCGCGTTGGCGAGCACCAGTGCGCCGTTGGTGCTGAACGGGCTCACGTCCACGACGGTGGAGGCGACCGCAAGACCGACGATCATGCCGATCGGCCCGATGGTGCCCTGCTCGAGGAACGGCACGGCCAGTGGAATCAGCGCGCCCATGATGCCGACCGAGGAGGCGAACGCGGACACGATCGCGCCGATGTAGCAGAGCAACACGGCCGCCAGCAGTGGGATGGCCACGTTGCCGACCGCGTTGCCCGCATAGTCGATGGTGCCCAGTTCCTGCAGGACCCCCACGTACGTGAGCACTCCGCAGATCAGCAGCACCGTGGGCCAGGTGATCTCGGTGACCGCCTTGCGGCTGCTCTCGGACCAGAACACGCTGAGCAGCACGGCCAGCGAAATCGCGGTGAGCCCGACATCGAGGTCGAACACCAGGGTCGCGACGACCAGGACGGCAAGACTGAGCAGGGTCGCGATCCGCGCCGGGTTCAGGCGAGGAGTTTGGGGTAGCACCGAGGTCGCGGTGGCTGCTCCGGGGCCACCCGCGCCGATCACGTCCGGCGTCGATCCGTCCGTGAGGGCGTTCTCGCGGCTGAGCCGCAGGCCGCCGAAGACCACGAACACCACCGCGGCGATCACCAGGTTCACCGCGAAGCTCGCGCCGAACAGGACGAGTTCGCTGCCGGGCAGCCCCTCACGCTCGACGATGCCGTTGACGATCGAGCCGTAGATGCTGATCGGGGAGAAGCCGCCCGCCTGCGCACCGTGCACGACCATCGCGCCCATGAGCAGCGGGTGGATGCCGTAACGGGCGGCGAACCCGAGCGCGATGGGGGCGACGATCGCCACGGCTGCGGGGCTCACCGCCCCGATCGCGGTGAGTGTGGCGCTGATGCCGAACATGACCCAGGGGATCAGCGCCAGCCGCCCTCCGACGAGACGGATCGCCGCGTGTACCAGCCAGTCCGTTGTCCCGTTGGATCTCGCGATGGCGAACAGGAACGTCACCCCGACCAGCACCACGAACAGGTCGGCCGGGAAGCCGGCGAAGATCGCGTCGGCGTCCATTTCACCCGCAAGGGTGCCGACGGCGAACGCGGCCGCGAAGGCCAGCGCGCCCATGTTGATCGACTTGGTGGTCGCGATGACGAACACGACCACGAGAACAAGGATGGAGATCAGTTCGGCGGACATCGGGCTCCCGTCGTTGGGTGCCGCACCGGCAGCGGTCGGATCGGGCGGTAGGGGCCAGTGGTACGGATGACACTGGCCTAGTGGCTGAACCACTTTGCGGTGCTGTGGTTCACAGTGTCAAGAGCCAAGTGGCAAATTGGCTGAGCCACTGCGCCGCTTCGAGCTGCTCACCGGCTGTTATCCTGCGAGGACGATTCGGGCGATCAACGAGGGGGAACCGTGTCCGACGCCCTGCGGCCGATGGCTCGCCCTCGCCTGTACGAGCAGGTACTGGAGCGGCTTCGGGACTACGTTTCCGACGGCAGGCTCGGTGTGGGCGACCGGCTTCCGCCGGAGCGGGAACTGGCTCAGCGGCTGGGCGTCAGCCGGGCCTCGGTAAAGCAGGCGATCGTGGTTCTCGAGGTGCAGGGCTTCGTCGAGGTACGACACGGCGGTGGCACCTACCTGGTGCGCGACACGCTCGACCCCGAGCCGGTGGAACAGCTCGTCGAGCGGCGCAGGCGGCTGCCCGACGTGCTGGAAGCCCGCGAGGCCATGGAGACGAAGCTCGCCGAACTGGCCGCGCAGCGGCGGACGAAGGGCGACCTCGACGACATGGAGGCCGCGCTGGCCCATATGCGCGACGAGGTCGACGCGGGGGAGTCCGGTGTCGAGGGCGATCGGCGGTTCCACGCCGCGGTGACGGCCGCCGCGCACAGCTCGCTGCTCGCGGAGTTCATGCGGACGATCGCCGAGCAGATCACCGAGAGCCGCACGGAGTCCCTGCGCCAGCCCGGCAGGCCGAAACGATCCCTCGCGCAGCATCAGCGGATCTTCGATGCGATCAGCCTCGGCGACGCGAAGGCAGCGGCGGCCGCGATGCGCAGACACGTGCAGACCGTGGCGAAGGTCCGGCTGCTCAGCTGGAATCCGGACGAGGAACCGGAGTCGTCACCGGCCGGCCCCGAGCTGCCTGACCGATCCTGACCGGTCGCGTGCGGCCGGGGAAAACGGTGGTCGTACGCTCGTCACGTGCTTGTTCTCGCCATCGACACCGCGACCCCCGCCGTCACAGCAGGAGTGGTCGCGCTGGAGCCTTCCAGGGTCACGGTGCTGGGTACGCGGGTCACCCACGACGCGCGGGCGCACGGTGAACTGCTCACCCCACACGTGCTCGAGGCCGTCACGGAGGCCGGGATCGGACTGCGCGACCTCGATGCCATCGCCTGCGGCATCGGGCCGGGGCCCTACACCGGTCTGCGTGCCGGGATGGCGACCGCGGGTGCGCTGGGCCACAGCCTGAACTTGCCGGTGTATCCCGTGTGCAGTCTCGACGCGATCGCTGCCGAGGTCGTGAGCAATGGGTCGGAAGCACCGTTCGTCGTCGTCACCGATGCGCGGCGCAAGGAGATCTACTGGGCCGCATACGACGGCTCGGGGACGAGGACCGAGGGACCCGCGGTCGACCGTCCCGCCCAGGTGTCGGATCTGCTCCCGGCCGGGACCTCGGCCGCTGGGCAGGGTGCCGAACTCTACCGGGAGGTGCTCGGCGCTGCCGTGCTCGAACCGGCCACACCCACGGTCGCGGGCCTCGTGCGTGCCGCGCGTGAAGGCCTGCTCGCGGGAACCGCTCCCGGCCCGCTCACGCCATTGTATCTGCGCAGGCCGGACGCTCAGGAGCCGGGACAACGGAAGCGGGTGACAGTCCAGTGAAACTGGAACCACTGCGCCGCAAGCATATTCCTCGATGTGTTGCGCTCGAGAAGCAGCTGTTCCCTGGTGACAGTCCCTGGAGCGCGCACGCCTTCCACTCGGAGTTGGACGCGGGCGCCTACTACGTCGCGGCCGTGACCGACGAGGACGTGCTCGCCGGATATGCGGGCCTGGCGATCCTGGGGCCGCGTGGTGACCAGGAAACCAGCCTGCACACGATCGGCGTCGACCCCGCTTTCCAGGGCATGGGCGTCGGAACCGCACTGCTGCGCACGGTGCTGGAACGGGCTGACGAACTCGCCGCGCCGGTCTTCCTCGAGGTACGCACGGACAACGAGCGCGCGATCGGCCTGTACGAGCGGCACGGGTTCGAGCGCATCGGCCTGCGCAAGCGCTACTACCAGCCGTCTGGCGCCGACGCCTACACGATGAAGCGACCACCGGTGCGCGTGGCTGAACCAGGGGAGGCGACGGCCTGATGTCGCGGATCGTGCTGGGAATCGAGAGTTCCTGCGACGAAACCGGAGTCGGCCTTGTGCGATTGCACGAGGACGGCACGGTCGAGTTGCTCGCCGACGAGGTCGCGTCCAGTGTGGAGCAGCACGCTCGATTCGGCGGCGTGGTTCCTGAGGTCGCCAGCCGCGCCCACCTGGAGGCCATGACCCCCACCGCGGAGCGGGCCTTCGCCACTGCGGGCCTGACCCTGTCCGATGTGGACGCGATCGCTGTCACCGCGGGACCTGGGCTTGCGGGTGCGCTCCTGGTCGGTGTCGCGGCGGCCAAGGCCTACGCGGCAGCGCTGGACGTGCCACTGTTCGGCGTCAACCACCTCGCGGGGCACATCGCGGTGGACACCCTGCAGCATGGGCCGTTGCCGTCTCCCTGCTTGGCGCTGCTGGTGTCCGGTGGACACACCCAGTTGCTGCGGGTCGACGACGTCGCTACGACGATCACCGAGATCGGGTCTACTGTGGACGATGCCGCCGGTGAGGCCTACGACAAGGTGGCCAGGGTGCTGGACCTGCCGTATCCCGGCGGTCCGCCGATCGATGCGGCCGCACGGCGAGGCGATCCGGCTGCGATCGCGTTTCCCCGGGGAATGACAGGACCGAGGGACGCGGCGTTCGACTTCTCCTTCTCCGGGCTCAAGACCGCGGTGGCACGTTGGGTCGAGGGTGCGGAGCGACGTGGTGAGACGGTCCCGGTCGACGACGTCGCGGCGTCGTTCCAGGAGGCCGTCGCCGATGTGTTGACAGCCAAGGCCATCCGAGCGGCCAGGGAGGCGGGGATCGGCACGCTCGTCATTTCCGGTGGCGTCGCCGCCAACTCGCGACTGTCCACACTGGCCGCGCAGCGATGCGCTGAAGCGGGGATCGAACTGCGGGTGCCGCGACCGAGGTTGTGCACCGACAACGGAGCGATGATCGCAGCGCTCGGCGCACACGTACTCGCCGCGGGAGTGCGACCGTCCGCGCTGGACCTTTCGGCCGATCCGTCGCTGCCGGTGAGCACCATCTCGATCTGAGTCGGGGCGAGACGGCGCCCGGCGAGAGTTGACCTTCAAGTGACTCGAACGCCCAGAATCAGGGCCATGGACGAGACTGACGCCGCACTGAGTATCGGAGCCTTCGCACGCCGGGTTGGGCTTACTCCCAGCGCTCTGCGCTTCTATGACGACTGCGAGATCCTGGCGCCCGCACGCGTCGATCAGGACACCGGGTACCGCTACTACGGCGAGTACCAGGAGCCCAGGGGGATCCTGCTGCGCAGGCTGCGCGCGGCCGGGCTGCCGTTGGCCGAGGTGAAGGTCGTGCTGGACGGAACCCCTGAGGACACGCGCACCTTGTTGCGCGAGCACCTGCGCCGGATGCGGGCGCAGGTGGATGTGGCCCGAGGCGCGGTCGAGGAGTTGCTTCGGTCGCTGCCGGTACCGGAGGTGGAGGCCGTGCTCGGCGGTCCCGAACTGGCCAGTGCGATACGGCAGGTGGTGCCGTCCGCCGCGGCCCGGGAGGGCTATCCGGTACTCGGCTGCGTACTGATCGAATTTGCCGACGCCGAGGTCCGGCTGGTCGCCACCGACCGCTACCGGCTGGCGATGCGGGTACTACTGCCCGGTTCCCTGCGCGGCGATCCGGCGAGGCTGCTGGTCCCGGCGCCCGAGTTGGCGCGACTGGGCGCCTGGGCCGCGCGTGCGGCAGACGTCGCGTTGGAGTTGACCGCGGGACAGGCGTGGCTGCGGGCGGGCTCGGAATCGGTCTCGCTGCCGGTGGTGGACGGCGAGTTTCCCGCTTACCGCGACATTATCTCGGGTCTCGGTGCGATGCCGTACCGGATCATCGTCGATCGGGCAGCGTTGTGTGCCGCAATGGCCGAGGGAGTGCGACGCGTGCTGCTTCGGGCGGAAGGGGACCGGCTGGTCGTGCAGCGGGAACAGGATTCCGTGACCTTGCCTGCCATCTGTCAAGGTGAGCCACCGGTCATGGCGTTCGACCCGGAGGTTCTCAGTCCTGCGGTGGAGGCGGGTGTGGGTCCGGACGTGCTGCTGGAGATCGCGGGTGACGCGCAGCCCGTGGTCGTCCGCTCGGCCGATCAGGGCAGCTTCACGACACTGGTGATGCCGGTGGCCTTGGCCGACACCGAGGAGGACTGCCGTGGACACTGACATGCGGTGGTGCGGTTGCGCCCAAGGGGCCGCGGACCGAGCGGCACAACACCCCGAAAAGGGCCGCAGAGTTGTTCCGGTGTTCCCGAGACCTGAGAGGTCCGGGCGAGCAGCCGTCCCCGACTCCCATTGGTACGCCTGCAAGTACACCCAAGCAAGATCGTTTCCGTCCATAACTGCTACCAAGCCAATCCGGCTTGGTAGCAGTTATGGACGATGTGGATCTTGCTTGGGTGTACTTGCAGACACTCCTACCGGCGAGCGGGCAGGATCAGGACGTCATCGGCCTTGACGAAGGCGACGCGGTGGCCGAACTGGATTTGCACGTAGCGGGTCTTGCCTCGGACCACGACGTGCTGGGCCGGATCGAACGTCACCGCACGGTAGTACTCCGAGCCGGTCACCTGCCCGACCGAGTAACGCTGCCCCTCGGGCAACGAATACTGCAGCGGCACGATGTCCTGTACCGGTACGCCATCGGGATAAGCCCCTGCCTCCGGATACGCCCTGCCGTATACCGGCACGGGGCCGTTGCCAGGTACGGCGACGGCCATCCTGCCAGTCGTCGCATGGGCGGCAGGAGCGCTACGGGGGTTGTGGAACCAGCCCTTCTGGCCGAGGTACCAGACCGCGGTCCACTCACCACGCACCTCGGCGACGGCATACTGCTGCCCGGTCTCCATCCGGCTGCCGATGTCGGAGACCCGCATCGTGGCGGGCGAACCGTCGGGTCGCAGGCCGATGTCGGAAAGCAGCGGCGCATCGGCCCTTGGTTCGGTGTGCAGCACGACCGAGCCGGAACCACGCGCGGGACAGACCTCGGCAGGAGCTTCCCGGTCACAACCGAAGAACGCGGGCTGGTTGGCGTCGAACCGGGGCGCGATCGTCACGAGCTGTGTGTCCGAAGTGGCCGGTCTGCCGTGCAGCGGGGCGCCCAGCAATTCGAAGTAGTGCGCCCAGTTCCAGTAGGGACCCGGGTCCCAGTGCATTCCGGCCACCCGATTCGGGGTGATGCCGGGAATGTTGTCGTGCCCGAGGATGTGGCCGCGATCCAGGGGAATGTCGTAACGGTCGGCCAGGTACCGCACCAGTTTCGCCGAGGTGCGGTACATCGCCTCGGTGTACCAGGTGCCCTTCGCGGCGAATCCCTCGTGTTCCAGACCGATCGACTTCGCGTTGACGTACCAGTTGCCCGCATGCCAGCCGACGTCCTTGGTCTTGATGTGCTGCGCGATGTGCCCGTCGGCGGAGCGCAATGAGTAGTGCCAGCTCACGTAGGTCGGGTCCTGCACGAGGTCCAGAACGGTGTCCCAGTATCCCTCGGTGTCGTGAATGATTATGTAGTCGATGTCCTGGCTCTCCGGGCGCTGCGCCTTGTCGTGATTGCCGTAGTCATCGCCGCCAAGCCGTTGATAGGGGGCCGGAATCCACTCGCAGGAGATCGAAACCGGACACTCCACATCGGACTTCTTGGCGTCCCGGAGGCCGAGTTCGCGCAACTGGCCTCGGTCCGGGGCCAAACCGGGATGTGCCGCCAGCCGCACCTGCTGGCCGTCGTCGGTGACGCGCTGCTCGCCCGAGGCGAGCACGCCGTACACCTCGTCGGCGAAAGCGGCGGCAGCGGCGGTGTCCGAACCCCCGCTGTATCGCGCGACCGCGCCGTACCAGTCGGCCGCGTTGCCTGTGCTCGGCTGCTCACCGAGTTCACGTTGGTAGTGCGCGAGCACGGCGGCGCCGCCGTGGATGTTCGCGGTCGGGTCGGCGCGCAGGGTGGCGGCGTCGAGCCCGGTGAGGTCGGCGGCGAGATCGATCGTCTGCAGCGAGTCGGCAGGTTCCGCGGGCCCTGGCTCCGCGGGGTGAAGCGCTTCGCGGGCGTCGTCGCCGCGCGGGTCCTCCGTGCCGTCGTCGTGGTGGCTGCCCGCACCCGCGGTACGTAGGTCGGTCAGGTGCATCGGCCCGTAGCCGGCGCTTGTGCTCGGGGTGCCGGCGTTGTAGTCCCACCTGGACTGCAGGTAGGAGACGCCGAGCAGGATCTCGTCCGGTACGCCGAACTCCGCCGCGGCTTCGCTGAACGCATGCTGGCGGTGCTGGTCGGGGGGTGCCGCACCGGCACCGGACGGGACCGCGAGCACCAGGCCCGCGCTGACCGCGGTGATCGAGAACGCGGCGAGAGCGAAACGCGTCGTGCGGGAACGAAGGGACATGGCGACCCTCTCGGTCGGAACAAGGAGAGTCAGAACCTAACAAAGAACACACGCTTCGCGTAAGAAATATGCCTCGTTCGGCGGCACGACTGGAGCCGTGCCGCCGAACGAGCGTTGCTCAGGCCGGGTCGACCTCGGTGAGACCTGGATTGCGGTCGGCGACGACGAACGACGCACGGGTCCGAGCCGGGGCTCCCGGTTCGGTCACCCGGTCGAGCACGCGGAAGTCCGCCCGCAGCTCGTTGCGGGTGATCCGGGTGCGTACGTACCCGCGCTGCTGGTTGAAGAACTTGATGTGCGGATTGCGCCGCAGGTTGGGATCTGTTGAGGGGTCGGAGTCCTTACCGTTGCCACCGGAGGAGATGGAGGTGGTGACCAGCTCCGTACCGACGCAGCGGCTGTCCGGATCGGCGTAGTTCTCCTTGAGCTCGTTGGCCCAGTGCGTGTGCACGTCGCCGGTCAGCACGACGGGGTTACGCACACCCGCGTCGATCCAGCCCTCGGTGACCCGCTCCCGTGATCCCTGGTAGCCGTCCCAGCCGTCCATGCTGCGCGCACCTGTGGCGCTGAGCCGCTGGGCGAAGAACACCTGCTGGCCGAGGATGTCCCAGCGGGCCCTGGACTCGCGGAAGTTGCGCAGCAGCCAGGCCTCCTGCTCGTCGCCGGTCAGGCTGCGAGCCGGGTCGGCGGCATCCTCACAGACCTTCCAGCCGTCCCCGCAGGCCTGGTCATCGCGGTGCTGGCGAGTGTCGAGCATGTGAAAGTTCGCCAGTGAGCCCCAGGAGACCTTGCGGTACAACTGGATCTCCGACCCCGACGGCTTGCTGCGCCTGCGCAGCGGCATGTTCTCGTAGTAGGCGCGGAAGGCGTTCGCCCGGCGCTGGATGAAGTCCGGCTGCGGGATGTGCGGCTTCTCGTAGATGTCGCCCGCCCAGTTGTTGTCCACCTCGTGGTCGTCGGGCACCACGAGCCAGGGGGCCACCGCGTGCGCGGCCTGGAGGTCGAGGTCGCTGCGGTACTGGGCGTAGCGCTGCCGGTAGTTGGCGAGGGTCTCGGTCTCCGGTCCCGCGTGGTCGCGCACGTTGCCGTCGGGGGAGATGTAGACCTGCGGCTTGTACTCGTACATGTAGTCGCCGAGGTGCAGCACCAGATCGGGCTCGTCCGCGGCGAGGTGGCGGTATGCGGTGAACCAGCCGTGTTCGAACTGCGAGCAGGAGGCGAAGCTCATCGCGAGGCCGGCGCCGAACGCGCCGATCGGCGGGGCGGTCCGGGTGCGACCCGTCGCGGAGACGTGCCTGCCGACCCGGAAGCGGTAGAAGTACTCCCAGCCCGACAGCAGCCCTGCGACCTCGGCGTGCACTGCGAAACCGTGGTCGGGCCCGGTGCGCTCGTGCCCTCGGCGCACGATGTTGCGGAACCGCTCGTCCAGCGCGAGTTCCCAGTGCACCTCGACGTGTCGTGAGCCCATCCCGCCGAAGCCGCCCTCGGCGAGGGGGTCGGTGGCAAGGCGGGTCCACAGCACCACGCTGTGCTGGTCCGGCTCGCCGGAGGCGACGCCGAGGGTGAACGGGTCTCCGGTGATGGGCCTG
Source organism: Amycolatopsis palatopharyngis (assembly GCF_003385185.1). GTDB lineage: Bacteria > Actinomycetota > Actinomycetes > Mycobacteriales > Pseudonocardiaceae > Amycolatopsis > Amycolatopsis palatopharyngis. The sequence goes on along the minus strand of NZ_PQHZ01000005.1, from coordinate 169,270 downwards.
CCCGCGCCTGTCGCCCCGCCCCGGGCGGGGGTCGCCGCGGCAAGTGGCCCGGTCAGTCCGGTGGCTACGGCGGCGGCGCCGACGGCCGCGCTCCCGGCGAGTACGTGACGGCGCGAGGCCGTCCTGGGTGTGGTGTCACCTGATTCGGTCACGGAAGAGCTCCCCATGGTGGTCGAGTCAGCCAGATCTCGGACAGCCTGCGATGCCGTCATGGCTACCGTCCCCTGATCAGGTGAGCGCCCGGTGAACTTTGCCGCCTGAGCGCCCGTGCTCGGCCCCAGGGCGGGGTAGTGCCTTTAGCGGGCTAAATGCACTTCCAGGGCCGGGGACGGCACCTGTGCCGGGACGTTCTGTGCGGTCTTGGGGGCCCCTGGTTGCGCGGCTAGCACTCACGTCGCTAGAGTGCTAATTGCACGGCACCAAACACGCCCCGGCACCCGCGACGGCGGGGGTGGTAGGAGCCGTAACCGTGAGACGACGGGCTTGCGGGTTCCGACCGAGCGTATGCGAGCGAGGATTCCGCGCGTCCTGAATTGAGCACTGCAATCAGTTACGTACCTGCCGACGCTTTCGACGACCCGTGGAGGTCAACCCGGTGAGCGTGAACATCAAGCCGCTCGAGGACAAGATTGTTGTCCAGACGAGCGAGGCCGAGGAGACGACGGCTTCCGGTCTCGTCATCCCCGACACTGCGAAGGAAAAGCCCCAGGAGGGCAAGGTCCTGGCCGTAGGCCCGGGCCGGATCGACGACAAGGGCAACCGCGTCCCGGTGGACGTCAAGGAAGGCGACGTCGTCATCTACTCGAAGTACGGCGGCACCGAGGTCAAGTACAACGGTGAGGATTACCTGATCCTGTCCGCCCGCGACGTGCTGGCCGTCATCAACTGACGATCGGCATCAGCGTCGAACGCCCCGGGGTCCCGCATAGCCGGGGACCGGGGCGTTTCGTCGTCCAACCCCGAAAGGTAAGCGGAACAGGCTATGCCTAAGCAGATCAATTTCGACGAGGACGCTCGTCGCGCGCTCGAGCGCGGGGTGAACCAGCTGGCCGACGCGGTCAAGGTCACCCTCGGCCCGCGCGGCAGGCACGTCGTACTGGACAAGAAGTTCGGCGGACCGACCATCACCCTCGACGGTGTGACGGTCGCCCGGGAGATCGAACTGGACGACCCGTACGAGAACCTGGGCGCCCAGCTCGTCAAGAGCGTCGCCACCAAGACCAACGACGTCGCAGGCGACGGCACCACCACGGCGACCGTGCTGGCGCAGTCGCTGGTCAAGGTCGGCCTGCGCAACGTCGCGGCCGGCGCGAACCCGGCCGCCCTCGGCCGTGGGATCGAGGAGGCCGCCGAGAAGGTCGTCGAGATCCTCAAGGAGAAGGCGACCCCGGTCAAGGGCCGCGACAACATCGCCCAGGTCGGCACCGTCACCTCGCGTGACGCCACCATCGGCGCCCTGCTCGGCGAGGCCGTCGAGCGGGTCGGCGAGGACGGCGTGATCACCGTGGAGGAGTCCTCCACGCTGGCCACCGACCTCGAGATCACCGAGGGTGTCCAGTTCGACAAGGGCTACCTCTCGGCGCACTTCGCGACCAACCCCGAGGAGCAGCGGGCGATCCTCGAGGACGCCTACATCCTGCTGTGCCGGGAGAAGGTCTCCGCGCTGGCCGACCTGCTCCCCGTGCTGGAGAAGGTCGTCGAGGCCAAGAAGCCGCTGCTGATCATCGCCGAGGACGTCGACGGCGAGGCGCTGTCCACCCTCGTGGTGAACTCGCTGCGCAAGACCATCAGCGCCGTCGCGGTGAAGGCGCCGTTCTTCGGTGACCGCCGCAAGGCGTTCCTGGACGACCTCGCGGTCGTCACGGGTGCCGAGGTCATCTCCGCCGAGGTCGGTCGCAAGCTGTCCGAGACGGGCCTCGAGTCGCTGGGCCGGGCCCGGCGTATCGAGATCACCAAGGACGTCACCACGATCGTCGACGGTGCGGGCACCAAGGCCGACCTCGACTCCCGGATCGCGCAGATCCGCAGGGAGATCGAGACCACCGATTCCGACTGGGACCGGGAGAAGCTGCAGGAGCGCCTGGCCAAGCTGGGCGGCGGCGTCGCGGTCATCAAGGTCGGCGCGGCGACCGAGACCGAGCTCAACGAGCGTAAGCACCGCATCGAGGACGCCGTGGCGGCGACCAAGGCGGCCGTCGAGGAGGGCATCGTGCCCGGCGGTGGCTCGGCGCTGGTCCACGCGGTCAAGGAACTCGACGCGTTCGCCAAGGAGCGCACCGGTGACGTGGCGCTCGGCGTGGTCATCGTCCGTGACGCACTCACCGCGCCGCTGCACTGGATCGCCAGCAACGCGGGCTACGAGGGTGCGGTCATCGTGTCCAAGGTCAAGGAGCAGAACTGGGGCCAGGGCTTCAACGCGGCCACCGGTGAGCTGACCGACCTGCTCGCCGCGGGCATCGTCGACCCGGTGAAGGTCACCCGCTCCGCGGTGGCCAACGCGGCTTCGATCGCGCGGCTGGTGCTCACCACGGAGGCCTCCGTGGTGGACAAGCCCGCCGACGAGGACGAGGGCGCGGGCCAGGGTCACGGCCACTCGCACTGACGAACACCAGCACGACCCGGACGGGCCGGCACTTCCGCGAGGAGGTGCCGGCCCGTTCCGTCTTTCTGCCCGATTCCTGTGGATCCCTCCCGTTTCGTGGGGGCCGGTTAGTGCCTTTAGCCCGCTAAAGGCACTACTCAGGCAGTGAAGCCGCCGTCGACCGTGATCGCCGTGCCGGTCACATAGCGGGCGCCGGGGCCCGCTAGGTAGGCGACCGCGGCCGCGATGTCGGCCGGCTCGGCGAACCGGCCGAGTGGGATGCCGGCGAGTTGATCCGGCGCCAACGGCCCGTTGGCCGGGTTCATGTCGGTGTCCGTCGAGCCAGGGTGCACCACGTTCGCCGTGATTCCCCTCGGACCGAGGTCCCTGGCCAGCCCCTTGCTCAGCCCGGTCAACGCCGACTTGCTCGCGGAGTACAGGCTCAGCCCGGGAAACGCGGCGCGGTCGGCGAGGTCGCTGCCGATGCTGATGATCCGGCCGTCCGGCCGCTGCGCCGAGCTCATGTGCCGGATGGCGGCCTTGGCGGCCACGAGCACAGCGCGCACGTGGATCGCCAAAGTCCGGTCGATCAGCTCCACTGTCAGCTCGTCGACCGGTAGGGCCGGGAAGATCCCCGCGTTGTTCACCAGGATGTCCAGCCGGCCGAAGGTCTCCGCGGTCGTGTCCACCGCTGCCGTCACGGCCGCGGCATCCGAACTGTCCGCCTGGATCGTCAGTGCCTTTCGCCTCATTCCCTCGATCTCTCCGGCGACCCCGGCCGCCCGCTCGGCCGCCGACTCGTAGGTGATCGCGACGTGGGCTCCCTCCCGGGCGAGCCGGGTCGCGACCGCCGCGCCGATTCCGCGGCTCCCGCCGGTCACCAATGCCACCTTGCCGTCCAGTCCGGACATGACAACCCCTTTTCTGTATCGGTCGACACATAATTGAGGCGAGAGGAGGAGCCGGTCAAGCACTTTTGTGACGATCGATATAGAATGGGAGCCATGTCACCCCGAGGACGCCCCCGCGGCTTCGACCGCGAGGCCGCGCTGACCCGCGCCATGCACGTGTTCTGGGAACGCGGTTACGAGGGCGCGTCGCTGGCGGAGCTCACCGCCGCCATGGGGATCAACTCGCCGAGCCTCTACGCCGCGTTCGGCGGGAAGGAAGCACTCTTCCGCGAGGCGGTTCGGCTCTACGGCGCCACCCATGGCGCGATGACCGAGCGAGCCTTCCGTGAGCAGCACAGCGCACGGGACGCCGTCGGCGCGATGCTGCGGTACAACGCCGCCACCTACGCCGATCCCGACCTGCCAAGCGGTTGCATGATCGTGCTCTCGGCCACCAACTACACGCCGAGCAACGAGGGTGTTCGTGACTTCCTCGCGGCATTACGCAAGGAGGACATCGACGGCTTGCGGCAACGTCTCCGGCAGGGCGTCACCGATGGCGAGCTACCCGAGCACGCCGATATCGAAGGGATGACCGCCTTCTACGGGACCGTGCTGCACGGGCTGTCCATCCAGGCGAGGGACGGCGCCTCGCTCGAGGAGTTGACCGTGGTGATCGATGCCGCGATGGCCTGCTGGGATCGGTTCGCCCAGGTGGTGCCGGTCGACCGGACGAGCTGGACGGGGTGACACCCGCTGGTGTCACCCCGTCCACTTCCCCTGCCGTCGATCCAGTCGCCAGTCGCCAGTCGTCTCGTGGTCTGCCGGATTCGCGTCAGCTGCCCGTCAGGCTCAGCGTCCGTTTGCCGGACTTGATGATGTTCTCGCGTTCCGATTCCGACAGCCCGCCCCAGATGCCGTACGGCTCATGTACGGCCAGCGCATGACTTCGGCACATCTCCAGTACTGGACAGGCTTGGCAGATCGCCTTCGCCCTCGCTTCCCGCCTTGCTCTTGCCGGCCCCCGCTCCCCGTCCGGATGGAAGAAGGACCCGCTGTCCATCCCCCTGCATGACCCCTCGAGTTGCCAGTCCCACACATCCGCGTTCGGGCCAGGGAGTCTGCGCGTGTCTGCCATCGTGACCGCCTCCGCTGTCCGGCTCCATCAGCGCCGGACTCTGCAGTTGTTTGGTGCGACTCTGCGTACGGAACGTGCCAACGTCAGGTCCGGAATCGAGCCCTCATCTCCCGTTCCGCCCCCCTGCCGTTGAGCCGCTCGTTCGCTACTCCATTCGGTGCAACGGGCGTAACGTTAGAACCGCGCCAAGAGTTGTTCAAGAGGATCCTGACGATTCAACCGTTAGGCTTCCCCCGGATGTGTGAGCAGGCAGGAGACGCGAGGTTGCCGGTGGGGGAAAGGGCCGGGATATTGGGCGTCGTGGGATCCGAGTCTGGCTCAGGTCACGCAGCCGGCGATAGGCCGGCTGCGCGCGCCCCCACTCCATCTGTCAACTCGGCGGTGGTGGCGAATCGCGCCACCGCGCCACTTGACTCTCCCGAGCCCACGCTGCCGGTCGCCTCGGTCGCCAGGCGCCTCGGCGTCGCACCCTCGACCCTGCGCACGTGGGACCGGCGCTATGGACTCGGGCCGAGCAGGCACACCGACGGCCGCCATCGTCGCTACGGCTCCGCCGACATCGGCAGGCTGGAGTTGATGCAGCGGGCGCTGCTCAGAGGGGCCTCCACCGCGGAGGCCGCGCGCTACGCGCTACAGCGGATGCCGAAGGCGCCGCCCGATGCCACGCCCCGCCCGGCGGCCCCCACGCCGCCGCCGACCATGTCGCTGCGGATAGAGACTCCGGACGGAGCCGTCGTCCTGCCGGCGGAGGAGCCACCCGGTGCTGCCGGGGACGGCGGCATCTTCGGTCCGTCCCGCTTCGCGCGCAGGCTCAGCGCCGCCGCACTGGCGATGGACGTGCACGGTGTCCAGCGCCTGCTCGCCGAGGCGATCATCGAGGACGGCCCGCTCTACGCCTGGGAGGACGTCATCCATCCGGTGCTCTCCGCGCTCGGCGGGCGCGGCAGGTCCTCCGGCGACTCCACCGGCGCCGCCGTGGAGCACATGCTCGCCGAGTCCGCCCTCGGGGCGCTGATCAGGGCGACTCCCGTGCTCGCGGCTCCGCGAAACCGGCGGCCGATCCTGCTCGGCTGTGTTCCGGAGGAGCGGCAGGCACTGCCGCTGCACGTGCTGGCCGCAGGGCTCGCCGGAAGAGGCCTGTTCAGCCAGGTACTCGGGCCCGCGCAGCCCGCCGACGTGCTGGCGGTCGCCATCCGCCGGGTGCTGCCCTCCGCGGTCGTGCTCTGGGCGCAGCGCGGTAGCGGGGCCGATCCGAGACTGTTCACCAGGCTCTCCAGGGGACGCCAGCGCAGCAGGATGTTCGCCTGCGGACCGGGCTGGGACCCTGCTCACCTGCCGCCGAAGGTGGAGTTCCTCGGCGACCCCCCATGCGCGGTGGACCGCATCGAATACGTTCTGCTCGGCTCGGGATGACGGCGGGCGAGCACATCGGGCGTTCGCTGGAGGAGCACCTGCGGCGCGCCGCGTTCGGTGACCGGCCCTCGATCGAGGAGCGCACCCTGGCCGCCGCGGCCCGCGCCGATCCCCGAAGCCGCTGGCTGGCCGCGGTCGTCCTCGGCGCACAGGGGCGCTACGCCGCGGCCGCGACGCTGCTCGGTGAGCTGGTCCTGCGTAATCCGCCGCTGGTGGGAGCGCTCGCCTGCGCCACGTTCGCCGCGCACAGGAGGCAGCTGGGGGGTCATGCGGCCGCACTGTCGCTCGACGGCGCCGCGCTGCTGCGAATCGCCGAGCAGGAAGCGACGGGTGAGCGGGATCCCGACGGGGTCGACCCGGACGGCGCCCGGGTGGACGCCCTGCTCGGCCTTGCTGCCGACAATCTCGCGCTCGGCAGGCCAGGGGTGGCGCGACGGCTGCTCGACCTCGTCGACCGGACCGGGCCCGGGTGGCGCGGCCAGATCCGGGCAGGCTGGGTGCGGGCCGAGGTCGAACTCATCAGCGGAGATGCCGCTGCCGCCGTGTCCCCTGCGGAGTCGGCGGCGCGGCTGGCCACCGCCAGGAGCGCGGTTCGGCATGGGGTGAAGTCGGATCTGGTGCTTGCTGCGGCGCTCGCCGCGACTGGTGAACCTGACGCCCGGGAGCGGGCCAGTGCACTCGTCGCCCATGCGGGGGACACGGCTGAACGGCACGGGCTGCGCTCACTGACGTGGCCCGCGGGGCTCATCGCGGCGGATCTCGAGCCCGCGAACGCCGACCGGCACCGGGCTCAGGTTACTGACGAGTTATACGCAGTGTTACTGGCTGCCGACCCTGCTGGACGCCGTCTCGCCCGTGAATCTGCTTGGGTACCGTCGTGACTGTGTTTCCTGCGTCACACGGCCGATACCGACATCCGGGCGAGGCTTTCTCAAAAAAAGCCACCGGATCGTGTCAAGGTTCCGCCCAAAGCGTCCGATAGGGATAGGGAATGTCACCCGGCTGCAGGAAGGAAACCCCGTGACGACGGTCTTGATCTGCGACGACCGACGCAGTGTCCGCGAAGGGCTCACCCGCGTGATGTCTGCCGTCCCCGGCGTCAGTCGCATCGACTGTGTAGCGCACGGTGACGAGTTGCTTGCCAGGTACTCCCGGCAGCCGGTGGACGTCGTGCTGGTCGGCACCCAGCGCGCGGTGCCGACCGGAGTCGAGGCCACCCGCCGCCTCGTGTCCGCCAATCCACAGGCGAACGTCATCGTGTTCGGTGCTCCGGACGACGCGGGCAGTATCGCCGCGGCGATCGCCGGTGGTGCCCGTGGCTACCTGCGCTGGGACGCCTCGCGGCCGGAACTGGTCGCTGCGCTCGCGCATACGCTGGCGAGTACCTCCGTGCCGGCTCCCCGGCAGCCCTCCGATCCCGGTGTGCAGCTCACGGAGCGCGAGCTCCAGGTGCTGCGCGGGATGAGCCAGGGCAAGAGCAACGGCCAGATCGGCCGTGAGCTCTACCTCTCGGAGGACACCGTGAAGACACATGCCAGGAGGCTGTTCCGCAAGCTGGGCGTGCGCGATCGGGCGCAGGCCGTGGCTCACGGCTTCCGGCGCGGTCTCGTGTCCTGAATTTCGCATAGTCCGCTCGCTTCATCGGCATGGACGCATCACCGCCTCTACCGGCGGCGATGCGTCCATGCCGGTTTCGCATGTCCGCCCGCAAGTCGTTGAACTTTCGAGAACAAGGAGTAAGCTCCGGGATCCGCGTCGGATGCGAGACGCGCCGGCGCCGACCGTGAGCCAGTACCGGTGGAGCCGGAAGGTACGGTAGGTATCACCGGCGTGAGGGATATTCTTGGCCGCACGCCGGCCTCTTTGCACGCCTACACGTAACACCGGGACTGTTGTCTGCGATGGCCAATGTGGGGGATGGACTGGACGAGCCAGTCGCCGCCGCTGTCGAGGGTGAACCTCAGGCAGTCGAGCGGCTGCTGGCCGCTATCCGTCCCCTAGTGGTGCGGTATTGCCGCGCCAGGGTCGGAAGACAGGAACGTTCGTTTGCTTCGGCTGACGATGTCGCGCAGGAGGTGTGTCTCGCGGTGCTTACGGCATTGCCCTCGTACCGTGACCAGGGTCGCCCTTTCCTGGCCTTCGTCTACGGCATCGCTCAGCACAAGGTGGCCGACGCCCACCGTGCGGCCGCGCGCAACCGGGCCGAACCGGTGGCCGAAGTGCCGGACGAGATCGAAGTCGGCATCGGCCCTGAGCAGCGCGCCCTGCAGGGCGAGTTGAACGAGCACATGTCGCAGTTGCTTCGGGTCCTGCCCGACAAACAGCGCGAGATCGTGGTGTTGCGTGTCGTCGTCGGACTCTCCGCGGAGGAGACCGCAGAAGCGGTCGGCTCGACTCCAGGTGCGGTACGGGTCGCCCAGCACCGGGCACTCGCCAGGCTTCGCAAGGTGCTCGCCGCTGAGGAGGTGGTCTGAGTGACGGAACGGGATGACCCGCACACGAGTGCATTCGACGCTACGCCCGATAACGCGTCCGATGAGTCTGCACAGGCCGCCAACAGGTTCACGGTGCGCACGACGGACTTCTCGGGTGCCGCGACGGTCAACGGCTCCGGCTCCGGAAGTGAGGACGAGTACGCGGCCCCGCCGGATCTCTCCCTGGTCCAGGCGGACGACGCGCTGCTCGACGCACTCGGTGGCTCCGACCCCAAGGTGGCCGACGGCCTCGGTGACCAGGAACTCAACGCCCTGCTGCTCGCCTGGCGCAGGGACATCGACAGTGAGCCGTTCCCCGAGCTGGTCGACGTCAACGAGGCGGCGAACACCGTCCGGACGGCGTCACTGGCGAAGCGTCGGGCCGGTGGTGGTCGCAGGCGCAAGATGCTGGTTCCGGTCGCGGCGGCCGCGGCCGTGCTCGCGATCGCTTTCACCGGCAGCGGGCTCGCGGCGCGCGACGCCCAGCCCGGAGACACGCTGTGGGGCCTGACCAAGGTCCTCTACGCCGATCACGCCCGCTCGGTCGAAGCGGCTGCCGCGGTGCGGATCGATCTGCGGGAGGCCCAGCTCGCGATCACCCAGGGCCGCTTCGACGAGGCCAGGCAGGCACTCGAGCAGGCCAGGCAGTCGCTGGGAGAGGTCGCGGTCGAGGACAACGCCGACGAGTTGCGGGCGCAGCACTTGGAGCTCTCACTCCGGCTGAACGAGCCGGAGGCGCCGAGCGAGCCCGCGCCGGAGCAGCCGCCCGCACCGGGCACAACTCCGACCGCGCCGCCCGCAGAGGCGACCAGCGGTGGGTCGACGCCCACGCCGACGCCGGGTCCGCAGCTGCCGCCGTCGTCGACGACCAACCCGCCGCCCTCGTCGACGTCCTCTTCGCCCACTTCGTCGACGACCGCCGCCTCTGGCGACGGCACCGAAAGCCAGTCGGGCAGCAGCCCGCGCAGCGACACCGAATCCGACGTCAACGGCGTGCAGCCGGTGGCGCCGGCCGAGCCCTGATCAACGGCGGCAGAGACACCTGTGGAAGGGGCGCGTGACCCGCGGGTCACGCGCCCCTTCCACAGGTGCTCGATCTGTCAGTAGGCGCTCTCGGTCGCGGTCACCCCGTCGGCGAAGCCGCGGCAGTAGTCCCAGCTGACGTAGTCGGTCGGGTTGGGGTCGAAGGCCGGCTCGTGTGGGCGCATCCGGCCGTCGGCGAGCAACTGTTCGAGACTGGCCCTGAGCAGGTGCCAGTCGTGATAATGCGGTTGGTCACACTCGCCGCAGTCCACCACGATCCCCCGCACTCCTCGTGGAGCCAGCAGAGCCTGGTAGACCGCCAGGTCGGAAAGATCGGCGAGCAGTTCGGCGCGCTCATCGGCGCTGATGGGTTCGCCCGGCTCGTCGTCCAGGGCAGCGATCTCCCTGGCCGGGTCGTCCGGGTCGTTGGCGAACGGGTCTGGGGGCAACACGTCGTGCGGCACGGCCTGCACGGTACCCGGCGGCCCCCGGGGTGCGTCCAGATACCATCGATAACAACCCCGAGCAGTACCTGCCCCACGTCGAGGAAGGCCAACCGCCAGTCATGACGAGCGAGTTCTCCGCCGCAGTTCCCGACAAGTTCGCGATGCTCGGACTCACCTTCGACGACGTGCTGCTTCTGCCCGCCGAGTCGGACGTGATGCCGAGCTCGGCGGACACCGCCACGCGCCTGTCCCGCAACGTCACCCTGCGGGTGCCGCTGATCAGTGCCGCGATGGACACCGTGACCGAGGCCCGGATGGCCATCGCCATGGCCCGGCAGGGTGGGATGGGTGTGTTGCAGCGCAATCTGCCCATCGAAGAGCAGGCGGCGGCGGTCGAGGTGGTGAAGCGGTCCGAGGCGGGGATGGTCACCGACCCGGTCACCTGCACGCCCGACGACACTCTGGCGGAGGTCGACGCGCTCTGCGCCCGCTTCCGTATCTCCGGAGTTCCGGTCACCGACGCCGCGGGTCAGCTCGTCGGCATCATCACCAACCGGGACATGCGCTTCGAGGTCGATCACAGCCGCCCGGTCAGTGAGGTGATGACGAGGACCCCGCTGGTGACGGCCCAGGTCGGCGTCACCGCTGACGTCGCGCTCGGCCTGCTGCGCAGGCACAAGATCGAGAAGCTGCCGATCGTCGATGGCGCGGGCAAGCTGCGTGGCCTCATCACCGTCAAGGACTTCGTCAAGACCGAGCAGTACCCGAGTGCCACGAAGGATACGGACGGCCGGCTTCTGGTCGGTGCGGCCGTCGGTGTGGGGCCGGACGGACACCAGCGGTCGATGGCGCTGGCCGACGCCGGGGTGGACGTGCTCATGGTGGACACCGCGCACGGACACTCGCGGGCCGTGGTGGACACCGTGGCACTGCTGAAGAAGGAACTGGGTGACACCGTGGACGTGGTCGGCGGCAACGTCGCCACCAGGGCCGGTGCGCAGGCGCTCGTGGACGCGGGCGCCGATGGCGTGAAGGTCGGCGTCGGTCCGGGGTCGATCTGCACGACCAGGATCGTCGCCGGTGTCGGTGTGCCGCAGATCTCCGCGATCTACGAGGCCGATCAGGCGTGCAGGCCGGCAGGTGTGCCGGTGATCGGTGACGGCGGCATCCAGTACTCCGGGGACATCGCCAAGGCGATCGCCGCGGGTGCGTCCAGCGTCATGCTGGGCAGCCTGCTCGCCGGGACGGCCGAGTCGCCGGGGGACCTGATCCTGGTCAACGGCAAGCAGTACAAGACCTATCGGGGCATGGGCTCGCTCGGCGCGATGCAGGGGCAGGGCGAGCGCAAGTCGTACTCCAAGGACCGCTACGCGCAGGACGACGTGCTGTCCGAGGACAAGCTGGTGCCGGAGGGCATCGAGGGCCGGATTCCGTTCCGGGGTCCGCTGTCCACGGTCGTGCACCAACTGGTCGGCGGACTGCGGATGGGCATGGGCTACGCGGGTGCGCAGACCATCCCGCAGCTGCAGAACGCGCAGCTCGTGCGCATCACCGCGGCCGGTCTCAAGGAAAGCCACCCGCACGACATCACCATGACCGTCGAGGCGCCGAACTACACGTCGCGCTGACCTGCAGTTAGCGGGCTAAAGGCACTTTCGAGGGCGGTGGGTGGCCGCGTCGGGGGCATGACGACAATGGTGCGCGGCAGTGAGGGTCACTCAGGTCGGTGCGGCTCATCGCATCGGTGACACACGTGACGAACCTGAATGACCCGACCTCGGATAAGACGCAGTGCAGGGTGGCGAGAAGGGACTTGACGTGCGTGATCTGGTCGAGATCGGCATGGGACGTACCGCGCGGAGGGCGTACCAGCTCGACGACATCGAGATCGTGCCCTCCCGGCGCACGCGCTCGTCCGGCATCGTCTCCACGGCATGGCAGATCGACGCCTATCGGTTCGACCTGCCATTGGTGACCCATCCGACCGATGCGATCGTCTCGCCGGACACCGCGGTGGCTGTCGGGCAGCTCGGCGGGCTCGGCGTGCTCAACGCCGAGGGAATCTGGGCCAGGCACGAGGACGCCGAGGGCGCGCTCGCGCGGATCACGGACGCCGCGCAGCGCAGCCTTGCCGACGACGATCCGACGGCGCTCGTGCGGTTGCTACAGGAGTTGCACGCGGCTCCGCTGCGCATGGACCTGGTCAGCAAGGCCATCCAGACCGTGCGCGACTCCGGGGTGACCGTGGCGGCACGGGTGAGCCCGCAGCACGCGGCCGAATTGACACCGGATCTGCTCGCCGCCGGGGTGGAGATCCTCGTCGTGCAGGGGACCATCGTCTCGGCCGAGCACGTCGCCAAGGATGATCCCGACGCGCCACCGCTCAACCTCAAGGAGTTCATCGCAGACCTCGACGTGCCGGTCGTCGCCGGTGGCGTGAGTGACTACCGCACGGCGATGCACCTGATGCGCACCGGCGCGGCAGGTGTGATCGTCGGCCACGGTTCGAGCCCCGGGGTGACCAGCACTGACCGGGTGCTTGGGATCGGTGTGCCGATGGCGACGGCCATCATCGACGCGGCGGCCGCACGGCGCGACTACCTGGACGAGACCGGTGGGCGGTACGTGCACGTCCTGGCTGACGGCGGGGTGAGCGTGTCCGGCGACATCGCGAAGGCCATCGCCTGCGGTGCCGACGCCGTGATGCTCGGCGCCCCGCTGGCCGCGGCGGGCGAGGCTCCCGGCAAGGGGCTGTACTGGACCTCGGCCGCGGCACACCCCTCGCTGCCGCGTTCGCGGGTGGCGGCAGGGCCGGAGTACACCGTGGACCTGCGGACCCTGCTATTCGGACCGTCCACTGACGCCGAGGGTGTGGTGAACCTGTTCGGCGCGCTGCGCAGGGCGATGGCCAAGACCGGGTACTCCGATCTGAAGGAGTTCCAGAAGGTCGGCCTCACCATCCGCGGCTGACACCGGCCGAGTCCGTCTCGCACTTTCCCGGGAAAGTGAGCGGAGGTGAACCCGTCGGTAACTTACCCCTGGTCAGGAGTTAACGCGCGGGTTACGCTTTATCTGTGACTGCGCGTAACACCACCTCAGGTCCGGACAGCAAGGAACTCGACTACGACGTGATCGTGGTCGGCAGTGGGTTCGGGGGCAGTGTCGCCGCGCTCCGGCTGACGGAGAAGGGCTACCGCGTCGCGGTGATCGAGGCGGGCAGGCGCTTCGCCGACGACGAGTTCGCGAAGACGTCGTGGGACCTGCGCCGTTACCTGTGGGCGCCGCAGCTCGGCTGCTTCGGGATCCAGCGCATCCACATGCTCAAGGACGTCATGGTGCTGGCCGGCGCCGGGGTCGGCGGTGGGTCGCTGGTGTACGCGAACACCCTCTACCGGCCACTGAAGCCGTTCTATGCCGACGGGCAGTGGGCGCACATCACCGACTGGGAGTCGGAGCTCTCCCCGCACTACGACCAGGCCAGCCGCATGCTGGGCGTGATCACCAATCCTTCGGTCACCCCGTCCGACGAGGTCATGCGCAAGGTCGCGGCCGACCTGGGCGTGACGGATTCCTACCACCCGACGCCGATAGGCGTGTACTTCGGCAAGCCGGGAGAGCAGTCCGCCGATCCGTACTTCGGTGGCGCGGGGCCCGCTCGTACCGGCTGCACCGAATGTGGCTCGTGCATGACCGGCTGCCGGGTCGGGGCGAAGAACACGCTGGTCAAGAACTACCTGTATCTGGCGGAGCGCGGCGGGGCGAAGGTCATCCCGTTGACCACGGTGACCGGGCTGCGCCCCCGAGGCGACGGCTCGTTCGAGGTCGACATCCGCAAGACCGGCACGACCTCCCGGCGCTTCACCCACACCCTCACCGCCGGACAGGTCGTGCTCGCCGCGGGGACGTGGGGAACACAGAACCTGCTGCACTCCATGCGCGACAGCGGGACGTTGCCACGGCTGTCCGACCGTCTCGGCGAGCTGACCAGGACCAACTCCGAGGCGATCATCGGGGCGGGCAGGCCGGAGGTCGATCCCGAGCACGACTACAGCCGGGGTGTCGCGATCACCTCGTCCATTCATCCGGACGAGATCACCCATATCGAACCGGTCCGGTACGGCAAGGGCAGCAACGCGATGAGCCTGCTGCAGACCATCGCCACCGACGGCGACTCCGCGGTACCACGCTGGCGGCAGGCGCTGCGGTTCATGGTCCGGCACCCGGTCCAGACGCTGACCCTGCTCAACGGGTACAGGTGGAGCGAGCGGACGGTGATCCTGCTGGTGATGCAGAGCCTGGACAATTCGATCACCACCTACACCAAGCGTGGCCTGTTCGGTCGCCGTCGCTACACCTCGAAGCAGGGGCACGGTGAGCCGAACCCCAGCTTCATCCGGGCCGGGCACGAGGCGAACCTGCGCACCGCGGAGCACATCGGTGGTATCGCGGGCGGCACGTGGGGCGAGATCTTCAACATCCCGCTGACCGCGCACTTCATCGGTGGCGCACCGATCGCGGAGAACGCGGAGAAGGGCGTCATCGACCCCTACCACCGCGTCTTCAACTACCCGAACCTTTCCGTGGTCGACGGCACCGCGATCACCGCCAACCTCGGGGTGAACCCGTCGTTGACGATCACCGCGCAGGCCGAGCGGGCGTTCTCGTACTGGCCGAACAAGGGCGAGGTGGACCCACGGCCCTCGCAGTCCGCGGGCTACGTCCGCCTCGACCCGATCGCCCCGAAGAACCCCTCGGTCCCGGCCCACGCCCCCGGTGCCCTCCCGGCCCGCTGACGTGCATTTAGCGGGCTAAGTGCACTTTTCTAGAGGGGGACGCCGGTGAGTACGGTGACCCGCTCCACGGTCAGGTCGCGCATGGCGGGCAGGACGCCCTCGCGGCCGACACCGGAGCCCTTCACCCCGCCGTAGGGCATCTGGTCCGCCCGGTAGGACGGGACGTCGCCGACGATCACGCCGCCGACATCGAGGTTCGCCGTCGCCTCGAACGCCAGACGCACGTCGCGGGTGAAGACGCCGGCCTGCAGCCCGTACTCCGAGTCGTTGACGGCCGCGAACGCCTCCTGGGCGGAGTCGACCACCGACACAGCCAGCACCGGGCCGAACACCTCCTCGGCCCACACCTTCGCCGATGCCGGGACGTCGGTGAGCAGCGTCGGCTGCACGGTGGCACCCTCGCGAACGCCCCCGGCCAGCAACTTCGCGCCGCCCTGCACGGCTTCGTCGACCCAGGACACGATCCGTTCGGCCGCGGCCTCGTCCACTACAGGCCCGACCGAGACGGTGGTGTCGTACGGGTCGCCGGTCGCCTGTCCCCGCACCGCGGCCTCCAGCTTCGGCAGGAACTCATCGGCGATCTCGCGCTCGACGATCACCCGCTGTACGGCGATGCAGGACTGGCCAGCCTGGTAGTTGCCGAAGGTGGCGATCCGTTCGGCCGCGCCGTCGAGGTCCGGCCAGTCGGCGAGTACCACGGCGGCGGCGTTGCCCCCGAGTTCCAGCACCACGTGCTTGCGCGGGGCGGCGTCGGCGAGTGACCAGCCGACCGGGCCGGAGCCGGTGAACGACACCACGGGCAGCCTCGGGTCGCGGACCAGCTCGGAGGTTTCCTCGTTGCCTATGGGCAGCACCGAGAACGCGCCTTCGGGCAGATCGGCCTCGGCGAGAATCTCACCCAGGATCAGCGCTGACAGCGGGGTTCGTGGTGCTGGTTTGATCACGATCGGCGCGCCGACGGCCAGCGCGGGTGCCACCTTGTGCGCGACCAGGTTCAGCGGGAAGTTGAACGGCGCGATACCCAGCACCGGCCCGCGCGGAACGCGGGTCACCAGCGCCAGCCGCTGTTCCCCCGCGGGGTCGCCGTCCAGGCGCTGCATCTCCCCGTTGAACCGGCGCGCCTCCTCCGCGGCGATCCGGAACACCGAGACGGCCCTGTTCACCTCGGCCTCGGACCAGCGCAGCGGCTTGCCGTTCTCGGCGGTGATCACCTCGGCGATCTCCTCGGCCCGTGCGGCCAAGCCCCTGCTCACGTGGTCGAGTGCCGCGGCCCTGCGATGCGCGGGCAGGGTGCGGAAGTCACTCGCCACCCCGGCCGCCGCGGCAACGGCGCGCTCCACCTGTTCGGCGCCGGGAATCGCCACGGTGGCGACCTCGCTGCCGTCGAACGGATGGGTGACGACGAGGGTCTCCTCGCCCTGCTCGGCGTGACCGGCGATCCAGGCTGGCCGAGGTTCCGGCGTGATCGTGTCCATGCGAGCACGGTATTCCGCTGGGGTGACACACGCATGAACGACCCGGTTCGGGGCAGGTCGGCCGCCGGGTGGTGAACCCGACCTGGGACGATGGGCGCGCCCGGTCGTGTTGAGCAGGAGGTTCGCGGTGGCTAATGCCGACTCCGCGGTAGGAAGTACGTCAGCAGAGGCGGGGGCGCCCGAGGGCCCCGTGCTGGTGGTGGACTACGGCGCGCAGTACGCGCAGCTGATCGCGCGTCGCGTGCGTGAAGCCCAGATCTATTCGGAGGTCGTGCCGCATACGGCTGACGCGGGCGAGATCCTCGGCCGCGCACCCTCGGCGATCATCCTGTCCGGCGGCCCCTCCAGCGTGTACGCCGAGGGCGCACCTGCCATCGATCCCGAGCTGGTCGAGTCGGGGGTGCCGGTGTTCGGTATCTGCTACGGCTTCCAGCTGCTGGCCGGTGCGCTCGGTGGCACCGTCGAGCACACGGGCGCACGGGAGTACGGGCGCACGGACGTGCGCATCACCGGCGAGGGCGGGGTCCTGCACGGCGAGCTGCCCGCGCTGCACCCGGTGTGGATGAGCCACGGCGACAGCGTGACCAAGGCGCCGGAGGGAGCGACCGTCACCGCGACCACCGACGGTGCGCCGGTCGCCGGGTTCGAGCACCGGGAACGCCGCTTCGCCGGTGTGCAGTACCACCCGGAGGTCGCGCATTCGCCGCACGGCCAGGAGGTCCTGCGCCGCTTCCTGCACGACATCGCCGGCATCCGGCCACAGTGGACCACCGCGTCCATCGTCGAGGACCAGGTCGCGCGGATCCGTGCGCAGGTCGGCGAGGGCAGGGCGATCTGCGGCCTCTCCGGCGGGGTGGATTCCGCCGTGGCCGCCGCGCTGGTGCAGCGGGCCATCGGGGACCGGCTGACGTGCGTCTTCGTGGACCACGGTCTGCTGCGGGCAGGGGAGCGGACCCAGGTCGAGCGAGACTTCGTGGCCGCGACCGGGGTCAACCTGGTCACCGTCGACGCCCGGCAGCGCTTCCTCGAGGCGCTGGCCGGAGTCAGTGACCCTGAGGAGAAGCGCAAGATCATCGGCCGCGAGTTCATCCGCGTGTTCGAGCAGGCCGAGCGCGACCTCAAGGCCGAGGGTGACTACCGCTTCCTGGTGCAGGGCACCCTCTACCCGGACGTGGTCGAGTCCGGCGGCGGGGCGGGCACCTCCAACATCAAGAGCCACCACAACGTCGGCGGGCTGCCGGACGATCTGCAGTTCGAGCTGGTCGAGCCGCTGCGCCTGCTGTTCAAGGACGAGGTCCGGCGGGTGGGCCTCGAGCTGGGGCTGCCCGAGACGATCGTGCACCGCCAGCCGTTCCCCGGCCCCGGCCTCGGGATCCGCATCATCGGCGAGGTGACGGCCGACCGGCTGGAGACATTGCGCGCCGCCGACGCGATCGCTCGCGAGGAGCTGACCGCGGCCGGCCTGGACCGCGACATCTGGCAGTGCCCGGTGGTGCTGCTGGCCGACGTTCGCAGCGTCGGCGTGCAGGGCGACGGCCGCACCTACGGCCATCCTGTGGTGTTGCGGCCGGTGTCCAGCGAGGATGCCATGACAGCCGACTGGACGCGGTTGTCCTACGACGTGCTCGAACGCATCTCCACCCGAATCACGAACGAGGTGGCGGAGGTGAACCGGGTGGTGCTCGATGTGACGAGTAAGCCGCCCGGCACGATTGAGTGGGAGTGAGCACACCGACCGGGGGGTAAAGGCGTATGTGGATCTTGATCGGGCTCCTGCTGGTCGCGGCGGGAGTCGCCGGGTTCTTCTACATGCAACACACCAAGCGTGAGCTGCACGCGATGATCGGCACGGACACGCTGACGATCCCGCAGTTGGAGGACCTGCGCCGCATTTCGGACGACCTGGGTGCGATAGGTGGCAGTGACGCGGAGCGTCTTCCCTTGGGTGGTGGGGGGAGACGGGCGGGAGGGTTCCGGAAGGTCGCCGGGGTGGTGGGGACCGCGCACCCGCGGCCGGAGGGACCGTTGGTCTCCGAGGTCAGCAAGAGCGAGTGCGTCTGGTACCGCTACCGCATCGACCGTCAGTACGAGCACGTCGAGTACCGCGACGGCAGGCGTCACCGCAGCAAGCGCACGGAGAAGGTCGTCGAGCACACCTCGGCGGAGGGGTACGCGCTCATCGACGAGCAGGGGCGCACCATCGGCGTCGATCCGAACGGGACCAGCCCGGACGGTGTCGAGCAGTCGGTGAACAGGTTCGAGCCGCACCACGGCCGGGGCGGGCATTCCGAACTGTTCGGTATCCGGCTGCCCGCGGCGCTGGGCGGCGGGCGCGATTCGACGCTCGGATACGAGTACAAGGAGTGGCTGATCCGCCCCGGTCGCCGGATGTACATCCTCGGCGAGGTACACGACAAGATCGGCCCGCTGGTCATCGGTAAGCCGGAGCAGGGTGGGCACTTCCTGATCTCCACCCGCACCGAGCACGAGCTCCGCGCAGACCGAGTCCAGCGGCACAAGTTCCTCGCCGTCGGTGTGATCGTCGCCGTTGTCGGCGGAGTCGCGGCCGTCATCGGCGGCCTGGTGAGCTGAGCGGCTTTTTAGTTCCCCAATGTGGCATTCGGGAACTTCAACGTCCCCAATGTGGCATTGGGGTACTCCAACGTCCCCAATGCCACATTGGGGAACTACCACGAGGCGGCGGAGGCTGGCGGACATGACTCGGCCCCGGGGTGGTGCTCCCCGGGGCCGAGTCGTCGAGTGGTGCTGGTGGTCAGCCGCCCTTGCGGCCGCCGCGCATCGACGCGCCGAGCATCAGGACGCCGACCAGGACCGCGCCGCCCGCCAGGATCCACCGCAGGTCGAACGACGGTAGCCAGCTGTCGCCGTCGGAGAGGACGTAGGCCGAGATCAGCAGGGTGGCGACACCGGCCAACAAGGTGAACAGGTCCACTCCGCGCCGTTTGCCCTGCTCGGGAGCGGCCGGCTCGTCGTAGTCGTAGTCGTACGGGTTCGACGTGTTGGATTCAGCCACGGCGCACCTCAACATTTCCGGTCGTGGTCTGGACGTGCAGCGTGATGTTCAGGCCGCCTGGCCCGTCGGTGCCATTGTCGGTGGACGACACCGGCTCGTTGCCGAGCCCGGAGCGCTCCAGGCCAAGACACTCGATATTGCCGATGCTGTTCTCGCAGGTGAAGGTGACGTCCGCGGTATCGGGCACGATCACCGAACTGTTGCCCGCACCGGTACGGACGGAGGTGCTCACGGCCCCGCTGTCCGGCA
Source organism: Amycolatopsis palatopharyngis (assembly GCF_003385185.1). GTDB lineage: Bacteria > Actinomycetota > Actinomycetes > Mycobacteriales > Pseudonocardiaceae > Amycolatopsis > Amycolatopsis palatopharyngis. Next base: position 149,754 of record NZ_PQHZ01000005.1, on the reverse strand, counting down.
GGTTTCGCAGGTCGAGCTCGATGTTGCCGAGACCGCGCTCGTACACCGGCCGCAGCTCGGCGACGGTGCGGGGCGCCCCGGTCAACTCGCCGACGCCACCTCGGAAGTCGTCGACGGGTGCCGAGGTGAGCAGCAGCCCGATGACCGACAGCGGAATCGCGAGGCCGATGAGGCCACGTCCGCCGCGGGCGAAGGAACCCGCCACCATGCCGATCCCGATCACACCGAGCACCAGCCCGACGACGTGCTGCGGGGTGAACCAGGGCTCGCCCTCGACGACGAGTACGGAACCGACACCGGCGACCACCAGCGCGATCGCGAACGTGATGGGTCCGATCTTGGAGCGCGGTCCCCTCGGTGCGGGCGGTCGAGGAGTCGCCGGCGGCGGGGTGAACGGATCAGGCTGGGGATCCGGCAGATCCCAGGCCAGTGGCGCGGCACCCAGTGGATCCCATGCGGGCGCGGTCGTATCCGTTCCGGCCACCGGGTTCGACACCGACGCCGCGGTGAACGAGGCGGAGCCATCGGCCCACGATGCGCTCGAAGCGTCGCCCACTCCCCGCGCGACGGGACGGTTCAGATGTCCCCGGCTGCGGTGCAGCAGGTAGATCGCCGCGACCAGCAGGGCGAGTCCGATGAAACCGCCACCGTTGAACCAGCCACCACCGGAGAACACCCAGCTGGCGGCTGGGAACAGTGCGACGCACAGCACGACCGTGAGCGCGTTGGAGGTGCAGCTGCGGCCACGGCCGATCAGCGACTCCATCGGCGCCACCTCGTCCCGCTCGTCCGCGAAGAACAGCCAGCCGAGGATGTAGAACAGCAACCCGACCCCGCCGAACATGGTCGCCGCCACGAGCGCGACCCGGATCACCACCGGATCGATGCCGTATCTGTTGCCGACCGCCGCGGCCACACCGGCGATCTTGCGCCCGTGTTGCGGCCTGCGTGGCCTGCTCGCCCAGAAGTCCTTGACGGTCTCCTCGAAGCCGCCCTGGGCAGGCCGGCCCGAGTTCTGCGTCCCTGTCGCACCACTCATGCCTTCGAGCATGCGTCAGCCGCCCCGCCCGCACATCGGGGAAGTCCCCTGAGGTTTGCCGGCTCGGGAGTCAGGGTGACTGGATCAGGGATTTCCCTGATGAAACGGTTCTGCTGCCGTGCGAGCATGGATGACGTGCGGGAACAGGCGACAGAAGAGGCGGCGGCCGACCAGTCCGGTGGTCGCCGCCCGGTACTTCCGCCCGTGCCGGCGGACGGTGTCGTGCAGCCTGCCGCGAGCAGCGCGCTCACCGAACCGCCCAAGATGTACCGGCGCCGGTCGGGACGAGTGCTCGCCGGTGTGGCCAGCGGTCTCGCCGACCACCTTGACGTCAAGGTGTTCTGGGTTCGAGTCGTGTTCGCCGTGCTGGCCGGGCTCGGCGGTGCGGGCCTGTTCGCGTATGGGTTGCTCTGGGTGTTCGCACCGCAGCGGCCGAGCGAGGAGGAGCGGGCCGAGGAATCGCCCAAGGAACGGCAGCAGGCGTTCGGGCTGCTCGCACTGGGCGTCGGACTCGCGGTGGCCAGCGGGGCCATCGCCGGAATCTTCAGCGGCTGGGCCGCGATCCCGGTCGCCGTGGTCATCGTCGGTGCGGCGGTGGTCTGGCGGGAGGCCGACGAGTCCCAGCGGCGCCGCTGGCGCGACGGCGCGAAGTCCGGGGTGGCCGGCGCGGTCGTCGGCGGCGGCGGCTGGTCGGCCACGGTCCGTGTGCTCGCCGGGGTGGCGCTGGTGATGACCGGCATCGGGGTCGTGGTGCTGCGCAGCGGAAGCCTCGACCAGGTGCAGTTCGCCCTGATCGCCGTGCTGGCCACGCTCGTCGGTGTAGCCGTGCTGACCGTACCGTTCTGGCTGCGGCTCGTCGGTGATCTCGGCGAGGAGCGCAGGGCGCGCATCCGGACCGAGGAACGCGCGGAGATCGCGGCGCACCTGCACGACTCGGTACTGCAGACTCTGGCATTGATCCAGAAGCAGGCCGAATCACCCCGTGAGGTCGCGCGCCTCGCCCGTGGTCAGGAACGTGAACTACGTGGCTGGTTGTACGGCCCCTCCGGATACGGCAAGCCCAAGGACCGCGCCGGTGAGCAGGGCGGCGGCCAGTTCTCGGCCGCGCTGGCAGCCGCGTGTGGCGAGGTGGAGGACGCGTTCGCGGTGTCGGTCCAGCAGGTCGTAGTGGGGGAGGCCGAGCTCGACGAGGCGTTGACCGCACTGGTGTACGCGGCCCGAGAGGCTATCGTGAACGCGGCCAAGCACGCGGGTGTGGACGAGGTGAGCGTCTACGCGGAAGTCGAACCGGTCGCGGTCACCGTGTTCGTGCGGGACCGGGGCAGGGGCTTCGACCCGGACACCGTTCCGGGGGACCGGCACGGCCTCGCGGACTCGATCCGGGGCAGGATGGAACGCAACGGCGGGACCTGCCGGTTGCGCACCGCCCCGGACGAGGGCACCGAGGTGCAACTGGAGATGCCGTTGAAGGTCGGCAAGGCGGCCGCGTCGAGCGAGGGAGCATCGTGACGGAACAGGATCAGGGGCGGGCACCGGTCACGGTGTTCCTGGTGGACGACCACGCGCTCTTCCGCGCCGGGGTGCGCACGGAGCTGGAGTCGATCACCGACGAGGTGCGGGTGGTCGGCGAGGCCGGATCGGTGGCCGAGGCTGCCGCCGGGATCGCGCGCACCCGGCCGCAGGTGGTCCTGCTGGACGTGCACATGCCCGACGGCGGCGGAGCCGAGGTGCTGCGCCGCGTCCGCACCGAACTGCCGGACGTGGTGTTCCTCGCGCTCTCGGTTTCGGATGCGGCCGAGGATGTCATCGCCGTGATCAGGGCGGGCGCGCGTGGGTACGTCACGAAGACGATCTCGTCCAAGGAACTCGTCCGCGCGGTGGTCCGGGTGGCCGACGGCGACGCCGTGTTCTCACCGCGACTGGCCGGCTTCGTGCTGGACGCGTTCGCCGACCGTCCCGGTTCCGCGCCGATCAGCGACCCCGAACTGGACCTGCTCACCCCCCGCGAGCGTGACGTGCTCCGCCTGCTGGCCCGCGGCTACGCCTACAAGGAGATCGCGTCGGAGCTGTTCATCTCGGTGAAGACCGTCGAAACACACGTCTCGAGCGTCCTGCGCAAGACCCAGCTGTCCAACCGCTATGAGCTCTCCCGATGGGCATCGGACCGAAGGCTGGTCTGACGGCGATCAGCGCGGACGTTACTTCCCCGAGTCAGGACCGTACGACGTCGCCGGGATTCACCTCGGCCGTCGTGGCCGGTGCCGGAACCTGGTCCGCGCGGCGGCGCACCCGGGTGAGTCCTACACCCGCCAGCACGACCACCATGCCCGCGACGACCCGCAGGTTCAGGGCCTCGTTCAGGAATAGCGTGCCCATGAGCACCGAGACCACCGGGAGCAGATAGCCCACCGTGGACGCCGCCACGGCACCCGCCGCGGAGATCAGCCGGTAGTTCAACGCGAACGCGATACCGGTAGAGAAGATGCCGAGCACCACGACCGCGAACAACGGACCCGTCTCGAGGTGGATCGGGCTCAGTCCGCCGACCGGCACCGCGAGCAGCATGAACCCGCTCGCGCTGATCATCTGCGCCGCCGCGAGCGCGATGGGGGACGCTCCCGTCTCGACCAGGAACCGGCCCTCGTAGACGAAGACGAATCCGTAGCTGGCCGAGGCGGCAAGGCAGGCCAGCGCACCCCAGCTCAGCAGTCCGCCGGACTGCCACGGCGCGAAGATCAGCATGGTTCCCGCGATGCCCAGCAGCAGGCCCAGCATGCGAACACCGTTGAGGCGCCGCTCGATGCGCCACACCAGTGCCACCGCGAGCGCCCAGAGTGGGGTGGTGGAGTTGATGACTCCGGTGACCCCCGAGTCGACCGTCTGCTCGCCGATCGCGAAGAGCAGGAACGGCAGCGCGTTGTGGAACATCGCGGCCACCGCGAGGTGACCCCACACGCGTCGCCTGGCCGGCAGGCGATGACGGTACGCGGCGCAGAGCCCCAGCAGCACTGTCGTGCCCAGAACCAACCGGATCAGCACGAGCTGGACCGGCGAGAACGAGTCCAGTCCAACCTTGATCCAGAGAAAGCTGGACCCCCACATCAACGCGAGCGCGCCCATGGTCGCCAGCGTCTTTCCCTCACTCATCCAGCCTCCCTTGTTTTCACCACCCAGCCTGATCAGCTCAAGGCGTAAGAACAAGCGAATTCTTCTGGAGTGAAACTTAAGGCGAGCTGTAAGGTTGATGGATGCTCGACGTGCGCAGGATGCAGGTTCTCCGTGCTGTGGTGACCAGTGGCTCGATCACGGCCGCCGCGCGCAACCTCGGCTACACGCCATCCGCGATCAGCCAGCAGCTGGCGACACTCGAGCGTGAGGCCGGGGTGACGCTGCTCGAACGCGTGGGCCGGGGTGTGCGACCGACCGCCGCGGGCACCCTGCTCGCGGAGCAGGTCGAGCTGGTCAGTGAGCAGCTGGCGAAGGCCGAGACCGCCCTGACCGAGCTCAAGGCGGGCCGGACCGGCCGGTTGACGATCTGGTACTTCGCCACCGCAGGTGCCGCGCTCGTCCCGCCCGCCGTCGCGGCCGTGCGCCGTGAGTTTCCCGGAATCCGCTTCAGCCTCCGGCTGTTCGAGGACGACCCACTGTCGTCGGTTGCCTCCGGGGAGGTCGATGTGGCGATCGTCGTGTTGTCGCAGCGCGACACCGAAGTGCGGAATGTCGAGTTCGTGCACTTGCTCGACGACCCCTACCGGGCAGTGCTGCCGAAGGGGCATCCGCTGGCGCGTAAACGGGCACTCGACCTTGCCGATCTCGCTGACGAACCCTGGATCGGCGCCGAGTGGCCGCAACCGGGCCCGTGCAGGGACATTCTGCTCGACGCGTGCGGTGCCGCCGGGTTCGCGCCGGATTTCGCCGTCGAGGCGGAGGACTACCAGACCGCGCAGGGTTTCGTCGCGGCCGGTCTTGGGGTCACCCTGCTCCCCGAGCTCGGCCTCGGTTCCCCGCACGCCGGGGTGGTGGTGCGTCCGGTGCGCAGGCCCGCGCCAGTGCGTTCCATCCAGGCCGCGGTGGCCGGGCATGCCCGCGACCGTCCCGCCGTAAAGGCCCTGATCGGCATGCTGGGCCCCCGCTGAGGAGCGTCCGTTCCTGACACGGTGTTCTCGGGTGCTAGACGAAGAGCAGTTCGACCACCAGGACGCCGAACAGGATCGCGGCCAGAACCGCCGCGCCGGTGATCGCCAAGGCCCGGACGTTCGGGCCGGTTCGGGCCGGGGCGGGCGGCGGCGTGGACGGCCGCACCTGGTGGTGCTGTGGCTGCTGTTGAATCGGCCACGGCTGCGGTTGCTGTGGTCCCGGCGACGCGAACTGGGGTCGCTGGGCCGGTCCGGCGGCGGTCATGGCCCGTGCGGTCGGCATCGCGGGCGCGGTCGGGGGTACGAAGGCCTGCTGCCTGCCCTGGGTGATGGCCCCGAGCGCGGTGACGGTGTCGGCCATCGTCGGACGCTTCCCGGGATCGGTGCGCAACAGTTTCAGCAGCGCTCCGGTGAGCGATCCCGCTCGCCTTGGTGCGGCCTGATCACCGGTGCCGTCACTACCGAAGGGCGGGGCACCTTCGACCGCGGCGAACAGCGTGGCACCGAGAGAGAAGGCATCGGACGCCGCCGTGGCCGGCTCACCCCTGGTCACCTCGGGTGCCCGGTAGGCCGGGTCGGGCGGGCCACCGGAGATCCCGATGTCGGTGATCTTCACACCGCCGTCGTCGGCGAGCAGGACGTTTCCGGGTTCGAGCACCCGGTGCGGCACTCCGACGGCATGCGCCGCGGCGAGCGCCGAACCGAGCTGGATGCCGAGGTAAGCCGCCTGCTCCGGAGTGAGCTGCCCGTGTTCGGCCAGGAAATCGGCCATGTTGCGCGAGGGAACGTACTCCATCACCAGCCACACATCGTCCCCGTCGCGCAGGGCGTCGAGCACACTGATCGCGTTGGGATGCACCACCCGGATCGCGTCGCGACCCTCCTGCAGCGCGACGGCCCGAGCCTGCTCAGCGCGTGCCGGGTCGAGGCCTGGCTCGACGTAGAGCCGCTTGGCGGCCACTGTCCGGTGCAGCCGGGTGTCGTTGGCCAACCACACAATTCCGGCGCGACCTCGACCTATCGGCTGGTCCAGCCGGTAGCGCCCGCCGACGTGGGTGCCCTCAGTCGTCACAGAACCCCTTACCTGCTAACACGGTCAATGACTCACCTGCACTCTAAAAGTGACGGCCTGTGATTTCCGTGAGCAGCAGGCTCAGGTGGTTGTATCGCTGGATCCGCCCCCGCCACCGCTCGACGTGGAGGGCGGACCTGTGGGCTCAGCGGGCTCCGATTGGCTTGGCTTCGTCGAACTCGAAGGCTCTGTCGGCGTGGTCTCGTCAGTCGGCTCCGGTTCCGGTTCCGGCTCCGAGGTCGGCGGCGGTGGCTGCGGTGCCTGCGTCTGGCGCGGCGCCTCGGTCTGCCGCACCGTCTCGACCGGGGCCTGCACGGACTCGGTCTCCTCCGAACTCGGCTCCGAGGTGGTCGTCGAGGTCATCGTGCTGGACGGGCTCGACGTCGTGGCGGCGGGCAGGGGCTGCTGCGCAGGCTCCGGGCCCTCGCCGGCGTGCGGGCCGGTCGCGATCCACACACCGAGCGCGACGAGGCCTGCCGCGACGACACCGCCGATCGCCGCGGGCACCTTCCAGTTGCCTCGCCGCTCCTGCTCCTCTGCGGGCGGCGGGAAGTCGTCGTCCTCGTACTCGCCGTATTCGCCGCCGTACCCATCGACGCCGCCGGCTCCGTATGCGGCACCTGCGGCGGGAACGGCTCTGGTGGCGTCGAGGCCCGCCGCGGAGTTGTCGAAGTCCTCGTCGGGGTAGCCGGTGCCCGGTGCGTAGCCGTCCTCGGGTTCGGTGCCGTAGAAACCCTGGACGCCCTCGTCGCCCAAGGTGCCCGAGTGATTGTCAGGAAGCTCGTCGTCCCCGTCGGCCAGCGCGGCTCCGGCCGCTCCCGCCCCGACCGCCGCCGCGCCGAGTCCCACGGCAGGCCCGACACGAGTGGCGTCGGCGGCCGAACCGCCGATCGGTGTCTCGCCCCTGGCGACCGCCGACAGCAGGTCCTCGCACTCCTCCGCAGTCGGCCGGTGCCGGGTGTCCGGATGCAGCAGCACGGCCAGCACGCTGGCCAGCGGGCCCGACTGCCGTGGCGGGTTGATCTGCCCCGCAGCCACCGCGTGCAGCAGGCTGAGGGTGTTCTCGCTCAGGCCGAACGGGGGCTGGCCTTCGCAGGCCGCGTACAGGGTGGAGCCGAGGGAGAACACGTCCGACTCCGGGCCGGGGTCACCACCGATCGCCACTTCGGGCGCGAGGTAGGCGGGCGTGCCGGCGATCATCCCGGTCTTCGTCACGGTGACGTCGTCCGTGGCGCGGGAGATACCGAAGTCGGTGATCTTCACCATGCCGTTGGGGGCGAGCAGGATGTTGCCGGGCTTGATGTCGCGGTGGACGATGCCGACCGCGTGGGCCTCCTTCAGCGCCGCGGCGATCTGGGCGCCGATCCGGGCGACCTCCAGTGGCGGCAGCGTCCTGCGTTCCTGCAGGCTCGCGGCCAGGCTGGTGGAGGCGAGGTACTCCATGATCAGGCAGGGCTGCCCGTTCTCGTCGGTGACCACGTCGAACACCGTGATGGCGTTCGGGTGGTGCAGCCGAGCGGCGATCCGACCCTCGCGCATGGTGCGCTGCCGTGCGTCCTCGGCCTCGTTCTCGTCGAGTCCCGGTTGCAGCAGGAGCTGCTTGATCGCGACCGTCCGGTGCAGCACCTCGTCCTGTGCCTGCCAGACAGCCCCCATGGCGCCGGTGCCGATCCGCTGGATGACGCGGTATCGGCCGGCGACCAGGCGACCCTCGTCGCTCACGCGACCCTCCTTCGGGGCTCCATCGTCAATGGCACCGGCGTCCGGTGCAGGCGGCGAAGCGTACTGCGGTGCGCCGTGTCCGGAGGAGCGTAGGCACATCTCGGTGGTTTTGTGCCGGTTTCGCAGAGACCGACCCGCGTCAAGGCTAGGCGCTCACTCTGCGCACACACACGCGGCACTGAGAGAGTGGCCGGGAGCTGGGCGGTCTGACCGAGCGCGTGGCCGGCGCGACCGAGGGGTCAGGTGTGGCGCGCGGAGACGAGTGTCGCGTTGGCGATCATCGCCACCGGGCCTTCGGCCAGCTGGAGTAGCTGCGTGACCCGCATACGCCTGCCGTCGGGCTGGGTCATCAGGACCACGGCGCGCACGGTTCCGTTTCCCTGGTCCTCGACTTCCTCGATCTCGATCGAGTCCATGGAGGACCAGGCCCGGACGAGATCGCCGGTCTGATCGCCAACGAGAACCGGATCCAGCAGGGAGAGCGCGTCCGTGGGCTGGTTCGCGACCAGGCGGTAGAACTCGCGCACGGTCGCGACCGGATCGACTGCCTCGGCCGCGAGTTCGGTACCTGTCGTCTCCGGCTCCTCGCTGGGGGCTGACGTCGGGTCCGGGCTTGTCGAACTGGTTTCGTCCGCGGGCACCCCTGCCGCCCGGTTTTCCTGCTTCGGCGCGGGCTGCTCCGGCTTCCGGTCGGTGGTACCGGTGCGCTGCTGATCGGGCGAGGTGGCGGGCTCGGGCGTGCTCGAGCGTTCGGCGTCGGGGATGACGAACCCACCGAGCGCCGCAGCCCCGGTGATCTCCAATTTGGCCGCGCCGCTGGGTAGCCCGGTGTCCTCCTGCTCGGTGAGCGTTGCCGCCGCGGCGATCGAACCGAACAGCACAGCGGCGGCGATGATCAGCGCGATCAGCTTCGAGCGCCGTGCGAGCGGGCTCTCTGGCTCGGGTGGGTCGATCGGTTCCGGGCGGCGGCGGACGCGTGGCGGCGGCAGGTAGCGGCTCGGCTCGCGGAAGACGGCGTCGAGGTGCTCACGGTCGACCAACTCATCTTCGAGCAGGCCGGGGTGCAGTACGTCCTCGGCGTGTCTCGTATGGCCTGCCTGAGCGAGCCGCTCTGAGCGCTTCCCGTCGTGCACGGATGGTCCGTTCTCCCGATCGCCGGTCCGGCCTGTGGGCCTGCACCGGGGCGATCCTGGTGTGTGCGGTGTTGATCGCGGTCTTGATCGTGTCGATCGTGTTGATCGTGTTGATCGTGGTGCGACTGGTCGTCGGTACCGGCCATACCACCGTTCGGCATATCGCCATGTCGTCCTGCGTGGGTGTCGCGGGGTGCGGGGTTCCTGCACACTAGGTAACCCTCTGCGATCTGCTGCGGCCAGGCTCGATCGGCGGAATGGCGCCGGAATACGACGAGCGGCATTCCATGTCACCCGGGTAGCGCAATTTCTAACCACTCACCGCACCGCACGTGCAGTGGAAATGCGCATCCGCACGTGCATCAGCGGGTGAACGCCGCGGCGTGCGCTACTCCGGCGATGACTTTCCGTCGCTTTCGATCTTCGTTTCCCTGCCGAAATGGAGTACCCGCTGCTCGGTCTTCTTGCTGCCGTCCGGGTACGTCACCTCGACGGTGTTGACGGTCTCGCCACGGTTGGGATCGATGTAGATCTTCTTGACCTCGTAGTAGGCCACGTCCCGATACTTCCGCTCGAGGCCTTTCGGGCCCTGTTCCTCCAGTTCCCCGGTGGTCACCGAGTGCGCGGCCGCCGGATCCTCGGTGACGGTGTTGAGGAAGTACTCGGAACGGTCCGCCATCAGTTCGGGATCGGCCGTCATCACGTGCCGGGGCGGCGCCTTGACCCGCTGCGCCTTGGAGGCGGGCGGCTTCGTCGGCTCGCTGGACGTGCTCGTCGTGGTCGGGGCCTCGCTGAACTCCGGTGAGCTCGTCATCGGCGGGGCACCGGGGGCGTGGGGTGCGATGGCGGAGGCGCGTTCGCTCACCGTGGTCTGCTGTGAACTGCTGGCACTCGATTCAGACGCCGCGGACGACGCGGATGCCGCGGCCGAGGTGTCCTCTTGCGTGCTGGAGTCCGGCCCACTCGTGCGATCGGTGAACTGCTCGCCCTCGAGTGTCGGCTGACCCCCGCGCTCGGTCCAGCCGTTGATCGCCTGCGTCCCGGTCTCCGAGGGCTGGCTGACCAGGACCGAACCTGCGAACAACAGGGCCACCACCACGAAGCCGGACGAGGCTGTCGCGAACCAGGCAGCCTTGCGCCACGTCCTGGGCGGAGTCACCGAGGCGGGCACCGAGCCGAGGTCGAACGTGCCGAGCCCGTCCAGCGCGGGCGCGGGTTCCGCTTCGTAGACGAGGATGTCCTCGCCGGTTACCTCGCTGGGACGGGGTTCCGGGGGAGTCGTCAGTGTCACCGTTCTCCGCCGGACCGTCGGCTCGTCGGCGGACTTCATCGCCGCGGACTCGGCCGCCGCGCGCTCGGCCGCCGCGCGCTCGGACAGCGTGGACTCGGGCGCTAGTGAATCGGGCACTACGGACTCGGGCGCTACGGACTCGGGTGCTACAGAAGGGGGCACCGGCCTGGACGCCGGTGCCGCCTGGGCCGGTACCTCGATCGGTAGTTCGCCCCTGGTGCTGAGGAAGCCCGATCGGTATCCGGAATCGTGCTCCTGCTGGCCGGCCGCCAATGGCAGTGATCCGCTGAACGAGGCGTCGAGGGGGACCGCCGCCTCGGCCGCCGGACGCGGCTCCTCGTGCCGTCCATGCGTTGGCTGTGTGGGAACGCTCGGGGTCCAGGTGCCCGCCGCGCCCTGGCGGTGGCGGCCCTGGCGTGGGGGACGTTGCAGTCGGTGGGAATGGTGCTCGGTGGAATCGGGTCCGCCGTTCATGCTGGTAGGACCCCTCCCTTCCGGTCACCTGACGGCGATTCCGCTCGAATTAAGCCGATCGGAGCAGCGGCAGACCGAGCATCTGCACACTCCAACTGCACATGCACGGCCTGGTGCCGAGCATGCGTCCCCGGCCCAGCACAACGGAGTGGGCTGGGGCAGGGAAACCTGCGACGTTTCGCGCCTACCAGAATAAGAGCCCGGCTGCGGCTTGGTGGGCCAGGTGGGCCAGTTTCTTCAGATTCACTCCTCCGGGCGCCGCCGACCCGGCGACATGCGACTGGGAGTGTGTTAGTGGTACGCGGTTCCGCATCATCTTTTGCCCGCCGACCAGGTGTTATCCGCCGCTGCGGTACCGCGCCTGCGTCGACTGCAGTGCCTTCGTGGCCACGGCTCCGCTACCGACGGCGAGAATGATCGCCACGATGTCCAGCCCGGGTCCCCCGCTGGTCAGCAACCAGGCGAGCAGTGACGCCGCCGCGGCTCCACCCGCCACCGGCCAGCGGCCACGAACATATTGAGCGATCGGGGCACCGCCCGCGCGTTTGCCCGCGGCGTTGTTCAGCATCGCCAGGTAGCCGGCGTGGCCTAGGGCGGCCAGCACGCTGGCGATGGCGATGACTACGGCGATCACGTTGACGAGCGTTTCCATGACCCCAGTGTGCCGTGAACATCCCCGCAGCGGCTCCGGGGAACCCCTGAGATCGCATACCGATCGCCGCAGCGGGCTAATCGGACCGGTCTGGTTACCTGCCGAGCCTGCCCCTGCCGAGGTTCAGCAGGGCCATGGCCAGCTGCCTGCCCTCGGGGCCGAGGTCGCGGTAGCGGGCCAGCACGTCCATCTCACGGTTGTAGACGATCCGGGTGCCCCCTGCCGCCATTCGTGCCGCCCCGATGGTCCTGGACACCTCGACCCGCCGTTTCACCAGACGGAGGATCTCGGTGTCCAGCCAGTCGATCTCCTCGCGCAGCGCGTCGATGTCCTGCGCCTCGGTCTCCTGCGGAGTCTCGGGCGGATTCGTGTCGTGGGTCTGGGCGTTCATCTGTCCTCCGGTCGATCCGGATCCCTGCGTGACCCCGAGCCGACGAAAGCCCCGGGTCCGAGGACTCCGGGGCTTGGGTGTGATGGCGGTTGGCGCACTACGCGATCACGGGAGCCGGAGTCCGGGTCCCGTAAAAAAATCGGCAGGCCGCGAGGTCCAGGAGAATCTGGACGTCCAGCCGGTCACATGCGTGCACACGTCAAGTATGCCACAGCGGCGCGACGTCTCCGCCGATGCCGCGACCCCTCCGCCATCGTCGGTGGCCCCGGGTAGCGTGAGTCCCGATGAGCACCCTCTTCGATCTGCCTTCGGAACACCACACCCCGGGGACAGCGCGGACACCACAGTCCGCGCGCAACGACAGGCACGCCGGTCTGCTCGGGGACCTCAATCCCGCCCAGCGGGCGGCCGTGGAGCACGCGGGCAGCCCCTTGCTGGTCGTCGCGGGCGCCGGGTCGGGCAAGACCAGGGTGCTCACCCGCCGGATCGCCTACCTGCTGGCCGAACGGGGGGTGCATCCCGGCCAGATCATGGCGATCACCTTCACCAACAAGGCCGCGGCTGAGATGCGCGATCGCGTGACCGAACTGGTCGGTCGCAGGGCCAACGCCATGTGGGTGTCGACCTTCCACTCCATGTGCGTGCGACTGCTGCGTCGCGAGGCGAAGACGCTGGGGATGTCGTCGAACTTCTCCATCTACGACTCCGACGACTCCAAACGCCTGATCACACTGGTCGCGCGGGATCTTGACCTGGACGCGAAGCGTTATCCGGCACGCACCCTCGGCGTGCACATCTCGAACCTGAAGAACGAGCTGGTCGACCCCGAGTCAGCTGCCGCGGCCGCGGCGAACGACCTGGAGCGCAAGGTCGCCGAGGTCTACGCCGAATACCAGCGCAGGCTCACCTCGGCCAACGCGATGGACTTCGACGACCTGATCATGCGCACGGTCGAGGTGCTGCAGGTCTTCCCGGACGTCGCGGAGCACTACCGCAGGCGCTTCTCCCACGTACTCGTCGACGAGTACCAGGACACCAACCACGCGCAGTACACGCTCGTACGGGAGCTCGTCGGCACCAAGTCAACGGAGTCCGGGGTGCCGCCCGCCGAACTCTGTGTGGTCGGGGACGCGGACCAGTCCATCTATGCCTTCCGCGGTGCCACGATCCGCAACATCGAGGAGTTCGAGCGCGACTTCCCGAACGCGCGCACCATCCTGCTGGAACAGAACTACCGCTCGACCCAGACGATCCTGTCCGCGGCGAACGCGGTCATCTCGCGCAATCCGAACCGGCGGGACAAGCGGCTGTGGACCGATTCGGGGGACGGCGCGAAGATCGTCGGTTACGTGGCCGACAACGAGCACGACGAAGCCGCGTTCGTCGCGGGCGAGATCGACTCGCTGATGGACAGTGCGGTCGGGGCCGGTAGCGGTGACGAACCGTCGTTCAAATACTCCGACGTCGCCGTCTTCTATCGCACCAACAACCAGTCGCGGGTGTTCGAGGAGATCTTCATCCGTCTCGGCCTGCCGTACCGCGTGGTCGGCGGGGTGCGCTTCTACGAGCGGCGCGAGGTACGGGACTCGCTGGCCTACCTGCGGGTGCTGGCCAACCCGGAGGACACGGTGAGTCTTCGCCGGATCCTCAACGTGCCAAAGCGCGGGATCGGTGACCGCGCCGAAGCCGTGGTCGCCGCCCATGCCGAGCGCGAGCGCATCTCGTTCGCGGCGGCACTGCGGGCCGCGGTGGCCGACGAGGTACCGCTGCTGAACCCGCGGTCGCAGAAATGCATCACCGGGTTCGTCGAACTGCTGGACGGCCTGACCGAACTGGTCGAAGAGGGCGCCGAGGTCGCCGAGGTACTCGAGGCGATTCTGGAGCGCACCGGCTACCGCGTCGCGCTGGAGGAGTCCGACGACCCGCAGGACGCCTCGCGGCTGGAGAACCTGACCGAACTCGTCACAGTGGCCAGGGAGTTCACCGAGTTCGCCGAGTCGGTTCGGGACGCCAGGCTGGCGGATGGGCAGGAGCAGGGGGAGGCGGACGAGGACGGCGAGGCCGCTGAACCGGCTGCCGCGGATGCCACTCCCGCAGATCTCGGCGTGCCGGAACCAGGTTCATTGCCCGCATTCCTGGAACGGGTCTCCCTGGTCGCGGACGCCGACTCCATTCCGACGCCGGACGGTGCCGACGAGGACGAATCCGACGATGCCGGAGTCGTGACGCTGATGACCGTGCACACGGCCAAGGGACTCGAGTACCCGGTCGTGTTCGGTACCGGCTGGGAGGACGGGATCTTCCCGCACATGCGGGCATTGGGCGAGCCGAAGGAACTGGCCGAGGAGCGTCGGCTGGCCTATGTGGCGATCACCAGGGCGCGAAAGCGGCTGTACCTGTCGCGTGCGCTACTGCGTACCGCGTGGGGACAGCCGATGACCAACCCGGCTTCCCGCTTCCTGGACGAGATTCCGGCCGATCTCGTCGACTGGCGGCGGACCGAGCCGGAGGCTGCCGGTTTCGGTACCTCTTCCGGCTCGCCACGGACCGCGACCACCTGGGGCTCGCGCCGGGGATTCGGCGGGGACTCGGCACAGGCGGGCCTGTCCTCGGGTGGCATGCGGAACACGTCCTCCAAGGGCTGGAAGGACACCGTGGCCATCAAGGTCGACGTGGGTGACCGGGTCAGCCATGACAAGTACGGCCTCGGCACCGTGGTGGCCACCGACGGCACCGGTCCGCGAGCCACGGCCACGATCGACTTCGGTGCCGCCGGCACCGTCCGGCTGATGCTCATCGGCAGCGTTCCGATGGTGAAGCTCTGAGCAGAGGTGTCCTCCGGGCCACCCACTCGCTTCGCTCGATGCACGACATTGTCGTACCCCTGCGCTACCTTTTGATCGAACACCAGTTCGGCTCGGATTAGCGAGCCCCGCCGTTCGACCGGCGGGGAGAAGTGGGGGGGCGCAAGTGTGGACGACCGTGTGTTTGGCCCAGTCGCGCGCGGGGTATGGCGCTATCTGGACGACGTCTCGGCGCGGGCGAACGGGGAACGGGGACCGCTGGCGCCGGAGGTACGCAGACTGGTGGCGTCGTGGCGGGCACTCCTGCGCCTGCACGAGTGCCACCAATGCAGGCGCTGTGCCGCCTGTAGGCGCGACCGGGGGCCGAGGTGGCGTTGGCGCCGCTCAACTGGGGGCGCGGCCGGCAGGGGCGAACTGTGCTTCCCCTGGCAGGTGGCGATCGCCTACTTCATTCGCAGGTTGCCGCCAGGAACGTGACGATCGAGGCGATGGCCTTGGTCGGCTTGGTCCGCCTGCTGGATCGATCCGTGGTGTCGACGGATCAGAGTTCGACGCCGCGCTCGCGCAGCCACGGGCGGGGGTCGAGCTTCTGGCCGCCAGCGCTCCACACCTCGAAATGCAGGTGCGGGCCGGTGGACTGGCCACGATTGCCGACCTCGGCGATCTGCTCGCCGGCCTTGACGCGCTCACCCTCGCTGACGGAGTAGCTGTTCATGTGGCCGTATACGTGGACCGTGCCGTCGTCGAGCTGGATTCGCACCCAGAGCCCGAAGCCGCTAGCCGAGCCCGCTTCGATCACGACGCCGTCGGCGGCGGCGACGATCGGCGAACCGATGCTGCCGCGGAAGTCGAGCCCGTAGTGCATGGTGCCCCAGCGGCCACCGAAACCCGAGGTCACGGAGCCGGCGGTGGGACGCACGGTCTTCGGCCGGGCGGCTTCCTCCGCAGCCTTCCGTGCGGCCTCGGCCTCGCGGGCCTCGCGCTCGATGCGGGCCTGGGTGACCTGCCTGCTCTCGGTCAGCTTCTGGACCTCGGCGGAGGCGTCGCTCGTACGAGCCACCGGAAGCAACTCCGGGGCGGCCGCGGGCGCGCCCATGGGGGCGGCATCGCCGCCGACTCCGATGGCCGAAGTGGCGTCACGGGAACTGGCCAGCGGCGTCACCTTGCTGTCCGAGTCCGTGGAACTGACAGCCTGGAGGGTCTGACCTGCGGCAGCAGCAGCAAAAGCACCGGCGGCTACGGCCGCTACAACAACGCGGCCACGCAGGGCCGACGAAGGTGCGGGAAGCCGGTGTGTTCCCCGGACGCGGACGACTGCACCGTCCAGTGCGTCGTCGAGTGCCGGGGAAGGAGCCTGACCGCCGGGGGAGCGGTGTCGAGCCAAGACAGGGCCTTCCGTACTCGGGGAGCCAGATCGTGGACTCCGGGCGGGGGATCCCGGTGAGCGGTTTCGGGGGAACCGCTCGTGACCTTCGCAGGCCTGTCCGTTTCGTGATCTGACCGTAATGGGGACCGCGGAACAGTAACGAAGGGGAACCGGTTGCAGCAAGAACCGGTTGGCGAGTCGGCCGAATGAGGAACTCGACAGGGTGATGAGGTGGCCGGATCACTCAAGGTGGGAGCCAGATTGCTCCAATCGGTGTGACTTGCGTTACAAACGGCCAACCGCGTGGTCGGACCGTTCGTCCGGGACGGTTCGCGCCGAAATGTATGCACGTTGAGTGACAGCTGAGTCACGTGCTGGAACCACTCGTGCGTGTCATCGAACTCCGGCGTGGCGGGTCGTTTTCCGGCGATGCCGGTGTCGTCGGCACGACGTCGTAAAGGCGGTGGCCAGCCGTGGCCGCTGCTAGCGTCGGCATCGATGACTCCGCGCTCCAGCACCTTGTTGACCGATGACCGATCCGTCAGCCCGTTCAGTGGTGCGCTCGGTGTCGCGGTGCTCGCTTCCCTGCTGCTCGCGGCTGCTGGATTCGTCCAGGTGGTCACTGGAGCCGAGCCGGCGTTCGCCAGCACTTCGTTGCTGATCGTTCTCGGACTAGCGCCGGTCGCGGTCGCGGTGGGCTTCGCCGCGCTCGGCCGTCCGGCCGTGGCCTGCGGGGTGCTCGCGGGTCTGGCGGCGCTGGTCCCTGGCCGGATTCTGCTGGACCTGCAACTCGTGGCCGACCCCGCGGAGGCCGCGCGCCCTGAGCTGTATCTGCCGGCGAGCCTGGGGTCACCGTCTCCCGCGCTCGGACTCTGGCTGTTGATCGGTGGCCAGCTTGCCCTCGGTGTCGCTGGGGTGCTCGCGGCGCATGCGGCAGGCAGGGGCGCCGAGCCGGAAGCAGGTCACACGTCATGGCTGCCCGTGGTGCTCGCGGTGACCGTGCTCGCCGCCCTGGGCCTGCTGATGACGCCGTTCGACTCGGACAACGCCTACCTGCTCGGCCGCGGTGCGTTCGAGGGGCCCATGCTCACGCTGGCCGGACTGCTGCTGGTCGCCGGTGCGCTCCCGCTGGTGGCCGCCCTCGCGGCGAGCTCAGGGTCGGCCGAGCTGGCCCGCGGTTGCGTACTGGGCCTGGGCCTCGGCTCGGCCGTGCTGGCACTGCCGAACCTGGTCGCGGCGCTGGCCGTGCCCTGGCTGCACGTGTCGACCGGGCCGGTGCTGGTTCTGCTCGCCTCGGCGGCCCTGCTGCTGCGCGGCCTGACCCTCCCCACCGATCGGGGACCGTCCGGACAACGGGAACACGACGACGCGCAGGTTGGTGTCGATGGCACTGCCGCCGCGGAGGCGGCCCTGCCAGGCGGCAGGCGGCTGCAGTGGGCAACCGGCGCGCTCGCCCTGCTGACGGGAGCCGCGGCGATGGCAGGCGCGCTCACGGCACAGCTGGTGTCTGCCGGTGCCGCGACCGCCCCGGACAGCGCGGCAGGCCCGTGGCTGCTCGCGGCGGGGTTGCTCGTTGTCGTACCGGGAGCGGCGATGTTCGTTCCCGGCCTGGCAGCGGTGGTGCGACCCGTGCTGTCGGTTGTCTGGGCCGGGGTGCTGCTGGCCGGGGCCGCCGTACTGGATGTCGCGGTCGCGGCCACGGGTCTCGGGGCCACCTACACGGCTGGGCAGGGCGTGGTGTGGACCGTCACGGCGATGATCGGCGCCACCGTCACGGCCTGCTGTTCACTCGTCGCCGGAATGGTCGAGCGGGAGGACAGCGAGGAAGCGGAGGGGTTGTCCGGCGGACAGGTTCCGCATATCGCCCCGACCGTGATCACGCCCCTGGTGGCCACCGTTGTGCTTGCCGTCGCCACGTTCGGCACGCCGGTGATCGCCGCACCGGATTTCGTTCCGGCCGGACTGTGGTCGGAGTTCGGCACTCCGTCCTGGGGGTTGCTGGCCGCGACACTGACCGTGCTCGGCGCTTCGGCGCTGGTCCCGCGCAGCCGCCCTGCCCGAGCGGCCGCGCTGCTCGTGGGCGTGGCGTGCCTGCTGATCCTGCGAGCCGCCGAACTGCCGTTGACGGCGTCGGACATCGACGGCGCCAGGGCCGGGACCGGGCTGTGGCTGGCGATCGCCGCCGCGCTGGCCGCGTTGTTGACCGCGGCCCTCGCGCTGGCCGGCGGGCGCGGGTCTCGATGACGCACCCGCGCGTGGCACCGCGGCTCGTACTGGCGGAACTCGGTTCGGAATGGACGGACGGTCCATCGGGCGAGCTGGTCGCTCTCGCCAGGGCGTTGCGGGACGCGGGGGCGGAAGTCGTGCACGGTGGGGCGATGGCCTCGGTCGAAGCCGTCGCCGGCATCGTCGAACAGGAGGACCCGGCCGCGCTGGTCCTCGGGCTCGGGGCAGGCCAGGAAATGGAGGCAACCCCGGACCAGGTCGCCGAAGTGGCCGAACTGGTGGCGACGTTGCCCGGCCTGCCGGTGTACGGACTCGGTGAGCTGGCCCGTAGCGCCGGCCTGCCTGCGCTACCCGCCGATCTGACTCGTGCTCTGGCCGCCCTGCGGAGGTAGTGCACGTCACGAACAGGTGGCCCGTGTGGCGGCTCACACCCGGTGTTCCCTGGTCGGATGCCATTCGGTGACCGAGTTCACCAGGTGCGGATACCCCGACTTCTGCGCAGGTCGCTAGGGTCAGCGTGGTCCGACAGCAGCAGGAAAGCGCCCCGTGTCCGTACGGCGCGGGTCCGCAGCGAAGCACAGCAATGTCGCGTGTCGTCAGGAGACTGGAGAGTGGATCTCTACGAGTACCAGGCGAAGGATCTCTTCGCCGCCCACGGAGTACCGGTACTGCCGGGTTCCGTGGCGAACAACAAAGAAGAAGCCCGCGCTGAGGCCGAGAAGCTCGGTGGCAAGGTCGTCATCAAGGCCCAGGTGAAGACCGGCGGCCGGGGTAAGGCCGGCGGGGTCAAGCTGGCCGACGGTCCCGACGAGGCCGAGGAGAAGGCGAACGCCATCCTGGGTCTGGACATCAAGGGACACGTCGTGCACCGCGTGTTGGTGGCCGCTGCCTCCGACATCGCCGAGGAGTACTACTTCTCGTTCCTGCTGGACCGCGCGAACCGCACCTTCCTGGCCATGGCATCGGCCGAAGGCGGCGTCGAGATCGAGCAGCTCGCCGTGGAGCGCCCCGAAGCGCTGGCGAGGGTGCCGGTCGACCCGATCAACGGTGTCGACAAGGCCAAGGCCACCGAGATTCTCAAGGCGGGCAACTTCCCGGCTGAGGTCGTCGAAGAGGCCGCTGACGTCGTGGTGAAGCTCTGGGAGACCTTCGTCGCCGAGGACGCCACGCTGGTCGAGGTCAACCCGCTGGTCCGCGACCCGCAGGACAAGATCATCGCGCTGGACGGCAAGGTCACCCTCGACGAGAACGCCGCCTTCCGGCAGCCGGGTCACGCCGAGCTGGTGGACAAGCAGGCCGAGGACCCGCTGGAGGCCAAGGCCAAGGCCAAGGACCTCAACTACGTCAAGCTGGACGGCCAGGTCGGCATCATCGGTAACGGTGCCGGGCTCGTCATGTCCACCCTGGACGTCGTCGCCTACGCGGGCGAGAAGCACGGCGGCGTGAAGCCGGCGAACTTCCTCGACATCGGTGGTGGCGCGTCGGCCGAGGTCATGGCCGCGGGCCTGGACGTCATCCTGCACGACGCCGACGTCAGGAGCGTGTTCGTCAACGTGTTCGGCGGCATCACCGCCTGCGACGCGGTGGCGACCGGCATCGTCGAGGCGCTGAAGATCCTGGGCGACGAGGCCAGCAAGCCGCTGGTCGTGCGCCTGGACGGCAACAACGTCGAGGAGGGCAGGCGGATCCTGGCCGAGGCCAATCACCCGCTCGTCACCGTCGTCGACACCATGGACAATGCGGCAGACCGGGCGGCGGAGCTCGCGTCTAGCGCTTCTGAGGGGGCGTGACATGTCGATCTTCTTGAACGAGAACAGCAAGGTGATCGTCCAGGGCATCACCGGCTCCGAGGGCACCAAGCACACCACGAAGATGCTGAAGGCCGGCACCAACATCGTGGGCGGCGTCAACTCTCGCAAGGCCGGTCAGACGGTGACGATCGAAGGCAAGGAACTCACCGTCTTCGGCACCGTCGAGGAGGCCATGAAGGAGACCGGCGCTGACGTGTCGGTCATCTTCGTGCCGCCGAAGTTCGCCAAGGACGCGGTCGTCGAGGCCATCGACGCCGAGATCCCGCTCGCCGTGGTCATCACCGAGGGCATCCCGGTGCACGATTCGGCGTACTTCTGGGCGCATGCCGTCGCGACCGGCAACAAGACCCGCATCGTCGGGCCGAACTGCCCCGGCGTGATCAGCCCCGGAAAGTCCAACGCGGGCATCATCCCGGCGAACATCACCGGCCCCGGCAAGATCGGGCTGGTGTCCAAGTCGGGCACGCTGACCTACCAGATGATGTACGAGCTGCGTGACATCGGTTTCTCCACCGCCGTGGGTATCGGCGGCGACCCGGTGATCGGCACGACGCACATCGACGCGCTCGAGGCGTTCCAGAACGACCCCGAGACCGAGGTCATCGTGATGATCGGCGAGATCGGTGGTGACGCGGAGGAGCGTGCCGCCGATTACGTCAAGGCCAACGTCACCAAGCCGGTGGTCGGCTACGTCGCGGGCTTCACCGCTCCCGAGGGCAAGACCATGGGGCACGCCGGGGCCATCGTCTCCGGTTCCTCCGGCACGGCGGCGGCCAAGAAGGAAGCCCTCGAGGCCGCGGGCGTGAAGGTCGGCAAGACCCCGAGCGAGACCGCTGAGCTCGCCCGGCAGCTGTACCAGGCGCTCTGACACGAGCGATCCAGCAATATGGCAAGGGGCCAGGCACCGGGAGTCGGTGCCTGGCCCCTTTTCGTGACGTGCGTCGCTTTCGGGAGGAGAAATCCGGGTTCCCACGAAACCCATACCCGGTGTCACACGTCTGATTACCAGGATGGGACGACTGCGTGCGGATCCGCTAGCGTCGTCGCACCGAACGACCTATTCGTCCCGGAGTTCCACACGGCACCGCGAGCGGGCCGAACGACAGGAGAAACACGGATGACCTATCCGAGCAGCGGGCCCGGCTACCCACAGCAGGGTGGCCCGCAGCAGCCCCAGACGCCGAATCAAAGCCTCTCGGCCGGGTCGCTGGCCGTCATCCTCGCGTTGGCGGTCACCGTGCTCGGCTTCATCAACTACTTCATCGGTTTCTCCGAAGAGGCACGTGGTGCGGGCAGCATCATCCAGTTCCTGTTGGCAGGCGGCTTGCTCGCCGCCCTGCGCGCGTTGCCGAACGGGCCGAAGGTCCTGCCGTTCGCCGCCCTGCTCAGTGCGCTCGGAGCGCTCATCACGCTGCTCAATGTGGTGCACAGTTCGGACGTTCCCGGCGTGATCACGGTGATGCTCATCCTGGGCATCCTGCAGATGCTGGTGGCGATCGCCGCGCTGCTCTTCGACTACAACGTGCTCAAGATGCCCGCCAGCAAGCCGCCACAGGGCCCCTACGGCCAGCAGTTCGGTCAGCCAGGCGCGCCGGGACAGTTCGGCGGCCAGGGTCAGTTCGGGCAGCCGGGGCCCCAGGACCCGCCGTCGGGCGGGTTCAACCAGCCGACCCAGTACGGGCCTCCGGCGACTCCGCCGCCGCCCACTCAGCAGGCGACGCAGTACGCGCCGCAGCAGGGCCAGTTCTACCAGCAGCAGTCCCCCGAGGCCGGTCAGCAGGGCGGACCAGGCCAGCAGCAGGGTGGCGGCCAGGGCCAGCAGCCGGGTGGACCCGGCCAGCAGGGCTGAACCTGACGACTGCCTTCGATGCCCGCGGTGACTCCGGTCCCGCGGGCATCGTGCTGTGCGAGGGTGCGAACACTATGCGTGGTGGTGTGATTTTCGACCTGCCCCGACCGGGTGGGTATGCACTGTCGTGCGCGTGTCGGGCGGCGTGGCTCACCCGGTTGGCCTATTACCGGTGCGAGGGTTCGGAACATGCAGCTGCTCACCTCACCGTCGCGCCTCGGGGGCGACGACGGCCAAGGTGATCCAGATGGCGCTGCGACTGTATCCGGCGGGATGCGGGCGCGAGCGCTGATCACCGCCGCCGTCGCTCCCATGGTGACGGGCTATCTCGCCGTCGCCGCCCTGCTCGCAGCGGTCACCGCGAGCGCCACGCAGGGCAGATTCGACCCGATCACCGTGTTGCTCGCGGCGGGGCCCGGATGGCTTGCGGCGTACCAGGTTCCGCTACAGATCGACGGCAGAACCCTCGGGGTGCTTCCCTTGCTGCCGACGGTCGGTGTCTTCCTGCTGATCATGAAGGCGACTGCCAGTGCGGCCCGGCGGCTGGACTACCGGGAACCCGCTCAGGCCGTGACACTGATCGGGATCATCGCGGCGACGCACGGCACTGCGGGGGCGGTCATCTCCGTGCTGGCCGACGGCCACCGGCTCGCCGTCGAACCCCTGCCGGGCCTGCTCGTACCGGGGCTCGTGGCCGGCCTCGCGGCACTGGCCGGGACCGCGAGCCGCTGCGGAATGCTCGCTTGGGCCTCGCGCTATGTCGAGCCGCTGGCACTGCACGGGCTACGAGCGGGCGCGCTCGCCGTGGCCGCCCTGCTCACCGTCGGGGCCATGACGGTGACGATCTCCTCGGCCCTGTCCGCCTCGGCGGTGCACGAGGTCTTCCTGGCGAACGCCCCCGGCCTCGGCGACGGCGCCGGCATGCTGCTGCTTTCGCTGGGTTACCTGCCCAATGCGGTGCTGGCCGGCCTCGGGTTCGCCGCGGGGCCCGGCTTCTCGATCGGTGCCGCGACCCTGACCCCTGTCGGATTCGCCGGCGGACCTGTGCCCCCGCTGCCGTTGTTCGCCGCGGTGCCGGAAAGCCACGCCATCTGGTGGCCGGCGCTCATGCTGCTCCCGGCCGCGGCCGGCCTGCTAGTCGGCTGGTCGCGGCGGCGGATCGACGATGATCCCAACGTCCGGGTCCGGGTGGTGGCCGTGGCCGGTGCGCTGGCGGCGTTCGGTGTCGTGGTGCTCGGCGCACTGGCCGGGGGCAGGCTCGGCGGCGGGCCGTTCGACCCGATCTCGTTCCCGCTCGGCACGCTTTCGATCGCTGTTTTCGTCTGGATCGTGCTGCCCGGCGCCCTCGTGGCGTACTACTGCGGCCCTCGCGAGCAGCCGGAACCGGCGCAGCCGGAGGCAGTCGCCGAGGATCCGGCGGACACCGAGGACACCGAGGACACCGAGGACACCGAGGACACCGAGGAAGCAGAAGGTACCGAGGACAGCGCGAGTGCCGAGGATGCCGAAAGCACCGAGGACGGCGAGCAGCCGGAGTCCGAGGACAGCGACGACACCGAGTCCGAGGACCCCGAAGCCGAAGCCGACACGCACGAAGCCGGCGACGAAGCCGGCGACGAAGCCGCCGTCGAGGACGGCGATCCCGAGGCCGCCGAGGAAACGGCCGGCGAGATCGAGGTCCTGGACGTTCCCGAGGACACCGCCATCGAATTCGACGACGAGTTCGACCCGGACGATCCAGACGACGAGAATCTCGACACCACCGACGACACCGCCACCACCGAGGACACCGCCACCACCGAGGACACCGCCACCACCGAGGACACCGGCGACACGGTTGACGGCGCCGCGAAAACGGAGCGAGAGCCACGCGGAGAGTGAGCTGGGCCGCACCCACCGCCTCTCGTAGATCAACAACCCGGCGTTAAGGTGAGGTGACCAGGTCGATCGGCGTGCGTGCGAGCGCGTTCGCCCCAGCAAGGAGACCGTTCTGGCTACTCGGTTGGAGCTGCCCGCGTCCGCCAGGCTCGTGGTGCTCGCCTCAGGGTCGGGAACGTTGCTTCAGGCACTGCTCGATGCGGTGGGACGAGACGACTACCCCGCGGAGGTCGTCGCCGTCGGCACGGACCGCGCGGACGTCGAGGCGCTCGCCAGGGCCGAGCGGGCCGGTATCCCGCATTTCACCGTGCGCATGGGGGATCATCCGGACCGGACGAGCTGGGACAAGGCGCTGACCGAAGCCGTCGACGCATACGGGCCCGATCTCGTCGTGTCGGCAGGGTTCATGAAGATTCTCGGTGCGCACTTCCTCGACCGGTTCCCGAATCGCGTGGTGAACACCCATCCCGCGCTGCTTCCCGCGTTTCCCGGCATGCACGCCGTTGCCGACGCGCTGGAGCTGGGAGTGAAGGTGACCGGGTCGACCGTGCATCTGGTGGACGCGGGGGTGGACACCGGGCCGATCATCGCGCAGGAGGCCGTGCGGGTCGAGGCCGATGACGACGAGGCAAGCCTGCACGAGCGGATCAAGGCGGTGGAGCGCAGGCTCCTCGTCGACGTGATCGCGAAGCTGGGCCGTGCGGGGTGCACGGTGGACGGACGAAAGGTGAGTTTCACGTGAGCGAGCAGTCTGCCGGGCGGCACCCGGTCCGGCGCGCGTTGATCGGGGTGTCGGACAAGGCCGGCCTGCTGGAGCTGGCCACCAGCCTGCACGCCGCAGGCGTGGAGATCGTCTCCACAGGTGGTACCGCGAAGGTCATCGCCAACGCCGGTGTCCCGGTGACCCCGGTGGAGGAGGTCACGGGCTTTCCGGAGTCGCTGGACGGCAGGGTGAAGACCCTGCACCCCAGGGTGCACGCGGGCCTGCTCGCCGACCGCGGCAAGGACGAGCACGTGGAGCAACTGCGCAAGCTGGACATCGCGCCGTTCGATCTGCTGGTGGTGAACCTCTACCCGTTCGCGAGCACCGTGGCTTCCGGCGCGAGCCATGAGGACTGTGTGGAGAACATCGACATCGGCGGTCCCGCGATGGTGCGCGCGGCGGCGAAGAACCACGGCAGCGTGGCGGTGGTGGTGGATCCGCAGCGCTACGACTGGGTACTCGAGCGGGTACGCGAAGGCGGGTTCGAGCTTGCCGACCGCAAGCGGCTGGCGGCGCAGGCGTACGCGCACACCGCGGCCTACGACGCCCAGGTGGCCACGTGGTTCGCCGAGCAGTACGCGCCCGCCGACGACTCGGGCTTCGGTGAGTTCATGGGGATGACCTGGCAGCGCGGGGAGACCCTGCGCTACGGCGAGAACCCGCACCAGCGGGCGGCGGTGTACACGCACTCGCGGACCGGTCTCGCGCACGCCGAGCAGCTGCACGGCAAGGCGATGTCCTACAACAACTACGTCGACACCGACGCGGCTCGCAGGGCGGCCTACGACTTCGAGCAGCCTGCGGTGGCGATCATCAAGCACGCGAATCCATGCGGCATCGCGGTGGGTTCCGACATCGCGGAGGCGCATCGGAAGGCGCACGCGTGCGATCCGGTGTCCGCCTTCGGTGGGGTCATCGCCACGAACCGGCCGGTCTCGGTGACCGCTGCCGAGCAGATCGCCGACGTCTTCACGGAGGTCGTACTCGCGCCGGACTTCGACGCCGAGGCGCTGGACGTGCTCAGCCGTAAGAAGAACATCCGCCTGCTGCGTCTGCCCGCGATCGCGAACGCGGACGCGGTGGAGGTCCGGCCGATCTCCGGTGGAGTGCTCGTGCAGACCCCGGATGCGATCGACGCACCAGGAGACGACCCCGCCTCCTGGACATTGGCCACGGGCGAGCCCGCCGACGAGCAGACCATGGCCGACCTGGTGTTCGCCTGGCGTGCGGTACGCGCGGTGAAGTCGAACGCCATCCTGCTGGCCGCCGGTCTGGCGACCGTCGGCGTCGGGATGGGGCAGGTGAACCGGGTGGACTCCGCGCGGCTCGCGGTGCAGCGTGCCGGAGATCGGGTGTCGGGATCGGTCGCGTCCTCGGACGCGTTCTTCCCGTTCCCCGACGGGCTGCAGGTGCTCCTCGACGCCGGGGTACGCGCGGTGGTGCAGCCTGGTGGTTCGGTGCGCGACGCCGAGGTGATCGCCGCGGCGGAGGCCGCTGGCGCGACGGTCTACCTCACCGGTACCCGCCACTTCGCCCACTGACCCGCACCCCACCCGCGGTGCAACATGTCCCCAATGTGGCATTGGGGACGTTGAAGTTCCCCAATGCCGCATTGGGGAACTTTCCCACCGCGGGAGCGGCGGCCGATTTCGAGTGCCGGGGTCAACCCTGCAGGGTGCCGAGAACTTCCTGGCCGACCCCGGCCGCGGCGTTGGCGAAGTCCTGCACGGGGGCGGGTTCGTTGCCGAGTAAGCCGACGTCCCACCCGCTGTAGCCGACCAGGACGAAGTAGCTGCCCTGACGGACCTGCAGGGTCACGGTGGTGATGTTGCCGCTCTGCGTGCTGCCGATGCATGCTTCCTGCCCGAGCTGCGGCGGTGGTAGCTGCGAGCCGTCACACCGGGGCCGCCGCTGTTCCTGTGCGGCGGCCCCGGCGTAGCGAAGAATCTGTACCTGCAGGTCGCGGCTTCCCTCCCCGTCCTGCCCACGGGTCTGTGTCCACCCGCAGTAGACGAGGGAGACGCCCTGGCTTTCGCGCGCGCTGCTGGCCGTGGGATCGGGATTGGTGGTGCGCAACCGCTGCCGGGTCTGCTCACTGACGGCATCGCAAGCCGGGTCGAGCTGCGCGCCAGTGGGCGGTATGCCGCCGTCGGCGTGCGCGTTCAGGTAGAAGACGACGCCGCCTGCGATGGCCCCCAGCACCAGCAGCGACACCAGGACCAGCGAGACGATCAGGCCCGTGCGCTTACGCTTCGGCGGCTGGGGCTGCGGGTATGGGGCGTACTGCCAGCCCGGATGCTGCTGGTATCCCTGCGGTCCGCCCGGCCAGGAGCCGCCGTGCTGGGGTCCCGGGTACTGAGGTCCGGTGTACTGAGGTCCCGTCACGATGCCTCCCCGTCGGCCACGCAGCGAAGTATCGCACCGGTCCCGCCGCACTGGAGCGGTGTGGTCGAAGTCGGGAGTTCTCGGAGGTGCGCCATGGCCGGGGGAGCACTGCCCAAAATGGAGTCGTGCCTAGTGCACTGGCGTCAGGAACTCCAGTTCCGTCGCCTGTGTGGGAATGAAATGACCAATGCCGGGCAGCAGCCGCACTGTCGCGTGCGGGACGCTCGCTTCCAGTCGCCGCTTGGTTTCCCCGGAGTCGAACATCACGTCCAACTCGCCGGCGAGCACGTGCACCGGCATGGTCAGCCGTCGTAGCGCGTGCTCGTCGAAGACCGGAAGCGCCTCCAGCCGGTATCGGTAGTTGTTCGCCACAAGCAGCACCTCGTCGAAGACCACTTCGGTCTCCTCCGCCCGCAGCGCGGACAGCCCTGGTCCGAGAATTCCGTGCACCGACCTGCGCCGGCCTCTTTCGCCGAGCGAGTTCAGCAGCAACGCCTTGAGTAGGAAACCCTTCTTCTGTCTGCCGATCCCGCCCGGGCAGGACAGCGCGAGGCGAGCCACCCTGCTCGGCCGCCGTGTCGCGTAGTCCACGGCCAGCCAGCCACCGAGGGACACGCCCATGATCGACACCCGGTTCAGCCCGAGTGAGTCCAGCACGGCATCCAGCCACACGGCGTATCGGTCGGAGTCCAAGGGCGGCCGAGACGGCGTGCTGCGGCCTTGTTCGCCGATCATGTCGATCGCGCATACCCGGAAATGTGTGACGAGTTCGGGGATTCTGCTCAGCCACTGTGCCGAGTTGCCGCCGGAGCCGTGCAGCAGCACCAGGGGTGGAGCGTCGTCTGCTCCGCAGGTGACGACGAAGGTCTCGCCCTCGGGTGTCGGCACGTGTAACTGCTTGTTGGCGACCGGCCAGCGCTCCAGGGCTTTTCGATAGCGCTCACGCAGCTGGCGGGCTCCTGCCGCTGATCGATAGATCTCGCTCATGTTCCTGACCCCTCCATGGCAGCCTTCGCTGCGCGAAAGGCGACACTAGCATACCTAAACTTCCCCAATAAAAGAACAATAAGGAAGTTTACGTAAGGAAGAGCCGGTATCAGTCGACCTGCAACGCCTTGCTTGACAGCGATACGGCATTCAGTGTTCACTGGACGCATCGAACATACGTTCGACGCTCTGCCGTCTTCCCCGCGGCGGGGCACGAATCGCGAGCAGGGCTCGAGCACCTGCCGCGCTGCCGTGCTGTCGTGAGGGGAGGTGGTGCCCGGTGCCGAGAGGGCTCGCGAGCGAGATCCGGGGTGTCGAGCCGGAGCAGGCCGGGGCTGCCATCGCCCGGCTGACGGCACTGCCGGGTGTGCGTACGGCCAGCGGGGTGGCCGACGCCGCCGAGCACGCGCAGACCACGGGACAGGTTCTGCCGGTGCAGTCGGCGCTGTCCGGATTGCTGCCCTGGGGAGGGCTGCGCCGGGGCAGCACGGTGGCGGTGCACGGGTCCACTTCGCTGTTGCTCGCGCTGCTCGCGGAAGCCACCGCGGGTGGATCGTGGGCCGCGGTGGTCGGGGTGCCCGATCTCGGGGTGGCCGCTGCCGGGGAACTCGGGGTCGAGGTGGCTCGCCTCGCCCTCGTGCCTCGTCCCGGTGCCGACTTCGCCTCGGTGACCGCCGCGCTGCTCGACGGGGTGGACCTCGTGGCGGTCGGGCCTGTGGGCAGGGCCGAGCAGACCGCCCGTCGACTGTCCGCCCGTGCCCGGCATCGCGGTGCCGTGCTGCTCTCCCTCGGCCCTTGGCCTGGTGCCGAGGTGGAGCTGCGATGCACGGGTGGCCGGTGGTCGGGTCTCGACGGTGGGTACGGCTACCTGCGGCAACGGCAGGTGGTCGTGCACACCGCCGGCCGGGGAGCGGCGGCGCGACCTGCGCGCACCGATCTGCTGCTGCCTGCGCCGAACGGCGCGGTGGACGGCGCGGACACGGCTGATGGTGTGGCAGGGCCCGCCGTTTCCTGGAGCGAGCGGGGGGTGAGCTGATCATGGTCGCCCCTCCGGTGCGAGTGCTCGTGTTGTGGTGCCCGGACTGGCCGGTGGTCGCGGCGGGGCTGGCCGCGGGGGTTTCTCCGCACCTGCCTGCCGCGGTTTTCCTCGCCAATCGTGTGGTGGCGTGCTCGGCCGTTGCCAGGACCGCCGGTGTCCGGCGTGGGATGCGCCGCAGAGAGGCGCAGTCCCGATGCCCGGAGATCGTGGTGCTCGGCGAGGATCCCGGCAGGGACGCCCGGTTGTTCGAGCCCGTCGCGGCCGCGGTGGAGGAGCTCGTCGTCGGGGTGGAGGTCGTCCGGCCAGGAGTGGTCGCGGTGCCGGTGCGGGGAGCCGCGGGCTACTTCGGCGGCGAGTCCCGGTTGCTGGAACTGCTGGCCGAACACGTACCCGTCCGGACGGGAGTGGAGTGTCAGCTCGGCGTCGCCGACGGGCTCTTCGCCGCCGTGCTCGCCGCCCGCAGGTCCGCGCTGGTCGAACCAGGAGCCTCGGCCGAGTTCCTCGCCCCGTTGAGTATCACCGAGCTTGATCAGCCGGATGCGTACCGCGGCGACCTGGTCGATCTGCTGCGCAGGCTGGGCCTGCGCAGCCTCGGCGACTTCGCCGCGCTCACCGAACGGGACGTGGCCTCCCGGTTCGGTGCACCCGGACTGCTCGCGCACCGGCTTTCGCGGGGTCTGTCCGATCGGCCACCGCACCGCAGGCGTCCACCTCCTGAGCTCTCGATCAGCGAGGAGTTCGATCCGGTGCTGGACCGGGTGGACGCCGCCGCGTTCGTGGCCAGGACGCTGGCCACACGGTTCCACAGTGGACTGGCAGCCCGTGGGCTGGCCTGCACCAGACTGGGCATCTACGCCACCACGGAACACGGCGAGGAACTCGCCCGCGTCTGGCGCTGTGCCGAACCCCTGACCCCACAGGGGATCGCCGATCGGGTGCGCTGGCAGTTCGAGGGCTGGCTGCGAAGGGGTGCGGGGGTGCGGCCGACCGCGGGAGTCTGCCGACTCCGGCTCGATCCCGAGGAGACGGTCGCTGGGCATTCCTTGCAACTCGGCCTCTGGCAGGCGGGTTCCGCGGCTGCGGCGCGAGGGGGGCTCGGGGACGAGCCCACGCTCGCGGCCGAGCGGGCAGGCAGGGCACTGGTGCGGGTACAGGGCCTGCTGGGGCCGGACAGCGTGGTCACAGCGGTACTGGGCGGTGGGCGCGGTCCCGCCGAGCGGGTCCAGCTGGTGCCCTGGGGGGATCGCCCCGAAGCCCCCGTCGAGCCGGATGCCCCCTGGCCGGGCAGGCTGCCCGCGCCGTCGCCGGCCACGGTCTTCGCCGGGCAGGTATCGGCGACTGTGCTCGACGAGTCGGGCGCACCGGTGGAGTTCACCGAACGGCTGTGTCTGACCGCCTCGCCACACCGCGTCGCGATCGAGGACGGGCCCGCACGACAGGTACGGGAGTGGGCGGGGCCGTGGCCGGTGGCTGCGAGGTGGTGGGCACAGGAGCGGCAGGGGGACAGGGCTCGCGTCCAGGTCCTGCTGGGCGGGGACGGGCGGGAACAGGGCGACCTCGCGGTACTCCTGCTCCTGGAGAAGCATCGCAATCCATTGTGGACTGTAGAAGGGATGTACGACTGAGATGGCAGCTGAGAACGATGGATTGCGAGGTCATGGTGACCGGAACTCTTCGACAGGCACGGAGATGCACGGTCATGACGACCTCGAGAACACCGACCCGTTGTGGATCGAGTTCAACGAGGTGCTGGAGGCGGAACTGGAGTCGGAGCTGAGCTCGCTGATCCCGTCGCAGCGCCTGTCGGCCGAGAACATCCGGGAGTGACGCATGGGCTGGGACAACCCGCCGGTTCCCTGGCGGGACCTGCGACGCTCACTCGCGGGCGCGCCGAACGCGACAGGTGCGGAACCGCCGATGCGCGCATCGCCGATGCGCCCTGCCCCGCCGGTCGGCGCCGCAACTGGTCGCAACCGGGTTCCCTACGCCGAACTGCACTGCCACACCAACTTCAGCTTCCTGGATGGCGCCAGTCACCCTGAGGAACTCGTGGAGGAAGCGGCCAGGCTGGAACTCGACGCCCTCGCGATCACCGATCACGACGGCATGTACGGAGTCGTTCGTTTCGCGGAGGCCGCCCGCGAGTCGGGCCTGCGCACGGTGTTCGGCACGGAACTCAGCCTCGGGCTCCGGGCACCGCAGAACGGCATTGCCGACCCCGAGGGCGAGCACCTGTTGCTACTCGCCAAGGACGTCGACGGCTACGCCGCGCTGTGCCGGGCCACCACTGCAGGGCAGCTGGCCGGGCACGACCAGGATGGGGCGCGGCGCGCGGAGAAAGGCCGCCCGGTGTACGACCTCGAGAAGGTCGCGGCGGAGGTGTCGGGTAGCTGCGTCGTCCTCACCGGGTGCAGGAAGGGTGCCGTCCGAAGGGCGCTGGCCGAGGCGGGGCCGGACGCCGCAGGAGACCAGTTGCGCCGGTTGGTCGGCCTGTTCGGCCGGGAAGAGGTCTACGTGGAACTCACCGACCACGGACTGCCTTCGGACACCGCCGACAACGACGCGCTGGCCGAACTGGCCGTGCGACACGGCCTGCCCACCGTGGCGACCAACGCCGCCCACTACGCCACTCCCCGCAGGGGCAGACTCGCCGCCGGTCTCGCGGCGATCCGTGCCCGGCGCAGCCTCGACGACATGTCGGGCTGGCTGCCCGCGAACGGTGGTGCCCATCTGCGCTCCGGAGCGGAGATGGCCGCGCGCTTCGCGCGGTATCCGGGAGCCGTGCACCGGGCGGCTCAGCTCGGAGTCGACTGTGCCTTCGACCTGAAACTGGTCGCGCCCGAACTGCCGCCGTTCGACGTGCCCCACGGCCACACCGAGGCGAGCTACCTGCGTGAGCAGACCTACCGTGGTGCGGCGGTGCGGTACGGAACACGGACGGCTAATCCCGAGGCGTACCAGCAGATCGAACACGAGCTGGCGATCATCGAGCAGCTCAATTTCCCCGGGTACTTCCTGATCGTCGCCGACATCGTCCGGTTCTGCCGGGACAGCGACATCCTCTGCCAGGGCAGGGGATCCGCGGCCAACTCGGCGGTCTGCTATGCGCTCGGTATCACCAATGTGGACTCCGTGACCTGGAAGCTGCTCTTCGAACGTTTCCTCGCGCCGGATCGGGACGGCTATCCCGATATCGACCTGGACATCGAGTCCGACCGCAGGGAGGAGGCAATCCAGTACGTCTACCGCAGGTACGGACGCCTGTGCACGGCCCAGGTGGCCAACGTCATCACCTACCGCGCACGGTCCGCGGTGCGCGACTCGGCACGAGCGCTCGGGCACTCCCCTGGACAGCAGGACGCTTGGAGCAAGCAGATCGACAGATGGGGTCCGTTGGCCGAGACCCAGCACGACCATGACCACGACATTCCGCTGCCGGTACTGGAGTTGTCGGCCGCGCTCGAGGACTTTCCCCGGCACCTTGGCATCCATTCCGGTGGCATGGTGATCTGCAACCGGCCGGTCAGTGAGGTCTGTCCGATCGAGTGGGCCCGCATGGACAACCGGAGCGTGCTGCAGTGGGAGAAGGACGACTGCGCGGCCGTCGGGCTGGTCAAGTTCGACCTGCTCGGGCTGGGCATGCTCTCCGCGCTGCACTACATGATCGACCTGGTCCGGGAACACGAGAGCGTCGAGGTCGACCTCGCGAAGCTGGACCTCGAGGACGACGAGGTCTACGCGATGCTCCGGCGGGCCGACGCGATCGGCGTCTTCCAGGTGGAGAGCCGTGCCCAGCTGGCAACCCTGCCGAGACTCGCGCCCCGCACCTTCTACGACCTGGCGATCGAGGTCGCGCTGATTCGCCCCGGTCCCATCCAGGGTGGGTCGGTGCATCCCTACATCAAGCGAAACAGCAAGAAGGAGAAGTGGGACTACGACCACCCGCTGCTGAAGAACGCGCTCGAGAAGACGCTGGGTGTGCCCCTCTTCCAGGAACAACTGATGCAGATCGCGCTCGACGTCGCCGGGTTCAGCGCGGCCGAGGCAGACGAGTTACGGCATGCGATGGGCGCCAAGCGGTCCACGGTCAGGATGGAGCGGCTGCGGCAGCGGTTCTACGACGGCGCCGCGCGCAACGGCATTGACGAACCGATGGCCGAGCACCTGTTCCAGAAGCTGCAGGCCTTCTCGAACTTCGGCTTCCCGGAAAGTCATGCGCTCAGCTTCGCCCATCTCGTCTTCGCCAGCGCCTACTTCAAGCGCTACCACCCCGAGGCGTTCTGCGCCGCTCTGCTGCGAGCGCAGCCGATGGGCTTCTACTCGCCACAGTCGCTGGTCGCGGATGCACGCAGGCATGGAGTCGTCGTGCGTGGCCCGGAAGTGAACGCGAGCCTGCCGCACGCCACCGTCGAACCCCGGTCGGCGCGGCACGGGGGTCTCGCGGTCCGGCTCGGCCTTGGCTCGGTGCGCGCGGTGGGCACGACGAAGGCGGAGGCCATCGTCGCCGAACGCGATCGGGGAGGGACCTTCACCGACATGGCGGGCCTCGTTCGCCGGGTCCGGCTGACGGCACCGCAGGTCGAGGCGCTGGCGACGGCGGGAGCGTTCGGGTGCTTCGGCCTCGACCGCAGAGCGGCGTTGTGGGCGGCCGGAGCCGCGGCACAGGAGCGCCCAGGAAAGCTTCCCGGTGGTGGGGTCGGAATGACCGCACCCGCGTTACCAGGAATGGACGACCTCGACCTCGCCGCGGCCGATGTATGGGCGACGGGCGTATCCCCGGACAGCTTCCCCACACAGTTCATCCGGTCGAAGCTCGATGAGCTGGGCGTGGTGCCTGCCGATCGGCTTGACCGGGTGGATCCCGGATCACGGGTGCTGATCGGTGGAGCGGTGACTCACCGCCAGCGGCCCACAACCGCGGGCGGTATCACGTTTCTCAACATCGAGGACGAGACCGGCATGGTCAATGTGGTGTGCACCGCGGGACTCTGGCGGCGGTACCACCGCATCGCCCGCTCCAGTCCCGCGCTGCTGGTCCGAGGCACTGTCGAACGTGCCGACGGCGTCGTCAGTGTGCTCGCTGACCGATTGCAGCACCTGCCGATGCGGATCAAGGCCAAGTCGAGGGACTTCCAGTGAGCGACCCTGTCGGCAGGCTGTGTCAGGCTCGACGACATGACCGACGCCGCCGATACGTCCAGCACCGTCCGGGTCGACGAGCCGGACCCGGAACCGGAAGTCGGGGAGGACTATCGCGACGCGGTACTTCCCGGAAAGCGCTGGGTACGCAGGCGCTTCGTGCGCTGCGACTTCAGCGACGCCGACCTCCGTGGGCTGAACACCCAGGGATGCACCTTCGACGAGTGCGACTTCACCGGCGCCGACCTCGGGGACTCCGAGCACCTCTCGTCGGCACTACGGTCCTGCGTCCTGCGGCGGGCTTCCCTCACCGGGTCCACCTGGCGGGGTTGCTCCCTGCTCGGTTCGTCGTTCGACGAATGCCGCCTGTTGCCGATCACCCTGCGCGACAGCGACCTGTCCCTGACCGGTCTCGGCGGGGCCAGGTTGCGCAGGTGCGACCTCTCCGGACTCCGGCTGCGCGAAGCCAACCTCACCGACGCCGACCTGACCCGAGCGGACCTGCGAGGTGCGGACCTGACCGGCGCGCGCCTGCACGGTGCCCAGCTGGCCGATGCCGACCTGCGTGGAGCCAGGGTCGACGCCAACGGCCTCCGCCAGGCCCGGCTCGCGGGAGCGCGGGTGGACCTGGAGACCGCCGTCGCGTTCGCTGGAGCTCACGGGCTGCTGGTCGGGGATTGACGCTCCTGCTCTCAGGAGACAGGCGGCTCCCCGGGTTCCAACTCGATCAAGTCGCCCTCGGCGACCAGTTCCTCGATCGAAGCGGGCAGCAGGTAAGCCGCGCCACCACCGGGCTGGTTGAACCACGGGATCGCGACCCCGGCCAGCGATTCGAGCGGACGCTGTACCCGGTACACGTGGTACGGGCGATTCACCCACTCCGGCACCAGGGACCGTTCCTCGAACGGTGTGCCCGCGGCATACGTGAGATTGCCGTTGGGGCCGCCGAATCGGTCGAGTTCACTTCCCGCCGGGAGTTCGCGCACCTCCTTGCCACGGAACAACGTGAGTGGCGGCTCGCCCTCCATGGGCTGAATCGGCCACTGCTGCCCCGCTCCCGGAGCACCGCCGGAGGCGCCGCTCGTCTGCGCTGGGCGCGCGGGCGGTGCGGCCGCACCGGAACCATTGGCGGCCACTCCCTGCGGGGGCAGTGCCTGCGCGGGCGCTTCGTCCCGCGCGCCAGGGGCGGGTGACGTTTGCGCGGGTGTGGCAGGACGTGCCGGTGACTGCGGAGCCTCCTGGCCGTGTTGCGGCCGCGAGCCGGTGGCGATCTCCGGCGAGAGGGTGGTCAGCAACGGTGCCTGCTTGGACTGCGCGGGAGCCGGAGCCTGTCCCGACGACTCCGAAGTAGCAGCAGCACCCGAAGCAGCGGCACCCGAAGCAGCGGCCGCAGAAGCCGGCGGAGCCTGGGGTGGCTGCGGCGGTGCCGGGGGCACTGACTGCGGCTGTGGCGTCGACGATTCGGGTGTGGCAGCGGGCGGCGGCTGGGTTCCCGAGACTCCGCCGTCGGGTGCGAGCAGGAGCTTGCCGAGCATGAACGCGGCCGCGTCCTCGGGGTCACCGAATACCGCTGGGTTGGTCAACTCGCCCTCGTACCAGCCGACCCGCCAGCCGTCGGGAACCTCCTCGACGCTCCAGCCCCGTTCGGCGGGCTCGCCGATCCGGTAGTCGCCGTCCGGAACACCCAACTGCCGGAGAGTGTCCTGCAGCTGATCGAGTACCGGCTCCGCGTGCTCGGGCAGCGGGACCCCGCCGATCTGGGTCGGCGGGCCGCCGTCGTCGAAATCGGCCCGGTGGCCACCGGGCTGTGGTTCGGGTTGCCCCAGCCCAGTGCGCTGGGCCTCTGGGTGCTGGGCCTCGGGGTGCTGGGACTCTGCGGGCGAAGCCCCAGCGTGATCGAACCCCGTGTGTTCGAACCCCGGGTGATCAAAACCTGTGTGATCGAAGCCCGCGTACTCGGTCTGCGCGTACTCCGTCTCCGCGTGCTGGGGGTCCTGACGCTGAGTCTCCGAGCCAGGACCGCTCACCTCGGCCGGGTGCCGCTCCGAAGCGGCAGGCGGTGTGGGCACCGACGGCGTGATCGTGGTCATCGGGCCCGGATCCATCGACGCGGCGGGGGTGAAGGTCGTGGGCGGGTCCACCAGCGCGCGGTGTGAACCGGCGTCGGGCATCTGGTCCGTCTGTGCCTGGTCGGCGTCCGTCGACCCGGCGGTCTGTTGGTCGTGCTGGTAGTCCGGCTCGTCGTAGCTCTCGGTGTCGTACTCGTCGTACTGGTCGAAGCCGGACTCGTGGACCTGGGTGTCGTCCTGGCCGGGTTCGGTCTGGGCCGGTTCGGTGAACCCCCGGTCCGCGAACCCCCGGCCGTCGACCACGGGTTCGGCGTACGTGGTCTGGTCGAACTCCTCCTCGTACGGCGACTGGGGCGGAGTCTGGGCCTGAACCGGGGCCGGTTCGGGCTGCTGCGGTTCCTCGGTCTGCCGTGCGGGCACGCGCTCGGTGTGCCCCTCGGCCTGCGGCGGGGTCACGGGCGGTGGCACTGGTGGCGGTGCCTGACGTGGCGGCGGGGCGCCCCGGTTGATGTGTGCCGCCGCGGCCTGTCGCAGCTGATCGGGAACCGCGGGTACGGCGAAGCCGCTGGCGTGGATGTGCTGGATCAGATCGGGTTCGGGGGAGACGCCGTACTCCCGCAGGTAGTAGTTGACGGCGGCGGGCCAGATCCAGACACCGTCGCTGTGGAAGGCGACCGGGACGGTTCCTTCCGGAGTGCTCGCGAGCCGGTCGATGTCGTAGCCCCTGTTCGGGACCACGACCGGCGCGGCGTCGAGGTACTCCAGCAATCGGTCCTGCTCGTCGACCTCGAGTTCAGGGCGGTTGATCACGGGTCGGCCCCCCGGGCCGGCACCGTCGAAGATCCGGGCGATCCGGAAGCGCGGACCCGGCCGTTCGGGGCCGAGGCCGGACATCCGGCGCATCAGCCATTCCGGCACGTTGTCCTCCGAGCGGGGGAACATGCGCAGCTCGTCGGCATAGGCCTGCGGCGGCGGCATGAGGTCCCACCTGGGTTCCTCGCGGTCGTACTCCAGGTTGTAGCTGGACGGGTGGTCCAGCTGGTAGCGGGCGTTGAACCAGGTTCCCCGCCCCTCCCGGTACATGCCCGCGCGCAGGCGGCCGAAGAGCGTCGCGATGTCGTGGGTGGCCACCCAGTCCACCGTCGACCCGTCAGCGAGGACGATCTCGCCGTTCAGCTCATGGAACCTGCCGACGGCGCGGTACTCCGCGGTGACGCGCTGCCAGTCGCGCGGGGCAGCGCGGAGCAGGGACAGTCCTATCTGTTTGACCAGTGTGTCCTGCTCGGTTGCGTTCAGCTGCGTCGCTTGTGCCACCAGAACATCTTGACTTGTTACCCACGCTTATGCACGGGGCATGTGAGTTTCCGGGCTCTTCTTCCTGGTGAACGACGTGGTCGAGGCGGCAGAGCGAGTGTGTTTCGGGGCATAAATCACCGATCCGGGGAAGTTTGGCCCGGCTGGCGGGTTGACAATAGATCGTGATGACTACTGCCCGTACCACTTCGGGTTCTCAGCGGCGCGATTCCGACACGAACCGGCGAGAACCGAGCACCCCGCGAGTGTTCGGTGTGTCGCTCGCCATAGCGGCCGGACTCGCCATGGCCGCGCAGAGTCGGATCAACGGGCAGCTCAGTGTCGAACTGCACGATTCGCTGCTCGCCGCGGTCATCTCCTTCGGCGGTGGCCTGCTGGTGCTCGTGGCACTGGTGCCCCTGCTGCCTGCGATGCGGGCGGGCATGCGCCGCCTCGTCGCCGCGTTGCGCGAGGGCGGCCTGCGGCCCTGGCAGTGTCTCGGCGGTGTCGGCGGCGCCATGTTCGTGGCAGGCCAGTCGGTCACCGTCGGTGTGCTCGGGGTCTCGCTGTTCACCGTCGGTGTCGTCGCGGGGCAGACCGTGAGCGGCCTGTTCGTGGACCGGATGGGGCTCGGGCCCGCCGGTGCACAGCGACTGAGCCTCACGCGCGTGCTCGGTGCTGCGCTCACCCTCGTCGCGGTGGCCTGGTCCGTCTCCGGTGGCCTGAACGTGGCGGGCGGGCCGGGACGCTTGTGGTTGCTGACGCTGCCCGTGGTCGCCGGGGTGTTCGTTGCCGTGCAGCAGGCGATCAACGGGCATGTCGGCAAGGCTTCGGGCAGCGCGCTCACCGCGGCGCTGATCAACTTCACCGTCGGCACGGTCGTACTGGTGCTGGCGTGGCTGATCTCGCTGATCGTGCGCGGTGGTCCCGCGGCCGCCCCGGAGAACCCGGTGCTCTATCTCGGCGGGCTGGTCGGGATCGCCTTCATCGCACTGGCCTCGCTCGTGGTCCGCTGGACCGGGGTGCTGCTGCTGGGGCTGTCGGCGATCGCCGGGCAACTGATCGGCTCGGTGCTGCTGGACGTGTTCCTGCCCGCCGCGGGACGGCCGCTTTCGATCACCACCTTGAGCGCAACCGCGCTGGCACTGGTCGCCGTGGTCATCGCCGGGATGGGCGGGCGACGGCGATGGCGGCCCCGTTTGGAACAATGACGACCGTGACGGCGACTGTTCTGGACGGTAAGGCCACAAAGGACGCCATCTTCGCGGAGCTCGCGCCTCGCGTAGCGGCACTGGCCGAGCAGGGGATCACCCCTGGTCTGGCGACGGTGCTGGTCGGCGACGACCCGGGTTCTCACTGGTATGTCAAGGCCAAGCACGCCGACAGCGCGAAGGTGGGCGTGACCTCGATCCGCCGGGACCTGCCTGCCGACATCTCCCAGCAGAAGCTGGTGGCGGTGATCGACGAACTCAACGCCGATCCGGCCTGCACCGGCTACATCGTGCAGCTCCCGCTGCCGAAGCACCTGGATGAGGGTGCCGTGCTGGAACGCATCGACCCGGCCAAGGACGCCGATGGTCTCGCACCTGTGAGCCTCGGCAGGCTGGTGCTCAACCAGCCGGCCGCGCTGCCCTGCACGCCGCGCGGCATCATCGAGTTGCTGCGCCGGTACGAGGTGCCGATCGCAGGGGCGCGGGTGACCGTGGTCGGCAGGGGGATCACCGTCGGCAGAACACTCGGGCTGCTGTTGACCAGGCGCAGCGAGAACGCGACGGTCACGCTCTGCCATACCGGCACCACCGACCTCGCCGCCGAGGTGCGGCGGGCGGACATCGTGATCGCGGCCGCGGGCGTGCCCGGCCTCATCACCCCCGACATGGTGAAACCCGGCGCCGCGGTGCTCGACGTCGGTGTCTCCCGCGTCGACGGCGCACTGGCGGGCGACGTGGCGACCGGGGTCGAGGAGGTCGCCGGGTTCCTGTCCCCGAACCCCGGCGGGATCGGCCCGATGACCAGGGCGATGCTGATCACCAACGTGGTCGAGGCCGCCGAACGGGCCGCGGCGGGTTGAGCACGGTGACCTCACCGCGCCGCGGCACCCGCAACCTGCTCGTGCACCTGCCGTTCGCGGTGGTCATGGCGCTGGTGGCGGTGGCGGCCCTGCGGATCGGGATGTACCACTGGCGTCAGGGTGCCGCGCTGATCGGCGGCGCCCTCCTGGTGGCGTCCGTCCTGCGCGCGGCGCTGTCCGACGAGCAGGCGGGGTTGCTGTGCATTCGCGGCCGTAGCGTGGACATCCTCAGCTATGCGGGCCTCGGCATCCTGATCCTCTTCGTCGCACTCACCATCACCGGCGGCCCGCTCGGCTGACAGCCACTCGTGATGTCCCCAATGTGGCATTGGGGACGTTGAAGTTCCCCAATGCCGCATTGGGGAACTTCAGCCCAGCCCCGCCGGCGGCCCGCTCGGCTGAGCCTCAGGAACCCGCGGTCGCCATGGCCGGGGCCGGGGCGGGTGTGTCGGCGTCCTCGCGACGGTCCAGCGTGCCGGACACCACCGCGATGCTCAGGCCGAGCACGGCCAGCAGCGCACCCACCCAGTTGGGCGCGACCAGCCCGAGGCCGCCTGCGATGACGAGCCCGCCGAGGTAGGCGCCGATCGAGTTGGCGATGTTGAAGGCCGACTGCACGGCCGCCGAGACCATCGACGGCGTGCCGCCCGCCTTCTCCATGATCCGCGCCTGCATCATCGGGCCGATCATGAAGCCGGCCACACCGACGAGGAAGATCGTGATCGCCGCGCCGATCTTGCCCTGCGCGGTGATCGTGAAGACGGCGAGCACAGTGGCCAGCGCGCCAAGTGCGACGTACAGGCTCGGCATCAGCGCACGGTCCGCGAGCCTGCCGCCGAGGAAGTTGCCCAGCGTCATGCCGAGCCCGGCCAGCGACAGCAGCAGCGTGACGCTCGCGGGCTGGAAACCGGCCACGTCGGTCATCATCGGCGTGACGTAGCTCAGGCAGGCGAACACTCCGCCGAGGCCGAAGGTGACGATGGCGAGCGCGAGCCACACCTGCGGCTTGCGGAACGCGGCGAGCTCGCCGCGCAGGGAGGTCTCCGCGGGCTTGCCCTGGTGCGGGACCAGCTTGGCGATACCGCCGATGGCCACCAGTCCGATCACCGCGACCAGCGCGAAGGTCGCACGCCAGCCGACCTGCTGGCCGAGCAGGGTGCCGAGGGGCACGCCGACGACGTTGGCCAGGGTGAGGCCCATGAACATCATCGACACGGCCTTGGCCCGGTCGCCCTTCGCCACCAGGCTGGAGGCCACCACCGCGCCCGCGCCGAAGAACGCGCCGTGCGGCAGGCCCGCGATGAAGCGGAAGACCACGCCGAGCTCGTGGTTCGGCGCGAGGGCGAACAGGACGTTTCCGGCGGTGAACAGCCCCATCATCGCCAGCAGCATGGTTTTGCGTGGCAGTCGTACGGCGACGGCCGTGAGCAGCGGAGCTCCGATGACCACGCCGAGTGCGTAGCCGGAGATGAGATAGCCGGCGGACGGGATCGAGACACCGAAGTCGGCTGCGGCCTGCGGCAGCACGCCCATCATGACGAATTCGGTGGTCCCGATACCGAAGGCGCCGATGGCGAGTGCGAGCAGTGCGATGGGCACGGCTGTCCTTCCGAACGTTACGGGCGGGTGCTGGATCGGCCGGGCGCATCGAGCGGCTCTGGATCGATACAGCGGAAGCCGAAAATCAAGGACGGCCGAATCACCCCTGATCGGGCCGTCCCGGGTGCTCGCCTCACGCGCCGGCGGGCTGCACAACCAGTCCAACGCACAAGCGTGCCGTTGTCATCCTGTGACCGCGTGAGCCTGCCCACGCGGTCATCGGCGGGCGGCGAGTACCCCGTCGAGCAGGCCGGGGAAGAGGGCGTCGAGATCGTCCCTGCGCAGGGAGTTGAACCGCGTCGTGCCCTGGTGGCGCCCGGTGATGATGCCCGATTCGCGCAGTGTGCGCAGATGGTGGGTGAGTGTGGACTTGCTCACGGAGACGTCGAAACCGCTGCAGGAGATCTCCTCCGCCCCGGCCAGTTGGCGCACCATTGCCAGACGTACCGGGTCGGCCAGTGCCTGCAGCACCGACTCGATGCGGATCTCCGATCGGTCGGGAAACGGTAGTTGCTTCGTCTCCTCGGCGGTGGCCATGCGGCAATTGTACGACGG
The DNA here is from genome assembly GCF_003385185.1 of Amycolatopsis palatopharyngis. Taxonomy (GTDB): domain Bacteria; phylum Actinomycetota; class Actinomycetes; order Mycobacteriales; family Pseudonocardiaceae; genus Amycolatopsis; species Amycolatopsis palatopharyngis. The sequence continues at coordinate 108,010 of NZ_PQHZ01000005.1, read as the reverse complement.
GCTTCGAACTTCTCGTCCAGCCATAGTACGATTCGCATCGAACTATGACGCTCGTCGAACAAAGGTCAGGGGACCGCGATGACCACCCATCCGTACGCCGGCCGGACCTCGGTGCTGGCGTTGGGCACGTTCGCCGTGGGGACGAGCGGTTATGTCGTCGCGGGTCTGCTCCCCGCGCTCACCGCCGAACTGCACGTGTCGGCGGCCACGGCGGCCCAGCTCGTCACCGCGTTCGCGATCGCCTACGCCATCGGGTCGCCGCTGTTCGCGGCCGCCACAGGGCGCTGGGAACGGCGCACCCTCCTGGTGGTGGCTTTGCTGGTGACGGCGCTCGGCAACGTGCTGGCCGCCCTCGCGCCGGGCTACGGTCTGCTCTTCGCGGCCCGGATGGTCACCGCGATCGGCGCCGCCGTCTTCACCCCGGCCGCCAGCATGGTCGCCGCCGAACTGAATCCGCCGCATCGCCGGGGCAGGGCGGTCGCCGCGGTGTTCGGCGGACTGACCCTGGCCACCATCCTCGGCGTGCCACTGGGCAGTCTGCTGTCCGGACCGCTCGGCTACCGATGGGTCTTCGCGCTGGTCGCGGTGTTCTCCGTACTGGGAGCGCTGGCCGTGCGACTGGCGCTGCCCGCGGTCGCACCGCCACCACCGGTCCCGCTGGCGCAGCGGTTCACCGTCGCCAGGGACCCGAGAGCGCTGGCCGTGCTCGTCACGACCGTGCTCGGCTGCCTCGCCGCGTTCAGCGTCTACACCTTCGTCACGCCGGTGCTGGCCGCGACCGCCGGTGTCACCGGCACGACCGTGAGCCTGCTGCTGCTCTGCTACGGCATCGGCGGGGCGCTCGGCAACTACGCGGGCGGCAGGGCCGCGGACCGCTGGGGTTCCCGGCGGCCGCTGATCGTCGTGATCGCCAGCCTGACCGTGGTGCTGCTGACCCTGCCACTGATCGCGACCTCGGTGCCGGGCGCGGCGATCGCGCTCCTGCTCTGGGGACTGACGACGTGGTCGTTCAACCCGCCCGTGCAGCACCGGCTGATCGAACTCGGCGGCAGCAACGCCGGGCTGTTGCTCTCCCTCAACGCCTCGGCCATCTACCTCGGAGTGGGACTGTCCGGAGTCGTGGGTGGCATCGTGCTCACCAACGCCGGGCCGACAGCCCTGCCTCCGGTGGCGGCCGCGCTCACCGCGGTCGGCGGCCTGGTGGTGCTGCTCTTCGGCTGGCGGTCGCCGGCTCGCGCGCAGAGCGCACCGGCGGACACCGGCCCCGGCGCCGCCGGTGCCTCTGCGGTCAGTCGCGGTGTTCCTCGACCTCACAGTCCGGTCCGGGATAGACCAGCCGTTCGTGCCCGTCGGTGAACCGCACCCAGTACGGCGGACTGCCGTCCGCGCCGCGCACCTCGATGATCTCGCCACGCCGTTCGGCGGAGCCGACGGTGCGACCGTGCACCCGGATCTCGTCTCCCACTGTCGCCTGCATGTGCATCACCTCCGCCCATCAAGGGTAGGAGCCGCACGCGGACTGGTCGAGCCGGGAACGCCCGCGACGGTGTCGCCCCCCGCCCCTAGAGTGGATCGGATGACCGAGGTGATCGATCGGGCCGACGGCGAGTGCGGCGAACTGGTGCTGCGGCGCAGCGGCGCCGATCTGGAAGTGATCGCGGACGGAATGTTCCTGATGGACACCCGCGACGGCAGGTCCGAACGGCTGCTGGTGACTGCCGCCGCGGACCAGCTCCGGCCGGACGCCTCGATGGTGATCGGCGGGCTCGGCGTGGGTTTCTCGCTGCGGGCCGCGCTCGACCACCCCGGGGTCGGCGAGGTCGTGGTCGTGGAGCGGGAGCCCGCCGTGATCGACTGGAACCGCACGGGACCGTTGCGCGAGGTGCACGGGGACGCGCTGGCGGACGAGCGGGTCCGGCTCGTCCGCGACGATCTCGTGCACTGGTTGTCCCAGAGCGCGGGGCACGAGCGGTTCGACGCGCTGTGCCTGGACATCGACAACGGCCCGGACTGGACACTGAGCGAGGGCAACGCCGCCCTGTACGACGCCGCCGGGCTGGAGCTGCTCGCCGCCCAGCTGCGGGTGGGCGGGTTGCTCGCGGTCTGGAGTGCGCACTCGAGCCAGGCGTTCACCGGGCTGCTCCGGGAACACTTCGACGAGGTCCGCGTACTCGACATCCCGGTGCCGCGTGGGGAGCCCGACGTCATCTGGCTGGCACGGAACTGAGAAGCCGTCAGCGCAGCTCCGGCAACACCTTGGTGGACCAGGCTTCGAAGAACGCCTCCTGGTCCGGGCCGATCTGCTGGACGTAGACCTCGTCGAAGTCGGCCTCCGCGAACGCCTGCACCGCCCGGACGTGCTTGCCGGGGTCCGGGCCGCACGGCACGGCCTCGCGCACCATGTCCTCGGTCACCAGCTTCGTGGCCTGCTCGAAGTCGCGGGGGGTCGGCAGTGCCTGCCCGAGCTGTCCGGGCAGTTGTTCGTTGGCCCAGAGCCGGTGTGCCGTCGCAGCCCCCGCGTCCTCGCTGCTGGACCAGCAGACCTTCATCCCGCCCTGCACGGGCTTGCCACCACCGCCGTTGTCGCGGAAGGCGCGCACGAGGTCCGCGTCCGGCATCGCCGTGCAGAAGCCGTCCCCGGTGCGGCCCGCGCGCCGGGCGGCCTGCGGGCCGAAACCGGATACGTAGATCGGCACCGGCTGTTCCGGCAACGTGTACAGCTGCGCCTGCTGAACTGTGTAGTGCTCGCCGTAATGGCTCATCTGGCCGCCGGCGTGCAGCTTCCGGATGATGTCGATGGCCTCGTCCAACATCGTCAGCCGGACAGCGGGAGGGGGCCAGGCGCCGCCGAAGATGTGCTCGTTGAGCGCTTCGCCGGTGCCGACGCCGAGCACGAACCGCCCTTCGGTCTGCACCGCGGCCGTCGCGGCCGCCTGGGCGATCACCGCTGGGTGGATGCGCACTATGGGGCAGGTCACGGCGGTGGTGATCGGCAAGGAGCACACCTGAGACAGGGCACCGATCACCGACCAGACGAACGGGCTGTTGCCCTGTTCCGATGTCCACGGGTGGTAGTGGTCGGAGATCCAGAGCCGGTCGAACCCGGCCTCCTCGGCCATCTTCGCCTGCCGGACGAGTTCGTTCGGCCCGAACTCCTCACTGGACAGGAAGTATCCGATGCGCACCATGACGGAGCCGTACCCGGCGCCGCCAGCGAGGAAACGCGTCAGGCTCGCAGTTCGCGGATGACGCGCAGGACGTCGTCTCGCACCGCGATGGGAAAGCCGGTGTAGTCGAAGACCCCGCCGCGCCCGCTGTTGTAACCGCAAACCACGAACACGCCGGTACCCAGCCGGGCCTTCAGCGTTCCGGCCAGCCAGCCGACGAAACCGCTGTTGTCGATGCCGCCCGGAAAGTGGAAGGACACCAGGCCGAAGACCTCGGTGTCCGGTTCCGATGCTTCGGCGGGCACCAGCCGGCTCCATGTGTGCTCGTCGCGGACCACGGCCAGCACCTCTGGGCCGAGTTCGGGCGGTTCGGCCAGTGGCGACTCCCGGAACTGCCAGCTGCCGTCGTGCACGACCAGCTCGGCGGCGGCGATAACCGCACGCAGACGCTGGTCGGTCTCGGCGGCGGACTCCGCACTGATACTCACCATGCTAACTATTGTAGCGGTTTCACCGGTTATCGCGGTGTGCTTTCGCTCGCCATCCTGGACAGCGGGTGCCCTGGGCGACGTAGATTGCAACTGGGCGAGAATCGACGGCGTTACCGCTGGGTAACCCAGGTGCGGAACACGCACGCGCCGTTTACCAGTACGCTTGTACCGCTTACACAGTGCCGAACGAACACGAACGTGCCGAACACGAAACGCGCGAGATCCGCGGAAGGAGCACCGCTGCTCATGGCCAAGATCAAGGTCGAGGGCACCGTCGTCGAACTCGACGGTGATGAGATGACCCGCATTATCTGGCAGTTCATCAAGGACAAGCTGGTCCACCCGTACCTGGACATCAACCTCGAGTACTACGACCTGGGCATCGAGGAGCGGGACCGCACCGACGACCAGATCACCGTCGACGCCGCGAACGCCATCAAGAAGCACGGCGTCGGCGTGAAGTGCGCGACGATCACCCCGGACGAGGCGCGGGTCGAGGAGTTCGGCCTGAAGAAGATGTGGCGCAGCCCGAACGGGACGATCCGGAACATCCTCGGTGGTGTGGTGTTCCGTGAGCCGATCATCATCTCCAACATCCCGAGGCTCGTGCCCGGCTGGACCAAGCCGATCATCATCGGCCGTCACGCCCACGCCGACCAGTACAAGGCCACCGACTTCAAGGTGCCAGGGCCCGGCACGCTGACCATCAAGTACCAGCCGGAGGACGGCTCGGAGCCGATGGAGTTCGAGGTCGCCAAGTACCCGGAGGGCGGCGGCGTCGCGATCGGTATGTACAACTACCGCAAGTCCATCGAGGACTTCGCCCGCGCCTCCCTGCAGTACGGCCTCGACCGCGGCATGCCCGTCTACATGTCGACGAAGAACACGATCCTCAAGGCCTACGACGGCATGTTCAAGGATGTGTTCCAGGAGATCTTCGAGGCCGAGTTCAAGGCCGATTTCGACGCGAAGGGCCTGACCTACGAGCACCGGCTGATCGACGACATGGTCGCCGCCTCGATGAAGTGGGAGGGCGGTTACGTCTGGGCCTGCAAGAACTACGACGGTGACGTGCAGTCCGACACGGTCGCACAGGGCTTCGGCTCGCTCGGTCTGATGACCTCGGTGCTGCGCACGCCGGACGGCAAGACCGTGGAGGCCGAGGCCGCGCACGGCACGGTCACCCGGCACTACCGGCAGCACCAGCAGGGCAAGCCGACCTCGACCAACCCGATCGCGTCCATCTTCGCCTGGACTCGCGGGCTGGAGCACCGGGGCAAGCTCGACGGCAACTCCGAGCTGATCGACTTCGCGCACAAGCTGGAGCAGGTCGTCGTCGAGACCGTCGAGAGCGGCAAGATGACCAAGGACCTGGCGCTGCTCATCAGCAAGGAGCAGCCGTACCAGACCACCGAGGAATTCCTCGCGACGCTGGACGAGAACCTGGCCAAGAAGGTCGCCCAGGACTGACGCCCGGCACGTTCGTCCGAGTAGTCAGCGGCTGGTGACCCAGTGTCACCGGCCGCTGGCTCTGGCGAGTGGTTCCGCTCGTCGGCCCTGTTCCGCTGGTGAGCCTGCCCTTACTCTGGCTGAGAACCTGTCCGTGGCCGGAGGAGCAGGCGTGATACTCGGCATACCGAAGCGGATCTTGATCGTCCTCGTGGCGGTGGCTGGCATCGGGTACGTCTATCTGAACGGCGCGAGCGAGCGCACGTCCGAAGGGGCCGAGGGCGGCGGCGCCGGTCCAACGGGTTGCCGGATGGTGGTGACCGCCGACGTCCTCAACGTACGGGCCGAGCCAGGGACGCACGCGGACATCGTCGGCAAGTTCAAGGAGAACGCGGAGACCGACGCCGAACTCGTCGAGCGGGACGGCTTCCGCAAACTCGCGGAGAACCGCTGGGCCTCGACGGAGTTCCTGAAGCCCGTCGGCGGGGCCGACTGCGGCTGAAGCGCCGATTCACAAACCGATCTCGAGGCCGTCCGCCGCGGCGATGACCCGGCCGTCGAATACCGCCTTGGCCTCGGCGACCGAGCGTTCCCGGTCGCTACCGGGCCAGAAGTGCGTCAGCAGCAGCGTTCGTACCCCGGCGCGCGCGGCCCAGGTCGCTGCCTCGGTAGCCGTCATGTCATATCGCGGCACGTTGTCCGGTGCGCCTGCCTGCAGCGTCGCCTCAGCGATCAACAGGTCCGCGCCCTCGGCCAGTCGTGCCAGCTCGGGGCTGGGGCCGCTGTCGCCGGTGTAGGCGACCACGAGACCTGGAGCGCTCAGCCGCACGCCGACGTCGGGCACGTGGTGGGGCAGCGGGAATCCGGTCAGCCGGAACGGGCCCAGTCGCTGAGGGCCCTCGATGTCGTGCACCTCGAAGACCGTATGCGGGTCCGGTCTTGGTTCCACGGCTGTCAGCACGCGCAACACCCCAGGTGGGCAGTACAACGGCAGCCGCTTTCGGGGTTCCGCGGCGTGCCACACCCTGCCGATCGCGCTCAGGTCGGCGCAGTGGTCGGGGTGCTCATGTGTGATCACCACCGCGTCCACGGCCCCAGCGGGGCAGTGCTCGAGCAGCCGGGAAGCGATGCCGTATCCGAGGTCGAGAACCACCCGGAACCCGTCGTACTCGAGCAGGTAGCCGCTGCACGCCCCACCCGGTTCGGGCCAGGCACCGCAACTTCCGAGCACGCGTAGCCGTCGCATCGCGCCAGTCTCCCAGCGAAGCTGTCGGTGCTCGCCGGTAGCCTGCCCGGCGTGCTCACCGTTTCCACTGTGAATGTCAATGGCCTCCGTGCTGCCGCCAAGAAGGGGTTCGTCGAGTGGCTCGCCGGCACCGACGCCGATGTGGTCGCCTGCCAGGAGGTGCGAGCGGAAGCCGACCAGTTGCCCCCGGGAGTCCGCGAGCCGGACGGCTGGCACACCGCCCATGCGGCCTGCTCGATCAAGGGCCGCAACGGTGTCTCGCTGTACAGCAGGCAGGAGCCGGAGGCCGTGCGGATCGGGTTCGGCGAGGCCGAGTTCGCCGACAGCGGGCGCTACCTCGAGATGCAGCTGCCCGGAGTCGTGGTGGCCAGCCTGTACCTGCCCAGCGGCGACGTCGGCACCCCACGGCAGGAGGAGAAGGAGCGCTTCATGTCGGCGTTCCTGCCGTACCTGGCCGAGTTGCGCGAGAAAGCCGCGGCGGAGAGCAGGGAGGTACTCGTGGTCGGCGACTGGAACATCGCGCACGCCGAGGCCGACCTGAAGAACTGGCGGACGAACCGGAAGAACTCCGGCTTCCTGCCGGAAGAACGCGCGTGGCTCGGGCGGGTGTTCGACGAGGTGGGCTACGTCGACGTGCAGCGCAGGCTCGACCCCGAGGGCCCCGGGCCCTACACCTGGTGGTCCTACCGCGGCAAGGCCTTCGACAACGACTCCGGCTGGCGGATCGACCTCCAGGTCGCGACCCCCGGTTTGGCCGATCGCGCGGTGAAGGCCACGGTGGAACGTGCCGCGACCTACGACGCCCGCTGGTCCGACCACGCCCCGCTGACGGTGTCCTACGAGTGATGAGTACCCCGGAGGCAAGTCCACTCGGTGAGTCGCTAGTCTCGGCCCCCGAGTTGATGCATTCCGACAGGGCTTGACACGCTCGGTAGTTTTCAACTCGAGCAAGTCCCCCTTTCGGGGGAAGCATGAATGCGTTCTCGTAACGGGAGGCACTCCGGTGCGCAGTGCTCTGGCAGGGCTGGTGCGATCGTCGGCGTCGATGTTCCGTACCGCATCGGTGCTGATCCTGGGTGTGCTGGCTTCGCTCGCCACGGCAGCGGGCACCGCGACCGCCGAACAGGCGGCACGAGTGGAACCGAATACGGTCACCTTCGGACTGCTGGGTCCCGTCGGCCTGGCCGCGGTGGTGCTCGGCATCATCGGGATGACAGCGGGCGTCGTGCGCCAGCGCAGGCGCGCACGCGCGACCGAGCCGGCCGACGCCGGGTCCACGGTCAGCGACCACGTGACGGCGATGGCCGGCGCGATGATCACCGAGCCCGCCCCCCGCGTGAAGAGCTGACCCCTCCTCGCACTTTCCCGGGAAAGCGCGGGCTCCTGGGGGTGGCCGCGGGAGCGGGCGTTATTCCCGCCGGGTCGAGGTAATCCGTCACATCGAAACGCCTTACTGGTGCCGCTGCTTCGCCCGTAGTCTCGGATCATGGCTGACGACGTGTCGATCACCCCGCCCGCTGCATCGGAGACACCACCGAGCCTCTCCGCCCTCCGCCGCGCCCTAAGGCGTGCCGAGGACGGCGTGGCTCTTGACGTCACCGAATCCGCTGTGCTGCTGCACGCGCGCGGGGAGGAGCTGGACCGGCTGCTGGCCGCCGCGGGAACGGTGCGCGAGGCCCACCTCGCCGATCAGGGGCGCGCGGGCATCGTCACCTACAGCCGCAAGGTCTTCATTCCGCTGACCAGGCTGTGCCGGGACCGCTGCCACTACTGCACCTTCGTCACCGTGCCCGGCAAGCTGCGCTCGATGTACCTCGAACGCGACGAGGTACTCGAGATCGCCAGGGCCGGAGCCGCCGCGGGTTGCAAGGAGGCGCTGTTCACCCTCGGGGACCGGCCCGAGGACCGCTGGCCGCAGGCGAAGGAGTGGCTGGACGAGCGCGGCTACGAGTCCACACTGGACTACGTGCGCGCCTGCGCCATCGCGGTCCTCGAGGAGACCGGCCTGCTGCCGCACCTCAACCCCGGCGTGATGAGCTGGGAGGAGATGACGCGGCTGAAGCCGGTTTCGCCGAGCATGGGCATGATGCTGGAGACCACCGCGGAGCGGCTGTGGTCGGAGAAGGGCGGGCCGCACTACGGCAGCCCGGACAAGGATCCCGCCGTTCGCCTGCGCGTGCTCGACGACGCGGGCCGGGTCGGCGTTCCGTTCACCACCGGAATCCTGGTGGGCATCGGCGAGAACCACACCGAGCGGGCCGAGTCACTGCACGCCATCCGCTCCCGCGCGCGGCAGTTCCGCAATGTGCAGGAGATCATCGTGCAGAACTTCCGCGCGAAGCCGGACACGGCGATGCGCGCGGCTCCCGACGCCGACCTGCAGGACCTCGCGGCCACCGTCGCCGTGGCGCGACTGCTGATGCCGCCGGGGGTGAGTGTCCAGGCGCCGCCGAACCTCGTCGGCGACGAGCACGCTCTGCTGCTGCGCGCGGGCATCGACGACTGGGGCGGGGTTTCTCCGCTGACCCCGGACCACGTCAACCCGGAACGTCCCTGGCCGCAGATCAGTGAGCTGGCGGGCTGGACCGCCGAGGCCGGGTTCACCCTGCGCGAGCGGCTGACGGTCTACCCGAAGTACGTCCGGTCGGCGGAGAAGTGGATCGACATCCGGTTGCACGAGCACGTCTCGGCGCTGGCCACCGAGGACGGCCTCGCCGACGAGGGCGCGGTGGTCGAGGGCCGTGCCTGGCAGGAGCCGGACGGCGGGCTGGACACGACCGGCCGGTCCGACCTGCACACGGCGATCGACACCGAGGGGCGAACCGGGGACCGGCGCGGGGACTTCGACAGCGTCTACGGCGACTGGGAGATGCTCAAACAGCAGGTTCCCGACGCGACAGCCCCGCAGCGCCTGGACGACGACGTGCGCACAGGGCTGCGGCTGGCCGCCGACGATCCGGCCGCGTTGCTCGACGAGCGCAACAGCGCGGCGGCGATGGCGCTGCTGACCGCGGAGGGGACGGCACTGGAGACGCTGGCCCGGCTCGCCGACGAGCTCCGTGCTGACGTCGTCGGTGACGACATCACCTACGTGGTCAACCGCAACATCAACTTCTCCAACGTCTGTTACGTCGGTTGCCGGTTCTGCGCCTTCGCCCAGCGCGAGCGGGACGCGGACGCCTTCCGGCTTTCGGTGCAGGACGTCGCGGCGCGTGCGGTGGAAGCCGCCGAGGCCGGGGCGACCGAGGTCTGCATGCAGGGCGGCATCGACCCGAAACTGCCGATCACCTACTACGCCGACGTCGTCAGGGCGATCAAGGCCGCGGTCCCGGACATGCACATCCACGCCTTCTCCCCGATGGAGATCGTCTCCGCCGCCTCGAAGGCGGGGGTGAGTGTGCGTGAGTGGCTCACCGAACTGCGCGACGCCGGACTCGGCTCCATCCCTGGCACGGCGGCGGAGATCCTCGACGACGACGTGCGCTGGGTGCTCACCAAGGGCAAGCTGCCCGCGCAGACCTGGATCGACGTCGTGTCGACGGCGCACCGCCTCGGCATCCCGTCGTCGTCGACGATGATGTACGGCCACGTCGACCACCCCGGCCACTGGCTTGGGCACCTGCGAGTGCTGTCCAGGATCGCGGGAGACACCGGGGGCTTCACCGAGTTCGTCGGCCTCCCGTTCGTGCACCACAACGCGCCGATCTACCTGGCAGGAGTGGCCCGGCCCGGCCCGACCATGCGGGACAACCGTGCCGTACATGCCTTCGCCCGCCTCGGCCTGCACGGGCGGATCGACAACGTGCAGTGCTCGTGGGTCAAGCTCGGCGACGAGGGCACGGCGCAGGTGTTGCGCGGCGGGGCGAACGACATCGGCGGGACGTTGATGGAGGAGACGATCTCCAGGATGGCCGGGTCCGAACACGGCTCGTCCCGTACGGCGGCCGAACTTGATCACCTGGCCGGGCTGGCGGGACGCACCTCTCGACAGCGCACCACCACCTACGGCAAAAAGCTCGAGCCGCTCGAGGTCCTTTCCTGACGAACGGAACTGGGAGCGGGCACCCTGCCCGCTCCCAGCCGTTGTCGCCGGAACTATCCGGTGTAGCGAGCGATCCAGTTCGAGTAGTACGGCACGTCGACGTAGATCGACGGCCCGGTGGCGCAGGTGGTGCTGCTGTTCCCCGCGCGGCTGGTGGCACCGATCAGCTGCCACACACCGTTGACCCGCTTGATCTGCGGCCCGCCGGAGTCGCCGTAGCAGGCGCCGGAGTTGTTGTTCGGGTTGTCCGTGCAGATCTCACTGGCGCCGTAGATCCCGGAGCACTCCCAGTCGTTGACGATCGACGTGTCGAGTTGCTGCAGGGTGATCGGAGAGCCGCAGGCACCACGCGGGGCGCAGGTCTGGCCCCAGCCGATGATCCGGGTGTTGGTGCCGACCGGGCCGGAGGACGACGCGATCGAGATCGGTGCCCGGTTGGTGATCTGGGTCGAAAGGCGCAGCAGCGCCAGGTCCGCGGACGGGTGCGCGATCCGCTGGGAGACGCGCGCGACCGTGCCGCCGCTGGTGCGGTTGGTGGTGCCGACTCGTACCTGGTAGGGCGTGCCGCAGTGGGCGGCCGTGACCACCCAGCCGGGTTTGATCAGCGAACCGCCACAGGAGTGACCGCCGCGGCTCGACTGCAGTGAGGCCATGAACGAGTAGGTTTCGGTGGCGTTGCCGCCGCCGACGATCAAGGGTTCGACGCCGGCCGGTTCGGCCGAGGCCGTCCCCGGTACCGCCAATGCGGACAGCGCTGTCGCCGCCGCGAGTAGGAGGCCGGAGAGCAGGGACCGTGCCTTCATGGGTTCTCCTTCGATTTCGCAATCCCGAACGGGTGGTTCGGTATCGAAAGAAACGGTAGAAAGTTGCTCCCCGTCACAGAACCGTCGGAAGTAGGTCCTGTTTAACTGTTTAGTACTTTCGTCTTGTTCACCGATCGGGTGCGGTTCATTGTCCGGTGGGTTGACACAGGGGGCGGTGACCTCGCCGTCGGCGCGGAAGCGCGGCCTGAGATAATTCGACCGTGTCCGACGTTTCCGCAACTTCCGAGCAGACCCGCAAGCTGCGCGTGCTGTCCGGTATCCAGCCGACCTCCGACTCCTTCCACCTGGGCAACTACCTCGGCGCCCTGCGCGAGTGGGTACGCCTGCAGGAGACGCACGAGACCTTCTACATGGTGGTCGACCTGCACGCGATCACCGTGGAGAACGATCCGAAGGTGCTGCTGGATCGGACCAGGCGCTCGGCCGCGCAACTGCTCGCGCTGGGGGTCGACCCGGAGCGCAGTGCCCTGTTCGTGCAGAGCCAGGTGCCTGAGCACGCCCAGTTGAGCTGGGTGCTGGAGTGCCAGACCGGGTTCGGCGAGGCGGGCCGGATGACGCAGTTCAAGGACAAGGCCGCCAAACAGGGCGCCGACCGGGCGAGCGTCGGCCTGTTCACCTACCCGGTGCTGCAGGCGGCCGACATCCTGCTGTACCAGGCCAACGCGGTTCCGGTCGGCGAGGACCAGCGCCAGCACCTCGAGTTGTCGCGGAACCTGGCCCAGCGCTTCAACCACCGGTTCGGCAAGACGCTGACCGTGCCCGAGCCGCATATCGTGAAGGACACGGCCAAGATCTTCGACCTGCAGGATCCCACCGCGAAGATGAGCAAGTCGGCGTCCTCGACGAACGGGCTGATCGAGTTGCTCGATGATCCGAAACGCTCGGCGAAGAAGATCCGCTCAGCGGTCACCGACACCGGTCGCGAGGTGGTCTACGACCCGGAGAACAAGGCCGGGGTGTCCAATTTGCTCACCATCTATTCGGCACTCACCGAGCGTTCCGTCGCCGAATTGGAAACGGCGTACGAGGGCAGGGGCTACGGCGATCTGAAAAAGGAACTCGCCGAGGTGCTTGTCGATTTCGTGACACCGTTCCAGGATCGCGTTCGTTCCTACCTGGACGACGTGTCCGAGCTGGACAAGCTGCTCACTCGCGGTGCCGACCGCGCCCGCGAGGTGGCCGTGCCGACGCTGGCCTCGGTGTACGAGCGGGTGGGTTTTCTCCCGGCCGTGCGCTGATTCGACTGCGCTCGTCGGTGAACCCGCGCCCGTGATCCGCTGGTCCCAGGCGTCCTGTCAGCCGGTGTCCGCCTGCGGGTGGGTGTCCGAAATGCTCCACCGGCGAGTCCGTTCGTGCGCGGCCTGCTCCCGCCGTGGTTCCCGGTGGATCAGCACCGAGAGCCGGTGATAGGCGTTCAGCAGCTCGGTGCGCGCCTCGTCGTGCTCCTGCGCGACGGCGTGGCGCAGCGCCTGCTCGATCGCGGCGAGCACGATCGGCTCCACAGCGGACAGCGTGCGGGCCGCCTCGTTGGTGCTCTCGCGCAGCCGGGCCAGCAGAACTTCGGCCTGGCGCCCGCCCTCGGTGACCGTCAGCGCGGGGATCAGCAACCGGAGCTGAGTGTGCAACCGGGCGAGCAGCGCGCGCACGTCCGGTTCGGGGACAGCTGCGTTCATCGTTGCTCCTTCCCCGTCCTGTCCCGGTGGGACGCGCGGCCGTGTCAGGCGTGACGCTACGCCAGACACTTTTCCCGGGCAGACCGCCGGTCCCCCCCGCGTTGCGGGGTCCCTGCCACGTGGTTAGCGTTCTCCCGTGGCAGACAAGGACCAGCGCACCGAGGCCGAGCCCGACAAGGAGAAGCTGCTGCCCCGGCTGCGCCGGAAGTACCCGTGGCTGGATCACCTGGTCCGGGCCAACGACTCGTTCAACGAGAACTACGGCAACCACTATGCCGCGGCGATCACCTACTTCAGCGTTCTCTCGGTGATCCCGATCCTGATGGTCGCGTTCGCGATCGCCGGCTTCATCCTCGCGGGTAACCAGGCGATCATCGACCAGATCACCCAGGGTATCGACAAGTCGGTCCCGCAGGGTCTCAACGAGATCGTCAACGACATCGTGGGAACCGCGCTGGAGTCCGGTGGCGGGCTCGGGGTCATCGGTCTGGTGCTGGCGCTGTACTCCGGGGTCGGCTGGATGTCGAACCTGCGCGACGCACTGACCGCGCAGTGGGGCCAGGAGAAGAAGCAGGTGCCGATCGTCTCGAAGACGATCAACGATCTCGCCGCACTGCTCGGGCTCGGGGTGGCGCTGGTGGTGTCCTTCGCCCTCACGGCGGCAGGCAGTGGTCTCGGCAGGCTGCTGCTCGAACTCGTCGGCCTCGAGGACGAAAGCTGGGCGGTGTTCCTGCTCAAACTCGCCACCATCGTGCTGTCGCTGCTGGCGAACCTGCTGGTGTTCCTCTGGGTCATCGCCCGGTTGCCGAGGGAGAAGGTCGCGCTACGCAGCGCGGTCAAGGGCGCGGCCATCGCCTCGGTCGGTTTCGTCATCCTCCAGCAGCTGGCCACCTACTACCTGCAGGGACTGTCGGACAAACCGTCGTTCGCCGTGTTCGGTCCGGTCCTCGGTCTGCTGATCTTCGCCAACCTGGTCTCCCGCTTCCTGCTCTTCGTCACCGCGTGGACGGCCACCGCCAGGGAGAACGCCACCAGGACCGTCGAGCCACCTCCGCCCGCGGTGATCCGGCCGCAGGTCGTGGTGCGCCGCAGCCTCGGCGCGGGCGCCACGGCCGGAGCGTTCAGTGCTGGTGCGCTGCTCGCCTGGCTGGCCGGGCGCGGCCGCCGGTAGGTCAGCCGCTCGCCGAGGGCTCGACCGGGAACCACGTGAACCGTCGGTAACCGCTCAGCGGTCGGTTTCCGGCAGGAACCGCGGACGTACCACCATCTCTCGTACTGTCAGACGTCGAGCATGCGACGGGCGTAGGCGGCAGCGGCAGGGCCGAACTGGAGTACGATGTGCCCGGCGGCCGAGTGAATGTCGCGCCACCACCGCTGCAACGGGCTGGATTCACTGTGTCCACCGGTGCCCGAGGCCCGGAACAGTCGATCGACGGCAGAGACCAGCAGATCCGCGGCCAGTGCGCAGTCGCGCTGACTGCGGGCGGTTTGTTGCGGGGAGATGGCACCCCGGTCGGCGACCGCGGCGACTCGGTCCAGCAGTAGTCCCGCCGCGTCGATCTCACCCGAACTGCGAGCCAGCGTCTCCTCGTAGAAGCCGCGACCAGGACCAGGTCCGGGTGCAGCCTCACAGGTCCGGATCCGGCTCTCCGCATAGGTCGACCAGTGTTCCAGTGCGCCTTCCGCGGCGCCGAGCATCGGTAGGCAGAACGAAAGCCCGTTCACCGCGGGCAGGGGTACGGAGTGGCAGTTGGCTGCGGGTTCGGGGGCGTTGCCCTCCAACAGATCCTTGGCGACGACGCTCAGCGTCGACGGCACGAACACGTCCTCGACCACCAGGGTGTTGCTGCCGGTAGCCCGCATGCCGATGTCGGACCAGGTCGGCTCTACTCGGTAGTCCGAGCGGGGAAGGGCGAACAGGCGCGGCTCACCTGCGCCGTCCACCTGAGCAATCCCCAGTACCAGTGCCCATTCCGAATGGTCGACCGCGCTGATGTAGGACCAGCTACCGGAAAGCCGCCAGCCGTCCTCCTCCGGCACCGCCTTGCCCTTGGGGGACACAGCGCCGACGACGAACGTGTCGGGGCCGTCTCGCCAGACCTCCTTGCGGCCCTCTTCCGGCAGATAGGCGGCCATCCGAGCGAGGTTGGCGGCGATGGAGGCGCACCAAGCGGTCGCGGGGCAGTGGGTACCGACCGTGACGAGTGCGGCGCTCAGTTCAGAGAATGTGCCCGCATTGCCGCCGTTGCTCACCGGGACGAAATGGCGGGTGAAGCCGTTCGCGACGACTGCCCGTGCCACCTCGGGGTGGATGAGACGCTCCTGTTCGGCCTGGTCCGCGTGCTGGGCCGCGAGGATCGCGACCTCCCGCGCCGCTCGTGCCAGTCCGAACTCCGGCGAGGCCTGATCGGACATCAGTTCGTTCTCTGCGCTCGTCACCCTGCCGATACTCCGGCTGGGTGTTAGCGCTCAGCTTGATTGCCGCTAGAGCATTGCTATTGCCGCGCCAGGCCTCCTCGGAGCTTCCCGCGCCTTTACGGGTTGATCAGGCTCCGACACTTGAACTGCAGGTCCTGGCGCCTCTACGATCCTTGTCCCAAGGCCGCCTTCTTAATGCTGGTAGGTTGTTGGTAGCTCCGATTTGTTTCATTCCATCCCGTGTTGCTTCATGCTAGGCTGACGCTGCGGCGGGATTTGAGTACAAACGATAGGGGGACTGTATACAATGGGGTTGTCTTGGTGCTTTGAAATAGAAAGTCGAAGTCCAGTGGCTAACCTTGAGTTCTGGATTTTTGTCCGCCGCCTTCCTGTTGGGCGCGTCGGACCCTCGGGCCCGCGAGGTGCTGTTTAGCGCCAGGATGGTGCGCAGAATTTTCTACTGGGGTGGAAATCTGGGGTGGATCTCTACTTAGGCTGCACTTCTTATGGTGTAGTCGGTTGAGCTTCTGGCACGACCATGCTCGTCGATGCGTTTGGGTCGTGTTTGTCGTGTCAAGTTTGGTTCGGCCGGACTGTTGATCGATTAGGCTGTTTGGTCCAATCCGGCCTGAAAATTAGCTGACAGACTTCATGAATAATCATTATTTGGGGCCAAAATGCAATTAAGTAATGTCGAGTTGCAGGGGCATTCCATGGAAATCGGGGTGCTCGGGCCGGTTTCTGTGCACCTGCAGAACGGGTCGATCGTGCCGACCGCGGGGAAGCCGCGGCAGTTGCTGGCTTTGCTGGCATTGCGCTGCGGGCGGGTTGTACCGGTGTCGACTTTGATGGAAGAAGTCTGGGGCGACGACATTCCGCGCAGCGGACTGACGACCCTGCAGACCTATGTTCTTCAGCTACGGCGACTGATCGCCGACGCGATCCCGGCGGGAGCTCCGTGGACAGCGAAGGAGCTGCTGACCACGAGTTTCAACGGTTACCAGCTCTCGGTCACGCCGAGCTCGTTCGACCTCGATGAGTTCGAGCGGTTGGCCAGGTGGGGTGACGTCGCGCTGGAGCGGGGAGACGCCGAGAGCGCATCGAAGCATCTGAGCCAGGCGCTGGCGCTGTGGCGGGGGCAGGCGCTGATGGACGTTCCCATGGGCCGTGTGCTGACCATGGAGGTCATCGGCATGGAGGAGGCCCGGATGCGGGTGCACGAGCAGCGCATCGTCGCCGACCTCCGCCTCGGCAAGCATGCGATGCTGATTCCCGAGTTGCGCAAGTTGGTCGCCGAGAATCCGATGCACGAGAACATCTGCGCGTCGCTGATGATCGCCTTCCATCGAGCCGGGTCCATGCCGCGGGCCCTGCAGGTTTTCCGCAACCTGCGTCAGGCGCTCATCAGTGAGCTGGGCGTCGAACCGTCCAGCCGCCTCCAGAAGCTCCACCAGGCGCTGCTGTCGAGTACGCCGGATCTCTCACTCCGGGAGTTCTACATGTCCGACGTCAATATGGCCGGAATCGCGTGAGGAGACCGCAGTGGCCCAGCAGGTGAGAACGGCGGAGCCCGTCCTTGAAGAGGTCGCCGACGGGGTCTTCGCCTACGTGCAGCCGGACGGCGGATGGTGCGTGAACAACGCGGGCGTACTGGTTTCGGGCAAGGCAGTAGCGCTGGTGGACACCGCCGCGACCGAAGCCCGTGCCCTGCGACTGCGAAAGCATGTGCTCGCCGAGACCGGTCGCTCGCCGTTCGTGGTGGTCAACACTCACTCGCACGGTGACCACACCTTCGGCAACTTCGTCTTCGAACAGGCCACGGTGTTCGCGCACCAGGAGACCCGCCGCGAGATCGACCAGGCCGGTCTGCATCTGACCGAGCTGTGGCCCGATGTGGAGTGGGGCAACATTCAGCTCTCCTTGCCGACCGTGACGTACGAGAACGGCGTAACGCTGTACGTCGGTGACCTCAGGGCCGAGCTGATCCACATCGGGCTGGCCCACAGCACGAATGACACCGTGGTGTGGGTACCTGAGCGGAAGGTGCTGTTCACTGGTGACATCGTGATGTCCGGGGTGACCCCGTTCTGCCCATTGGGCTCGGTCGCCGGCTCGCTGCGTGCTATTCAGCAGCTGCGCGAGCTGGGCCCCACCACGGTGGTGACCGGGCACGGGCCGGTCGGCGGCCCCGAGATCTTCGACCGTACCGAGCAGTACCTGCGCTGGGTGCAGGTGCTGGCCAAGGATGGCGTGGCGGCCGGGCTCGCCCCGGCGGAGGTGGCCCGCGAGGCCGACCTCGGGCAGTTCGCCGAGCTGCTGGAGACAGAGCGGCTGGTGCCGAATCTGCACCGAGCGTTCGCCGAGGAGCGGTTCGCCACGCACGGCGACTCCCTGGACATGGCCCGCATCATCAAGGAGATGGGGGCCATCTTCGGCGAGATGGTCGAGTACAACGGTGGACCGCTGTCCTGTCACGCCTGAAATTTCTTGCCCGACACGAAACGCCCACCGGAGGCTCCATCAATGCCTGCCCTCTCCAGCATGACGGACGTCCACGCCGCGGTTAATCTGCACTATGCGCGGCAGGTGCAGATGCTTGACAGCGGCCGCTTCGAAGAGTATGCGGACACCTTCACCGCTGACGGCGAGTTCCAACACACGCCGGGACAGCCGGCAGCGCGGACGCGATCGGGGATCGTCGCCGAACTCAAACGGTTCAACACGCGGTTCGAGAACGATCCGGTGCAGCGCCGGCACTGGTTCAACATGATCGACCTGCGGCCGCGTGCGGACGGTGTCCTCGATGCGACGTTCTACGCGCTCGTCCTCACCACTCGCCCTGGAGTCAAGGAGCCGATCGTCGGTCCCAGCTGTCTTGTGCGTGATGTCCTGGTCTTCGACAACGACGGCGAGGTGCGCAACCGCTCGCGCCAGGTGGACCACGATCAGCTCTTCTCCTAGCGCAGCCGTTCCATGATGTTGCGGGGCCGGTGGACGTGCTGCTAGCGTGAATTCGTGCCCCGTATGGGCCTACGCGTGGAGGTTAAGCTCTCTGAGCCATCAGTGATCAGGACACGCATGCACGTGTTCTCCATGGCTTCCGTTAATCCATAGGGATTGATGTATCTCTTCATCGCGTTCGCGGCCAGCGGGCTTTGTGGTGCCTGGTCACTATCTCCTTCACCTTATTCGTCGTGTACTTCGATATGGAAGGAATGTATGACCGAGGAACAGACCGATTCGAACGCGGACTTCGATGTCAGCGCGTTTCAGCGACAGATCATCTCAGAGTTTCGGGAGAATCATGGGGAACTCAGCGGGATGTTCGAGGGCTGGACGTTGTGTGTGCTGACCACGGTCGGCGCCAAGACCGGCCTGCAACGGGAAAGTCTGCTGGGGTACATGGAGGTCGACGGGCAGCCGCTGGTCGTTGCTTCGGCGATGGGGGCGGATACCAATCCGGCCTGGTACCACAACGTCAGGAAGAACCCGGAAGTGACTGTCGAGACCGGTACCGAGACCTACCGGGCGATGGCCACGATCACCACCGGCGAGGTGCGTGACGCACTGTTCGCCAAGGTGGTCGAGCAGGACCCGGGCATGGGGGAGTACCAAGCGAAAACCTCCCGGCGGCTGCCGGTGGTGACCCTGACCCGGGCTGACGACAATGAGTGAGACAGCGGACCGAGGTCGTGGCCTTGGCGACTTCCTGGTTGAAAGCCACGACTGGCTGCGTAAGGAACTCGTCGATCTCCGGCGCCAGGTGGACGAACTCGTCACAGGCAGCGACGACGGCACGCTCGAGCAGCTGCCCGCCGACCTTGGACAGCAGATGCGCATGCACTGCCTCGAGTTCTGCGGCGCGGTTACCGAACACCACTCGGGAGAAGATCGGGGAGCCTTCCCCATGTTGGCGTACAGCTATCCCGAGCTCGAGCCGGAGCTGATCAAGCTCGGCGAGGAGCACAAGGTGGTAGCGAAGCTGCAGGAAGAGATCCGGCAGTTGGTGGAGGAGTACGTGCCGGGGGAGACCGACCCGACACGGCTGCGGCATGAGCTGAGTCGGTTGTCCGATGATCTCGAAGCCCACTTTGAGTACGAGGAGAAGACCGTGGTCGACCTGCTCAACACGATGGGGCCTGCGCCGGACATTCCGTGAGTGGCACAGCCGCGAGACCGGGAGGGTTATTCGCAAGTCGGTGAAGGGGTGTAATGGACGGCTCGTCCATTACACCCCTTTTCCGTCAACCGCTTGCGTGCGTTCGATTCCGGCATCCATAGCCGCCGCCATTCCGCGCTGAGGTGAACTCACAATCCCGGACGCGACAAGTGAGTCCCTTCGGGAAAGGTTCGTCGTGACACGTTCGATGATCGAAGCCGGACTGGGCTGCGTGGCGATCTCGGTACGGACAGCGGCCGCTTCCCGGCCGAAGGACTCCTCGTGCAGTAGGCGCTCGGCCATCACGCGAACCATGGAAGCATCTAGTGTGGACGGATCCATGGACAGTCCCACCTTCCGGTTCACGACACGTTCGGCGCACAGAAGGTTGTCCGCGCCACCAGGCAGGATGAGCTGCGGCACCCCGTAGTGCAGTGCGGCGGCAGTGGTCCCGGAACCGCCGTGGTGCACGATCAGCGAGCAGTCCCGCAGGATCCCGGACAACGGAACGAAACCAGCTGGGTGCAGATTCTCCGGCAGTGGGCCGAACTGACTGAGGTCCGTCTCGTCGTCCGCGAGCACGATGTCTGCGTCAAGCCCGCCCAGCGCTTCGATCAGCATGCCGAGGCCACTGCCGCCCGGCAGCAGTGGTGCGACGGTGCCCAGCGTCAAGCAGATCCTCGGTCGTTCGGGCTCGCACATCGACCAGTCCGGAAGCACTGCCCCACCGTTGAACGGCACATACCGCATCGGCAGCCACGGCACTCCGTCTGTGCCGTCCCGTTCCTCCTGGTTCAACCCGCCCAGGCTCGGCGCCCGCGGGTCGATACGTGCGACCAGTTCCGGCATTCGCTCGCCCAGGTCGAGCCGCTCTCGTAGCGCGCGCACCACCGGTGCGTTATCGAGCACGATCCCCATCCGAGCGTCGTGCTCACGAGCCGCGCGAAACTTCGTGTCCCGCATGGACCACGACACGCGGTTGCCGACCTCCACCGCTGGGATGCCCAGTGCGACCGCGGTCAGCTTGCCTGCCGTGTGGTCCGAGCAGTAGACGACCAGGTCGGCGTCGAACCTGCGGCCTGCCTGGATCGTTCCCTCGGTCATCGCCAAGGTGAACAGGTCGAACGGGCGCATCGCCCGGACCAGGTCCCAGTAGCCCTCCGGGACTCCGCCCTGCTCGCCGACTGCACCGGCCACCAGATCCTCGCCGATGTCCCTGGCCGGAAACACGTCCAACACCGGCAGGCCCGACTCGGCGCCGACCTTGGTCATGTAGGCCGTGGTGGCGAGCAGAACCTCGTGCCCCGCCGCGCGTGCGGCCCAGACCAGCGGCACGAGCGGGAGCAGCAAGCCGTACCCCGGAGCAGCGGGGAACAGAATTCGCATGCTGATTCCTTTCGAGAGGATGCTGATCCGCTAGGTATGCGACGTGTGCGAAGTCGAGCCGCCGAGCGGAGCGAGCGCTGCTCAGGAGGATTTCTTGACACTGCGATAGACGGCCTCGGTCAGCCGGCGAATCCGGTCGTCCATGCTGCCCATAACCTCGGAACCGGCGTTCGGGACATAGGCGAAGGCGAGTTCGTTTTCCGGATCGGCGAAAGCGAAGACACCGTTCGCGCCACTGAACCCGAACGCGGTGCCAAGGCCGACTTCCGCCGGGAACACCGGGCTGTCGGCGACCTGCATTCCGAGACCCCAGGTGCACGGCGACAGCATCACCAGACAGTCGCCTGTGGAGTGCACCTCGCGTATCTGCCGCATGACCGCCGGGCTGATCAGCCGGAAACCGTCGACCTCGCCGATGAACGAGGCAAAGTAGCGGGCCAGCGACTGTGCGCTGGCCAACCCTCCGTAGGAGGGCTCCTCCACGGTCGGATCCGCTGGATCCTGCGACATACTGGCCATCGTCGCGCGGTAGGTCAGTGACGTTGGGTCCCGTAACTCCTCGATCTCACCAGGGTCGGCTCCGGTCATCAGTTCCTCGGCCTTGCACTCGATCATGTGTGCCAGGTGCGCGGTCTCGGGGTCGGAGAGCCCGATGTAGCAGTCGAGACCGAGCGGCTTGCCGATTTCCCTGCTGAAGAACGCTCCGACCGTGAGCCCGGTGCGCCGCCGGATCAGCTCGCTGATCAGATGTCCGAAGGTGGTGGCGTGGTACCCGTGCGCCGTATCTGGTTCCCACTCCGGCTTGGCTGCCGCGATTGCCTCCGCGATCGGCGTGTGCGTACGGAGGTACTCGCGGGTGATCGGATCATGATCAAGGCAGACGACACCGGAACGCTGGCTCAACACCATGCGCAGGGTGATCTTGTCCTTACCGTTGACACCGAACTCGGGCCAGTAGTGCGCGATCGGTGTGTCGAGTTCGAGCACCCCCTGGTCGACGAGCACCAGCGCGGCCCCGGTGACCAGAGACTTCGTGGGAGAGGCGAGCACGCCAAGCGTGTCGGCTCGCCACGGATCCGTGCTTGCTTCATCCGCGAACCCGCCCCACAGGTCGACGACCGGTTTGCCTTGGTGGTACACGCACGCCGCTGCACCAACCTCGGAGCCCGCGGCGAAGTTCGCCCGGAACGCCAGCATTACCTCGGTGAAGGGGCGTTCGGCCACCCCGCCGGTCGGGAACTTGTTCACTGATTCATACTCCAATGTCAATTCTATTTTCCACTATAACTATCCATTTCAGACTTGGGGCTCGCTCAAATCCTGGTATTGCGACACTAGGGTTGAAACCAAATACTGGACAAGCGCGGTAACCATAATCTCCATTCTCTGGCACTATCCCTGCATAAGCAATTGGTGCGGAGGGTGGCCTTCAATGTTCGCCGAAACAGCAGAATTTCATGCCTGGTACGCCGAACGCTGCCGGGCGCAGAAGTACCGGACAGGCAAGATCTCGCTCGACCAACTCAACGGTTGGATCATCGATCCGGACTCCGGCAACCTCGTGCACCATACCGGCAAGTTCTTCACCGTCGAGGGGCTCGAGGTCACCCGGTCGGGACGCGCGGTGGAAGCCTGGCAGCAGCCGATCATCATCCAGCCGGAACGTGGTGTGCTCGGAATTCTGGTCAAGGAGTTCCACGGTGTCCCGCACTGCCTGCTCCAGGTCAAGATGGAGCCGGGCAACGTCAACGGGCTTCAGCTGTCGCCGACCGTGCAGGCAACGCGGAGCAACTTCACGGGGGTACACGGCGGCAAGCCCGTTCCTTACCTGGAGTACTTCGCCGCGCCGAGACCGGGGCGGGTCCTCGCCGATGTCCTGCAGTCCGAGCAGGCATCGTGGTTCCTCGCCAAGCGGAATCGGAACATCATCGTGCAAGTCGAGGACGAGGTTCCGGTACTGGAGGACTTCTGCTGGCTGAGCTTCGATCAGATCGACGAACTCCTGCGGGTCCCCAATCTGATCAACATGGACACCCGGACGGTGCTCTCCGGAGCGGCCTCACGCCGACTGCAAGACGCCGACCTGTCGGCGGACAACTTTCGCGGCGCGCTGGCTCGCTCCTGGTCGCCGGAGGGGCACTCGCTGCACGCTACGGTTGAGCTGCTGAGCTGGTTCACCGAGGCGAAAGGGCGTTGCACGCTCACCAGACGGCTGATTCCACTGTCGAAAGTGGATGGATGGTCGTACCGGGACGGTGAGCTGACCCACGACCGCGATCAGCACTTCGCCGTGGTCGGCGTGGATGTGCAGACCAGCAACCGGGAGGTTTCCGGCTGGCAGCAGCCGATGTTCGAGCCACGCAGCCAAGGCGTCATCGCTTTCCTGATCCGCCGTATCAATGGCGTAGTGCATCTGCTGGTCCAGGCGCGGACCGAGACCGGCGCGTTCGACGGTGTCGAGATGGCTCCGACCGTGCAATGCCAACCAGAGAACTACCACCATCTGCCCGACGACAGTAAACCTCTGTTCCTCGACGAGGTGCTCGCAGCGCCACGCGAACGCATCCGATTCGATGCCATCCACTCGGAGGAGGGCGGTCGGTTCTACCACGCGCAGAACCGTTACCTGCTGATCGAGGTCGAGGACGATTTCCCGCTCGAAGTGCCAGAGAACTACATGTGGGCGACGTTGCGGCAGCTCACCGAGTTCGTCCAGTACGGCAACCACCTCAACGTCGAGGCCCGGATCCTGCTGGCATTCTTCGGATTCTACAAGGAGGACGACCAGTGACGATGTACGTCTGGGACTATTTGCCGGAGTACGAGGCAGAACGGGAGGACATACTCGACGCGGTGCGGAAGGTCTTCGCCAGCGGCAAGCTCGTACTCGGCGACAGCGTGGCGGGCTTCGAGCGGGAGTTCGCCGCCTATCACGGCCTTGCGCACGCGGTCGGCGTCGACAACGGCACCAACGCAGTGAAGCTGGCCCTTGAGTCGATCGGCGTTGGCCGGGGTGACGAGGTGATCACCGTGTCGAACACAGCGGCGCCGACTGTGATCGCCATCGACAACACCGGTGCTGCTCCGGTGTTCGTCGATGTGCGCGACGAGGACTACCTGATGGACACCAGCCTGGTCGAGGCGGCGATCACCGAACGAACCAAGGCAATCCTGCCGGTGCACCTGTACGGCCAGTGCGTGGACATGGAGCCGTTGCGGCGGCTCGCCCGGAAACACGAGCTCAAGATCGTCGAGGACTGCGCACAGGCACACGGTGCGCGTCACCATGGCGAGCTGGCCGGCACGATGGGTGACGTCGCGGCGTTCTCCTTCTATCCGACCAAAGTGCTGGGCGCTTATGGCGACGGAGGTGCGGTGATCACCGCCGACGACGCGAGCGAGCAGGCCCTGCGCCGCCTGCGCTACTACGGCATGGAAAAGGTGTACTACGTCGTCGGAACCCCCGGCCACAACAGCAGGCTCGACGAGGTGCAGGCCGAGATCCTGCGACGGAAGCTGACTCGGCTCGACCGCTACGTCAAGGGACGAAGGGAGATCGCCCGTCGATACGTCGACGGCCTTGGCGACCTGTGCGGCCCCGGCGGCCTGGAATTGCCATCGGTAACCGGGGGTAACAGTCATGTCTACTACGTCTACGTCGTGCGTCACCCGCGCCGGGACGAGATCATCAGAGTGCTAAGGGAGCGCTACGACATATCGCTGAACATCAGCTACCCCTGGCCGGTACACACCATGAGCGGGTTCGCGCACCTCGATGTCCCGATCGGCTCGCTCCCGGTTACCGAGTCGCTCGCCGGACAGATCTTCTCCCTGCCGATGTATCCGTCGCTGTCGGAGGCCCGGCAGGACAAGGTGATCAACGCGCTGCGCGAAGTGCTATAAGAAAAGGACTCTTGGAAGGCGATACTGTAATGCCCGATAGTGCGGAAAAGACGATCTACGAACGCGCCGACATCTACCACGACTTCTACCAAGGTCGTGGCAAGGACTACCGGGCCGAGGCGACGCTGATTCTGGAACTCATCCGGGATCGAAACCCGGTAGCGGACTCCCTGTTGGATGTCGCCTGCGGCACCGGTGCGCATCTTCGCGAGCTGGCTGGGCCCTTCGAGACCGTCGTGGGTACGGATCTCTCGCCCAAGATGCTCGAGGTGGCCATGCGGAACACCCCGGAGATTCCGCTGCACCAAGGGGACATGCGTGACTTCCGGTTCGACCGGCGATTTGACGCAGTGACTTGTATGTTCAGCTCGGTCGGCTACCTCGCCACAGCGGATGACCTGGACAAGGCCGTGCGCAACTTCGCCGATCATGTCAACCCCGGCGGGGTGGTCATCGTGGAACCATGGTGGTTCCCGGACAACTTCGTCTCTGGATGGGTCGGCGCCGACATCGTCAATGTGGACGGACGTACCATCTCGCGACTCTCGTACTCGGTTCGGAAGGGGAACGCGAGCCACATGGAGGTGCACTACACGGTTGCGGTACCCGAGACAGGCATCGAGCATTTCACCGACATCCATGTCATGACGTTGTTCGACCGGGACAGCTACGAGGCTGCCTTCCGCAAGGCTGAGCTCACAGTCGAGTATGTCAAGCACGAGCAGGCCGCGCCGGGAATGTTCGTGGGGTACAAGCCGTGAAGGTCCGCGAGCTCGCTGTTGAGGATGCGTACGAGTTCATCCCGCCAGTCTTCGGTGATGACCGGGGCGTGTTCTCTTCGCCGTTCCAGGAGACCGCGTTCGGCGAGGCACTCGGGCGTCCGCTGTTTCCGGTGGCGCAGGTGAGCAGTAGCAGGTCGCGACGCGGAGTGGTGCGGGGTGTGCATTTCACCGCGCTGCCCGGCTCGATGGCCAAGTACGTCTACTGCACCGGCGGGCGCGCGCTGGATTTCGTAGTCGATGTTCGCGCCGGTTCGCCGACATTCGCTCGCTCCGAGGCGGTCGAACTGTCAGCGGCCGGGTTCAACGCACTGTACCTGCCGCCGGGTGTAGGCCATCTCTTCGCCGCGCTGGAAGATGACACCACGATGGTGTATCTGCTTTCGGCGAGCTATGTCGCGGAGAAGGAACGCGCTGTGCACCCACTCGACCCTTCGCTCGATCTGTCGATTCCAGACGATCTCCAGCTGGTGATGTCCGATCGCGACAAGAACGCTCCCGGTGTGGAAACCGCACTGAAGCAGGGCCTGCTGCCCGAGTACGAGGCCTGTCAGGAGGCGGTCCGATGAGGACCGTACGTCCGCTGGTCGTCGTGTTCGGCGCATCCGGCTTTCTCGGCTCCGCAGTCTCGCGGACTCTGTCGGCGCTGCCGGTGCGATTGCGGGTGGTGGCCAGGCGCGAGACCGTGCTGCCTGGTGCGCCGCTCGCGGAGGTGGAGGTGTGCCGGGCGGATCTGACCGCTCGCGGCGCTGTCGCCGATGCCGTCAAGGATGCGGATGTTGTCTTTCCGTTCGCCGCGCGTATCCGCGGCACATCGGGCTGGCGGATCGCCGAGGACGACACCGAAGCCGAGCGGACACATGTGGGGATGGTCCGTGAGTTGGTCGAGGTGGTCGACGACTCTCCGGTGGTGGTGTTCCCCGGAAGCAACACCCAGGTCGGCAAGGTCGAGGCTGACCGCATCGACGGAACCGAGGACGATCATCCGGTCGGGGTGTACGACCGGCAGAAGCACACTGCCGAGTGGATCCTGAAGGAGGCAACCCATGCCGGCCGCATCCGGGCGGTCAGCCTGCGTTGCCCCCGGTGTTCGGTGCCCCCGCAGCGCCCACCACCAGCGACAGGGGTGTCGTGTCCACCATGATTCGCAAGGCGTTGGCGGGTGAACCGTTGACCATGTGGCATGACGGCACGCCTCGTCGGGACCTGCTGAACGTGGAGGACGCAGCACGGGCCTTCGTCGTCGCGATGGAGCACATCGACGCACTCGCCGGACGGCATTACGTGCTGGGTACGGGGCAGGCCAAGTCGCTGGGCGAGGTTTTCCAGGCCATCGCGGCCATCGTGGCACGCCAGACCGGGGCCGATCCGGTGCCGGTGGTCTCAGTGCCTCCGCCCCCGGAGGCGGACGGGACCGACTTCCGGAGCATCGACGTCGACCCTTCGGCCTTCTTGGCGGCGACTGGTTGGCGCTGCGAGATTCCGCTGGTCGAGGCGCTGGAACGAACCGTCGCTGCCCTCCTCGCGGAATCAGCGGCGCACTAGGTCGGTGAGCTCCGCGACAACCGCGCTGGGCGTGGGTTGCGCGGCGATCTCCGCGCTCACCGAGTGAGCCCGCTCCCGGAACGACGGTGTCCCCAGGATCTCCGAGGCCGCCTTTGCCAGGTGCTCTGGGGCCTGGTCCTCGCCCAGCAGGGTGGTCCCGGCGCCGTAGTCGGAGATCCGCGTGCAGGGCGGGACCATTTTGGGGATGGTCGGAATGAGTAACTGCGGCACGCCTGCGTTCAAGGCGTTGAGACAACTCTGGCCGCCTCCGTGGTGAACGATCAGATCGCAGGTGGTGAGCAGCGTGTCCAGCGGGAACCAGCCGACGTGCACCCGCGGCTTGGCGGCGCGGAGGTCGGCGGCAACGGCCTCCGGCGCGGCGATCACTATGTCCGCTTCGAGCGGGTCGATGCTCTCGACGAGTGCGGTCAAGTATTCGATCTCGGCCTCGTGCGAGACCCGGCTGCCCGCGGTCACGCACACGCGCGGCCGGTCCCCGCGACGGTACATCCAGGGCTCCAGCGTGCGCTGCTGGTTGTACGGGATGAACCGCATGTCCTGGCGCCCGCTCAGTCCGGGGGCACGCAGGCTCGGTGGGCAGATGTCGATCCACAGATCGGGCACCGCGACGCCGTCCAGGTTCAGCGCCGCCAGTTCGGACGCGAGCTCCTCGCTCGCCCCGTCGTCGATTGCCGGCGGCTCGCCGAGATCCCAGGTGTGCCGGACGAACGGGGCGCCGATCTCCCTGGCTATCAGTCCCGCCGCATAGCAGAGCGAGCCGCCGACGACGAGGTCCGGCTGCCAGTCCGCCACCAGCTCGCGCAGCTTCGGCAGGCTGGCGGCCGCAAGCCTGCCGAAGCCGCGCCCATTGAAGCGGAGCCGGTCCATCGGGTCGCCCGGCAGGTCAAGCTTGGTGCCATCGCGGTCGGTGAACATGAACTCGAGCATCTTCCCGCTCGTCACCGAAACGGTGGGCAGGCCGACGGATGCGACGAAGGAGCTCATGTCCTCGTTCGAGGCGACAAGTACGTCGTGACCGCTCAGCCGGGCCGCGGTCGCGAGCGGGGACAGCGCGAACACCGTCGCGGGGCTTCCGCCGGTGAGAAACAGGATCTTCATACCTGCCGAGCGTGGGCACCATGCCTCGAGGACCGGTGGATACCGCCCGGAGCCGGAGAAAACCGGTCATAGCCGGTGTCTAGCTGTCCTCGAGTGGCCGTTGACAGCCTCGGTCAAAGACGGCACTCGTGGAGTTGTTGCCACTTTCGCATCGAGCATTCTTCGTGCCGCTTCAAAGGAAGGAGCCGATTCCGATGTCCCGTCGGGTTGTGATCACGGGGATTGGGGTGCGCGCACCGGGTGGAGCTGGAACGAAGAAGTTCTGGGATCTGCTGATCGCAGGCCGTACCGCGACTCGCCGGATCAGTTTTTTCGATCCTGCACCATATCGATCCCAGGTAGCCGGGGAATGTGACTTCGATCCGGCGTCGGAAGGGCTGACCGCGCGCGAGATCCGGCGTATGGATCGGGCTTCGCAGCTGGCTGTGGTGTCTGTGAGGGACGCCGTCGCCGACAGCGGCATCGAGGTGGCGGCCATGGATCCGTATCGCGTCGGCGTGAGCCTGGGTAGCGCGGTCGCCGCCTCCAGCAGTCTGGAGGCTGAGTACCTCGTCCTGTCCGATTCGGGTAGGAAATGGGAAGTCGACTATGCGCACCTGTCCCCGCACATGTTCGACTACCTCACTCCGGGCATCATGCCAGCCGAGATCGCCTGGACTGTCGGTGCAGAAGGCCCGGTCACCATGGTGTCCAACGGTTGCACCTCCGGAATCGACGCTGTCGGCAATGCCGCGCAGCTCATTCGCGAGGGATCGGCGGATGTGATGCTGACCGGGGCCACCGACAGCCCGGTCACGCCGATCGTCGTGGCGTGCTTCGACGCGATCAAGGCGACCACGCCGCGCAACGACGACCCCGAGCACGCGTCGCGCCCCTTCGACGCGACCCGTAACGGATTCGTCCTCGCCGAGGGCTCCGCGATGTTCGTCCTGGAGACCCATGAGCGAGCCCGTGCCCGCGGCGCGCACATCTACGCCGAGGTAAGTGGTTATGCCAATCGTGCCAACGCTTACCACATGACTGGACTGAAGAAGGACGGTCGCGAGATGGCCACCGCTATCCGGGACGCTATGGCCCAGTCACGACTGGACTCCGACGCGGTCGACTATGTCAACGCGCATGGTTCAGGAACTAAGCAGAACGACCGTCACGAGACTGCAGCGTTCAAGGCGACCCTGGGTGAGCACGCGTACCGGACGCCGATCAGTTCGATCAAGTCGATGGTCGGTCACTCGCTTGGTGCCATCGGATCGATCGAGATCGCGGCGTGCGCGCTGGCGATCGAGCACAACGTCGTCCCGCCCACAGCGAACCTGTACGAGGCCGATCCCGAATGCGACCTCGATTACGTGCCACTGAATGCGCGAGACAAGCGCGTGGACGCCGTGCTGAGCGTGGGAAGCGGTTTCGGTGGATTTCAGAGCGCGATGGTGCTGAAGGCGCCTGGAGGAGCGGAATGACCAGGACAGTGGTGACCGGACTCGGTGTGGTGGCCCCGAACGGGCTGGGGGCCGAGGACTTCTGGAAGGCCACGGTCGACAGTCGCAGCGGGATCGATGTGCTGACCCGCTTCGACTCGTCGAAGTATCCGGCGCGGTTGGCTGGACAGGTACACGACTTCGTCGCCAAAGAACACATCCCGAAAAAACTGCTGCCACAGACCGATATCTCCACCCAGTTCGCGCTCGCCGCCGCCGACTGGGCGCTCTCCGACGCGGGCGTGGATCCGTCCACCTTGGTCGATTACGACATGGGCGTGGTGACCTCCAACGCGCTCGGCGGCTTCGAGTTCACGCACAAGGAATTCGCCAAGCTGTGGGAGAAGGGGCCGCAGTACGTCAGTGTGTACGAGTCGTTCGCATGGTTCTACGCGGTCAATACCGGCCAGATCTCGATCCGGAACGGGATGCGCGGCCCGAGCAAGGCGCTGGTGGCCGAGCAGGCGGGCGGCCTGGACGCGCTCGGCCACGCCCGGCGTACCGTCCGAGACGGTACCGGGTTGGTTCTCGCCGGCGGCGTCGACTCGGCCTTCGACCCCTGGGGCTGGGTGTCGCACCTTTCTGGTGGTCGGGTGAGTTCGACCGGTTACCTGCCCTTCGACAGTGCCGCCGACGGTTATCTGCCAGGTGAAGGTGGCGCGATCCTGGTCACGGAGAATGTCGCCACCGCGCGCGGCCGGGGGGCAGGTCAGGTATACGGCGAGATCGCAGGCTATGCCTCGACCTTCGACCCAGCGCCGGGGTCCCCGCGTCCGCCGGGTCTGCGCAGGGCGGCCGAACTGGCGTTGATGGATGCCGGGCTGACGCCCGCCGCGGTCGACGTGGTCTTCGCCGATGCGGCTGGGATACCCGAGTTGGATGGTCAGGAAGCCGAGGCGATCCGCGGCGTCTTCGGCCACAACGGCGTGCCGGTGACCGCGCCCAAGGTGTTGACCGGACGCCTGTTCTCCGGGGGCGGGCCGCTGGACGTCGTGGCCGCCTTGCTGTCCATAAGGGATGGTGTCATCCCCGCGACACCAGAAGTAGCGGATGTCCCGTCCGCATACGGGATCGACCTGGTCCGGGGTGAGCCAAGGTACGGGCCGGTCGGCAACGCGCTCGTACTGGCCCGCGGCAAGTGGGGATTCAACGCGGCAGTCGTCTTGCGCGAGTTCAATGACTGAGAGGAACGAGAAGCGGATGAGCAACGGGATCACCATCGACGATCTGCGCCGGATACTCGCCGCATGCGCGGGATCCGACGATGAAGTCGACCTGAACGGGGACATCCTCGACCTGCCTTTCGAGGATCTCGGTTACGACTCGCTTGCGTTGATGGAGACCGCGGCGGTGATCGGCAGAGAGTTCGGCGTCGCGATCCCGGATGACGAGCTCGGTGATCTGGACACACCACGGGCGATGCTCGACAGGGTGCACGACCTCGTAGGCACGACGAGCTGAGACGAAGTAGAGAGTTCGGAGGAAACATGGCTGAGGCTGACCAGGTCGCACTCGTGACGGGTGCCACCAGCGGTATAGGACTGGAGATCGCCAGAAGCTTGGCCCGCGGTGGTGCGAAGGTCTACATCGGAGCACGGAACGCGGACAGGCTGGCGCAGACCGTCAAGTCCCTGCGGGACGCAGGCTATGAGGTAGACGGCCAGACCTGCGACGTCACGGAAGCTGACGATATCCGGTCGCTGGTCCGTTCGGCGAAGGATGCTTTCGGGCCCATCAGCATCCTGATCAACAACGCGGGACGGTCCGGTGGCGGGGTCACCAAGGATATCGCGGACGAGCTGTGGTTCGACGTGATCAACACGAACCTCAACAGTGTCTTCGTGATGACCAAGGAGGTGCTGAACAACGGCGGGATCCTGGATCGGGGCTGGGGGCGGATCATCAACATCGCCTCTACCGGCGGAAAACAAGGCGTGCTCCATGGCGCGCCGTACTCGGCCGCCAAGCACGGCGTGGTCGGCTTCAGCAAGGCGCTGGGGCTGGAGTTGGCCAAGACCGGTGTCACAGTGAACGCGGTATGTCCTGGATTCGTCGAGACGCCGATGGCGGAGCGGGTGCGTCAGGCGTACTCGAGTATCTGGGACGTGTCGTTGGACGAGGTCAAGGAGCGTGTCAGCGCTCGGGTCCCGATCGGCCGCTACGTTGTGCCCGAAGAGGTGGCCGCGATGGTCGACTACCTGGTCAGCTCCGGCGCCAACGCCGTGACGGCGCAGGCCCTCAACGTCTGCGGCGGTCTCGGCAACTACTGAGCAAGGAGTTGCCGGAACCGGCGCGAACACAACCATGACACGGCGGGTTGTTCACCAGATCAAGGGAGCCCAGTTGCAAGACCTCACAGAGACCGGCAGAGAACTTTACCTCACCTTGCTGAAGAAGGTACTGGTAAACGTCATCTACGAAGACCCAGCGATCCCCAATCCGATATTCGATGACGCCACGCACGACAAAGAGGCAAGGAACTCAGGAGCCGACTGGCCGAGCGTCGCGCACACGATGATCGGCATGATCAGGCTGGACAACGTGGAGAGCTGTTTGAAGCAGGTGATCGCGGAGCGCGTCCCTGGCGACTTCATCGAGACCGGCGTCTGGCGCGGCGGTACCTGCATTTTTGCCCGCGGACTCCTCAAGGCCTACGGAATCAAAGACCGCAAGGTCTGGCTCGCCGACTCCTTCGAGGGGATCCCGAAGGTCGACGAGTCGAGCCATCCCCTGGACTTGGAGCTCAACCTGCACGAATTCAATGAAGTACTCGGCGTCTCCGAGGAAACCGTGCGGGAGAACTTTCGGCGCTACGACCTACTGGACGAGCAGGTGGAGTTCCTGCCCGGTTGGTTCTGCGACACCCTGCCCGCCGCGCCCGTCCGGCAACTGGCCGTGCTACGGCTCGACGGTGATCTCTACGAGTCCACAATGGATGCGCTTGTGCACCTTTACCCAAAGCTCTCGGTCGGCGGCTTCGTCATCATCGATGACTACATGATCCCGTCCTGCCGCGAGGCAGTGCAGGAGTTCCGACGCAAGGAAGGCATCGAGGGCGACCCCATCAAGGAGATCGACGAGTTCAGCGTGTACTGGCGCCGCAGCCGGTAGGGCGAGGGCACGTTCTGGTTCTGCGCGTGCGGTTGAGACCGCGTCAGCGTGGGCAATGCGCGTGTTGCCGGCAGCCGTGCCTCGGTGGGCAACAACCGCCTCGTGCGTTGGGTCAACCACGCCGTGGACACGGTGTGCCGGACGATGTGGAACATCCTGCGCGGCACTGGTCACCATTGACCATGCTCACGTCAGGAACTCGAGAGCCCGCCCGAGCGTGGCAATGCTGTTGCGGCGCAGCAGTTCCGCGGTCTTGGTGCGCGCCTGCGCGAGTGTCGTCCCCGCACCGAAGGTGTCTTCGATCTGTTTCGGGTCAAGCGCGACTCGGTGTGTGGCCTGCACCCGGACACCGTTCTCGTCCGGGACGATCAGCCATTCCCCAGTGTGCGCTTGGAGGCCGTGCGGTACGACAGTCTGCTTGTACAGAATGCGCTCGTGTGGCCAGCAGAGTCGGATCGAACGGGTGGTGTGCGCACCGCCGTCGTGGGCCCTGGTCTCCATTGTCATTGTCTGCACCTCGACGCCGCCGGCGGCCTCGGACGCGGCGTCAGTTTGCAGGTTGAGCGAGACCACGTGCGGCAGGCGCTCCGGCCACAGGTCCGAACGATGTAGGAAGTCATAGACCGCCTGTGCTTTCGCGGGAATCGCGACCTCGTCACTGAAGGAGAACACGATATCGTCGAAGTCGTCGCCGTATTCCGCCCATTCCCGCACAGCGGCGGTCTCGGCGTTGCTGTTGGCGTCCAGGACGTCGGAGGCCCATTTCTCGCTTTGCGGAGTTGGGTCCGTCAGGGCCCAGTGATGTGCGAGCACCAGGCGCTCCCCGTCGACCCGCCAGTGACCACCCATCGCAGCCAGCGGGGGCTTGCTGTTCTCCTGTTCGAAGTCGACTCGTGTCGCGGCCTCGTTCAGTGTGCGCCGTGAGGTCCAGCTGCGCACGGAGTCACCAGTGCGTGCCCAGAGCCGGATCCGGTCTGAATCGGGGCCGCGGTCGAGAATTTCGGCATGCACACACGGGGAGAACATCAGCGGCCAGCGCCTCACGTCCGCGATCAGGTCGAACACCCGTGACGGCGGGGCGTTGAGCACGATGTCGTGTTCGGCGTAGTCGCCGTGAATCTGGGCCTCGGTCATACTCAAGGACGCTTCCGTAGTCCGCTTGAGGTGTCCTTGAGGTGCCGTCGAGTAGCAGCCGTGAGGCTACTGCGCGTGAACCAGCCCTTCACTGATCTCTATGTCGAGATCCAGCAGTTCTATGCCACCCAGGTCCAGTACCTCGATGCGTTGCGGTTCGAGGAGTTCGCGGACACCTTCACCGAGGACGGTGTGTTCGGCCATGTCCGCGGTGCGCCTGCGGCGCACGGGCGAGCGGGTATCGTCGCGGCGTTGAGCGAGTACCAGGAACGACGCTACGGCGACGACCCGACGCAGCGGCGTCACTGGTTCAACATGCTGAAGGTCATGCCCCAGGATGACGGCTCGATCGTCACGAGTTATTACGCGGTGGTGCTGGCGACCAAGCCAGGGGATCCGGTCGCATTGCCGACTCCGAGCTGTTCGGTGCAGGACGTGCTGGTGCGCCAGGACGGGCGGCTGCTGGCCCAGGAGCGCGAAGTCAGCGCTGACCATACCTTGTAGCGGCACGGTGCCACCCGCACCGTGTGGAGGCGCGAGGCCTGTTGCCGGACCGCATTTCTGATCGACACGGCCCTGTGCGGCTTTCGCGCATGAGCTGCGAGAAAGTCCCACCTGGAGCGACGAAGTGCCCCGCTCCGCGGCTCAGCCGTCGACGCCGGACAGTTCGAGTGCCTGTGCGGCCTGCCGCAGGATTTCCAATCGGCCCTCAGTACCGGTGACGTTGGCCGAGACCATGATGCTGAGCGTCGTCACACCCGCCTCGGCGAACGCTGTCATCCGCTCGGCGACACGAGGGAGCGGGCCGATCAGGGCGGTGCGGTCGATGAAGTCCAGCGGGACCGCGGCCGCGGCGGCGGGCCGGTCGCCGGACATGAGGAGATCGCGAAACACAGCGATCTCCTTCTCGAAGCCCATCTGCCGGGCGAGGCCGCAGTAGAAGTTGTCCTTCGGGTCACCGACACCGAGCAAAAACGTGTAGTGCGTACGTAAGGCGTTCGCCGCCTCGCTGAGGTCGTCACCGACCTGCATCGCCACGAACGGGACGATCGCGAACCCGTCGAGGTCGCGACGGGCACGCTCGGCGCCGCTGCGGATCTCGGCCACCGACTTCGCCACGTGCTCCGGCGTCGTGAAACCACTCAGCCAGCCGTCGGCCAGCTCACCGGCGAGTTGGAGGCTCTTCGGACCCACAGCGGCCAGGTACAGCGGGATCTGCGTGCTCGGGCGCTCGGTGAACAGGTGCAGCGGCGCGTCCTCTTTGCCGTACGAAGGAAGGGAGAAGTGCGTACCCGAGTAGCGGACCGGACCGCCCGCCAATGCCCTGCGGACGATGTCGACGTACTCCCGGGTGCGGCCGAGCGGCTGGTCGAACCGGACTCCGTACCAGCCGTCGGAGACATGCGGGTTGGAGACACCGAGGCCGAGCCGGAACCGACCTTCGCTCAGCGCATCGAGGGTGGCAGCGGTGAGCGCCGCGGTGCCCGGGGGACGGGCGGGGATCTGCATGACACCGGAGGCGAGACCGATGCGCTCGGTCTGCCCGGCGACAAGGCCGAGCACGCTCGCAGCATCGGCCCGGTAGCCCTCGGCGGCGAGCACGAGATCGTAGCCGAGGGCTTCGGCGGCACGCGCCAGCTCGCCGGCTCCCTGGTAAATGAGATTCGCGCCTAGGCGCATGGCAGTCCTCCTTGATGCACGGTGTCTTGTTCACTCAGATGAGGTGCGCGCCGCCGTCGGCAAGCAGTACCTGACCGGTGGTGTAGGTCGAGAAGATCAGCGCGTGCACTGCTTCGGCGACGTCCGAGGGCAGGCCGACCCGCCGCAGTGGCGTTCGCTGGCGGACCTGTTCGGCGATCGGTTTGAAGAAATCCTTGTCCTGCGTCCACGGCGTCTCGATCAGCCCGGGGGCGACGGCGTTGACCCTGACCTCAGGGCCCACGGTGTTGGCGAGCAAGCGCGTCATGTGCTCGATGGCCGCCTTGCTGACAGCGTAAGGAATCGAACTGCCCGCGGGTCTGCTGCCGGCGATCGACGAGATGTTGACGACCGCGGCGTTCCCGCTTTCCTGTAGCGCAGGTATCGCAGCGACCGTCGTCTGCCAGGTGCCGAACACGTTGACCCCAAAAATTTCCTGCCAGACCGCGAGATCCGCGGAGGCGAGGTCGGCGTGTGGGATCGGACGGGACACGCCTGCATTGTTGACGAGCACGTCCAGCCTGCCGAAGTGTTCGACCGCGGTGGCCACGAGGTTCTCCGCCTCGTCCTTTTTGGAGATGTCACCGCGAACGTACACTGCCTCGGGCAGCGACGCTGCGAGTTCCTGACCGGCTTCGGTCGAGCGGGCGGAGTTGATCACGA
The DNA here is from genome assembly GCF_003385185.1 of Amycolatopsis palatopharyngis. GTDB lineage: Bacteria > Actinomycetota > Actinomycetes > Mycobacteriales > Pseudonocardiaceae > Amycolatopsis > Amycolatopsis palatopharyngis. Next base: position 71,725 of record NZ_PQHZ01000005.1, on the reverse strand, counting down.
CATGTAGGCCACTGGCGGAGAGCTTCCTGGCCACCTCGGCACCGATACCGGACGAAGATCCGGTGATCAGGGCTACGCGTCTCTCGTTCACCTTGTTCTCCCATGTGGATTCTGATGTCGCTGGCACGCCAGCAGGATCTGACGGGCACGTTCACCGGTTTCCCGCTCCACCGCTGGGTCGCGGTCCCGTACCGGCAACAGGGCGGTCACCGCGCTCCGTCCGGAGCGAACGTCCGGATGGCGCCGCGCCAGGGTGGCGAGTCCCTGGCCCGGTCCCAGATCTGCGAGCAGGCAGGGGCCTTCGGCCATGATCTTCTCCAAAGTGGGCCAGAAGAGCACCGGTTCCGCGGGGTGGCCCGCCCAGGAATAGGGGTCGGGAGTGAGTACCCGGTTGGCGGTGAACGCCGACCACAGGGGGATCCGTGGACTGTGCATGATGTGCTCGTCGATCGGATACGGACCGGCGAAGACTCCGGCGAGTGCCGGACTGTGGAAGGCCTTTCCGGCCGCGACGCGACGCACGGTGTAACCCGCTGCGCGCAGGTCTTCCTCGGCTGCGCCGAGTTCTGCCTGAAAGCCTGTGAGCGCGATCTGCCGTGGCGCGTTGATCGCGCCGACCGAGACGCGAGGATGCCGGACCAGTACCGAGGCCAGGTCGGACTCCTGTGCGGACACGGTCAGCATGCCGCCAGGCGGGGTGCCTGCGAGTTTGGTGACCCGATCGCTCAGCAGGTCAACGGCGGCGCGCGGGGTGAAGACCCCGGCGAGCGTCGCGGCGACCAGTTCGCCGACACTGTGGCCCAGCAGCGCCGCCGGACGGACACCCCAGCTCAGCACCATACGCCCGAGTGCGTAGCCGATGGTGAACAGCAGAGGTTGTGCCCTGCGAACGTCCTCGATCGCCAGGGATGGCGCATCCGACAGCCAATCCGTACGCAGCTGGTCGCCGTCGGAGAACATGGCGAGCACGGTGTCCACGGTTTGGGTGAACTCCGGATCATGACCGTAGAGTCCCTCGGCCATGCGGTTGTGCTGTGCACCCTGGCCGGGAAAGAGGAGCACCACGTCGCGGCTTCCCGATCGCATGGACCGAAGGTTTTCGCGGGCGCTTCAAGGTTTGCTAGAGCGGGGCTCCAGCCGTGTTCCACAGCGCCGGGAAATGCTCTGTTCTTGACGGGGGCTAGGCGGGAGGACCGGGAACGTGCTCTGGGATGACGTGTATCTGCGGGCGGCCGCGAGTTGGCTGCCGCCCGCCATGCCCGCCGAGGTCGCGGTGGCGCTCGGCCTCGCCGAGGCGGAGGCGGTACGGCGGGCACAGGTGACTGGGGTGACCATAGCAAAGGATTCCCCGCCGGAAATGGGAGTCGCCGCCGCGCACGCGGCCTTGGAAAGGTCTGGTTGCGCGTCCGGGGACATCGCACTGGTCCTGCACGCCTGCTCGTATTACCAAGGCCACGACATGTGGGCTCCAGCGTCCTATATCCAGCATCACGCGGTGGGAAACCGGTCGCCGGCCATCGAGCTGCGGCAGACTTCCAACGGTGGCATGGCAGCACTCGAACTCGCGGCCGCGTACCTGACAGCGACCGGCGGTGCGGCGGCACTGCTCTCCACTTCGGATCGTTTCTGTGCACCGGGAATCGACCGCTGGAGAACGGATCCAGGCACCGTCTTCGCCGACGGCGCGACTGCGCTGGTGCTTGCCAGAGGATCGGGATTCGCCCGGCTGCGTTCGCTGGTGACCGTTGGCGAGCCGGCTTTGGAACGGATGCACCGCGGGGACGACCCGTTCGGCGACGCGCCGCTGGCCACGCGCGTTCCGGTCGACATCGACGAGACCACGAGGGCCTACGTTCGTGGCCGGGCCGGGCAGCGGGTGGTCGCGCTGATGGCGTCCCGGCACGCCGAGTCGGTCGAGTACGCGCTCGACGAGGCCGAAGTGAAGCTGGGCGACATCGATTGGTTCGTGCTGCCGCATTTCGGCAGGCGCAGGCTGGACGTGAACTACTTTCGCCGGTTCGGCATCGACCGTGACCGCACGTTGTGGTCGTGGAGCCGCGGCGTGGGTCACCTCGGTGCTGGCGACCAGTTTGCCGGAATCGCCCACCTCCTGGAGAGCGGGAGGCTTCGGCCGGGTCAGCGGGTGATGCTGATGGGCGTCGGTGGGGGGTTCACCTGGTCCGCCGCTGTGCTGGAGATCGGCTGTGTGCCGGACTGGTATCCGGAAACAATCGCCGAAAGCCAAGGAGGGCAAGTGAAGAGTAGCGGCATTCCGCTGTAGTTCAAGTGTGACTGTAGTGGGTGCTCGCAGAGTCGGCGAGTATCGAGCACGAAACTGGAGGGTGGAGCCAGATGACCATCGACGATCTCCGGAGGATTCTCACGGAATGCGCCGGTGAGGATGAGAGCGCCGATCTGCACGGTGATATTCACGACACGCCGTTCGCCGAGCTCGGCTACGACTCGCTGGCACTTATGGAGACCGCCACCCGGATCAAGCACGAGTACGGGATCGAGATCTCCGACGAAGACATTGCGCTGGTCGAAACTCCTCGATTGCTGCTCGAACTCCTCGCGCAGGCAGCATGAAGCGCCGCTCGATCATCACCGGAATCGGGGTGCTGGCCCCAGGAGGCGACGGGACGAAGCCGTTCTGGGATCTGCTCACCTCGGGTCGGACCGCGACCCGCAGGATCACAGCCTTTGATGCGGCGGCCTTCCGCTCCCAGGTGGCCGGCGAATGTGACTTCGACGCTCAGCTGCACGGCCTGCGGCCACAGCAGATCCGCCGGATGGACAGGGTCACCCAGTTCGCCGTGGTCAGCGCCCGCGAGGCTATAGAGGACAGTGGGATCGATCTCGGCTCGGTGGACTTGGGCAGACTGGGGGTCAGCGTTGGCAGCGCGGTCGGTGCCGCGACCAGCCTGGAACAGGAGTATCTGGTGCTGTCGGACTCCGGCCGGGAGTGGCTGGTGGACCACCACTACGCCTCGCCGCACCTGTTCGGTCACCTCACTCCGACCACGATCGCGACCGAACTCGCCTGGGAGGTGGGTGCGGAGGGGCCGGTCGGGCTGCTGTCCACGGGCTGTACGTCCGGGATCGATTCCGTCGGCTACGCCCATCAATTGATCAGTGAGGGCAGCGCGGACGTCGTCCTCGCCGGTGCGACGGAGGCCGCGGTCTCGCCGCTGGCCGCAGCGTGCTTCGACGCGATCAAGGCGACGACGCCGCGCAATGACGATCCTGAGCACGCGGCGCGGCCGTTCGACGCGTCACGCAATGGTTTCGTACTTGCCGAGGGAGCCGCGATGTTCGTCATCGAGGAGTACGAGCACGCACGTCGCCGGGGTGCACGGACCTACGCCGAGATCGCCGGGTACGCGACGCGGTGCAATGCCTACCACATGACCGGTCTCCGGTTGGACGGCAAGGAGATGGCCGAGGCTATCCGGGGCGCCCTCGATGAAGCCCGGATGCCAGGCGAGGACCTCGACTACATAAACGCGCACGGGTCCGGCACCAAACAGAACGACCGGCACGAGACGGCCGCGTTCAAACGTGCGCTCGGCGAGTGCGCGTACCGGACACCGGTCAGCTCGATCAAATCGATGATCGGCCATTCGCTGGGCGCCATCGGCTCGATCGAGATCGCGGCCTGCGCGCTCGCCATCGAGCACGGGGTCGTACCGCCGACGGCGAACCTGCACGAGAAGGACCCCGAGTGCGACCTGGACTATGTCCCGCTCGTGGCCCGTGACCACACCGTCGGCGCCGCGCTCACGGTCGGCAGCGGTTTCGGCGGTTACCAGAGTGCGATGGTGCTGCGGCGGCTTCAGGGAGCGAAAGCATGAACCCGGTGTTCACCGGGCTGGGTGTGGTGGCGCCCAATGGTATGAGTGCGGAGGAGTACTGGTCCGCCACGGTTGAGAAACGTAGCGGCATCAGAGAGCTCGAACGTTTCGATCCCACGGGTTATCCGGCCCGGCTCGCCGGTCAGATCCCGGATTTCAATGCCGAACAGTACCTCTCGAGCCGGCTGCTGCCACAGACCGATCGCGTCACCCGGCTTGCGCTGATCGCGGCCGAGCAGGCGCTGGCCAGTGCCAAGGTCGATACGAGGTCCTTTGCGGACTCGGACATGTGCGTGATCAGCTCCAACGCGACCGGCGGTTTTGAATTCACCCACAGGGAGATCCAGAAGCTGTGGACGAAAGGGCCCGAGTACGTCAGTGTTTACGAATCCTTTGCCTGGTTCAACGCGGCCAACACGGGCCAGATCTCAATTCGGCACGGAATGCGCGGGCCTGGAAGTGTGATCGTCGCTGAGCAGGCAGGCGGGCTGGACGCCCTGGCACACGCCCGGCGGATGATCCGAGGTGGGATCTCGCTGTCGGTCACCGGAGGTGTCGAGTCGTCCTACGACCCATGGGGCTGGGTGTCACACCTGGCGAGCGGCCGGATCAGCACCGAAGCCGATCCGCGTCGTGCCTACGTGCCTTTTGGCAGCGACGCGGCCGGTTATGTACCGGGTGAAGGTGGGGCCTATCTCGTACTCGAAGCGGAGAAGTCGGCCCGTGCCCGCGGCGTAGCGACTGTTTACGGCTCGCTACTGGGACATGCTTCCACCTTCGATCCCAAGCCGGGCTCGGGCCGCCCTTCCACGTTGGGCAGGGCGATCCGACAAGCGTTGGCCGACGCCGGGTTGGAGCCGGGCACCGTCGACGTCGTTTTCGCCGATGCCGGCGGGATTCCCGAACTCGACCGGGTCGAGGCCGCAGCGATCGCCGAGGTGTTCGGGCCCTTGGCGGTCCCGGTCACCGTACCCAAGGCACTCGTCGGACGGCTGTATGCCGGAGGTGGTCCGCTGGACGTCGCCTGTGCCCTGCTTGCCATGCGCGACAGCGTGATCCCCGCGGTGGAGCGCATTGACATGCCGCCGGAGTACGAGATCGATCTTGTGTGTGGCGAGCCGCGCATGGCCAACCTGCGGATCGCGCTGGTACTCGCTCGCGGCAACGGCGGCTACAACTCGGCGATGATATTGGGCCGATGAGAAGAGCTGAGGAGAGAAATGACTGTTTCGCTGGAGATTTCCGCTATCCGGGACGAGTTGCGGGAACACCTTGCGGAGGTCCTGTATCTGGACGTCTCCGAGATCGACGACGACACCACGTTCCGGGATCTCGGCCTCGACTCGGTACTCGGCGTCGAACTCGTCTCGGTGATCAACGCCAAATACAACCTGACCGAGTTGGTCGAGGCCGTGTTCGAGCACCCGACGCTGAACAAGCTCGTAAGCTACATCAGCGAACGCGCGACTGGCCCGTCGTGACAGCCCCAACGATCCTGCGGGCGCCGGTGCTCGCCGATGGCGGTTCAGTCGTTCGGCGGGTGACGATCGCACCGCACATGTGCGGGGGCAGCTCGTCGATTTTCGCGCAGCTCGGTGACTGGACCTGGGAGGCGGTGGCAGCGACCTGCGGTACCAACGTCTACGACGCGCGGACCGCTGACGGGTTGCCCGCCTATCTGTCGTTTTACTACTACCACGTGCTGGGCAGTATCGAGCGACATCCGCATGGGCTCACCTTCGGCGACGAGCTGACGGTGACCTCGCGCGTGTTCGACTTCGGTGGCGAGTCGGTGCTCACCCTGCACCGGCTCGCGCCGGTCGATGTCGGCGACGAACTGTTCGAACCGGTCGAGTTCTTCGAGCGACCACGGCCGGACAGCCTGTATGTGGAGAACTTCAACCGGTGGATCTCCCGGTCCAGGGAGGACAGCAACGCCGACCTCGTGCGTTCGTCACCGCCGGGCTTCCATTTCGAGCACCTGCCGTCGTTGCCCAAGCAGTACTCGCCGCGCGGAATTGCCTCCCGAGCGCGGAAGAACGCCGGATTCCATCCAGGTGGAATTCCCGGCTACTTTCGGGCAGAGCCCTGTTTCACATCGTACGATCTTGATCTCGTACATGATTTCAACGGTGTGGGACTTGTGTACTTCGCGTCCTACTTCTCGATCATCGACACGGGCCTGCTGCGATTGTGGCGGCAGCTCGGGCGGGGTGACCGGCGCTTTCTCGGTCGGAAGGTGCTCGATCAGAAACTTGGCTACTTCGGCAACGCCGACAGCAGTTCACGTCTTTTTCTGGCGATACAGCTGTGGCGGCACGAGTCCGAGGCCGGTGACGAGATTGCCGAAGTCACCGTACGCGAGGAGGGCACCGGTCGGCTGCTCGCGGTGTCCGCGATCCATCTGGTTTCGGAGGAGTAATGAGTCTTCCCAGTGCCACCGATGTGGAGGACGCGATCCGAAGGGTGATCGTCGATATTATGCCTGACCTCCCCGCAGCCGAGATCACGAGAGACAAGAGCTTGCGGGATCTCGGCGCCGATTCGGTGGACCGGGTGGAGATCATCAGCCTGCTGCTGCACCGGCTCCAGCGCTCCGACCCCATCTCGGTTTTCGCCACCATTCCCGATATCGGTGCGCTGGTCGAGTATTTGAGTTCGAACGGTGAGAAGAGCGACTGATGGAAGCAATCGGCATCGAGAGCCTCAACGCCTACTGCGGTTTCGCACGTCTTCCCGTGGAGGAGTTGTTCGTCGGACGTGGCCTGGACCAAGAGCGGATCGGCAATCTCGGCCTGGAGAACCGGTCTGTGCTACTGCCGTGGGAGGACCCGGTCACGAATGCGGTCAACGCGGCAAGGCCCCTGGTGGACTCGCTTGGCGAGGACAGGGACACTATCGAAGTCTTGGTCACCTCGAGCGAGTCCGGCGTGGACTACAGCAAGTCGATTGCTTCCTACGCACATCGATACCTTGGCCTTTCCCCTCGTTGCCGGATCATGGAGGTCAAGCAAGCTTGCTACGGTGCCACGGGCATGCTGCAGTTGGCCGCCGGATACTTGGCAGGGCAGGGCAATCCCCGAGCTCGGGCACTGGTTGTCGCCACCGATATCAGCCCGATGGACGAGCGCGCGAAGTACGCCGAGCCGACCATGGGCAACGGCTCCGTCGCGGTGCTGATCTCCGGCGATCCGAAGATTCTCCGGCTGGACCTGGGGCTCCATGGCCTGCACAGTTTCGAGACGATGGATACCGCACGGCCTGCTCCGGATCTCGACTATGTCGATCCCGATCTTTCGTTGCTGAGTTATCTTGAATGCCTTTCCGGAAGCTACGCGGACTACCTGAAACGGGCTCCGGAAACCGATTTCGCCACCACCTTCGACCACTTGGTCATGCACACCCCGTTCCCGGGAATGGTGAAGGCTGCGCACCGGAAGTTGATGCGTGAGCACAGACCAGGACCACCCAAGATGATCGAGGCCGACTTCAATCGGCGTGTCGGGCCTTCACTGAAGTACGCACGGGCGGTTGGCAACTTGTGTTCCGGGTCGATATATCTCGCGCTTGCGAGTCTGATCGACCACGAACCGTCCGTCGCGGGCGCGAAGCTGGGCCTGTACTCCTACGGTTCGGGCTGTGCTTCGGAGTTCTTCAGCGGAGTTGTCACCCCTGGCGCGCGAGAAGAGCTGTCGGCAATGGAAATCGGGGGCCGGATTCGCCGTCGTCGCGAGATTTCCTTCACCGAGTACGAGAAGCTACTTCCTTGGGCGCGGGAATGCCTGATTCCCATGGCGGACAGGACGATCGATCTGTCCGCTTGGGACCAGTATTCCGAGCCGTCGCGTGCGCACGGCGATGTGCTGGTGCTGACCGGAGTCGAGAAATTCCATCGGGGTTACGAGTGGCGATGAAGCGAGTGGAACTGGACATTACGCGACCGCCGGTCGCGCGTTTGACGTTGTCCTGCCCGGATACGCACAATCGGCTCTCCGAGGAGATGCTCACCGAACTGGGCGACGCGCTTGCCGATGCCGAGTCCACCGCCGCCGTACAGGTACTCGTGCTCGCGGCCGGAGGTGACACATTCTGCGCGGGGATGGAGCTGGACGCGATCGAGACCACGTGGCGCCGGCTGATCGTTGCGCTCGGTGATCTGCTTCATCGGATCGCCACGTCGCGCCTGGTGACGATCGCGCTCGTGGAAGGGGCTGCACTCGGTGGCGGAGTCGGCCTGTTGGCGGCGTGCGATCAGGTGGTTGCCGGGGAACGGGCCACGTTCCGGATGACCGAGGTCCTGCTTGGCCTCGTGCCCGCCGCGGTCCTGCCCGTGCTGGCGCGGCGGACCGGCCACCACTCGGCGTTCGGGCTGGCGCTGACCGCGCGCGAGCTGTCCGGCGCGGAAGCGGTGTCGATGGGCCTCGCCGACGTATACGGCGACGAGGCGGAGCTGCGGCGCATCCTGCGCAAGCTGCGAGCTGCCGATCCGTCCGCGCTGCTCGCACTCAAGGAGTACTACGCCGAACTGGCTCCTCCGGTGCGGCGCGACGAACTGATCATGGAGGTTCTCGGAAGACGACTGGCGGACCAGGCGGTTCACGAGCGGCTGTCCGGTTTGCGGAAACAGGGGTTGATCGCGTGAGTGTGGTTACGCTCGATATGGCCGCTCCCGTCGCGACCGTCCGGATGGACGACGCCACCGGGCAGAACCGGCTATCACCCGAACTGCGTGCAGGGACCATCGCGGCTCTGGAACAGGCGGGTGGCGCGCCGGACGTACGAGCCGTGGTACTGGAAGGACTCCCCGAGATCTTCTGTGCGGGAGGATCGGCCGAGCAGATGCTCGGCTCACGAGAGCACCGGGTCGACGGGGTGTGGGAGTTTCTGAACGCCGTGCTCGGCTGCCCGGTGCCGGTGCTCGCCGCCGCACAGGGACATGCGCTTGGCGGCGGGTTCCTCCTCGCGCTCTACTGCGACGTGACCGTGCTCAGCGAGAGCTCCCGCTACGCCGCCAACTTCCTCACCTACGGGTTCACGCCCGCGCTGGGAGCCACGTACCTGCTGCCTGCCAAGCTGGGCATGGCACTGGGCACAGAGCTGCTGTACTCGGGCCGCAGCTATCTCGGACGCGAGCTCGCCGATCGTGGCGCGGGTGTCCGGGTGACCGCGGACGGCAACGTTGTCGCCCAGACGCAGCGGACCGCGTTGCGCATCGCGCAGGCCCCGCGTGAGGCCGTCGAGCGGCTCAAGGCGCAGCTGCGCGAACAGGTGGGCGGGCAGGCCCAGGCCGCGCACGCGCGGGAGATTCCGGACCATCAGGCGACGATCTCCAGTGCCGAGGCCAGACGGCGGATCCAGGCGCTGTACGCCGACCGGCCGGTGGTGGGGTCATGACGCGGGTGGTTCTCTTCGCCGGGCAGGGTACTCAACGTACGGGGATGGGCGCCGAGCTGTTCGACCGTTTCCCGGAGCTGGTGGAACAGGCGGACGAGATCTTGGGCTATTCGATCCGTGAGCTCTGCGTCGGCGATCCGGGCGGGCGACTGGGTCGGACCCGGTTCTCCCAGCCCGCGATCTACGTCGTCAACGCACTCGCCAGGCGCGCGATGGACGGCCCTGCGGATGTTTACTTGGGGCACAGTCTTGGCGAATACAACGCGCTCGAGGCGGCGGGTGTCTTCGATTTCGCAACCGGGTTGGAACTGGTGCGGGAACGGGCCCGGCTGACGGATGCCGTCGAAGGTTCGATGACTGTGGTGATGGGCTTGTCCGCGGAGGCGGTCGAGGACGTGCTGAATGCCAGGGACGACCTTCAAGCAAGTATCGCCGCATTCAACGGACCTGCGAACGTGGTTGTTGCCGCGCCAGGTGATGGGGGCGATGTCGTCGCGGCGATGTGGGGCGCAGGCGCACTGAGAGTCCGGCCACTGCTGATCAGCGGTCCGTTTCACACGAGGCATATGGCGGGCGCGGCGAAGGCCTTCGGTGAACTCCTGCGGCGCGCCTCTGCCCGGCTGCATGCTCCGCGCATCCCCGTGATCGCCAACCGCCATGCGCGGCCCCACGAGTCGGAGAGCCTCGTCGTGGACCTGACCGAGCAGATCACCCATCCCGTGCTCTGGAGCCAGTCGATCGAGGGCCTGCTTGGTTCGGGGGTGCACTTTCACGAGGCATATGGCGCGACCCTCACGACACTCACCAGACAGATCCAGCGGCACCATTCCCGGATCGGAGGCCTTCGATGAACGAGCCGATCGCCATCATCGGCATGTCCGTGCGCGCGGCAGGTGTGGAGACGTTGGCCGAGCTGTGGGATCTGCTGAGCCGAGCCGAGCGTCGGTTCACCTCGGTACCCGAGGATCGCTGGTACGGTCTCGACCCGGGAACCGGACCGGAGAACCCGCCCACGGCGTCGCTGCTCGAGCGAATCGACATGTTCGACGCTCGCTTCTTCGGCATCTCGCCGCGAATGGCGGCCTGGATGGACCCGCAGCACCGGATCATGCTCGAGTTGGCTTACCACGCGGTGGAGAACGCCGGGCTCGATCCGGACCAGCTCGACGGGGCCCAGGTCGGGGTGTTCGTCGGCTCGTTCATGTCTGACTACCGGGAGCGGATCAATGCGAAGGGACGGGCCGACAGCGCGGCATTTCCCGGCGCGATGACGGCGTTCAGCGCGAACCGCGTCTCGTACCAGTTCGGCTGGACCGGGCCGAGTATGGTGATCGACTCGGCCTGCTCGTCGAGTCTGTCGGCGCTCGGCATCGCAGTGCAAGGGCTCCGAAGGGACGAATACCCGATGGCGCTGGTCGGGACTCCGAGCGTGATCAGCAACGGGTTCTACGCGAACACCGCATTCCGTGGCGGAGCGCTGTCACCGACCGGTGAGTCGGTACCGTTCGGCCCGGACCGAGATGGCTACATCCGCGGCGAGGGCGGCGCGTGCGTGCTGCTCAAGCGGTTGGACCGCGCGCTGGCGGACGGTGATCCGGTGCACGCGGTCATTCGTGGTGCGGAGTCGGCACACAACGCCAGGGGTGGTGGACTCACCGGTACCGACAGTGATTCGCAGGTGCTGCTCATGCGCAAGACCGCCGCGGCCGCGGGATGTGCGGTCGGTGCGCTTGGGTACCTGGAAGCGCATGGTTCCGGCACCCCGAGCGGTGACGCCGTCGAAGTCGCGGCCCTCGCCGAGGCGCTGGCAGGTTCGACCGCGCCTGCGGGACCGGGCGGCAAGGTGTGGGTCGGCTCGATCAAGGCCAACATCGGCCACCTCGAGGCAGCATCCGGACTGATGGGTGTGGTCAAGGCCGTACTGGTGCTCAAGTACGGGAGGATCCCGCGGATCGCGGGACTGACCGAGGCCGATCACAAGCTGCCGATCGAGGGCACCGATGTAGCGATTTCGGTGGAAGAAGTACCGTGGCCGCGCGGCGAGGTCGCGCGGATGGCCGGGGTGAACTCCTTCGGCCTTGGTGGCGGGATCTCGCACGTGCTGCTCGAGGAAGCACCTGAATCCACAGTGGATCCCGAGCAGGGCCGGTACGTTGTACCGCTCTCGGCGCAGGACGAGGAATGCTTGGCGCGGCTGGCGGCGAATCTGTTGGCCGAGTTGGATGGCGGCGCGCCGCCGAGCCTGCCTTCGCTGGCGTGGACCCTGCAGACCAGCCGGCATGCGCACGCGTCGCGGTCTGTGCTGGTCGTCGACGACCTCGCGGAACTCCGGCAGTTGCTGGACGAGGTCGCGTCCGGGAAGTCGCCGTCCACTGTCGACTCTCCACTCGTGCAGGCGTGGTTACGTGGCGATTCCGTGGATTGGACGTCATCGTGGGACACCCGACCTGCGCGTGCGAACCTGCCCGGGTCCCCTTTCCGTCGCCGCTCGCACTGGTTCGACAAGCAACCGCCTGCCCCGGTCAGCTATTCCTGATCGCGGAGATGTGGGGCCTGCAAGGGTGTGCGCCGCAGGCCCCACATCGAGCTGATCGTTGTCAACGCAACGCGGAGTACACCGCTTCGGTCAGTCGCCGCGCCCGGTCTTCTATGTGGCCGATACCTCGCGCCCCGCTGTTCTGGACATACGCGAAACCCAGTTCGTGCTCAGGATCGGCGAAGGTGAAGTTGCCGTTCGCGCCGGCGAGTCCGAATGCGCTGTCCAAGCCGACTGATGGCGGGAAAACCGGCCCGTTCGGCAAATTGAAGCCCAGGCCCCAGGAGCGCGGCAGCAGCGTGACCTTGCAGATGCCGCTCGAGTGTGGCTTGCGCAGCTCGTCGACGGTTTCCGGGGTGAGCATACGAAAACCGTCCACCTCGCCGATGAGCGCGGCGTAGAACCGGGCGAGCGACTGCGCACTGGACAGCCCGTCGTAGGACGGGTTTTCCACCTTCGGGTCGGCCGCACCGGTCAGCGCCATGCTGCCGAGCGCCGCGCGGAAGGTCAGCGAACTGGGGTCACCGAGCGCGACCAGCATGGCCAGTTCATCTCCGGGTTCGGCTCCCGCCATCAACTCCTCGGCCTTGGACTCCAGCATGGTCGCTAGGTGCGCCGACTCCGGGTCGGGCAGGCCGATGTAGCAGTCGAGCCCGAGTGGTTCCGCGATCTCTCTGGCGATGAACTGTCCTACGGTCCGCCCGGTGGTACGGAGGACCAACTCGCTCACCAGGTGCCCGAAGGTCGTGGCGTGGTAGCCATGCGCTGTGTCCGGTTCCCATTCCGGCTTGGCCGCGGCCAGCGCGTTCGCGATGGGCACATGCTCGACCAGGTACTCGTAGGTGATCGGGTCGTGGTCGAGGCACACGACACCGGAGCGCTGTGCCAGCACCATGCGCAGGTTGATCTTCGATTTGCCCTCGGCCGCGAACTCGGGCCAGTACTCGGCGATCGGGGTGTCAAGCTCGAGCACCCCGCGGTCGACCAGCATCAACGCGGCACCGGTGACCAGCGCCTTGGTGGGAGATGCCAGCACCGCGAGGGTGTTCGGGCGCCACGGGTCGGTTCGAGCCGCATCGGCGTACCCGCCCCACAGGTCCACAACAGACTTGCCGCGGTGGTAAACACACACTGCCGCTCCGACTTCGGCGCCGACAGCGAAGTTTTCCCGGAACGCCTCGGCGACCCCGGCGAACGCCTCCTCCGCCGAACCGCCGTGCGGGAGTTCACTCACTGAGTCCAGCCCTTCTGCCAGTCGTGCCTCGGACGTCCAGCAGACCTCGGGCGACTACACATCTGGTGGAGTACCGCTGCAGATCCACCGGATTCGCTGTGCGTTCCGCCACGGCTGACGATACTGGTCGGACCACCCCCGACCCAGAGGAACAGAATGGACGCACGTTCCGAGGCGAGCGATCGCCTCACCGCCTTCGGCACGCAGTTGATCGAAGTGCATGTCTGGCTCCGCGAGGTGCTGGAAGACCTCCAGGACAGCATTGACGACTACGTCGATGGCAAGGGGGTTCCGCCTCGGGACCTGCGAGCCCACTGTCTTTCGTTCTGCACGGCACTGACCCGGCACCACACCGGCGAGGACAAGACTGCGTTCCCGGCGATTGCCGAGGAGTACCCCGAACTGCGCAAGGTGCTCGCGGACCTCCGTACTGACCACAACCAGCTGGAATGGCTGCTGGGCAACCTGCGGAAGCTGCTGAGTTCCCTTCCGGAGACCCCGGACCCGGCTACCGCGTCGAAGGTGCGTGAAGAGGTGAACGCGGTGTCGGCCATCATGCAGACACACTTCATCTACGAGGAGAAGAAGCTCATCTCCGTGCTCAACTCCATGGACGTGCCCGAGTGGCGGGAGAACCGGCCCAGCTTCCTGATGGCCGACGACGAGGACTGACAGCGGGGCCACCAGGCCTTGACGTGCAACAACGCCGTGAAGCCGGCATCGCCAACTCGCCGATGGCGTTTCCCCACGATCCGCGGTTCGAATGTGCCGTCTCGATCTCTCGGGCGGCACATGCCACCTACGTCAGTGACATCCGGTTGAGGACCGGAATGAGTTCTTGCTCTTCGTAGTCGAGGTGGGCTTCGAGTTCGATGGTGAGCCTTTCGACCTCGGCGATCACGGTGCTCCGATCGGCGTCCGTCGCCGAGACGGCCTCCTGCAGTTGTTCGAGCAGGACCGCGATCTGCTGGTGTTCCTGGCGGAGGCGGGTCAGCGTAGGGGCGAGTTCGGGGTGCTTCTCGTCGACCACGGGGTACATCTGGTCGTCTTCGCTGTTGTGGTGGTGCTGTAGGCCCTGGCAGAGGCTGAGGCAGTTGATCCGCAGTTGTGCGCCAAGGCCGGGCCCGGAAGTGGCGACCTCCTTGTGGATGAGCGCAAGCTCATGACGGAAGGCGTCGTGGATCTGTAGGAGGAAGTCGCCTTCCCGGTCGGTGTTGGGGCCGCCACCGACCGGGTGGAGCGTGACAACGGGGATCTTTAGTTTGCTGGCGGCTTGGCGGTCGGCCCAGGTGGGATCCGCTTCGGCAGCGCGCGCAAATAGCTTGTCGCGCTCGTCGTCCGGGAGGGACTCGGCTTCGGCCTCCAAGGTGAACACCCCGGTCTCGGCGGTGACCTGGGAATGTGTTTCGAGGTCGTGGTACCAGGCGGGGTGGTCGTCGGCGTCGCCTACCGCGATGAGCAGCATGCGAGGGCCGCCGTCGGGGCGCTCGTCGTGCAGGAATTCGACGGGAGTGGTTCGGGTTGCTCCGGTCGCGGTGGTGGTGGTCAGCAGGATGATGCGGCGTTCGCCGAGCAGGCCGCTGAGTCTTCCGTGATTGGCGCGGAACTCGTCGATGGTCTGGTGGTCGAAGTCGTTGGACATGCTGTGTCGTTTACTCCAGGGTCGGTGCGGCGGCACGCGAGAAAATGATGATCGACAAAGAAGAGCGCGGCCTTGTGGCAAGACGGCGCGATAGAGGCGGTGCGGTGCGGTCTGGCCGAGCGGATAAGGCGGGCCTCGAGCCCGCCTGGACGTCACGCTCTGGCCGGGTACCTTCCGCGCTGTTGGCTCTGGGCCGACCCGGCAGTCACCTGGCGACCGTAACACGATCCGAACCTGCAGGGGTGTTGTCAGCTCTTGGTTACCAGTACCTCTTCACCATGCTCCGCGAAGCCCGCTCGGGCCGTCCACACTCTGCTTCCGTGTGAATGGTTACGAGCCCAGCCCTGCGTATTGGGCTCGTAACCACCACACCTCGTCAGAAAATGCTGCCAGTAGATTACGTCTACCTGGCAAAACTCCAAGTAACACCGGGCGCGGCTGGTGGGGACATCCCCGCCTTAGCGGAGCGCGACGGTCAGCAGGACGGCGGCCTCGCCGATGGCCTGGACGGCGTGCCGTTCGGGCGGAACGGGAGCCAACTCGCCGCTGCTCAGCAGCAGGTCGCGTTCGGCCGTGCGCAGCCGCACTCGGCCGTCGAGGACCTGCACGGTGGCGGCAGGGGGCGAATCGTGCTCGGCGAGTTCCATGTCCTCGGCAAGCGCGATGATCGTGACCCGCTGGGAGGTACTGGAGACGATCGTTCGGGCGGCGCGGCCCGCGTGGTGGGCGCGGGCCTGCTCGAGCAACTCGGCGGACAGGGCGTGGATCGACGTGACCTCGGGGTGATGGCTCATGGTGCGGCTCCCGGTTCGGATCCTTCCTGACCGTGATCACTTCGACGATAACGGTGAGTGGCGGCGTGCGCAGGTTGCCGACAGCCGCGATGGAATGCCGGCTAATCCCTTAGCGTTGCGAAGGACCGGGAGCATATGCTCGCGGACGACCAGGAAAGGGTGACGGTGACGGACACGGACGCGCGGGAGACCGCCGCGACAACACGGCTGCCTCGCGAGATCTGGGTGCTGGTCGGTGCCAGCTTCCTGATCGCGATCGGCTACGGCCTCATCGCGCCTGCGCTGCCCAACTTCGCGGTCAGCTTCGACGTCGGGGTCACCGCGGCCGCGGTCGTGGTGAGCGCGTTCGCGTTCGTGCGGCTGACGTTCGCGCCGGCCAGCGGCCGGCTGGTGACGCGGTTCGGCGAACGCCCGATCTACCTCTGGGGCCTGACCATTGTCGCCGCGGGCAGCTTGGCCAGCGCTTTCGCCGTCGAGTACTGGCAGCTGTTGTTGTTCCGCTCATTGAGCGGGATCGGCTCGACGATGTTCACCGTCTCCGCCGTGGGGCTGCTGATCCGGATCTCGCCCCCGCACCTGCGTGGCAGGGCCTCCGGTCTCTGGGGCACCAGTTTCCTGCTCGGCGGCATCGCGGGACCGATCGTCGGCAGTGGCCTGGTCGTGGTTTCGCTACGGGCCCCGTTCCTGGTCTACGGGCTCGCCCTGTTGTTGACGACGGGCCTGGTCTGGTGGCAGTTGCGCAACTCGACGCTCGCCTCGCGCGCCGACGAGGACGGGGAGCCGGTCCTCACGTTCCGGCAGGCACTGCGCGACCGGACCTACCGGGCGGCGCTGGCCTCGAACTTCGCCAACGGCTGGGTGGTCTTCGGGGTGCGAATGTCGCTGATTCCGCTGTTCGTCACGGCCGTGCTGGCCAGAGGCGAGGAGTTCACCGGCTTCGCCCTCGCGGTGTTCGCCGCCGCGAACGCGGCGGTGCTGCTGGTGTCCGGACGCTTCGCCGATACCCGCGGACGGAAGCCGCCGGCGTTGGTCGGCCTCGCACTGCTCGCGATCGGCACGGTCCTGCTCGGCCAGGCGCAGGAGCCGTGGCTGTTCCTGGTGGCCTCACTCGTCGCCGGATTCGGCTCTGGTGCGCTGAACCCGGCGCAGAACGCGGCCGTGGCCGACGTACTGGGCCGGAAGGCAAGGGGCGGCGGCGTGCTCGCCGGGTTCCAGATGTCGGCCGACGTCGGCGCGGTCCTCGGTCCGCTGGTGGCGGGAGCGATCGCGGACTCCTGGTCCTACGGGGCCGCCTTCGCCGTCACCGGCGGAATCTCGGCGCTGGCCCTGCTGGTCTGGATCCCGGCACGCGAGACCCTGCCCGCCCGGGATGCTGCCGCGGACGACGAACAGGAGCGCGGCGAACCCGAGCACACCGCCCAGGATGCGGTGTCCGAGTGCTGTGACCTCGACAGCACTCGTCGACGCTAGCCACCCACTCGCCAGGCCCCGCTACTGTTCGGCCTGGCGACGACGGTGCACGAAGATCACGCCGCCGATCGAGACGATTGCCGCGATCAGGGTGATGATCCATCCTGTGACGCCGAACGGATCCTTGTCGGAGGGCAGTATCGCCGTGCCCGCCTCGGCGACCTGATCCTGATCCTGCTGCTCCGTCTCCTCGGGCACCGTGAGCTTGTCCGGGGAGAAGTGCAGCTGCCCGACGGGTTCGGGGCCGGTCGCGGCCAGCTCGAAGCCGTAGTCGAGCAGCTCCGCCGCCTGTGCCGAGAGGCGTGTCGGACGCTGCTCGCCGCGCAGCAGCACCACGCCGATGCGCCTGCCGTCGCGCTCGGCACCACCCGCGTAGGTATGCCGCGCGTCGTCGGTGAAGCCGGTCTTCCCGCCGAGGAAACCCGGGTAGTCGTCGAGCAGGCGGTTGTCGTTGTAGATCGGGATGTCCGGGGCGCCACCCCAGCCGGGGAAGTCGATGTGCTGGGTGCCCACCGCCGACGCGAACTCCGGTTCGTGCATCGCGTAGTTGTAGACCAGGCTCATGTCATACGCCGAGGTCATCATCCCCGGCCCGTCCAGGCCGGAAGCCGATGCGGCGCGCGTGTCCGTCGCCCCGATGCGAGCGGCGAGCTCGTTCATCTTCCCCAGTGCGACCGGCATTCCGCCGAGGGCCGTGGCGAACGCGTGCGCGACATCGTTCCCCGAACGCAGCAGCAGGCCGTGCAGCATGTCGTCTACTTTGTACTGTCCACCCGCGACAATGCCGACACAGGTGCACTCCTGGTTCGCGTCCAACTCGGTAGGGGTGATGATGTCGTCTGGCTCGAACTCCTGGATCGTCACCAGGGCCAGCAGTATCTTGACCAGCGAGGCAGGACGATACCGTCCGTGCGGGTTCTTCGCCGCCAGCACGGCGCCGCTGTCCAGGTCCTGCACCATCCAGGAGCCCGCGGTGAGACCCTCGGGGGGCGCGGGCGCGCCCTGAGGCAGCACCAGCCCGCACTCGCCCATCCGCTCACCGCCCACCGGCTCCTGGGGGACAGGGAGGGGCTCGGGAGAGGCCACCCCCGGCGGCGGCTGCTCGGAGGTGTCCACCGGAGGCGGCGGTAGCCGACGGTTCGAGCAGGACTCGCTGGAGGTATCGCCGGCCCCGTCCTGGGCTGCCGCCGGCAGTGCCGTCACGGCGAGGACGCCGGAGAGCACGGCGACCAGCAGGACCCGGAGCGACCGATCACAAACGCTGCGCACCCGAGCAGTATGACGACGGCCGCGCGGTCATACTGCACCCCATGCGCATGTCTCGTCGCACCTCCCTCTTTCTGCTGATGTTCGGCGTGTGGTCCTGGGTCATCTGGATCACCTTCGTCAAGAACCTGTGGGCGAGTGACAACGCCTGGTCGGCGGACGGTTCGCCGACCCCGTTCTTCGTCGTGCACCTGGTACTGGCCGTGGTCTCGTTCACGCTCGGCACGATCATCGGAGTGATCGGCTGGCGCGGCTGGCGGGCGTCGCGAAGGACCGCGTCTTCGACCCAATAGGGGCGATTGCTCCGAATGGCGGGCAGCGCGTTGTAGTTTCGCTACCTAACGTTCTGCGCGTTGACCCGACTCCGGGCAGATCCCCGCGAGGCTGACCGCCTCCGGCCTGCTGCCCGCATCTGGAGGTGGAATGTCCCGGATCCGAACGAGGCTGTTGCCCGCGGCCGCGGCCCTGGCAATGGGGGCGAGCGGCGTGCTGCTGGCTCCTACCGCCGCCGCGACGCCGTCCGAAGCGGCTGTCTGCGATACGACCAGCCCGCAGTACAGCTACGTGGTGCTGTACCAGAAGGCCACCCCTCAGTCCGATGTGGACTCCGAGCTGGCCGCGGAATGCGGTAAGCGGGTCGCCTACTACCCGCAGATCGGTGTGACGGTAGCCAGTTCGCGCAATTCCGACTTCGCCGAGCGCATCGGCGTGTTCCGCGCCTACTCGGCGGAGCGCGAGATGGCCGAGCCATCGGCCACCACCGCGGCGGCGGCCCGGTCCGCCGCTCGGGCGGCGGCCGTCGAAGAGACCGATCTGGAGCGAACCACCGAGGTCAGCGTGGCAGCCGACCTCAGTGCTCAGCAGTGGGACATGCGCGCGATCAACGCGCCGGAGGCCAACGCGATCAACCCCGGCAGCCGTTCGGTGACCGTCGGCGTGATCGACTCAGGTATCGAGGCCACGCACCCCGGCCTGCGGCACGCGATCGATCCCGCCACCTCGGCGGGCTGCCTCACCGGCGCCCCTGACACCAGCCCGAGCGCATGGGCGCCGACGACCTCCGACCACGGCACACACGTGGCCGGGACCATCGCGGGTAAGGACACCGAGGCCGGCTTCACCGGCGTGGCGCCGAATGTGCGCCTCGCCTCGGTCAAGGTCGTCAGCGACCAGGGGCTGATCTTTCCCGAAGCCGCGGTCTGTGGCTTCATGTGGGCAGGTCAGCACGGGTTCGAGGTGACCAACAACAGCTACTACATCGATCCCGGCATGTTCTACTGCCCGGAGCAGCCCGGTGACGCGGCCGCGTACGAGGCCGTTCGCCGTGCCGTGGAGTACTCCCAGCGCCGTGGTGTGCTGAACGTCGCCGCCGCCGGGAACAGCGATCTGGACCTGGCCAACCCGACCAGCGACCCGAACCGGCCGCACCCGGTCGACTCCAGTTGCGCGATTCTGCCGAAGGGGATCGACGGCGTCGTGACCGTTTCGGCCATCGGTTACGAGGGCACCAGGTCCTACTACAGCAACTACGGCACGGGCGAGATCGAGGTGACGGCCCCCGGTGGGGACCGGACCCAGTCGCCACCGGAGGGCGAAGGTGCGGGCTGCCCGCTGTCGACCGTCTTCGACGGGAAGTACGGCACCAAATGCGGCACGTCGATGGCAGCGCCGCATGCGGCCGGTGTCGCCGCGCTGTTCGCCAGCCGGTACCGGAACGCGCCCCCGCAGGCGTTGAACGCGCTACTGCAGGCCAAGGCCGATCCGGTGGCGTGTGACGGGGCCGAGGAGTGCAGCGGTTCCCCGCGAAACAACTCCTTCTACGGACGTGGTCTGGTCAACGCGCTGCGCGCGGTGCGCTAGCCGCCACCTCCGACAGGCGATCAGGGCCACCCCGTGTCATTCGCGAGGTGGCCCTGATCGCGCCGAGGACACCGGCGGTTCCCCTTTCGGGTTACGGAACGCACTTCTGGGCGGAAATTGCTGTAACAAGAGGAGAGTTTGCCGCTTGTTCTACAGTGACTGGAGTCCGGCATGGGTGTACCCACGCTGCCGTTCCGTATTCGGTTCCGCCGACTGCTGGCAGCCTCGATGGCGACGGTTCTGGCGACTGCCGGGCTCGCTGTGGTTCCGTCGGCGGCTGTGGCCGCGGTGCCCGCGGGATTCAGTGACACTGCCGCGTTGGGTGGGCTCACTGCGCCGACGGCCGCTGCGTTCGCTCCTGATGGCCGGGTGTTCGTGGCGGAGAAGAGTGGCATCGTCAAGGTCTTCGACTCGCTGGCCGATCCGAGTGCGACGGTGTTCGCCGATCTGCGCAGGCAGACTCAGGACTTCTGGGATCGCGGCTTGCTCGGGTTGACGGTGGATCCGCAGTTCCCGGTTCGCCCCTTTGTGTATGTGTCCTACACCTACGACGCCGAACCCGGCGGGAAGGCGCCTCGTTGGGGAGACGCGTGCCCGACCCCGCCTGGCCCGACCGACAAGGGTTGTGTGGTTACCGCACGGGTTTCGAAGCTGACGATGGGGCCAGGTGGGACGTCGACGGGGGAGCAGCCGTTGCTCACCGGCTGGTGCCAGCAGTACCCGAGCCACACGATCGGCACCGTGACATTCGGCCCGGACGGCAACCTGTACGTCGGCGGTGGGGACGGTGCCAGCTTCAACTTCGCCGACCACGGTCAAGCCGGCAATCCCTGCGCGGATCCGCCCGGCGCGCAGGGCACCGACCTCGTAGCGCCGAACGCCGAAGGTGGGGCGCTGCGCTCGCAGTCGCCCCAGCGACCGGCGGGGCAGCCGGTGTTGCTCAACGGTGCCATTCTGCGGATCGATCCGGACACCGGTGCGGGTGTGGCCGGCAACCCGTTCGCCGGCAGCGGGGATACCAACGCGAAGCGGATCATCGCCTACGGCATGCGCAATCAGTTCCGGTTCACCTTCCGGCCAGGTACCAAGGAACTGTGGACCGGTGACGTCGGCTGGCACGAATGGGAGGAGATCAACCGCGTCGCGGACGCGACCGACTCGGTGGCGGAGAACTTCGGCTGGCCCTGCTACGAGGGCAACGACCGGCAGTCCGGGTACGCGAACCTGCAGCGGTGCGAGTCGCTGTACTCCGGGCCTGGGCAAACCGGCCCGTATTTCGCATACAGCCACAGCGGCAAAGTCGTGCCAGGCGATGGTTGCGCCACCGGCGGTTCGTCGATCAGTGGCATCGCCTTCGAGTCCGGCAGCAGCTATCCGTCGGCTTACGACGGCGCGTTGTTCTTCGCCGATTCCTCCCGAGGCTGCATCTGGGCAATGCGCACGAGCCTTACCGGGCGGCCGAGTCCTTCGCGGATCGTGCCGTTCGTGACCGACGCGAACATCCCGGTGCAGCTACTCACCGGTCCCGGTGGCGATCTGTTCTACGTCGCGCTCGGCGCGGGCGAGCTGCGCAGGGTGTCCTACCGCAACGGCGACAACCGTCCACCGGCCGCCGCGGCGACGGCCAGCCCCTCGTCCGGTCCCGCACCGCTGGCGGTGCAATTCGACGGGACCGGCTCCAGCGACCCGGATTCCGGGGACACGCTGACCTACGCCTGGGATCTCGACGGTGACGGCGCCTACGACGACGCGACCGGGCCGAGGCCAACGCGGACCTACCGGGACACCACGGCGGTGGAGGTCGGGCTGCGGGTGATGGACTCGCACGGTGTCAGCGCGACCACCACGGTGTCGGTGACCGTGGGAAGCCCGCGTGGAGATGGTCCGGTTCCGGCCATCGAGCAGCCGACAGGGCAGCTCAACTGGAGTGCCGGGCAGTCGGTGCCGTTCGCCGGAAAGGCGGTCGACCCGCGCAACGACGCACTGCTCCCCGCGTCGGCACTGTCCTGGCGGCTCGCCATCCGGCATTGTGCGACGAATGGGAGCTGTCACACCCACGACGTGCAGAACTTCACCGGCGTCGGCTCGGGGTCGTTCATCGCGCCGGACCACGAGTACCCCTCGCATCTGGAGCTGACCCTCACCGCGAGGGACTCCGCAGGTCGTACGGGCAGCCGGACACTGGAGCTGCATCCGCAGACGACGCGGTTGAACTTCACCTCCAAGCCGAGCGGAGCGATGCTCTCGGTGGCGGGCAGCCAGCAGCGGACACCGTTCTCCCGCACGGTGATCGTCGGATCCAACAACTCGATCAGTGCGGCCAGCCCGCAACGGCTCGGCGTGTTCAACACCAGGCACGCTTTCACCGGCTGGTCTGACGGCGGAGCCAGGACCCACAACATCACCGCACCCTCGGGCCCCACCGAGTACCAGGCGAACTACCGCCAGTGCGGGATGGAAAACCCCTGCTGACGCGGGTTTGCGTTCCGCGTTCCTGAACCGCGCGGAAAAATAGGTGTTCGTACCTATTGGTTCCACGGTTGTTTACCCCTTCGCCGTGCGCACACGCTGATCGGAAGCGTCCCTGCCGCCCGAAGGAGCCGATCCGATGAGACTGCGCCACGCGCTGCCCGCGATGGTGTTCACCCTGTCGCTGGCCGCGGCACCGGCCACGGCGAGCCAGTCGCAACACACGCTCGCCACCCCCGACATTCCGGTGGCCAACGTGCAGGCCCACCTCTCGCAGTTGCAGACGATCGCCAGGAACAACGGGGGCAACCGCGCTCACGGCAGGCCGGGATACAAGGCGTCCGTCGACTGGCTACGGGCCGAACTCGACGGCGCCGGGTACCGCACCCAGGTGCAGCAGTTCTCCCGTAACGGCGCGACCGGTTACAACCTCATCGCCGACTGGCCGGGCGGCGACGAGAGCAACGTGGTGATGGCGGGCGCGCACCTGGACAGTGTGACGGCGGGACCGGGAATCAACGACAACGGCTCGGGCTCGGCGGCACTGCTCGAAGTCGCGCTGACCGTGGCGCGCGACGGTGTGGCCCCAGACAAGCACCTGCGGTTCGGCTGGTGGGGCGCCGAGGAGCTGGGTCTGGTGGGCTCGACCCACTATGTCGATTCACTGTCCTTTACGGAGCGAAGCAGGCTCGACGCCTATCTGAACTTCGACATGATCGGTTCACCGAACCCCGGTTACTTCGTCTACTCCAGCTCCGGGCAGCCTTCCGGGTCGCAGGAACTGGAGGACCTGCTGAAGGGCGGGTTCGCGGCCAGGAACGTGCCGACCGAGCCGATCAGCATCGGCGGCCGTTCGGACCACGCGGCCTTCGCCCGCGCCGGTGTACCCGTGGGCGGGACGTTCAGTGGCGCGGAGGGATGGAAGAGCTCGAGCCAGGCGAGCAAGTGGGGCGGCAGCGCCGGAGTCCCGTTTGACCGCTGCTACCACCGTTCCTGCGACACCACCAGCAACATCAACGCGACGTCGTTGGACCGGCACACCGATGTGATTGCCCACGCCATCTACACCCGCACCGGCGCCGCGACCTGATCTCGCACTTTCCCGGGAAAGCGCGAGGGGGATGGGCGCACTTTCCCGGGAAAGTGCGACGGGTGGTGGTGGGGGTGCCGCTCGTCGGGTTGGGTTGACCGTTGGTCGATAGACAGTCCTGGTAGAACGTGTGTTCGAGTAGCGTGGTGGTGTGGACGTTGACGAGCAGGTGATACCCGCGTGGCAGCTCTCCGAGGGGGAGCTGCTCGGTGGGCTGCTCGAGTCCGAAAAGGTCTTGCGTCGGCAGTACGGGCGAATGCTGGAACTTGTCGCTGAGACCGAGAAGCGGGGTGCGGCCTCGGCGCAGGGGTATGCGGGCACGGTGTCGCTGTTGATGATGGCGCTGCACCTGACCCGCGCTGAGGCCAAGGCCCGCGTGGCGCAGGCGGCCACTCCGATGCCGCTGGTGGAGGAGGCTCTGCGGGCGGGGGAGATTGGACTGGGCCAGGTGGCACAGATCCAGAAGGTCCTCGCCCAGGCACCGGATGCCCTGCCCGAGGCCGAACGGCTCGCCACCGAGAACACGCTGGTCGAACTGGGCTGCCAGGCCAACGCTACCCAGGTCGCCAAGGTGGGGCAGCGGATCCTGGGGCACTGGGATGTCGAGAATGCCCCGCCGAAGGACCGCGAACAACCGGCGGGCCCGTATCGGGAGTTCCACGGCCGCTACCGCCGTGATGGGCAGTACGTGTTCTCCGGCCAGCTGGACCCGGAATCCGCCGGGGAGCTGGAAGGCGTCATGCATCCGCTGGCCAAGCCCGACCCGGCGGATGCCGACGGCACCCCGGATCGTCGCAGCCACGCGCAACGACAAGGTGACGCTCTCGCGGAGATCATCAGCCGCACCGCCCGCGCCGACGACCTCCCGACCACCGGCGGCGAACGCGCCGTGGTGACCGTGACCATTTCGCTGGCCGAACTGGAGCAGCGCGCCGAGACCGCGATGCTGAACGCGAGCGGCTACACCAGCATCAGCCAGCTGCGCCGGTGGTGCTGCGAAGCGAAGGTGCTGCCCGCCGTGCTCGGTACCCAGGGCGAGGTCCTCGACCTCGGCCGCGCCCAGCGTCTCGCCACCCCGGCACAGCGCCGGGCCCTGGCGATCCGGGACCGGGGCTGCACCCGGCCGGGCTGCACACGCGGCCCCAAGTGGTGCCAAGTTCATCACGTGATCTCGTGGATCGACGATGGACTGTCCGATTTGGACAACATGATCCTCCTCTGCGCCAAACACCACCGGGAATTGCACCACACTGGCTGGTCGGTTCGCATCCGCCACGGCACCCCGGAATTCACCCCACCGGAATGGCTCGATCCGGAGCAACAGCCACTCCGCAACACCGCACACGATCCACCCGGCCGACGGCGTCATCGCTCGATGTCGACCCAGAGCAGGCCTACGTCGCACCGCTGGCCGAGGACGCGCAGCATGCTCTCCTCGGACGTGAAACGCCCGTGCACGGTTTCGTCCATGGACCGAACCACCAAGTGGTCCTCGAACCCCAGTCCCCAGGCGAAAACCTGACCGTCAAAACCCGCATCGTCCTCTGTGGATTCGTACAGCGCGAACCGCCGGGGTGGATTGGCGAGCGCCCACGACCTCAGCAGGGCACGCAGCTCGTCTCGCGTCCGGGGCAACTCGGGAGTCATGGAGACAGCGTTGCACTACGGCGGACTGTCCCAGTAGTTGAAACAGCGGGTCCGATCGTGTGATCGCGCCCGTGCCGAGCGAGCGATGGGATGGAGACGAGCACGGGAGAGGGGAGCCAGATGCCGACCAGACACGGCACCGCGCGCATTCGCAGCATCGCGACCGAACTGCGAGACCTGCGCGACAAGGCAGGCCTGAGCACCCGGGAGGCGGCCAAACGCGTGGGCATGTCCGCGTCCACACTGAACCGCCTGGAGAACGGCGGCAAGGCCGTCGAGCCGGAGGACGTCTCGGCGCTGCTGGTGGTCTACGGCGTGACCGGCGTCGAACGCGAGCGCCTGCTGCAACTGTCCCGAGAGGCGAACCTTCCAGGCTGGTGGGAGACGGGGGACCGGCCGCTGCCGAAACATCTGCCAGCGCTGATCAGCTTCGAGTCGGAGGCGACGGCCATCGTCCACGTGTCGATGTTGCGCGTTCCAGGGCTGCTGCAGACCGCTGACTACATCCGTGAAGTGATGTCGACCAGCGGGGTCGCCGCACCCGAGGTGGAGACGCGGGTGGCTGCGCGACTTGGCCGTCAGTCGGTGCTCACAAAGCCCAGCCCTCCCCAGTACCTGGTGATTCTCGACGAGGCAGTCCTGCGGAGGCCTGTCGGTGGCGGTCAGCTCATGGCGGAGCAGTTGAGGCATGTTGTGAATTCGGCGCGCAGGCCGAACATCGATGTGCGCGTGATCCCCTTTGCGCGAGGTGAGCACGCGGGCGTGGACGGCACGTTCGTCGTGATGGATTTCGCCAAGGCTCGCTCGATCGTCTACCTCGAACACAAGCGGTCGTCGCTGTTCGTGGACGACCCGGACGAGGTTCGTGCGTTTCACCAAACGACAGATACCCTGCTCAGTACGGCCCTCGGATCGGGTGAATCACTGGAGTTCGTCGCTTCAGTGGCTGATGGATACAGCGAAGGGTGAAACGCGATGGAGCGTTCCGAAGGGGTGCGGGACGCCGCATGGCGCACGTCCAGCTACAGCGGAACCGAAGGCGAGTGCGTCGAGGTCGCGCCGCTGCCCCGCGTCACCGCCGTCCGCGACACCAAGGACCGCGACGGCGGCACGCTCCAGTTCCCCACCGCCGCGTGGCGCGCCTTCACCGCGCACCTCGTTTGAGCTATCGCAGCTGGTCGCGGCGGCGGGTCAGGTAGGCGATCTCGGCGGTGTTGCCCGCCAGTTCGATCGCTCTGTCGTATGCCGCGCGCGAATCCTGGCCGCGGCCCAGTCTGCGCAGCAGGTCGGCGCGGCTCGCATGGTAGGCGTGATATCCGGCCAGTTGGTCCGCAAGACGGTCGACGGCCGCCAGCGCCACCTCCGGGCCGTCGAGCTCGGCGACCGCGATGGCCCGGTTGAGGGCGATGATCGGCGAGGGGTCGAGGCGGACGAGCTGGTCGTAGAGGGCGACGACCTGCGACCAGTCGGTGTCCCGTATGTCGCGGGCGGAGGTGTGCACGGCGTTGATCGCCGCGAGGATCTGGTAGCGGCCCGGGGCCACACCGGTGGCCAGGCGCTCGCGCACCAGCCGATGGCCCTCGGCGATCAGCGCCGCGTCCCAGGCTCCACGGTCCTGCT
This sequence comes from Amycolatopsis palatopharyngis, assembly GCF_003385185.1. Classification (GTDB taxonomy): domain Bacteria; phylum Actinomycetota; class Actinomycetes; order Mycobacteriales; family Pseudonocardiaceae; genus Amycolatopsis; species Amycolatopsis palatopharyngis. The sequence goes on along the minus strand of NZ_PQHZ01000005.1, from coordinate 44,849 downwards.
CGTCGAGGGTGACCAGTTCGCCGCCCGAGACCCTGGCGCAGCGGCGGGCCTCGGTGAGCAGCATCAGCGCCAGTAGCCCGGCCACCTCACCGTCGTCCGGCATGAGGGCACGGATCAGGCGGGTGAGCCGGATCGCCTCGGTGGTCAGGTCGTGACGTACGGGATCGGTGTCGGGGCCGGTCGCCAGATAGCCCTCGTTGAAGACGAGATACAGGACGGCGAGTACGCCGGCGACGCGTGCCGGAAGATCCTCCGCCGCGGGTACCCGATAGGGGATGCGAGCCGCCTTGATCTTGGCCTTCGCGCGGGTTATCCGCTGTCCCGTGGTGTTCTCCTGCGCCAGGAAGGCGCGGGCGATCTCGGGCACGGTCAGGCCGCCGACCAGGCGCAGCGTCAGCGCCACCCGGGTTTGCATCGCGAGCGCGGGATGACAGCAGGTGAAGATCAGCCGGAGCCGCTCGTCGTCAAGGGCGCCGAGCGGCTCGGACGGCACAGTCGGATCGTCCCACAAGGTCCGAGCCTCCTTCTGCTTGTCGTCGCGCTTGTTCTCCCGCCGGATCCGATCGATGGCCTTGCGGTTGGCGGTGGTGGTCAGCCAGGCGCCGGGATTGGGGGGTACGCCGTCGGTGGGCCACCGCTCGACGGCGGTCGCGAACGCCTCGGCGGCCGCCTCCTCGGCGATGTCGAGGTCACCGAACCGTCTGGCCAGGTAGGCGACCACCCGTGCCCACTCCTCCTGGTGGGCCCGGGTGATCGCCTTCTCGACGTCGTTCACTGGAACGGCCGCACCTCGATCTTCCGGTCGCAGACCTTCGACGCCTCGGCGGCGAGCTTGAGCGCCACATCCAGATCGGGGGCCTCCCACACCCAGACGCCGGCGAGGTACTCCTTCGACTCCACGAAAGGTCCGTCGCTGAACACCGCCTGCTCGCCACGGTTGTCGACGACCGTGGCAGCGTCGGTGTCCGCGAGTCCGCCGGCGAAAACCCAGTGGCCGTCGGCGATCAGCCGTTCGTTGAACGCGCTGATGGCGGGCCGCCTGTCCGTGCTGCCGGGATTGGTCTTGTCATCGATGACGGAAATCAGGTACTGCATCTCGGGTCCTCTCCTTTGCTTCAAGTCAGCGTGGTTCGGTGGTCAGGGGCTTCAGGCTGTGGCATACCGCGGGCGCCCGCCGGGCCGGTAGATCTGGATCGTCACCCCGTTGGGGATGGCTCGCGAGTCGACCAGCTCGAGTGCCGTGTCCGGGCCGTTGGCAGGGAACAGCCGCGTGCCCTGGCCGACGATCAGGGGATAGGTGACCAAGGTGATCTCGTCGACCAGATTGTTGCGGACGAGCCAGCGAACCAGGTCGCCGCTGCCGTGCACCTGCAGCTCGCCGCCGGGCTTGGCCTTCAGCTCCCCGATGGCGGCCGCGACGTCTCCGGCGAGGACAGTCGTGTCCGCCCACTGCGGATCGGCGAGTTTGGTCGATGCCACGTACTTGGGCCGCTTGTTCAACGCCACCGAGATCGGGTTGTCGCCCTGATCCGTCCCCCAGGAGCCGGTTCCCCAGGAGTCGGCGAAGATCTCGTAGGTCCGGCGGCCGAACAGGAACGCGTCGGCGCGCTGGAAGACCTGGCCGAGCCACGTCTCGGCCTCGTTCTCGAACAGCGGCAGGGCCCATCCGCCGCGCTCGAATCCGTCGCCGCGGTCCTCCTCCGGCCCGCCGAGTCCCTGCATCACTCCGTCCACAGTGACGTGCGTGATGGTCGTCAGCTTCATGATCTGAGCTCCTCCGGGTCGCCGCCGCCCCTCGTGGGCGGCCTCTCACCCCTTCTACGAACGACTCCGCCCTGATCCGACACCGCCTCCCGAATTTTTCGACGAAATTCTGGTCCGAACGCCAAAAGGGCCACCCCGCGTCCGATGAACGCGAGATGGCCCTGACGGCGTGACAGCTCAGACGCGGCGGAACAGCAGCGCGCGCTTCACTTCCTGGATCGCCTTGGTGATCTGGATGCCACGGGGGCAGGCGTCGGTGCAGTTGAACGTCGTGCGGCAGCGCCACACGCCCTCGGTGTCGTTGAGGATGTCCAGCCGCTCCTCGGAACCCTCGTCGCGCGAGTCGAAGATGAACCGGTGGGCGTTGACGATCGACGCCGGTCCGAAGAACGAGCCGTCGCTCCAGTACACCGGGCAGGCCGAGGTGCAGCAGGCACAGAGGATGCACTTGGTGGTGTCGTCGAAGCGCTCCCGGTCCGCCTGCGACTGGATCCGCTCACGGGTCGGCTCGTTGCCGTAGGCGATCAGGTAAGGCTTGACCGCCTTGAAGGCCTCGAAGAAGGGCTCCATGTCGACATAGAGATCCTTCATCGTCTGCAGGCCCTTGATCGGCGCCACGGTGACAACAGAGGGTTTGCCTGCGGTGTCCTTCTTCCCAAGCAGGTCCTTCACCAGCACCTTGCAGGCCAGCCGGTTGATCCCATTGATCTGCATGGCGTCGGAGCCGCAGATGCCGTGGGCGCAGGACCGGCGGAACGACAGCGTGCCGTCCACATAGCTCTTGATGTTGGTGAGCAGGTTGAGCACCCGGTCGGTGGGCAGCGCCGGGACGTCGTAGGACTCCCAGTGCGGCTCGGAGTCCAGCTCCGGGTTGAACCGCAGAATCTTCACCGTGATGGTGACGGAGCCCTCCGGCGCGGGGATCTCCGAGGTGTCGTGGGAGCCGGTGGTGGGCTCGGCGATAGCAGTCATTTCACTTCCTCAGCGGGAGGTAGTACTTCGGAAGGCATCAGTACTTGCGCTCCATCGGCTCGTAGCGGGTGAACACCACCGGCTTGTAGTCCAGCCGGATGTCGGCGAGGAACCCGGTCAGCCCGAGCGGGGCATCAGGGTCTTCCTTCTCCGGCAACACCTTGTACGACATCGAGTGCCGCATGAAGTTGGTGTCGTCCCGGTTCGGGTAGTCCTCGCGGGCGTGCCCGCCGCGAGATTCCTTACGTGCCAGTGCGGCGTGCACCAGAGCCTCGGCGAGGTCCAGCAGGAAGCCGAGCTCGACGGCCTCCAGCAGGTCGGTGTTGTACCGCTTTCCCTTGTCCTGCACCGCGATCCGGCCGTAGCGCTCCTTGAGCGCCTGCACGTCGGACAGTGCCTGCTTCAGCGTCTCCTCGGTGCGGTAGACGGCGGCGTTGGTGTCCATCGTCTGCTGCAGGGCCGTGCGGATGTCGGCGACGCGCTCGCCACCGTGCGCGGTGCGCAGGTGCTCGACCATGCCCTCGACCATCTTCGCCGGGGTCTCCGGCAGCTCGACGAAGTCGTGGCCCGACGCGTACTCGGCGGCAGCGATACCCGCGCGGCGGCCGAACACGTTGATGTCCAGCAGCGAGTTGGTGCCCAGCCGGTTGGAACCGTGCACCGAGACGCAGGCGACCTCGCCTGCGGCGAACAGGCCGGGGATGACGTGTTCGTTGTCCCGCAGCGCCTCGCCGTGCACGTTGGTCGGGATCCCGCCCATCGCGTAGTGCGCGGTCGGGTACACCGGGACCGGCTCGTGCACCGGGTCCACGCCGAGGTAGGTACGGGCGAACTCGGTGATGTCCGGCAGCTTCGACTCCAGCACCTCGGCGCCGAGGTGGGTGCAGTCGAGGTAGACGTAGTCCTTGCTCGGCCCCGCGCCACGGCCCTCGAGCACCTCGAGCACCATCGACCTGGCGACGATGTCGCGTGGTGCGAGGTCCTTGATCGTCGGTGCATAACGTTCCATGAACCGCTCGCCGTCGGCGTTGCGCAGGATCGCGCCCTCGCCTCGCGCACCCTCGGTGAGCAGGATGCCGAGCCCGGCGAGACCGGTCGGGTGGAACTGGTAGAACTCCATGTCCTCCAGCGGCAGGCCCTTGCGGTAGTAGATGCCCATGCCGTCGCCGGTCAGCGTGTGCGCGTTCGACGTCGTCTTGAACACCTTGCCGAAGCCGCCGGTGGCGAACACGATCGACTTGGCCTGGAAGACGTGGATCTCCCCGGTCGCGAGCTCGTACGCGATCGCGCCGGACGCGACCTGCTCACCCGACTCGTTGGTGCTGAGCGTGATGTCGAGAACGTAGAACTCGTTGTAGAACTCGATTCCGTGCTTGACGCAGTTCTGGTACAGCGTCTGCAGGATCATGTGCCCGGTGCGGTCGGCCGCGTAGCAGGCCCTGCGCACGGCGGCCTTGCCGTGGTCGCGGGTGTGCCCGCCGAAGCGACGCTGGTCGATCTTGCCTTCCGGGGTGCGGTTGAACGGCAGCCCCATCTTCTCCAGGTCGAGCACCGCGTCGATGGCCTCCTTGGCCATGATCTCCGCGGCGTCCTGATCGGTCAGGTAGTCGCCACCCTTGACCGTGTCGAAGGTGTGCCACTCCCAGTTGTCCTCTTCGACGTTGGCGAGCGCGGCGCACATGCCGCCCTGGGCCGCGCCGGTGTGCGACCGCGTCGGGTAGAGCTTGGTGAGCACCGCTGTGCGCGAGCGCTGACCGGCCTCGATCGCCGCTCGCATGCCCGCGCCGCCCGCTCCGACGATCAACACGTCGTATTTGTGGAACTGCATGAGAAGAACTCTCCTGGTGGGGGTCAGCTGGCCGCGATGTCGGGGTCGAAGGTGAAGATCACCAGCGTGCCGACGACGAGAATGACGAACATCGAGACGTAGAGCACCATCTTCAGCCAGAAGCGGGTGCTGTCCCTGCGGGCGTAGTCGTCGATGATCGTGCGCAGGCCGTTACCGCCGTGCAGCTGGGCGAGCCAGAGCATCGACAGGTCCCAGAACTGCCAGAACGGGGAGGACCAGCGGCCCGCGACGAAGGCGAAGTTGATCCGGTGCACGCCGCCGTCAAGGATGTTCATGATGAACAGGTGGCCGAGCACGAGGACCACCAGCGCGAGGCCGGACAGGCGCATGAACAGCCAGCTGTACAGCTCGAAGTTGCTGCGGCGGGCGGCCGGCCTGCGTGGCGAGCGGGGCTTGTCCAGGGTGAGGGATTCGTTGGTCATCAGTTCGCCCCTCCGAGCAGGTCGGAGACGGTCCGCTCGAGCATGTAGTAAGTGCCCGGGACCATCACCAGGATCCAGATGCCGATGATCGTCCACAGCATGGGCCGCTGGTAACGCGGGCCCGGCTCCCAGAAGTCGATCAGCATCACGCGAATGCCATTGAGCGCGTGGAACAGGACCGCGCCGACGAGGCCGACCTCGAGGAGGTTGACCAGTGGCGACTTGTAGGTCTCGATGACCTCGTCGTAGACGTTCGGGGACACCCGGACGAGTGCTGTGTCGAGCACGTGAACGAACAGGAAGAAGAACGTGAGCACGCCGGTGATGCGGTGCAGCACCCAGGACCACATTCCGGGGTCGCCGCGGTAGAACGTTCCGTTCCGGCGCGAGGCACCCGCCCGATCGCTCGCCTCCGCCGCTGCGGCGGTGCTAGCCGTGGTGGACATCGGTGAAAGGCCTCCAACGTCGTGGCTGGACTGAGCCCGCTTGATCAGAACTCCGGTTGCCATCGTGAGGCGCGTCCACCTGGGACGGTTCGGCGACGGTGCCGGGGTCATGGTCATCGAGCGTGGATGCAAGGGATGCTAGACCCGCCCCTTCACACCCGCCCAACCTCGGGTTGTTCTGTGTGATGGACCAGACACAGGACGTGTGGTACACGTCTCCCTGAGGACGGTTGTACGGGAATCAGGGGAATCCGCCCCCGATGGCGTTGAACACGTAACGTGATCGAGTCGTCGCCATGCGCGGGGCTGAGTGAACATTTAGATTACGTAGGGTGTATTCGCCGTTGGCGGCCTTCTCACTGACCGGTACCGTTCGCCAGTCGGCCCGGCATCGCAGAGTCCGGGCCGTTCTCGGTTTGTCCGCTGGAACAGCGGGGAGGGAGATACACCGTGCGTTCAATGCGTGGTGGCCGGATCGTGGCGATCGCCGCGGCTGGTGTGCTGGCCTTGGCAGGTTGCGCCAAGGACTCCGGCAACAATGACAACGCCTCGGGTAACGAGGGGGGCAATGCGGGCGAGTGCGTGACCGCGCAGGCCCCGCCCGCTCCGCCCGCGGAATCCGCTAGTGAGAGCGCCGCGGGAGCGGACGTCGACGCGAGCAAGCTCAAGGTCGGTCTCGCCTACGACGTCGGCGGCCGGGGTGACGCCTCGTTCAACGACGCCGCAGCGGCCGGTGTGGACCGTGCGGTGGAACAGATGGGCGTTGCGGACACCACCGAGAGCACCGCGTCCGCCACCGAGGACGAGGCCTCCAAGCAGCAGCGGCTGAGCCAGATGGCCAACGAGGGCTTCAACCCGATCGTCGCGGTCGGGTTCGCCTACGCCGAGGCACTGAAGGCGGTCGCACCGAAGTTCCCGGACACCCAGTTCGCCATCGTGGACGACAACTCCGTCGAGGCCGAGAACGTGACCCCGCTGGTGTTCGCCGAGGAGGAGGGTTCCTTCCTCGCCGGTGTCGCAGCCGTCTACAAGAGCGAGAACTGCCACGTCGGTTTCGTCGGTGGCGTGGACACCCCGCTGATCCACAAGTTCGAGGCAGGTTTCGTGCAGGGCGCCGAGGCAGTCTCGGACAAGGTCACGATCGAACGGGACTACCTCACCCCGGCCGGGGACATCTCCGGTTTCCAGGACCCTGGCAAGGGCAACGTGGTCGCCAGCGCCCAGGTCTCCAAGGGCGCTGACGTGCTCTACCACGCCGCAGGCGCCTCGGGTAAGGGCGTCTTCGAGGCGGCCAAGTCCGGCGGGGCGAAGGCCATCGGTGTGGACTCCGACCAGTACAACCAGAAGACGCTGGCTTCGGTCAACGACGTCATCATCACCTCGATGATCAAGCGGGTGGACGTCGCGGTCTACGACTACATCGCCGCGGTCGCCGAAGATGACCTCTCGACGCTGCCCGAGCGTTTCAACCTCGAGGTGGACGGGGTCGGCTACTCCACCTCCGGCGGCATGATCGACGACATCACGCCGGTCCTCGAGGGCTACAAGCAGCAGATCGTGGACGGCACGATCAAGGTTTCGGACAAACCGGAGAACTGACCGCAGATCACGGGCGTGGGACCAGAAGGGTGACCCTCTTCTGGTCCCACGCCGTGATTTCATGGGGAGCCCAGCAGGAACATGAGCACATCAGACCCCGTCCCGCGGGGTGAACCGGTCGTCGAACTGGCCGGCATCACCAAGCGTTTCCCCGGCGTCGTGGCGAACTCCGACGTCAACCTCACCGTCCGCGCGGGGGAGGTACACGCCCTCTGCGGCGAGAACGGTGCGGGCAAGTCCACGCTGATGAAGATCCTCTACGGGATGCAGCAGCCGGACGAGGGCACCATCACGATCAACGGCGAACAGGCGCGCCTGCGCAACCCGCAGGACGCCATCCGTGCCGGGATCGGCATGGTGCATCAGCACTTCATGCTCGCCGACAACCTGACCGTGCGGGAGAACGTGCTGCTCGGCGCGGAGAACCTGTACGGCATCGGCAAGGCCGCTTCGCGCCGGATCGCCGAACTCGAGGATCGCACCGGGCTGCGCGCCGACCAGAACCTGCTGGTGGAACGGCTCGGCGTCGCCGACAGGCAGCGGGTCGAGATCGTCAAGGTGCTCTACCGCGGTGCGCGGATCATCATTCTCGACGAGCCGACCGCGGTGCTCGTTCCCCAGGAGGTCGACGCACTGTTCGAAACCGTGCGCGCCATGCAGGAGGAGGGCTTCACCTTCCTGTTCATCTCGCACAAGCTCGACGAGGTGCGGGCGATCGCCGACACGGTCACCGTGATCCGCCGTGGCGCCACGGTCGGCACCGCCGATCCCAAACAGGTCAGTTCCCGCGAACTCGCCGAGATGATGGTCGGCAGCGAGCTCCCCAGTCCGGAGACCCGCGAGTCCACAGTGACCGATCGCGATGTGCTGCGGGTGCGGGACCTGCGACTCGCCGCCGAGGACAGCGAACGCGCGGTGCTCGACGACATCTCCTTCACCGTGCACGCCGGGGAGATCCTCGGCATCGCCGGTGTCGAGGGCAACGGGCAGACCGAACTGGTCGAGACGATCATGGGCATGCGCAAGGCGACCTCCGGCGCGGTCGAGCTGGTGACCGACGAAGGGGACCGGAACCTGACGAAGCTGGGCACGCTCGGCCGCCGGGAAGCGGGCATCGGTTACATCGCCGAGGACCGCACCCGGCACGGACTGCTGCTGAACCAACCGTTGTGGGTCAACCGGGTGCTCGGCTACCAGACTCGCCGACCTGTCGCCAAAGGACCGTTGATCGACCGCGCGGGCGCGCGCAAGGACACCAGCCGCATCGTCGAGCAGTTCGACGTGCGGACACCGGGCATCGAGGTGCTCGCCGGGGCGCTCTCCGGCGGTAACCAGCAGAAACTCGTGGTCGGCAGGGAACTCTCCGGAGAACCCGTGCTGCTCGTCGCCTCGCACCCGACCCGGGGTGTGGACGTCGGCGCGCAGGCGCTGATCTGGGAGCAGATCCGCACGGCACGGGCGGACGGCCTCGCCGTGGTGCTCATCTCGGCGGACCTGGACGAGCTGATCGGCTTGTCCGACACCATCCGGGTCATGCTGCGCGGCAGACTCGTGGCCGAGGCGGACCCGCGCACGGTCACCCCGCAGGAGCTCGGTTCGGCGATGACCGGAGCGTCCACAGTGTCCGATCCGGCCGACCCGGCCGACGGCACGGGGGAGAGTGACGGTTCATGAAGTCCTGGCGCACGGCGCTGCTTCCGCCGCTGCTGGCGATCATCTTCGCGCTCCTGCTGTCCTCGATCGCGCTGCTGATCTCCGGTGCGGACCCCTTGCTGGCCTACGGCACGATGCTGAGCCAGCTCACCGAGGGCTCCATCGCGGTCGACACGGTCAATCTGGCCACCGTGTACTACCTGGCCGGACTGGCTGTCGCCATCGGCTTCCAGATGAACCTGTTCAACATCGGCGTGGAGGGCCAGTACCGGTTCGCCGCGATCGTCGCCGCGATCGTCGGCGGGGCGCTGCAACTCCCGCCGGTGCTGCATACCTTCGTGATCATCATGGTCGCGGCGCTGGCCGGTGCGGCCTACGCGGCGATCCCGGCGATCCTCAAGGTCACCCGCGGGGTCAGCGAGGTCATCTCCACGATCATGCTGAACGCCATCGCGGGCGGGATCATCGCGTTCCTGGTGAACCCGGACCAGTTCGGTGTGCAGACCGGAAACAACGTCAGCACCAGGGATATCCCGGAAAGCGGCTGGGTTCCCGGCATTCCGTTCGGTAACGCGGGCACGCTCTTCGGGTTCGTGTTCATCGCCGCCGCCGTCGGTTACGCCTACTGGTTCATGCTGAACCGCACCCGGTTCGGCTTCGAGCTCAAGGCCAGTGGCGAGTCCACCACCGCCGCCTCGGCAGGCGGTGTCGACGCGAAGAAGATGGTGCTCGCGGCGATGCTGCTCTCCGGTGCGGTCGCCGGTCTGGTGGCGCTGCCCGAACTACTGGGGCGCGACTACAGCTACGGCATCACCTCGACTCAGCAGTACGGCTTCACCGGCATCGCGGTGGCCCTGCTCGGGCGCAACCATCCCGCGGGCATCGCGTTCGGCGCGCTGCTGTGGGCCTATTTGGACAAGTCCGCCGTCTCGCTGGAGGCCATCGCGGTGCCCAAGGAGATAGCGACGATCATTCAGGGCACGATCGTGCTCTCGGTCGTGGTGGCCTACGAGATCGTCAAGCGTGCCGACATCGCCGCCGAACAGCGGCGCGTCGGCAGGGCGCTGGCCGGGAACGGGCGCAAACCCGCGAGCGTGCGAGACGGAGGTGCCCTGTGACGAACACGGTGATCAACTCCCCGAGCCCGGTCAGCGGGCCGCGTGGAGGCGAACTGTCGAAGCGGCGGATTCCGGGCTGGGCTCGGGGCCTGATGTGGGCCGTCGCCGCGATCGCCGTGCTCGCCACGGCCTCGTACGCGACCGGCATGGACGTGCTGACGTCGTCCAACACCGCCAACACCGCGCTGCGCCTCGCGTTGCCGATCCTGCTCGCGGGGCTCGGCGGGTTGTGGGCCGAGCGTTCCGGCGTGATCAACATCGGGCTCGAGGGCATGATGATCCTCGGCACCTGGGGTGCGGCCTGGGGCGCGTACTTCGGTGGCAGTGTCTGGACCGGACTCGCCGCCGCGATCCTGTTCGGCGGGCTCGGCGGGCTGCTGCACGCGGTCGCGACGGTGACCTTCGGGGTCAACCACATCGTCTCCGGTGTGGCGATCAACCTGCTCGGGCTCGGGGTCACCAAGTACCTCGCGAACCTGATCTTCGAGCCGATCTCCGGTAACCCGCGACAGTCACCGGTGGTGCCGAAGTACGACACCTACTCGGCCACCTTCCTCTCCGACTGGCTCGGGGACATCGAGGCCATGCAGCGGGTGTTCATCTCCGACGCCGCGGGCCTGATCCGTGGCCTGATCACCCAGGTCACCCCGCTGGCTGTGCTCGCACTTCTGCTGGTGCCGGTGAGCTACCTGATCCTCTGGCGCACCCGGTTCGGCCTGCGGCTGCGGTCCTGCGGCGAGAACCCGGTGGCGGCGGAGTCGCTCGGGGTCAACGTCTACCTGCACAAGTACGTCGCGCTGGCGATCTCCGGCGGGCTGGCAGGCATGGGTGGTGCCTCGCTGGTGCTGCTGCCCGGCGGTGCGGACTACCTGGAGAACCAGACCAACGGCAGGGGGTTCATCGGTCTCGCGGCGATGATCTTCGGTAACTGGCGGCCCGGTGGTCTGCTCGGCGGTGCGGCGCTGTTCGGTTACGCCGACGGCCTGCAGCTCTCCGGTGGCGGCGAGGCGGTGCTCTCGCTGCTGTACGGCGTGGTGGTCCTGCTGGTGGTGATCGTGGTGATCCAGTTGGTGCGCAAGCAGTGGTTCCCCGCGCTGCTGTCCGCGGCGGGCGCCGGGATCCTGTACTACATCTACTGGTCCAACGACGCGCTGCCGCGTGACCTGATCCCCTACACCCCGCACTTCGTCACGCTGATCGTGCTGGCGGTGTCGGCGCAGAAGCTCCGCCCGCCCCGGTCGATCGGGCGGCGTTATCGGCGCGGTGAGGGGGACTAGGCATGTCTGGCACAGTCGTCGACTGGGATGCGTTGCGGGCCAGTGCGGTCCGCGCCGCTCAGCTCGCCTACGCGCCGTACTCGGGGCTGCTGGTCGGCGTCGCCGGGATCATGGACGACGGTCGCGAGGTGCTCGGCTGCAACGTGGAGAACGCCTCCTACGGGCTGGGTCTGTGCGCGGAGTGCACGATGGCCGGGCAGGCCCGGCTCAGCGGCGGGGGACGGCTCGTCGCCGTAGCCTGCCGCAGCGGTGCCGATGAGCTGCTGATGCCGTGCGGGCGGTGCAGGCAGATCCTGTTCGAGCTGGGCGGGGGCGCCTGCCTGGTGGACACCCCGCGCGGTGTCCTGCCGATGTCCGAGGTCCTGCCCGACGCCTTCGGCCCTGCGGATCTGCCCGGCTGAACGCAACCGAGGCGAGTGGAAGGAGCACGCGTGGCTCAGGAGCCCTTCGCGGCGGTGGACGTCATCCGTACCAAGCGCGACGGTGACAGGCTCAGCGAGGCCCAGATCAGCTGGGTCGTCGATGCCTACACCCGGGGCGCGGTCGCCGAGGAGCAGATGTCCGCGCTCGCGATGGCGATCTTCCTTCGCGGCATGGACGCCGCCGAGATCGCCAGGTGGACAGGAGCGATGATCGACTCCGGTGATCGTCTCTCGCTCGCGGTCTCCAGGCCGACCGTGGACAAGCACTCCACCGGCGGCGTCGGCGACAAGATCACCCTGCCACTCGCGCCACTGGTCGCGGCCTGCGGTGCGGCGGTGCCCCAGCTGTCCGGCCGCGGGCTCGGGCACACCGGCGGCACGCTGGACAAGCTGGAGGCCATCCCGGGCTGGCGGGCCGCGCTCAGCACCGAGGAGATCATCCGGCAATTGGAGGATGTCGGCGCGGTCGTTTGCGCGGCGACCCCGTCGCTGGCGCCCGCGGACCGCAAGCTCTACGCCCTGCGCGATGTCACCGCGACCGTGGAGTCGATCCCGCTGATCGCCAGTTCGATCATGAGCAAGAAGATCGCGGAGGGTTCTGCCGGACTCGTGCTCGACGTCAAGGCCGGTTCGGGGGCGTTCATGAAGTCCAGGGAGCAGGCCCGCGAACTGGCCCGCACCCTGGTGGATATCGGTACGGCACACGGGGTCGCCACGACGGCGCTGCTCACCGACATGAGCGTCCCGCTGGGCAGTGCCGTCGGCAACGCCGTCGAGGTGGCCGAGGCCGTCGAGGTGCTGCGTGGCGGGGGACCCGCCGACGTCGTGGAGCTGACGCTCGCGCTGGCCAGGGAGATGCTCGCGCTGGCCGGCATCGACACCGACCCAGCGGCCGTGCTCGCTGACGGCCGCGCCTACGAGACCTGGTGCCGGATGATCCGCGCACAGGACGGCGACCCGGACGCGCCACTGCCCGAGCCGGAGCACGTGCACGTCGTCGAGGCCGAACACGCGGGCACGCTCGCCACACTGGACGCCTACGCGGTCGGCGTCGCCGCCTGGCGGCTCGGTGCGGGCCGGACGCGCAAGGAGGACCCGGTGCAACTCGCGGCGGGCGTGCGCTGCCTGGTCAAGCCGGGGGCGCGGGTGGAGGCAGGCCAGCCGCTGCTGGAGTTGCACACCGACACCCCGGACGCCGTTCCCGCCGCACTGGAGTCGCTGCGCGGCGGTGTCGTGGTGGCCGAGCCGACGAACAGCGCACACAACGATGCCCCCGCGCAGGGCGGGGGCATCGTGTTCGAGACCGTACGCGGCTGAGGCGTCCCGCCAGCCGCGCCGTTGGTCAGCTCTCGCTTTCCTCGGTGGAGTCTCCGCTGCCGTTCTTCGCCTTGTCCGTGACGGCCTTGGGCGAGCGGCCGTTGCGCGCACGGCGCGGCTGCCTCGGTGCGGGCGGTGCCGGGACGGGCTGCGGAGCGGGGCCGCCGCCGAGCATCAGTTCGGCGAAGGTCGCCATCGCCTCGTCGAGCTGGCCACCGATGCGCCGCTCGGACTCCTCGGCACTCTTCTTCACCACGGAGGTGACCGAATCGGTGTCCGGCCGGGCGGAGATGGTGGTCTCCACCTTGGACAGGCCGGACTTGACCGAGCCGTTCAGGTCGCCGATCTGAGTGGTGACGCCGTCCTCGACCTTGTCGAGGCGGCCGCCCAGCTCGTCGAGGCGGTTGGTGACCTGCTCGAGCCGCTCGGCGAGGCCGTCGAGCCGGCTCGACGGGTCCACCATGTCGCCGGTCTCGGTGACCGTGGTGCGCAGCGCCTCGGTGTTGGCCTCGATCCGCTCGCGGGTGGAGGTGTCGAGTGCGTCGATCCGGTCCTTGGTGGCGTCGGCGACGGTGTCGATCCGGTCGCGCAGGGCGGCCTCGGAGTTCTCGATGCGCTCGCGCACCGGGCCGTGCACCGATGCGGGCAGCGCGTCGAGCTTGTCGTCCTGCTTGTCCAGGTGACCGCCCAGCTCGTCGAGCCTGCGGTGGATGTTCTGGAGTTTGTCCTCGAGGCCGTCCATCCGGCCTGCGACACCCTCGAAGCGCGCGCCGACTCCGTCGAGCCTGCCGTCGAGCTGGGCGAACGGCTTCGCCAGCTTGTCGACGATGGCCTCCACCGAACGGGCGACCGCCGCGATGGCGTTGTCCTGTGCCTCAAGACGGGACATGGCCTCGTCGAGGCGCTCGGCCAGGACGCCGACCTCGGTGCGGTCGGGCAACTCGGACAGCCGCTTGCGCACCGCGCCGAGCGAGTCGACCGGCGAGAGCCGGGCGTAGATGTCGTCGAGGGCGTCGAAGATCTGCTGCTGCTCGCTCTCCCGGACCTCGGCCGCGCGCACCAGCATGTTGCGCATCCGGTCGAAGGACGGGGCTGCAAGGTGGTTGTCAGTGGTCACTGCGGTGTCCTTCATCGGCGGGGAAAGGATGGGACGTGGGCGGCAGCTTATCTAGTGTCGAATTGCTGTGAGTATCGCCCCCACGAAAATGAGAATGACGTGCGCAACTCCGTTGGCCGAATGGTAGCCGGGTCCGTACGAGCTGAGGGTTAAGTTCAGGCTGAGAGTTGCGCCGCGCAGGTGATAACGCACCGCCGATCGGCCCAGCATGTCCAGGTCGTTTACCGGATTGTCTCCGGGTGTTCGACGTGTTCGATGGACGGATCCGCACCGCGGGAGCGGCGGTACTGTGCGGAGTATGCCAGCCGTTGACCTTCCTACGCTCGAATCCATTCGCCGAGTTCCCAAGGTGCTGCTACACGACCACCTGGACGGGGGGCTGCGCCCCCGGACCTTGGTCGAACTGGCCGAGAGCACGGGCTACCAGGGACTTCCCACCACCGACGTCGACGAACTCGGCCGCTGGTTCACCGCGGCCGCCGATTCCGGCTCGCTCGAGTCGTACCTGGAGACCTTCGCCCACACCTGCGGTGTCATGCAGACCGAGGAAGCGCTGGTCAGGGTAGCTGCGGAATGTGCGGAGGATCTGGCAGAAGACGGCGTGGTCTACGCGGAGGTGCGGTACGCGCCGGAACTGTTCGTGGAGCGCGGTTTGTCACTCGATGCGGTGATCGAGGCTGTGCAGGCGGGGTTTGCCGAGGGTGAACGCCGGGCGGCCGAGCGAGGTAGGCGGATCCGTATGGTCACGCTGCTCTGTGCGATGCGTCAGCACGCCCGCGCGCACGAGATCGCCGAGCTCGCCGTCCGCTATCGCGATTCCGGTGTCGGCGGTTTCGACATCGCCGGTCCCGAAGCCGGCTTTCCGCCCACCCGTAATCTGGACGCATTCGAATACCTTCGAACCAGTAATGCGCATTTCACCATTCATGCCGGAGAGGCATTTGGTCTCGCTTCCATCTGGGAGGCGATTCAGCATTGTGGAGCCGAACGGCTCGGGCATGGTGTCCGGATCAGGGATGACATCGAGGAACGAGCGGACGGTCTCCACCTGGGACGGTTGGCGGCATACATCCGCGACACCCGGATCCCGCTCGAGGTGTGCCCATCGTCCAATGTGCAGACCGGTGCCGCGAAGTCCATTGCCGAGCATCCGATCGGCCTGCTCGCCAAGCTGCGTTTCCGGGTCACCGTGAACACCGACAACAGGCTGATGAGCGGCTGCACCGTCTCCTCGGAGTTCGCGGCTCTGGTGGACGCTTTCGGATACGACTGGGCGGACATCCAGTGGTTCACGATCAACGCGATGAAATCCGCCTTCCTCGATTTCGACCAGCGCCTCGCCCTGATCAACAACGTGATCAAGCCTGGTTACGCCGAGTTACTCGGCTGACCCTCGTCCCTCGATCGAACAGGTGGCGCCGGTGACCCTGCGCGCTTGCATTGCTTAGCGTTGCGAAGTAATATCCAGGATATAGGAAGTCCTTCCTAAATACTGGGACGGTAGCCGTGGCCGTGCGACGTGCGCAGCAGGAGCAGCATCAGGATCTAAAGGTGGCGCCGCGTCGCTGGCTGATCCTCTGCCTCGGCCTGACCGGACAGACGGCCAGCTGCACCTTCCTGTACGGGATCCCGTTCCTCGTGCCGGACATGCGGGCGGCGGAAGGACTGTCGCTGGCGCAGGCGGGCACGGTGGTCGCGGCTCCCAGCATCGGCCTGCTCTTCACGCTGATCGCCTGGGGCGCGGCCGCGGACCGTTTCGGCGAGCGGCTGGTCATGGCGCTGGGGCTGGGAGTCTCGGGAGCGTTGCTGCTCTCCGCGGGCGCAGGTGGGCATTCGCTCGGCACGCTGTTCGTACTGTTCCTTCTCGCGGGCGCGGCCACCGCCTCGGTCAACGCCGCGAGCGGGCGGGTGGTGATGGGCTGGTTCGCCGAACGCGAGCGGGGGCTGGCGATGGGGATCCGCCAGACGGCGCAGCCGCTTGGCGTCGGCATCGCCGCGCTCGCCCTCCCGCCACTGGCCGAGCACTGGGGTTTCCGGGCGGCGATGCTGTTTCCCGCCGTGTTCGCGCTCATCGCCGCGGTTCTCGTACTGCTACTGGTGGTGGACCCACCCCGGCCGCAGCGGCCGGGACCGACGGCCGCTGCGCCGGCGCGGGGTAGCTCGCCGTACCGGACGTCCACGCTGTGGCGGGTACACGGTGCGAGTGCCCTGCTGGTGGTGCCGCAGTTCGCGGTCTCGGCCTTCGCGCCGGTCTACCTCGTGGCGATGCACGACTGGAGCCCACTGGCCGCGGGCTGGTTCTTGGCCGCGGTGCAGGGACTCGGCGCGGCGGGCAGGCTGGTGGCGGGGCACTGGTCGGATCGTGTGGGCAGCAGGCTCCGGCCGATGCGCCTGCTGGCAGGCGCCAGCGCCGCGGTGATGCTGCTGGTCGCCATCGGCGACGCGAGCTGGCCCTGGCTCGTGCTGCTCGCGCTGGTCCTCGCCGCCGTGGTCACGGTCAGCGACAACGTGCTCGGGTTCACCGCATCGGCCGAGTTGGCCGGCGTCGCGTGGTCGGGCCGGGCGATGGGGGCACAGAACACCGCGCAGAACGTCGCGGCTTCACTGACGCCGCCGATGCTGGGCCTGTTGATCGGCGACTCCCGCTACGCGCTGGCCTTCGCCGTCACCGCGATCTTCCCGCTGCTGGCGATCGGCCTTGTTCCAGTACGTGCCGAGCGCGCCGAGCCGTGAGTCAGTGGCTGCGCAGACGGTCCTCGAAGGACTCGACCAGCTTGCGCCAGGCGCTCTGCTCGGCGTCGAACGGAGCGCTCGGCGCGAGCCGGTTCGGTTCTGGTCGCAGCACGAACGACACCAGCCAGCCGAGACTCTCGGACTTGGTCAGCGCGGCGGCGACACTGTCGTCGCCCGCCCAGTCGGCTGCGTCGGTCAGCAGCTCCACCGCCAGCTCGAGCTGGGTCGGGTCGATCGCGTCCACGCCCTCGGCGAGGTCCGCGTCCAGGCCGGCCAGCACGTAGGTGTTGTCGGTGTCGACCTCGACCTCCAACTCGCCCGCGGTCGCCGCGTCACGCACCGTGCTCCAGGTGGAGACGTCGGCGAGGTCGGTATCGCCGAACTTCGAGCTGTCGGCGAGGCCACGTGCCAGCGCCCGCTCCGAGGTGTACACGTCGATCTCGCCGTCGGAGCCGAGGAAGATCGGCTCGTCGTCGAGGTAGCAGCGCAGGGTGTAGTACTCCTGGTCGCTGGTGACGATCTTGATCGGGTCGATGCCGACCTCGCCCCAGAAACCGACCGGCTCGTCGTCGGTGTCGTCGGAGTCGGTGGCCCCAGCGGCTTCGGCGTCGTCCGAGTCGACCGTGTCCAGGTCGTCGTTCTCGCTGTCCACGCCTGCCTCGGCCTCGGCCGACTCCTCGTGGAAGGCGGCCAGTTCCTCAGCAGTCGCCTCCAGCGTCGCCGCGTCCACCGAAGGAACGGTGACCAGCTGGTCGATGGCGTCCAGGACGCTGTCCCACTTCTCCGAGACCGCCGCGGACAGGTCGTTCCACAGCCGCTGGCCCTCCCGGCCGGTGAACGGCAACCGCCCCTGCTCCAGCAGCGAGAAACCCTCGTAGGCGTCGAGCACCTCGTGGACCTCGTCCAGTTCGCACACGTCCGCCAGTGAGCGGACGATGCCGACGATCTCGGCGAGCTCGCCGATCGTCCAGGAGTCCGGCTCGTCGGCGACCATCTCCGGCACGCCGACCAGGTCGTAGGAGTGGTCGTCGTCCGGGATCAGCTCCGGCACGTTCAGCGCGGGAACGATCTCCCACGCCGGATGGTCGACGAGGTCGTGCTGCTCGGCGGTGCGTACGAACGCGGCAAGGTGCGCGGCGTCCGGGAAGGCGTACAGATCCTCCTCGTCGCCGAGGAACGCCTCCCATTCCTCGCCGTCCTCCCGCCAGCGCGGGGCCCACAGGGTCACCAGGTCACCCTGTGGCAGCCCGAGTTCGATCGGGATGATGTCCTGTGCCATTACGACCCTCCGGAATAACCGCCTGTGTGCACGCGGGCAGGAGTGTCATCCCCGGCCGCGCGCGCCTGCGGGCAGCCTACGGGTTTCCGACCGAAGCCGCGATCACCCCTGGTGCCCTCGGGCCGGGATGGCACCATCTAGGGCACCATGGATCCCAACCTCGTCAGTCTCGCCGACGCCGTGCCCGCAACCCCCGACCCCGACTCGCTGTTCGAGGCCTTCTCCTCGTGGGCCGCCGAGCGCGGCATCGAGCTGTACCCGGCGCAGGAGGAAGCGCTGATCGAGGTGGTGTCGGGAGCGAACGTCATTCTGTCCACCCCGACCGGCTCTGGCAAGAGCCTCGTCGCGGTCGGCGCGCATTTCACCGCGCTGGCCCACGGCAGACGGAGCTTCTACACGGCGCCGATCAAGGCGCTGGTGTCGGAGAAGTTCTTCTCCCTGATCGACATCTTCGGCGCCGAGAACGTCGGCATGATGACCGGCGACTCCAGCGTCAACGCCGACGCGCCGATCATCTGCTGCACCGCGGAGATCCTGGCGAACATGGCCTTGCGGTTCGGCCCCGAGGAGGGCAGGGAGGTCGTCGGCCAGGTCGTGGCCGACGAGTTCCACTTCTACTCCGAGCCCGATCGCGGCTGGGCATGGCAAGTGCCGTTGCTGGAACTGCCGCACGCGCAGTTCGTGCTGATGTCCGCGACGCTGGGCGACGTCTCGTTTTTCGAGAAGGACCTGACCAGGCGTACCGAGCGTTCGACCGCGGTGGTGACCTCGGCGCAGCGCCCTGTCCCGCTGACTTTCCGCTACGCGCTGACGCCGATGCACGAGACGATCTCCGAGCTGCTGCACGGCGGGCAGGCGCCGATCTACATCGTGCACTTCTCCCAGGCCGCCGCCATCGAGCGCGCGCAGGCACTGATGAGCATCAACCCGTCCAGCAGGGCGGACAAGGACGCGATCGCCGAGGCCATCGGTGACTTCCGGTTCTCCGCGGGTTTCGGCAAGACCCTCTCCCGGCTGGTCCGCCACGGTGTCGGCGTGCATCACGCCGGCATGTTGCCGAAGTACCGCAGGCTGATCGAACAGCTCGCACAGGCGGGGCTGCTGAAGGTCATCTGTGGCACCGACACCCTCGGCGTCGGTATCAACGTCCCGATCCGCACCGTGCTCTTCTCCGCGCTGACCAAATACGACGGTGTCCGCCAGCGCCACCTCAAGGCGCGTGAGTTCCACCAGATCGCGGGCCGGGCGGGGCGCGCGGGGTACGACACCGACGGCTACGTAGTGGTGCAGGCGCCCGACCACGTGGTGGAGAACGCCAAGGCGCTGGAGAAGGCGGGCGACGACCCGAAGAAGAAGCGCAAGATCGTGCGCAAGAAGGCGCCCGAGGGATTCGTCAACTGGACGGAGAGCACGTTCGACCGGCTCGTCGGCGCCGAGCCGGAACCGCTGACCTCTAGCTTCCAGGTCAGCCACTCGATGCTGCTCAACGTCATCTCCCGGCCGGGCAACGCCTACGAGTCGATGAAGCACCTGTTGGAGGACAACCACGAGCCCCGTCCCGCACAGCGCAGGCACATCCTGCGCGCGATCGCGATCTACCGCGCACTGCTGGCCGCGGGTGTCGTCGAACAACTGTCCGAACCAGACGAACAGGGCCGCTACGTCCGGCTGACCGTCGACCTGCAGTTCGACTTCGCCCTGAACCAGCCGCTGTCGCCGTTCGCGTTGGCCGCGATCGACTTGCTGGACAAGGAGTCCCCGAGTTATCCGCTGGACGTCGTCTCCATTGTGGAGTCAACCGTGGATGACCCTCGCCCGGTGCTCTCACAGCAGCAGTTCAAGGCGCGCGGGGAAGCAGTGGCCGAGATGAAGACCCAGGGCATCGAGTACGACGAGCGGATGGAGCTGCTCGAGAACATCACGTACCCGAAGCCGCTGGAGGAGCTGCTGCACGCCGCGTACGAGACCTACCGGCAGGGCCATCCGTGGGTCGCTGACTACGAACTGTCGCCGAAGTCGGTCGTACGGGACATGTACGAGCGGGCGATGAACTTCGTGGAGTTCGTCGGTTTCTACTCCCTGGCTCGCTCAGAGGGTCTGGTGTTGCGGTACCTCGCGAACACCTACGACGCGTTGCGGCACACGGTTCCCGACGAGGCGAAGTCCGAGCAGCTGCAGGACCTCATCGAGTGGCTGGGCGAACTGGTGCGCCAGGTGGACTCGAGCCTGCTCGACGAGTGGGAGGCGCTGCGCCACCCCGACGAGCACACCGAGGGCGAGGTGCGTCCGTCCCTGCCGGAGGGGCCGCCGCCGGTGACCCGCAACGAGCGGGCGTTCCGTGTGCTGGTGCGCAACCAGCTGTTCCGGCGCGTCGAGCTCGCGGCGCGGCGTGCGTACGAGGAACTCGGCGAACTCGATGCCGCCTCGGGCTGGAACGCCGACGAATGGGCGGACGCGCTCGAGGACTACTTCGAGCAGCACGACGAGATCGGCATCGGACCGGACGCAAGAGGCCCCGCGTTGTTGCTCATCGAACGCGAGGCGGAGGTATGGCGGGTCCGGCAGATCTTCGACGATCCGGCGGGTGACCACGACTGGGGCATCAGCGCCGAGGTCGACCTGGCCGCCTCCGACGAAGCAGGCGCCGCCGTCGTCCGCGTAACCCGCGTAGACCAGCTCTAGTCCCGCACTTTCCCGGGAAAGTGCGGTGGGTGCATGCGCGGGGTATCGCGCTTTCCCGGGAAAGTGCGGGTCTCAGTGCTTTGGGGGGCGTTTGGCGGCGAGGTCGAGCAGGATCTCCGCCGTGTCGGCATCGGTGATGAGGGTGGTCACCATTCCGGTGCGCAGCATGGCATCGACGGCCTCGGCCTTCGGTGTGCTGTAGCCGAGGGCGATCACCTCGGGGACCCGGAGCAGCTCCTCGGTGCTGATCGCCAGCACGTGGTGGGCGAGCCCGGTGGACATCGGATTGCCGTCGGCGTCGAACAGCCGCGCCGCGACCTCCGCCTTCGCGCCGCGCTTCTCGATCGTCGCCCGCTCCGCGTCGGCCACCGCGTCATACACAGTGGACTCGCCGGGTTGCCAGGAACCGATGCTCACCACGGCCTTGGTCAGCTTGCCGAACTGGGCGAAGGTCTCCGCGATTCCCGGCTGTCTGCGCAGGATCTCCGTGGTGCGCCGGTCGGGTAGCACCAGCGGCCCGAAGATCGGGTAGGCATCGCCGCCGGAAACCGCGGCGATCCGGCGCACCGTCTCCACGGACCGATCGCGAGAGTCGATCCCCGCCTGAACCCCGCACAGCTGCACGATCGGGCAACGAGGCAGTGACCGGACGAAATCGGCCATCACGTTGACCGACCGTGCCCACGACAGGCCGAGGACGTCATCGGGGGTGACGATCTCGGTGAGCAGGTCGGCCGCGAGCGCGCCGATCCGGCGTCGAAGCTCCTGTTTGGTCTCGCTTGATTGTGCTCGTTCGAGCACCAGCGCTCTGCGCAGTCCGTACGCGACCCTGACCTCGTCGGACAACGTCAGTTCGACCGGAGCCGGAATGTCGAACTCGACTCGCACGAGTCCCGCTTCCCGTGCCGCGTCAAGTATTCGGGCGACTTTGAACCGGCTGATCCCGAACTCCTCCGCGATCTCCAGCTTCGATCTGCCCTGTACGTAGAAGCGCCGGGCGATGGACGCGGCGTGCACCGCCGCGTCCGGCCCGGTGATGGTGTCTACCAGACGTATGGCGCTCATATGAGCAAGATAGCACGAAAAACCCTCGAAAGGTTGACGTAACTACGGCAGGAGATCTTCAATGCCTTGACATGCGCTGACGCGCATCCGATCTCAAGGTGCTCATATGAGCGACAGTGCGAACCCAACTGAGAGGTGGAGTGGCATGCGCGCCGCGATCATCGACACACCAGGCTCGATCCGGGTAGGAGACGTACCCGATCCGAAGCCCGGCGATCGCCAGGTGGTCCTGAAAGTGGGGGCATGCGGCATCTGCGGTACCGATCTGCACATCGCGGACGGGCACTTCCCGCCGACGCCCTACCCGATCGTGCCTGGCCACGAGTTCGCCGGTGAGATCATCGAGCTCGGTGCCGATGTTCCCGGCGACTGGCGGGTGGGTGACCGCGTCGCCGTGGACCCCTCGTTGTTCTGCGGGTACTGCGGTCCCTGCCGGGCCGGTCACGGCAACCTCTGCGCGAACTGGGGCGCGACCGGCGACACGGTGGACGGTGCGTTCGCCGAGTACGTCGCGGTCCCCGCGGCCAACTGCTATCGCATGCCGGACGAGATGACCTGGGAACAGGGCGCTCTGGTGGAACCGGTGTCCTGCGCGGTACACGGCGTGCGCCGGGTCGGCGTGGAGGCCGGCGAACGGTTCCTCGTGGTCGGAGCGGGCACGATGGGCTTGATCATGCAGCAGTTGCTGCAGCGGGCCGGTGCCGAGGTGACGGTGGTGGATCGCAACACCGCCCGCCTCGGCAGGGCCACCGAACTCGGCGCTCGCGCGGTGGCCGGCGACGTCGCGGAGCTCGACGGTGAGCGGTTCGACGCGGCCGCCGACTGCAGTGGAGCCGTCCCGGCGATCGAGGCCGCCTTCGACTCACTACACAGGGGCGGCAGGCTCCTCGTCTTCGGCGTGGCTCCCGAGCAGGCCCGCGTCGCGCTCTCGCCGTTCCGGATCTACAACGACGAGATCACCGTCGTCGGCTCGATGGCCGTACTGCACAGCTTCGGCCCGGCGCTGGACCTCGTCGCGTCCGGTGCGATCGACACGGCGCCGCTGCTCACCCACACCCTGCCGCTGGAGCAGTACCCGGAGGCGCTGGACCTGATGCGCAGCGGTGCCGGACTGAAGGTGCAGGTTCTGCCAGGAGGCGACAATGTTTAGGACTGCCAGGGCATTTCGCCGCCGACGGGGCCTGGCCGCCCTGCTGGTGGCCGTGCTCACGCTGAGCGGCTGCGCCGGAGCGGGTGCGCTGGGCGCGGGCGGGCAGACGCTCGTGGTGGCCATCGTGTCGAACCCGCAGATGAACGACGCCATCGAGCTCTCCCATCGGTTCGAGGCCGAGCATCCGGGTGTCAGTCTCAAGTTCGTGTCCCTGCCGGAGAACCAGGCCCGCGCGAAGATCACCGCCTCCACCGCGACCGAAGGCGGCGAGTTCGACGTGGTGATGATCAGCAACTACGAGGCGCCGCAGTGGGCGGCGAACGGTTGGCTGGAGAACCTGCAGCCCTACATCGACGCGAACCCGGAGTACGACCAGGATGACTTCATCCCGAGCATCAGGGAGTCGTTGTCCTACGAGGACTCGATGTACGCCGTGCCGTTCTACGGCGAGTCCTCGTTCGTCACCTACCGGAAGGACCTGTTCGAGCAGGCCGGTCTGACCATGCCCGCGAACCCGAGCTGGGAGCAGATCGCCGAGTTCGCCGCTGTGCTCGACGACGACCAGGCCGGAATCGCCGGGATCTGCCTGCGCGGTAAGCCTGGCTGGGGCGAGAGCCTCGCCCCGTTCAACACCGTCGCGAACACCTTCGGTGCCCGGTGGTTCGACATGGACTGGAACGCGCAGCTGACCTCGCCCGAGTTCACCGCCGCGGCGAAGTTCTACGTCAACCTGATCCGGGAGCACGGTGAGGTCGGTGCCTCCAGTGCGGGGTTCTCCGAGTGCGGCAACAGGTACGCGCAGGGGCAGGCGGCGATGTGGTACGACGCGACCGTAATGGCGGGTACCAACGAGAGCCCGTCGGACAGCAGGGTGGTGGGCAAGTCCGGGTATGTGCCCGCGCCCGTCATGGAGACGGAGTCCAGTGGCTGGCTCTACGCCTGGTCGCTGGCGATGCCGAAGGTCACCGAGCACAAGCAGGCCGCCTGGGACTTCATGCGGTGGATGACCGACAAGGACTTCGTGCGGATGATCGGTGAGGAGTTCGGCTGGAACGCGGTCCCACCGGGCTGCCGGCTGTCCACCTACGAGATTCCCGAGTATCGCGAGGCGGCGAGTGCCTACGCGCAACCCACTCTGGATGCCATCAAAAAGGCAGACCAGCAGCGAACGATGACCGAGCCGGTGCCTTACCCGGGCATCCAGTTCGTCGGCATTCCCGAGTTCCAGGACCTTGGCACCCTGGGTGAGCCAGCAACTGTCCGCCGCGATCGCCGGTCAGATCACCGTCGAGGAAGCGTTGGAGCAGTCGCAGGAGTACGCGGAAACCGTAGGCAAGTCCTATCAGGAGGCACAGTGATGTCCTCGACTTCCACGGCCACGGCAGAACCTCCGAAGGCCAGCACGGGCACACCACCCACAGCACGTCCTCGTAGCGCGGATCGCGACCGCCGCGCCGGTGGCTGGCGGCGCAGGGCCCCCCTGCTGCCGGCACTGATCTTCGTGATCGCGGTGACCCAGATTCCGTTCCTGCTGACCGTCTTCTACTCGTTCCAGTCCTGGAACCTGGTCCGGCCCGGCTCGCAGCACTTCGTCGGGTTCCAGAACTACGTCGACGTCTTCGCGGACAGCCAGTTCCGCGGCGCCCTGTTCAACACCGTGCTGCTCACCATCGTATGCGTGTTCGTCGCCATGGGGCTCGGACTGGGGCTGGCTTTGCTGCTGGATCGCAAGTTTCTCGGCAGGGGGTGGTCCGGACACTGATCATCACGCCGTTCCTGATCCTGCCAGCGGCCGGCGCGCTGATCTGGAAGACCACCATGTTCGATCCGGTGTACGGGTTGCTCAACTTCGTGTTCGGCGGCAACACCGACTGGCTCTCGCAGTTCCCGCTGGCTTCGGTGATGACCCAGATCGTCTGGCAGTGGACGCCGTTCATGATGCTGCTGATTCTGGCCGGCCTGCAGTCGCAGTCCAAGGAGGTGCTGGAGGCGGCACAGGTCGACGGGGCGGGCCCCTGGCGTACCTTCGCTTCGATCACGTTGCCGCAGCTGAGCCGGTATCTGCAACTGGCCGCGCTGCTCGGCGCGATCTACATCGTGAACAGCTTCGACGCGATCTTCCTGATGACGCAGGGCGGGCCCGGGACCGCGAGCACCAACCTGCCGTTCTACATCTACCAGCGGGCCTTCCAGGGATTCGACATCGGACAGTCGTCGGCTATGGGCGTCATCGTGGTGATCATGACGCTGGTCGTGGCGACCTTCGCGCTGCGTCTGATGTTCCGGGCCTTCTCGGTCAACGAAGGGGTGAAGTGACGATGAGCGTCCAGACCGTGGGCGAGGATCGCATTGTGGCGATCCCGCGCAGGAAGGCACCCAACCGGCTCGGCAAGTCCGCGCTGACCGTGACCACCTGGGTCATCGCGATCCTGTTCGTGTTCCCGGTGATCTGGATGGCACTGACGGCCTTCAAACAGGAGGCCGACGCGGCGACCGATCCGCCGAAGCTCTTCTTCACGCCGACTCTGGAGCAGATCGCCGGCATCATCGACCGCGGGTTCCTGCCGTACCTGGGGAACTCCGCGTTCGTGACCGTGCTGTCGACCCTGGCCGTGCTGGCGCTCGGTATCCCCGCGGCTTACGCCCTGTCGCTGGCGCCGGTGAAGAACACCAGCAACGCGCTCGGTTTCTTCCTCTCCACGAAGATGCTGCCGGTCGTGGCCGCGATCATCCCGCTGTACGTGATCTCGCAGAACTTCGCACTGCTGGACAACGTGTGGGCACTGGTCGTGCTGTACACCGCGATGAACCTGCCATTGGCGATCTGGATGATGCGCTCGTTCTTCCTCGAGGTGCCCAAGGAGATGATCGAGGCGGGCCGGATCGACGGAGCCAACCTGCCGACCCTGCTGCGCAGGGTGATCCTGCCCGTGGTCGCGCCCGGAATCGCCGCGACGGCGCTGATTTGTGTGATCTTCTCCTGGACCGAATTCTTCTACGCGGTCAACCTCACGGCCGCGCGGGCCGGGACGGTGCCGGTGTTCCTGGTCGGCTTCATCACCAGCGAGGGCCTCTACTGGGCACAGCTGTCGGCTGCCGCGCTGATGGCGTCGCTACCGGTGATGATCATCGGCTGGATCGCGCAGAACCATCTGGTCCGAGGCCTGTCCATGGGCGCGGTCAAGTGAGCGACCGGCCGGGCACGCCGGCCTAGACGCCCAGGGGGTGCCAGACGGTCTTCGACTCCAGATAGCGGCGTAGGCGGGCGATGTCCGGCCGTTGTGTCCAGTCGGGCTCCTCCGCCGGGACCTCGAGCACCCGCTTGACCGTGCCCGCCGCGTCGCGGGCCAGGTCGGTCCGCGCCTCGATGTCGGCGCCGGTCGGGTCCAGTGCGTTGACGTCGCCGTGCGAGGCCAGCCACGATCCCAGCTCGGCGGCCCTGCCGGTCAGGATGTTCACCACCCCTCCGGGCACGTCCGATGTGGCCAGCACCTCGGACAGGGTGATCGCGGGCAGTGGCCGCTGCGCGCTGCTGACCAAGACTGCCGTCGACCCGGTCGCGAGCACCGGAGCGAGTACGCTCACCAGCCCGAGCAGCGAGGACCGCTGCGGGGCGAGGATCGCGACCACTCCGGTCGGCTCCGGCACCGTGAACGAGAAGTACGGCCCGGCCACCGGGTTCGCCGAGCCCAGCACGGCGGCGATCTTGTCGGTCCAGCCCGCGTACCAGACCCAGCGGTCGATAGCGGTGTCCACAACGGACTGAGCCTTGCGGTCGGTCAGCCCCTCCGAAGCGGCGACCTCGGCGATGAACTGCTCCCTGCGGCCCTCCAGCATCTCGGCCACCCGGTACAACACCTGGCCCCGGTTGTACGCGGTGGCGCCGGACCAGCCGGGGAACGCCTTGCGGGCGGCGACGACCGCGTCGCGGGCGTCCTTGCGCGAGGCGTGCGCGGCGTTGGCGAGGAATGCGCCCTTGCTGTCGGTCACCGGGTACACCCGGCCGGACTCCGAGCGCGGGAACTTTCCGCCGATGAACAGTTTGTAGGTCTTGGCGACCGAGATCCTGTTGTTGTCAGTGCTTGTCTCTGAACGCGCTACACGGTCGCGTCGCCGGGGCTCGGGCTTGCTCACGCCAATCCAACTTTCGTTTCGCGGGCGCCCCGCCGCCACGACCGTGGGGCTTCGCCGGGCGCGTTCTGTGGTCGCCATCGCAGTTCACACTCCGCCTGGAGCTGTCTGTCAGGCATTGAGGTAAGCCTCCAGACCGGCGCGCCCGCCCTCGCGGCCGAACCCCGATTCCTGGTAGCCGCCGAACGGTGCGGCGGGATCGAAACGATTGAAAGTGTTGGCCCACACCACGCCCGCGCGCAGCTGGTTGGCCATCCACAGGATGCGGGAACCCTTCTCGGTCCAGATCCCCGCCGAGAGCCCGTACGGCGTGTTGTTCGCCTTGGCGACGGCCTCGTCCGGGGTGCGGAAGGTCAGCACGGACAGCACCGGGCCGAAGATCTCCTCACGGGCGATACGCATCGACTGCTGGACGTCGGAGAACACGGTGGGAGCGAAGAAGAACCCGCGCTCGGGCAGCGGGCAGGAGCTGGTCCAGCGCTGCGCGCCCTCGTTGTCGCCGGAGTCGACCAGTTCGTGGATCTTGGCCAGCTGCTTCGCGGAGTTGATCGCGCCGACGTCGGTGTTCTTGTCCAATGGGTCGCCGAGGCGCAGGGTGGAGACGCGGTAGCGC
Source organism: Amycolatopsis palatopharyngis (assembly GCF_003385185.1). GTDB lineage: Bacteria > Actinomycetota > Actinomycetes > Mycobacteriales > Pseudonocardiaceae > Amycolatopsis > Amycolatopsis palatopharyngis. The sequence continues at coordinate 17,240 of NZ_PQHZ01000005.1, read as the reverse complement.
AGCTTCTCCAGCAGTTCGTCCGCAATGGACTCCTGCACCAGCAGCCGGGACCCGGCGCAGCATACGTGACCCTGGTTGAAGAAGATGCCGTTCACGATGCCCTCGACGGCCTGGTCCAGCGGTGCGTCGTCGAATACGACGTTCGCGGCCTTCCCGCCGAGTTCCAGGGTGAGCCGCTTGGGCGTGCCCGCGACCGAGCGCTGGATGAGCTTGCCCACGTCGGTCGATCCGGTGAAGGCGATCTTGTCGATCCCGTGATGGTTCACCAACTCGGCGCCGATGTCTCCGGCACCCGGCACGATGTTGACCACGCCGGGCGGCAGCTCCGCCTGCTGGCAGATCTCGGCGAACACCAGCGCCGTCAACGGAGTCGTCTCGGCGGGCTTGAGCACCACGGTGTTGCCGGTGGCCAGTGCGGGCGCGATCTTCCACGCCAGCATCAGCAGCGGGAAGTTCCACGGGATGATCTGCCCCGCCACCCCCAGCGGGCGCGGATCGGGACCGAGTCCCGCGTAGTCGAGCTTGTCGGCCCAGCCCGCGTGGTAGAAGAAGTGCGCGGCCGCGGTCGGTACGTCGGAGTCGCGGGACTCCTTGATCGGCTTGCCGTTGTCCAGGGTCTCCAGCACCGCGAGTTCGCGGGAACGTTCCTGGATCAGCCGGGCGATACGGAACAGGTACTTCGCCCGCTCGCTGCCGGGCATCCGGCCCCAGACCTTGTCGTAGGCCTTGCGAGCCGCCTGTACCGCTTTGTCCACATCGGACGCCGAAGCCGTCTCGACCTCGGCAAGGACCTCTTCCGTCGCCGGATTGATCGTCTTCAGCGGCTCGCCTGCGCCTTCGACGAACTGCCCGCCGATGAACGGGCGGTAGTGCGGCTTGAGGTTGGCGATGTCCCTGGATTCGGGTGCGGGCGCGTACTCGAACGGTGAGTCAGTCATGTCAGTCCAGGGTCACGTAGTCGGGGCCGCTGTAGTGGCCGTCGATTTGGGTGCGGCGCTGCAACAGCAGGTCGTTGAGCAGGCTGGAGGCGCCGAACCGGAACAGGTCCGGGGTGAGCCACTGCGGACCGGCAACCTCGTGCACGGCGACCAGGTAGCGGATCGCGTCCTTCGTGGTGCGGATGCCGCCCGCGGGTTTGACCCCGCGCAGCTCACCGGTGCTGGTGTGCCAGTCGTGCACGGCCTGCAGCATCACGTGCGTGACCGGCAGGGTGGCGGCGGGGGAGACCTTGCCGGTGGAGGTCTTGATGAAGTCGCCCCCGGCCAGCAGTGCGAGCCAGGACGCGCGCCGCACGTTGTCGTAGGTGGCGAGTTCGCCGGTCTCCAGGATGACCTTCAGGTGCGCGTCGCCGCAGGCAGCCTTGATGGTCCGGATCTCGTCGAAGACCTGCCCGTAACGGCCCTCCAGGAACGCACCCCGGTCGATCACCATGTCGACCTCGCTCGCGCCCGCATCCACGGCCAGTGCGACATCGGTGAGCTTGACCTGCTGCGACGACCGGCCGGAGGGGAACGCGGTGGCCACGCTCGCGACGCCGATGCCGGTCCCGGCGAGCGCCTCGACCGCGACGGCCGCCAGATCCGGGTACACGCACACGGCCGCGACCCGGGGAGTGTCCGGGTGGTCCGGATCCGGACGCCGGGCCTTCGCGGCCAGCGCACGGACCTTACCGCGGGTGTCGGCGCCCTCCAGCGTCGTCAGGTCGACCATCGAGATGGCCGTGTCGATCGCCCAGCGCTTGGCGGCCTTCTTGATGCTGCGGGTGCCCAGACCTGCGGCGCGTTGTTCCACGCCCACCTGGTCGACACCGGGCAGCCCGTGCAGGAACCTGCGCAGGCTCGCGTCGTCGCGGGTGGCGTCGGCGAGCTCGGCAGGCAGGGTAGCTGTTGCCATGGGACGAGCGTAACGGCCCGGTCAGCCGCCCAGTTCCTTCGGCGTCTTGCGTGGCTTACGGATGACGGTCACCGCGCCCCAGAAGGCGAGTCCGTTTACGGTCACGACCGGTGCATCGGCAGGTGGGACTGTCAGCTCGCCCTTCTCCTTGGTCTCGAAGGCGCCCATGAAACCGATGCCGGTGACGTCGACGATGACGTCGTCCGGGACGACGATGTCGATACCGGCCATGATCGCCACCGCCGTGATGGTGACGTGCTGCTCGGCGAACCGGGCCTGGCGCAGATCGATCTTCACCTCGCCCCAGAAGGCGACGCTGTTGTGCTGGCGCGGGACCACCCAGCTGCCCTTGCGGGTCGCGCCGGACATCACCGCGATCGAGCTCGTCGATCCCGGGGTGCCGCCGACCCGGGTCTCGGGGGATCGGCTGAACGCGGGCTGCACGGTGGCGCCCGGCGCGCTGGCATCGGGCAGATCGGCGGTGACCGGCTCCAGCTCGCCGAGCGTTTTCGCAGAGTAGACGCTGTTCAGCCGCTCCTCGAGCTCCACCATCGTGATGCGGCCCTCGCTCATCGCCTGCTGCAGGATCCGGGCGACGTGCTCACGATCGGTGTCGGAGGCGCGGAACTGCTTGCGATCGGGGATACCGGACAACTCACTCACCAGGCGAGGGTAGCGCGCGGGTGCGTCATGTCGTGGGCGTTTCGCAGGTCGTCGACCACGAACTCGCCGTGGTCGTGCTGCGATGATGGCGGGATGGAGGACGACAACCGGCACCCGGGTCGGTCACTCAGCAGAGAGCAGATCTCCGATGCCGTCAGCGACCTGGGGTGGCGGTACGTACTGACGGGCCTGCACACCTATGTCCGCGTGAGCTCTCTGGCGGAGGCGGCCGAGGTCGCCTCGCGTGTCGTGGCTGGTGCCGGCGACGACCTCGGCGAGCACCTGAGCGCCGACCTCCGCCAGGACCGGCTGATCCTGACGCTGCAGTCGGCCGCGACCGAGTCGGTGACCGCGCACGACATCGACCTCGCCGGCCGGATCTCCGCCCTCGTCACGGAACTCGGGTTGCGGACCGACGCCCGTGCCGATACCGGAACACGGGCGGTACAGGTTCTCGAACTCGCGATCGACGCCCTCGACATCCCGTCGATCCGCCCGTTCTGGAAGGCGGTCCTCGGATACCGGGACGAGGTAGCTGGTGGTGGCCCCGAGGGGGCACTCGTTGATCCGGCCGGGCAGCACCCGGCCGTCTGGTTCCAGCAGATGACCGAGCCGAGGCCGCAACGCAACCGGATCCACGTGGACATCTCGGTGCCGCACGACGAGGCGCGGCGGCGGATAGCTGAGGCACTCGCGGCGGGAGGCGAGCTGAGGTCCGGCGCGGCGGCTCCGGCGTTCTGGATCCTGGCCGACGCCGAGGGCAACGAAGCCTGCGTCACGACCTGGCAGGGCCGGGACGGCTAGCGAGCGGCCATCGGGAGCGGTATCGTCGTCATCGACCCGGTTCTCCTCGGCTCTGGACATGTTGTCCCCGAGGATCCTCTGACACGGGCCGGAACGTTTCCGCGGCGTGCTGCCGCGACTCCTGCCGTCAAAGCCGAAGTGGCTCGAATTCATGCCCTCGGTGCAGATCCGTCAATTCGCCTCAACTCAGAAGGTTGGACGACCTGTGTACACGTTTCCCGGAATGACCACTGGACCCGAACGTCTCATGTTGGAGAGCATGCTCGACCGCAATCGGCGGGCGCTCATCGACACCGTGCGAGGACTGTCCGAAACCGACGCGCGGCGACGTCTGGTCGTCTCGCTGACCACGCCGATCGGGCTGATCAAACACGCCGCCACCGCCGAGCGAATCTAGTTCCAACGCACTTTGCGCGGCCTGAACGAGTCCGAATGCGACGGATACGCCATCGCTGACAACGGCAGTTTCGTCGTCGCCGACGACGAAACGCTGGCCGGCGTGATCGCGGAGTTCGAGCGTGCCAGTGAGCGTTCCCGCGTGATCGCCGCCGACTTCGACCTCGACGACATCACGACACGCCCCCGCGTCGGCGATGTGAGTCTGCGGTTCATCTACCTGCTCCTGATCGAGGATTTCGCCCGGCACGCCGGGCACGGTGACATTCTCGAAGAACAGCTCACCGCGGTGGGACACGGCTGCGGGTGACGGCTACGGTGGTCCGCTATGGATGTGCACGTAGTCGATCACCCGCTGGCGAAGGCCAGGCTCTCCACCATGCGCGATGCGCGGACTGACAGCGCGGCCTTCCGGGCGGCACTGCACGAGCTGACCGTGATGCTGGTGTACGAAGCCACCCGCGACTTCCCGGTACGCACCGAGCGCATCCACACGCCGGTGGCACTCACCGACGCCTACCGGCTGGCGACGCCGCCGCTGCTGGTGCCGGTGCTGCGGGCGGGTCTCGGTATGGCCGACCAGGCGCACAAGCTGATCCCGGACGCTCGGATGGGCTTCGTCGGCCTGGCCCGAGACGAGGAGACGTTGCAGCCGACGCCCTACATGGAGTCGCTGCCGGACAGCCTCGCCGACCAGCCGGTGATGGTCCTCGACCCGATGCTGGCGACCGGCGGCTCGATGGAGTTCACCATCCGGCTGCTGGTGGAGCGCGGTGCCACCGACGTCACGGCGGTGTGCGCGCTCGCGGCCCCTGAGGGGATCGAGCTGCTGCGCGAGTCCGGCCTGCCGCTGCGGGTGGTGACCGCGAGCATCGACGAGCGGCTCAACGACTCCGGCTTCATCGTTCCCGGCCTCGGCGACGCGGGCGACCGCCAGTACGGCGCGCGTTAGGGGCACCGTCACTCGCGCAGCCAGCCCCGGGCGTTGGCGCGCAGCGCCGTTTCGTACGCACCGGACGCGCTGAACTCCGGGGGCAGGTTGCCGTTGAGTTCCAGTGAGACGAGTCCGTGCGTGAAACCCCAGCAGCTCACGGCGATCAGCTCGGCGGGGTGGTCGGCGAGCACGCCTCGCGCGAGGCCGTCCCGGACGATCTCCAGCAGGGGGTCGAGGGTCGAGGCGGCCAGCTTCCCCGCCTCCTCGTTGGGCTCGAAGCCGGGAACCGCCTTGGTGAACATGATCGAGTACAGGTGCGGGTCGGCCTTCGCGCTGATGCGATAGACCTTGCCGAGTTCGATCAGGTCCTCGATGGTGTCGCCGGTGCGGGCCACCGTGCACATCCGGCCCGCGAACCGCCGGAACCCCTCCAGGAAGAGTGCGTTCACCAGGTCCGGCTTACTGCCGAACAGCGAGTACACGGCGGTGGTGGAGGTATCCACGTCCGCGGCCAGCTTCCGCAGGCTCAGTGCCTTCGGGCCCTCGGCGGAGAGCAGTTCCCCGGCACGGTCGAGCAGCCGCAGTCGCAACGCCTCGTCGTGAATCTTGGGTCGGGCCATCGGGTCAGGGTATCGCGACGCTGTTACCGAACGAATCACCCCGAAAAGTTCGCGTTTGACCTGGAGCGCACTCCAGGTCGTACTGTCGGTTCATGAGCTACTCGATAGCGGAAGCCGCGCGACGTAGCGGACTGTCGATCGACACTCTCCGGTACTACGAACGCATCCAGTTGCTGGAGCCACCCGACCGGGACGCCGCGGGCCGCAGGGCCTACTCGGACACCGACCTGGTGTGGCTGGAGTTCCTGACGAAACTGCGCACTACCGGCATGCCCATCCGGCGCATGCGCGAGTACGCCTCTCTGCGCAGGCTCGGCACTGCCAGCGCGGGCAGGCGCAAGGCGATCCTGCAGGAACAGCGGGTCGCCGTATTGGAACGAATCGCCGAGCTCCGGTCCTGTTTGGACGTACTGGAGTACAAGATCGACAACTACGAGAAGATCGAATGCGCGATGGCCGACGTGCTCAGCAACGAGCCGCAAGGGGTGTCGGCGTGAGCGCCAACGAGGGGACAGGCATGGGCGAGCAGGAAGTGCGGGCGCGCAGGCTCGGGGAGCTGGAGGTCAGCGCACAGGGCCTCGGCTGCATGGGGATGAGCGAGTTCTACGGCGAGACCGACGACGCCGAATCCGCCGCCACGATTCACCGTGCACTGGAGCTCGGCGTGACGCTGCTGGACACGGCGGACATGTATGGCTTCGGGCGTAACGAGGAGCTGGTCGGCCGCGCGATCGCCGGCCGGAGGGACCTGGTGGTACTGGCCACCAAGTTCGGCATCGTGCGAGACGAGAACGACCCGTCGGCACGCTGTGTCCGGGGGGACGCCGCCTACGTGCGTCAGGCCGCCGAGGCGTCCCTGCGCAGGCTTGGCGTCGACCACATCGACCTCTACTACCAGCACCGGGTGGATCCGGACGTCCCGATCGAGGAGACGGTCAGCGCGATGGCCGAGCTGGTCGCCGAGGGCAAGGTGCGCCACCTCGGGCTCTCCGAGGCGGGCGCCGAGACCATCCGCAAGGCGCGCAGCGTGCACCCGATCGCCGCCGTGCAGACCGAGTGGTCCCTGTGGTCACGCGAAATCGAGGACGAGGTCGTGCCCACCTGCCGCGAACTCGGGATCGGCCTGGTGCCGTACTCCCCGCTCGGACGCGGATTCCTCACCGGCCGGTTCACCTCCCGCGCCGACTTCGGTGACGGCGACTACCGGCAGGAGGTCCAGCCGCGCATGGCCGAGGGCAACCTGGAACGCAACCTGGCGATCGTCGAGGCGCTGCGCGAACTCGCCGGACGCAAGGGCGTCACCGCAGGGCAGCTGGCACTCGCCTGGGTGCAGCACCGGGGCGCCGACGTGGTGCCGATCCCCGGCACGAAGCGACGCAAGTACCTGGAGGAGAACGTCGCGGCGACCGGCGTCGAACTGTCCGCGGCCGAACTCGCCGAGATCGAGACCGCGGTACCCGCCGAGGTCGTGGCGGGTGCGCGCTACCCCGAGGCGGCGATGAAGCTGGTCGGCCGGTAGCCCGCCGGCTCGCACTTTCCCGGGAAAGCGCGATACCCCGCGCGCGCAACCACCGCGCTTTCTCGGGAAAGCGCGACGCCTGGGTGGGTGAGGGGCGCGCTTGGGCCTACGGGGCGAGTAGGTCGGCGACGGCGCTCGCGGCGGCGTCGACGGAGACCTGCTGCTGGTCACGGGTGGCGAGGCTGCGCACGGTCACGTTGCCGTGCTCCCAGTCCTCCTGCCCGACGATCACCACGGCCCGCGCCCCCGCCTTGTCGGCGCGGCCGAGTTCCTTGCCGAGTTTGCGCGGCTCCAGCGGCACCGAGGTACGCAGGCCCGCGCCGCGCAGCTTCGTCGCCACCGTCCGCGCCGCGTCCTCGAGATCCTCGGACACCGGGATCACCACGACGTCCACCTCGGCGCGCGGTGCGGGCGCGAGGCCGTGGGTCTGCAGGAAGTCGATCAGGGTCACATCACCCATGCCGAAGCCGATACCCGGGATCTGCTGTGCGGTGAACAGCCCCGCGAGGTCGCTGTAGCGGCCGCCGCCGAAGAGCGCGCGGTTGTTCTCCGGCGAGGTGTCGAAGACCTCGAACACCGTCGAGGTGTAGTAGGCGAGGCCACGCACGATCAGCGGGTCGAACCGCACGAGCCCGCCGGACCCGCTGGCCAGCATGCGGACCAGGTTGGAGCTCTCCTTGACCGGCTCTGGCAGCTCGTCCAGCAGGGCCGTCCCCGCGCCGAGTACCTCGGCGAGGCGGTCGAACTGCTTTCCGGTCAGCCCGATCTCCTCGGCTGTCTCGGCCAGTTTCTCGCGGTCCTGCTTCTCCCACCGGTCGACCAGCGAGAACACCGGCGACAGCTGCTCGCCGGTCACCCCCACCAGGTCGGTAAGCGCGGAGGACAACAGTGTGCGGTCGTTTGCCCGCACCACGAACATGTCCTCCGTCGCGCCGAGCCCGCGCAGCATGTCGTGGATGAGTTCGAAGATCTCGATCTCGCAGTTCGCGCTCTCCGAACCGAAGATGTCGGCGTTGATCTGCCAGTGCTCACGCACCCGGCCCCGCTGCGGCCGCTCGTAGCGGTGGCAGTTCGGGTGGCTGTACCAGCGCACCGGGAACTGCAGCGAGCCCGCGTTGCCCGCGATCATCCGTGCCACCGACGGGGTCATCTCCGGGCGCAGTGCCAGCCTGCGCCCGCCCCGGTCGGTCAGCGTGTAGAGCTGCTGGTCGGCGATCTCCTGGCCGGACTTGGCCTCGTAGATCTCGGCGGACTCCAGGACCGGGCCGTCGTAGCGCTGGAAGCCGTAGCGTTCCAGCACCTCGTAGAGCGTGCCGAACACCTGGGTGCGGACGGACATCTCCGGGGGCAGAAAGTCCCGCGTTCCCCGGTAGGGCGTTGTCGGCAGAAATTCGGGCACGGCGAGTAGGTCCTCTGGGTCCTCGATGAGCGGCGAGCGTGGTCCGTCCAGCCTATCGGCCACGCCTCGCGGGGATGAACAGGGAGGTCAGCGCGCCCACCACACAGACAACGGCGGTGATCAGGAAGATCTCGGTGTACTGGGTGAGCAGCGCCGCGCGTACCGCCTCCGTGTAAGCGGACAGCGCCGCGTCGAATGCCGCCTGGTCCGGGTAGAGCATCGGCAGCGGGGTCCGCAGGCCGGCGGTCATGTCGTGGAACCGGTGCAGCCCCCACGCCGACAGCGCCGCGACCCCGACCAGCATCCCGGTCATCCTGGCGACCACCACACCGGCCGAGGCGATCCCGTGCTGGTCCGAGGGCACGACCCGGAGCACGGCCGCCGACAGCGGGGCGATCACCAGGCCAAGGCCGATGCCCACGATCGCGAGGTCGGTGTCGAGCCGGGGCAGTGACAGCGCGCCGAGGTCGTGCCGTGCCGCGAGCACGTCGAGCGGCCAGCCGGACATGAGCAGGTAACCCGCGGCGGCGACGAGCAGACCGCCGAAGGCCACCCAGCGTTCGCCGATCCGCGACGCGAGCAGCCCGCCCAGCAGCGCGCCGACCGGCAGCGCGATCAGGAACCGCAACAGCAGTGCCACGCTGCCCCGGTCGTCCCGGCCGAGCAGGGTCTGGGCGAACAGGTCGACGTCCACCAGGGTGACCATGAGCGCCGCTCCCGCAGCGGCGCTGGCACCCAGTGCGGCCAGGAAGGGGGTCATCCGGACGCCGGTGGTGTCGATCAGCTTCGTCCGTGCCCTTCGTTCCCAGAGCAGGAACGCGACGAGCGCGATCACCGCGCAGGCCAGCAGCGGCAGTCCCCACGACGGCAGCACCTGACCGCGCGGGTCGGGGTTGTACAGCCCGATCACGACCAGGCCGAGCACCACCGCGAGCAACCCGCCGCCGACGACGTCGATTCTGCCCCGGTCACTCGCACGCCGGCCGGCCGAAGGGACCGCCCAGGACACGGCGATCATCGCGAGTACGGCCAGCGGCACGTTGATCCAGAACACTCCGCGCCAGCCCGCTACAGCGGCGAGCGCGATGCCGTACACCGGGCCGAGCACGCTGCCGAGTTCCTGCGCCGCGCCGACGGCGCCGAGCACGGTGGCCCTGCGGTGTTCGGCCCACAGGTCGGCCACCAGCGCCATCGTCACCGGCAGCAGCGCTCCGCTGGCCACGCCGAGCACCACCCGGCCGGTCACCAGCACCAGCAGATCCGTGGACAGCGCGGTGATCACCGAACCGGCGAGGAACCCGCCGAGGCACACCTGGAGCAGCAGTTTGCGCCCGAACCGGTCGGACGCCTGCCCGAGCAGCGGCATCGCGGCCACGTACCCGAGCAGGTAGCCGGTGACGATGGGGGTGACCTGTTCGAGCCGGTTCACCGGGATCCGCAGGTCTTCGATGATCTGCCGGAGCAGTCCGATCACCACGTAGGTGTCGAGCGCGCCGAGCAGGACGGCGAGGCCGCCCGCCCCGATGGCGACGGAGCGGCCCCGGCGTGACGCGGTGAACGTCACGCCGGTGGCGTCACGGTTACCGGCTTGTCCACATCGGACAGCACTACGTCCACAGTGGCCGGCTCGCCGCCCTCACCCGGCAGTGCGACCGAGGCCTTCACCGGCAGGTGCTCGCCCTCGGTGCGCAACCAGAAGGTGATGTCCCCGCCGGAGGGTGCTCCGGGCAGCAGACCGGCGAGCACGTCCTTGCTCACCGTGCCGGTGACCTTGTACGTCTGGACGCCGTCCACCTCTTCCTGGGCCTTGGTCACCGGGTTCTGCACGCTGCGCAGGACCTTGGAGACGCCGCGTTCGGGGTCCAGGACAGCGGACGGGTCGTACACGCCTGCCCCGAGCGCGGCAGGCAGTTTCTGGAAGCCGCCGGTCGGTCCCTTGATGTACAGGTTGTCCTCCGCGAGCACGAACTCCACCTCGACGAGCTGGCCACCGAGGGCCACCTTGCCGGTGCCCCGCGCCGCACCCGATGGGCCGCCCTCCGTGGTGAGGTCGCCCTCCAGGTTCTGCACGCTCAGGCCAGGCACACTGCCATTGACCTGCAGCGCGAAGTGCGCGCTGGTGATGTTCGCGGTCGCGGTGGCCGCCTGGTCGAGCAGGCCGGGCGCATCGGGCAGCGGCCCGTCCTGCGCCTCGTCGGAGGTGCAGCCTGCGGTGGCCGCGATGGCGAGCGCGAACGCCCCGAGCAGTATCCGGCGCGAGATCATGAGTGCATCGTAGAGCTGTGCGGGCCGGCCGCGGATGTTCAGGTCACCACGCCGCTTTCCCACCACCAGGACTGGCTGCCGTAGGGGTATTCCACGCGGCTGTCGGCGTGCTGCCAGCTCACGGTGTAGCGCTCGAGGCCGGAGAAGCCGGAGCTCTCGCAGGCGACGTAGAAGGTGCGGGTGGAGACGCCGGAGGAGACGAAGTCGGCGGCGATGCCGTAGAGGTGCTGGCTGTTCGACGCACCGCCCACGTTGGAGTTGTGCGAGATCGAGCGGAATCCGGAGTTGATGGTCATCGGCTTGTTGCCGACCTTCTTGCGTACCGCCTCGAGTTTGTACATGAGCCTGCGCACGTTGGCCTTCACCGTGCTCGCGCCCACCTTGCCGCCGGAGAAGCCGGAGCCGTCCTTGGAGTAGAACTCGGAGAAGTTGAAATGCGCCGTGGAGCCGTCGGAGTCCTCCAACGCGTTGAGCTTGCTGTGGGTGCTGCTCGCCGCGACACCGTTGGCGGTCAGGCCGTAGGCACGCTGGAAGCGCTTGAGTGCCGCCTCGGTGCCCGGCCCGAACTGCCCGTCCACGGCGACGTAGGTCTTGCGCGGGGAGTCGGCTGCCCAGCCCGCGATCCGGATCTGGAGTTCGGTGACGTCGGCGCCGCTGTCCCCGGCTCGCAGGGTGCGGGTCCAGTTGTAGGCGTGCGCTGTGCCCACGGTCAGCAGGCCGAGCCCGGCGGCGACGGGCACGACCGCGGCCGTGCGGAGGAAGGCCCGGCGGCCGTGGCTTGCCGGTGGTCGCTCGGAGTCGCGGGGTGAGGGGGACGGCATGGTTCGGCTCCCATCCGATCGAGGTGAACGCTTGACCAGATGCTTGCTGCCCCGGTGACCTGGTGGCAATGCCGTTCGGCAGTTTGGGAAAACGTTAGAACAGGGGCGGTCAGGCCATCAGGCCCGCGGCGATGGTGGCACCCAGTTCCCAGCAGGCCGCCAGATCGTCCTTGCTCGGATCGCCGGTGATCGTGACTCCGGCCGCGGACTGTTCCCAGCCGAGTCCGGTGGTGATGGCCTCGATACCGCGGATGGTGCCCGCCACGTCGCTGTTGCCGTGCACGAAGAAGCCGTAGGGCCTGCCCTTCGTCGCGTCGAGGCAGGGGTAGTAGATCTGGTCGAAGAAGTGCTTCAGCGCTCCGGACATGTAACCGAGGTTGGCCGGGGTGCCGAGGAGGTAGCCGTCGGCCTCCAGCACGTCCGGCACCGTCGTGGCCAGTGCCGCACGCCGGATGACCCGCACGCCCTCGATCTCCGGGTCGGTCGCGCCGGAGACGACGGCCTCGAACATCGCCTGCATGCTCGGCGACGGTGTGTGGTGCACGATGAGCAAGGTGGACACGTCTGGCGAGCCTGCCGTGCCCGGCCCTGTGGGGCAACCCGGGCGGGCCGATCCGACGGCCCGGCCCCGGCCGGACGTGCGGGCTCTGGTGGGCGCGTCGCCTAACCGCCCATGCCGAACAGCGCGTGCACCTCGGCGCGCAGCGTCGTCAGTCGCTCGTTCGCGTGCCTGCGTGCCGGTGCGAGTCCGGTTTCGTCCGCTACCGGCTCGGTGACCTCGAGATACGCCTTCAGCTTGGGCTCGGTACCCGACGGCCGGATCACCACTCGTGCTCCGGTTCCGCTCAGCCGGAGGACGTCGGCCTCCGGCAGGAGGTCCTCCGAGGTGACCGGTCGTCCTGCCAGTTCCGCCGGCGGGTTCCCGCGGAGATCGGCCATCAGCCTGTCGATCCGGCCGAGGTCGGTGACCCGGAGCGAGATCTGGTCGGTCAGGTGCACACCGTGCTGGACGGCCAGTGTGTCGAGCGCGTCGAGCAGGGTTTCGCCCCGCGCCTTCAGCGTCGCGGCGAGATCGCAGGAGAGGACGGCGGCGGCGATGCCGTCCTTGTCCCGCACGAAGCCCGGGTTCACGCACAGTCCCAGCGCTTCCTCGTAGGCGAAGACCAGGCCCTCCCCGGCGCGGGAGAGCCACTTGAATCCGGTCAGCGTCTGCGCGAACCGTGACCCGTGGGCCGTCGCGATGTCCGCCAGCATCGAAGAGGACACGATGGTGGTGGCGACGAGCGGGTCGGGCACGACCGCACGGTCCACAGTGGACAAGATGTGCTCGCCGAGGAGCACTCCCGCCTCGTCGCCCCGCAGCATCCGCCAGCTGCCGCCGGGTCCCGCGACGCCGAGAGCGCACCGGTCCGCGTCGGGGTCCAGTGCGATCGCGAGATCGGCCCGCACCTCGGCGGCCAGCGCCAGCAGCAGGTCGGCCGCACCCGGCTCCTCGGGATTGGGAAAGGACACGGTGGGGAAGTCCGGATCGGGCTCGGACTGCTGGGCCACCAGGTGGACGTCGGTGAATCCGGCCTCGTGCAGTGCCGCGCGCAGCACTTCGGCGCCGACGCCGTGCAGTGCGGTCGCGGCTATCCGCAGGCCACGCTCCGGACCGCGCGGGAGCGCGGACACCCGCGACAGGTAGGTCCGCACGAGGTCCTCGCCGAGGACGGTGGCGCCCTGCGCGCGGGGCACGCTCACCGCGGCGGGTGCCGCGGCGATGGCGGCCTCGATCTCGCCGTCGGCGGGCGGCACGATCTGGATGCCCGTTTCGTCGTACAATTTGTAGCCGTTGTCGGCAGGCGGGTTGTGTGACGCGGTGATCTGGATTGCCGCCGCTGCCTCCAGATGCGGGGCCGCGAACGCCAGTACCGGGGTCGGCAGGGGGCGGGGCAGCACCCGGACGTCAAACCCGGCCGCCGTGAGCACGTCGGCTGCCGCCGCGGCGAAGGCTGCCGAGCCGTACCGGGCGTCGCGCCCAACCACCACGGTCGCTCCGGCGTGCCCGTGCCGGTCCAGCCAGGCGGCGACGCCCGCGGTGGTGCGAATGACGACCGCGAGGTTCATTCCGTTGGATCCCGCGCGAACCGGGCCCCGCAGACCGGCGGTACCGAACTCCAGCGGTCCCGCCATGCGGTCGGCGAGGTCGGCGATCGCGGCTTCCTCGCCGCCCATCGCGCGGGCGAGTACTGACTGCAGTTCGGTCCGTGCTTCTGGATCGGCGTCGTCGGCCATCCAGCGGAAGGTCCTGTCACGGAGTTCGGGAGTGAGTCTGGCCGCAGTCGTCACGCCGGTCAGCCTACGTGCAGCCTGCGTGCAGCCACTGTCATACACGTACGGCTTCTGTGCGTCGGCGTTGTACGGAATTGACAACCCGGATCAGCCGATGACTTCGCGGCGGCCGCACGCGCACTTTCGACACGATTTCTCGGTCGCCAGCTTTGCTTCTGTCCATGGAAATGGCCCCTGACCGAGTGGTCATTTTGTGAGGCAGATAACACACTTTCGGTGCGCACGGCTCTTGATTCGGGTCGAGCACCCGAACGGGGTATTGTCGTCGGCCGACAATTTCGAGACCTTGTACTTACCGGCCGGTAGGTGGCTCGTTCGCAATTCGGAAATGGTGCGCGTCCCCTGTCGCGAGCCATTTCAGATCCATGCTGTTTCCGCTTTTCTGAGGCCCTCGGTATCTGGGGAAACCACCGGGCCCTTCGACACGGAGGTCGAGATGAATCGAAATTCGCGCTTGGGTACCCGGATCTGGTTGCGCCCGGAGATCAGCGACGTACCGATCACCTCGACGGTCCCGGCCTCGCCGGTCGGCCGTCCTGCTCGCTGATCCGGAACCGCTGTGGCCGGCGCGTCCGCGCCGGCCACAGCGACTCACGCGCGCGTGACGAGTTCGCGCAACAGTGTGCCCATCCGTTCGGCGGCTGCCCTGCCGGCTTCGATGACCTCTTCGTGGTTCAGTGGCTCACCGGTCATACCCGCAGCGAGGTTGGTGACCAGCGACAGGCCGAACACCTCGACGCCAGCGGCCCTGGCCGCGATGGCCTCCAGCACGGTCGACATACCGACCAGATCCGCACCGAGCGTGCGCAGCATCCGAATCTCGGCAGGGGTCTCGAAATGCGGCCCCGGCAGTCCCGCGTACACACCCTCGGCGAGTGAGGGGTCGATCTCCTTCGCGATCCTGCGCAGCCTGTCGGAGTACAGATCGACGAGGTCCACGAAGTTCGCGCCGGTGATCGGCGACGTGGAGGTCATGTTCAGGTGATCGGCGACGATCACCGGCTGGCCGACCTGAAAGCCCTCCCTGAGGCCGCCCGCCGCGTTGGTCAGCAGTACCGAGCGCACACCGGCCGCGGCCGCGGTGCGGACCGCGTGTACGACCCCGGCCACACCCTTGCCCTCGTAGAGGTGAGTCCGGCCGAGCAGGACCAGCGCTCGTTTTCCACCAACGTCGACGGAGCGGACGGTGCCGCCGTGGCCGACCGCGCTCGGCGTCTCGAAACCGGGCAGCTCGCCCAGCGGGACCTCGGCGGAGGCCTCGCCGATGATGTCGGCGGCGGGGCGCCAGCCGGAGCCGAGTACGACGGCGACGTCGTGGGTGGGAAAGCCGGTCCGCTCGGCCAGGGTGGCGGCCGCGGCGGTGGCGAGTTCGTCGGGATTCTCAGCGTGTTCGCTCACGGCGGCAGCCTACGGGTGCACGGCCTCGCTCGTGTCCGACGGCGTGCGGTCGCCGCGTCCCGCGATCGAGCGGGCCAGCAGATACGCGAGCATGCCGAACGGTGACAGCAGGATCGTGACCACCAGGATCGGTGCGAGCACCAGGTGCGGGACACCACGCTGCCTCGCGTCGCCGTACATCCAGCGCCCGACGAGCAGGTCGTAGCCGACCAGGTGTGCCCAGAGCCCCGCTGCTCCCTCCGGTGTGCCGAGGAACGCGCGCAGCGTCTCGAGGTCGGGGCGGCTCATCACCGCCCAGAGGTCACCGATGTCCGGGATCATCAGCACCGCGTAGACCGCGAGGGGGAGGGCGGCGATCCAGGGTGAGGCCACGATCCTGCGCGTCCACGACCAGCCGGGTGCGAAGATCATCGCTGCCCAGAACGGGACGACCAGATAGAACGTGATGCCGAACAGGAATGCGGTACTCATCGTGCGGTGACCTCCTCGGTCGGGATCGCCTCGGCGGGGTTGCCTGCGGATTTCGTCGGGGAGCCGCGCAGGGCCAGCGCTGCGGCGGCCGCGATCGCGACGAGCAGGGCCGCGAACGCGGCCAGGGTCCAGCCGTCCGGGCGGATCAACGGCTGGCCGCGCAGGGCCTGCCAGGTCACGAGTGCGACCAGGCCCGCGTAACCGGTCGCGGCGATTCGGATCAGCCGGAGCCGCACCGGCTCGTGGAGCAGAGCAGACCTGGCGGCCAGCGCCGCGAGCACCATCGCCACCAGCGGAAGTACCTGCAGTGCGTGCATGCCGATGAAGTGCGGGATGCGCAGGTCGCCGCCTTCGGTGCTCCAGTTGACGAAGAGGATTCCCTGGCCGCCGTCGGGCACTCCGACGCTGTGCGCGCCGATCGTCGTGCGCACTACGTCGTCCCGCTCTCCAGTGGCGATCTGTTCGGCTGTCGGAGAGAGCATCAGTCCGCCGAGGCCGAGTCCCACGGCGGAGATCGCCATACCGAGTCGTACTGCCGAGGCCGTGACTCGATCGCCGTAGCGTCCGGCGAGCAGGAGTGCGGCGAGGACGAAATGGCCGACCAGGAGCACGGAGATCGTCCCGCCCATCAGCTGGTAGACCAGGTCGTCGAACGTGGTCTCCACGTTGAAGTGGCTGCGTCTGCCCCGGACCACCTGCCCGACGATCGCGACCATCTCCACGATCCCGGCGACGGCGATCGCCGTTCCGGCCCACCAGCCCCAGCGGCGGGCGCGGCGCTGGAAGGTGAGCATCCAGGCCCAGGTGACCGCGTAGAGGACGAAGGAGATCGAGAACTTGAGTGGTTTGGCCCAGGCCGGTGCGCCCGCGATGATCCGGTCGTCCACGACCAGGCCCACCGCTGCCACCACGGTCAGTGCGGCCATCGTCGCGGCGAAGAGCATCAGCGGGCCGTGCCAGCGCAGGGCCCTCCTGCCGAGTTCGAGTGCTGCGGTCACGGCTACCCCCATGAATAGATAGTGAGACTTTCTATTACGGAAAGCTAGACTATCTATTCTGAGAGATTCACAGGAAGAGCCGGAGGTGGCGCATGCGGATGGCCGAGTTGAGCGGCGAGTCCGGGGTGCCGGTCGCGACGATCAAGTACTACCTGCGGGAGCGGTTGCTTCCGCCGGGCGAACGGACCAGTCCCAACCAGGCGCGATACACCGAAGGCCACCTGCGCAGGCTGCGGCTGGTGCGAGCGCTGATGGACGTAGGTGGACTGTCCCTCACCCAGGTCAGGGACGTGCTCGAGGCGCTCGACGAGCCGGATCCGGACCCGCACCACGTGCTGGGCGTCGCTCAGCGCGGAATCACCCCGGCCAGGGAGCAGCCCGACGAGGAGGCCAGGGAGTGGGCGATGGACCGCGTGCGTGTCATTGCCGAGGGCCGCGGCTGGGAGTTCGAGCCGGACAAGCCGCCGGTCGCCGCGCTGGTGTCGGTGTTCTGCAGGTTCCGGGAACTGGGCCACGAGGACCTGCTGAGCAGGCTCGACGGCTACGCGGAAGTCGCCGACCGGATTGCCGAGATCGATCTCGCCGCCGTGCTGGACCTGCCGCGGGAGGAGATGGTCGAGAGCGCCGTCGTTGGCACGGTGCTGGGTGATGCGATGCTCGCCGCCCTGCGCAGGCTCGCCCAGCAGCACGCCTCATCCCGCGCGCTCAGCACAACCACCCCACCC
>NZ_PQHZ01000049.1 GCF_003385185.1 Amycolatopsis palatopharyngis | reverse complement strand
CGCTCCCACGACAACCGCCCAGCCTGCTCCGCCCAAAACCCCTCACGATCCACCCCAGCCCGCTCATACCACTCCCCAGACACATTCGCCCCCGCAACGAACTCAGCAGAGGGCGCAAAAGAACGGGTTTCGGTCGACAGGTTGTCCAGAGCCGGGGACTGCTCGGTCATGGTGCTTGGCCTCCTGAAGTCGTGGGTCCACGGATGATGCCCGGGGCACGATAGCGACGTTAGTACGCCACGAAGGAGGTTGCAGCCGCGTTGCGCGCGGGATTTCCGACTTCAGTGATGCCGGTTCAGCCTCGATGTGAGCCGGTCACGTACATCCGGCCATTCGGTGATCGTCACGGCGTAGACCACCGTATCGCGGAGGCTGCCGTCCTTGCGGACGCGATGTGCTCGCAGCACACCCTCGCGGACGGCGCCGAGCCGCTCGATGGCTCGCTGTGATCTCCCGTTCTCGATGTCGGTCTCCCATCCGACGCGGACCGCACCCAACTCGTCGAAGGCGTGGCACAGCAACAGCAGCTTCGCCTCGGTGTTCAGGCCGGTGCGCTGCCACTCGGCGCCGATCCAGGTGGAGCCGATCAGCAGGTTCCGGTCCCGGGGGTTCAGCTGGTAGTAGGAGGTCGTTCCCGCCACCTTGCCGGTCACGGTGTCGATCTGCGCCCACGCCTTGCGGCCCGGTTGCGCGAGAATCGACTCGACCTGTCTGCGCGTCCCGGGAACATCCACCGGTTGATGCTGGCTCAACCAGGTCCATACCCGCGGATCGCGTCCGGCGGCGTGCAGTCCCTCGGTGTGGCGGTCGTTCAGCGGTTCGAGGCGCACGTGGTTTCCGGAGAGGACGGGGTGACGGTCCCAGGGTGTGCTCACGAGGACCCACGGTAGAAGCGAAGAGTGGACCTGCCAAAGGTCCACTGATGGACTGACCTGACAGGCCACTCGCGGTGAAGGCCGCGGCTCATATGCTCATACGCCAGCGGTACCCCGGCTCGCGGCGATCGTGGGGCGGAATGGAAAGGTGCGGTCGATGACGGCGGAGCGCGAAGAACTGACCTGGGAGCTGTTCGGCACGGCGAGCAGGGAACTGGCACAGCAGGTCGCCGACGACGGGTTCGAGCCCGATCTGGTGCTGTCCATCGCCAGGGGCGGGCTGTTCGTGGCCGGAGCGCTCGGTTACGCGCTGGATGTGAAGAACCTGCATGTCATGAACGTGGAGTTCTACACCGGGGTGGACCAGCGGCTGGACCTTCCGGTCATGCTGCCGCCGGTGCCCAACGCGGTGGACCTGACCGGATCGACCGTGCTGGTGGCCGACGACGTTGCGGACACCGGGGCCACGCTCAAGCTGGTGCGCGATTTCTGCGCTGACCACGTCGCCGACGTGCGTTGCGCGGTGGTCTACGAGAAGCCGACCTCGGCGGTGTCGTGTGAGTACGTGTGGCGCCGGACCGACAGGTGGATCAACTTCCCGTGGTCCACCCAACCGCCTGTTGTCGCCCGGGAAGGGCAGGTACTGGACGCATGAGCGCGAACGAGAACGGCAGTCACGGCGCGGGTGACCCATTACAGCCGCTGCTGGCACTGGAGGGCGTCGCGGAGGCGGCGAAGGCTGCGCAGGACGCGGTGTTCGCCGTGCACTGGATGGGCGCCAACCTGCGTGGCGGCTCGGCGACGGCCGCGGAGGCATCCGTGCGCGCGGCGCGGGCCTCGGCGGGTATCGACGGCGCCGACCCGGAGATCCCGGCTGAGGGCGCGGTGAGCGATCCCGTCCTCGCGGGGGCGCTGCGGGTCGCCGAGGCGACGGAGTCGATGCTGCCCACCTGGCGCAGGGCCCCGCTGCAGGCACTTGCCAAGATCCACGTACTGGCCGCGGCGGACCTGGTCGCCGATCCCGACCAGCTGGGCAGGCCACGCTCCGAGCCAGGGGTCGCCCACCGGCTCGAGCTGCTCGCTCAGCTGACCACGGGTAAGACGGCAGTGCCCGGTCCAATTCTGACCGCCGTCGTCCACGGTGAACTGCTGACCCTGCGCGCATTCGGTTCCGCGGACGGCGTGCTCGCCAGGGCCGCGGCCCGGCTGACGATGATCGCGACCGGGCTGGACCCGAAGGCGCTCACCGTGCCGGAGGTCGCCTGCTTCCGCAGGGACCGCAAGTACCGCGCGGCCGCGGAGGCGTTCGCGACCGGCGAGCCCGACGGTGTCCGTGAGTGGTTGCTCTTCTGCTGTGAAAGCTTCGAAGCGGGTGCGCGCGAAGCCAAGAGCATCTCGGACGCCGCGGGCTGAGGACGGGTGACGCGGTCAGCCCGCGTGGACGCGGACCGAGTCCAGCGCCGCGCGCACGTGGCCGTCGTTGGCCTCCAGCGCCCGTGCAGCCACAGCGGTGTCTACATCGGACAGTAACTGCACGAGGGCGGTCTTGAGGTCGCCCTCGGCCTCGCTGAGCGCGTCGGCGCAGACCTGAGCGCTCATGCCGGTCGCCTCGCGCAGGATGCGCAGGGTGCGTCCCCGCAGCTTGGCGTTGGTGGCACGCATGCTGACCATCAGATTGGAGTAGGTCCGGCCGAGCTTGATCATGGTCGCGGTGGAGAAGGCCGTCAGGATGATCTTCTGCGCCGTGCCTGCCTTCATCCTGGTCGAACCCGCAATGGCCTCGGGGCCGGTGTCGACGGCGATCAGCACATCCAGTTCGGCGGGGCGTATGGCGTTCGGGTTGCCGGACACCAGCCCGGTTCCTGCGCCCTTACGCTTGGCGGCCTGCAGCGCACCGAGCACGAACGGAGTCCTGCCCGAGGCGGTGAGACCGAGTACGAAGTCCCCGGGCGCCACCGAGGTCGCGACCTCGGCCGCGCCCGCCTTGGCGTCGTCCTCTGCGTTCTCCACCGCCTGCCGCAGCGCGCGCTCGCCACCGGCGTGATGGGCGACGAACCAGTCCGGGGGCACATTGAACGTGGGAACGAGTTCGGCCGCGTCCAGTGTGGCCAGCCGGCCAGAGGTACCCGCGCCCACGTAGTGCACCCGGTGCCCGCCGCGCAGTGCCTCGGTGGCCAGGTCGACGGCTTCGGCGATCTGCGGCAGTACGGCCTGCACCGCTTCGGGAACGCGGCGGTCCTCGGCGTTTATCGCCGCGAGAATCCCGGACGTCGTCATCTTGTCGATGTCGGTCGTCCTGGGATTGCGCTGTTCCGTGGGGGAGTCGACGTGCACCACCTGGCGCGGCACGGTCATGATGCGCCTCACAGTTCTCATCGGCGTCGAGACGGCATGCGATGTCCCGGCGCGTGCATCACCCCCGGCGGCGTGGTTGCCGTCGAGGTCCAGCGGTCTCCGCCGCGAGCTATCGGTCACTTCCCGGTTTCCCGTGGGCGTCGCCTGCCGTCGGGACGGACGCCCAGCCGGTGCGCCCCCACAGCGTCCCGGGTCGCGTCCAGGGCGTTGACAGCCGCATCCATGTGCTGCTGCGCGACCCCGATGAACAGGCAGTCGATGACGGTCAGCTGGGCGATCCTGCTCGCCGTCGCACCGGAGCGGAACGTGGTCTCCCTGGCCGCCGTGGTGATCACATGGTCGGCGACCTCGGTGATGGGCGAGCGGGGGAAGTTCGTCAGTGCGACGGTGACCGCACCGTGCTCCCTGGCTACTCGCAGGGCCTCCACCGTGTCGGTGGTGGCGCCGGTGTGTGAAATTCCCACGGCGACATCGCCGGGGCTGAGGACCGCGGCCGAGGTCAGCATGATGTGCGTGTCTGACCAGGCGAAGCTGATCCGGCCGATCCGGTGCAGTTTCTGCTGCAGGTCGGCCGCGACGAAGGCACTCGCACCGACGCCGTAGACGTCCACCCGGCCCGCGCCCGCCAGCGCCTCGATCACCTGCTGCAGCGACGGGATGTCGAGCTGGTCGGCGGTCTCCTCGACGGCTCGCGCATCGGCGTAGCTGACCTTGCTCACGACCGAGGCCAGGTCGTCGTCGGTGGCGATCTCTCCACCGAAGCTGCGGGAGGATCGCGCTTCCGAGCGGGCAGTGTCGGCGGCGAGCGAGATCCGCAGCTGCGGATACCCGCCGACCCCGATCGCCTTGCAGAACCGGGTGACCGTGGTCTCGCTGGTGTTCGCGGCCAGCGCGACCTCAGTGATGCTGCGCCGCGCGACCGAGGAGGGATCCTCGAGTACGACCTTGGCCACTCGCTGCTCCGCCCGGGCGAGGCCGGGGAGCAGGGAGCGGATCCGGACCAGCGGCGAGGAGTCGGCCTCACGAGCGGACGCCTCGGCGGCTTCGGTGCCCTCGTCCGGGCTCACCGAAGTCGTCTCGTCCGCTGCTTCCGCGTCCATCGCCGGAAATTTACTAACTGTAGGCATTTGCGACAAGGTTACCCACGCCTTTCGGGTAGATCGCAACCCGACCGTGTTCCCACGTCGTAGTAGCGGCTTGCTGGTTGTTCAGAAAGTCGCTAACCAGGTTGCTGCCGTTAACCACTCGCCGCTAACGACTCTGCAACTTATCGACCCTCCCGCAAGGGATGCCGGTAGCGCTGTTCACGAAGTCAGTGACCAACCGTGCGCGACGAGTGAGCTGGGGTCGCGTTCGCCGTCGACGAGCGTGCCGTGGCGGTCGGCCACACTCACAGCATCCACGTATACGCCACGCCCCGTGTATCTCGTGTCAGTCCTGTAATGCCAGCGGAGCGAGAATTGCTCCATTTGGGGGAGTTGGGCCCTGACTGTCCACCACTGTCTGTGCCCAGTCCCGGACAGCCTGTCGACCTCACCATTCGGCGCACCGGGACCGGTCGCGCGCAGCGGGACAGACTCCCACGCGCCGTCGTTCGCGCTGATCTCCAGCGTGAGCGGATCCGTCGTCTCGGAGTCCACAAAGGCGTTGAAGCTGATCCGCACAGGACTACGAGAGGCGAGCGTCCCGGTGCTCAGCGTCGCCGAGCCGGCATCGCCGATGGCGGAGAACCACGCCTGCTCGCCTCGGGCTGGCCGGACCCGCATCGCCCTGGCGAGGGCGGTGGCCCATGCCTGGCGCGCAGGGTTCACCGATCCCCAGTTCCGGGATGGATGCACACGGTTGGTGAGCAGTACGGCAACCGACCGGGAGCCGGGATCGATGACCAGGCTGGTACCGGTGTATCCCGTATGGCCCGCCGTACGGGGTGAGGTCAGCGCGCCCATGTACCAGATCTGGTCGAGTTCGAACCCGAGTCCGTGTGCGTCGCCGGGGAACTCCCCGTTGTAGTCGGTCAGCATCGAGCGCACGGTGTGCGGTCGCAGGATCCGCTGCCCGGCGTAACTGCCACCATTGAGGATTGTCTGCCCGAGTACGGCGAGATCGTCTGCCGTGGAGAACACACCTGCGTGCCCCGCGACTCCGCCGAGGGACCAGGCGTTCTCGTCGTGCACCTGGCCGCGCACCATTCCGCGGTCCGGGTTGCCCTGGAATTCTGTCGCCGCGATCCGGTCGAGTTTGGCCGGAGGCGGGTTGTACCCGGTGTCGGTCATGCCGAGCGGTTCGGTGATCCGCTCGGCCACCACCGTGTCCAGCGTGTCCCCGGTGAGGCGTTCGACCAGCACGCCGAGGGTGATCAGGTTGAGGTCGGAGTACCGGTAGGTGCTGCCCGGCTCGGCCACCGGGGCGACGTCCATCACCGCCGCGATCCGGGCAGCCTTGTCCGGCCAGTCCCGCCACAGCGGCAGGAAGGGTTCGAGACCAGAGGTGTGGGTGAGCAACTGCTCCACGGTGATCCCGGCCTTGCCGTTCACCCCGAACTCCGGCAGGTACCGCGCCACCGGCGCGTCCACGTCCACCTCCGCCCGCTCGACCAGTTGCATTACCGCGATCGAGGTGAAGAGTTTGGAGATGGAGGCGAGGTCGAAGATGGTGTCCTCGCGCATCGGTACCTGCTCGGCGGGCGGGAGTTCGGTTCCGGCCCCGTCGGAGTACCGCACGGCCGAGCCGGTACTGAACTGCTCGACCACCTTTCCGTCGTGGACCTGCAGCCCCACCGCCCCGGCGAACAGGGGATGCCCGCTCGCGGGATCCGGCAGGGTCCATTCGGTGAGTCGCTGTTCGGCGGCGCGGATGGGGGCGGGGTCGAGGCCCGCGTCCTCCGGTGAGGCCGGACGCAGCACGGTGTTCGCCGGGGCGAAGCCGTGCTGTGGCCGGTCGAACCGGCCGCCCGCGTCGCTGTCGTGATCGGTGGTGGCCAACGCGTCCGCACCCGCTCCCGCCATGGTCAGCGCCGCGATCGAGAACAGCGCCAGAATCCTTGCCCGCATACCGCCCCCTGAGTCTTACCGGTAGAGCAGGTGCTTGCGGCGCCTGCTGGTGAACTCGGCGAGCTCGTCCCGCCACGAACCGACGATCTCGTCCACACCCGCACCGGCGTCGACCATCGTCCGCAACCGGGTCGATCCGCTGAGCTTGTCGATGAAGTTGTCCGGGCGCCAGGCGAACACGTCCGGGTGCAACCGGCGCGCGGTGACGATCATCGCCACGGCAGTGTGGATGGCGTCGAAGGCCGCGGGGTCGGTAACCGTGAGCTGGACGCCGCCGCAGGTCTTTCCGGCGAACTTTCCGAAGGTGGGCACGTAGTAGTTCTCGCGGAAGTCCACTCCGGACAGTCCGAGGCCGGTCAGTTCCTCCCGCCAGCGCCAGTCGATCCCCGGCGCGCCGATGGTCTCGAACGGGCGAGTCGTGCCCCTGCCCTCCGAGAGCACCGTGCCCTCGAACAAGCAGGTGCCCGGGTAGACCAGCGCGGTGTCCGGGGTCGGCATGTTCGGGCTCGGCGGAACCCAGTACAGCCCGGTGTCTGCGAAGACGGTGTCCCTTCGCCAGTGCCGGAGCCGCACGATCTCGAGCTGATCGCCGAGACTTCCGCCGTCGGCGGGGAGGAACTCGGCATCGAAGTACCGAGCCAGCTCCCCAACGGTCATGCCGTGCTGCTGCACGATCGGCTTTCGGCCAACACCCGAAGCGAACGCGGGATCCAGCATCGGGCCCGCCGCCGCGCCGCCCACCGGGTTCGGCCGGTCCAGCACCACGAACGAAGCCCCGGTACGGGAAGCGGCGACCATTCCCGTGTACATCGACCAGATGTAGGTATAGAACCGCGCACCGACGTCGGCGATGTCGAACACCAGGGTGTCCACCCCGGCCTTGGTCAGCATGCCGGCGAGTTTGTCGGCGCTGATGCCGTAGGCGTCGTACACCGGGATTCCCGTGCGCGGGTCCGTGTAGTCACCCTCCGATCCACCTGCCTGTGCACTGCCCCGGAAGCCGTGCTCCGGCCCGAAGGCGGCCACGGGGCGGACGCCCGCGGCGACCAGCGAGTCGACGATGTGCTCGCCGCCGTGCAGCACCCCGGTCGGGTTGGACAGGACGCCGACGGAACGGCCGGCCAGCGCGCGCCAGCCTCGCGCGGCGAGCAGGTCGGCGCCGGTTGCGACGCGTCGCCCGCCGTGTTCGTCAGCTGTCGCGGAGACCTGTGAGCCCGCGGCCAGCGCGGGTGTCGCCAGTGCGCCTGCCGCGAGGAAATGCCTTCTGTTCAGTGCCATCCGTGCCCCGTCCCTACGCTCGAAGTATGCGTGGCCTGCAGCGGTCTCACCAGGTCAGGCCGTGGCCGAAGGGATAGAGGACAGTGCCGGGCCCCGTGCCGGACGGAATGTCCACCGGCAGCTTTCCCTGCGGCGCGATCTCGCCGAGGAGCACCTTCGCCAGTGCCGACATGGTGACCGCGCGCCAGTCATAGGTGGCGATCCAGGTGGGGGCATCGACGTAGCCGGGGTCGTACGGCTCCTGCACGGCGACCGCGACGACCGGTTTCCCGGTGGCCAGCAGTTCGTTCAGCAGGTCCCGCTGCGCGCCGCTCGACCGCAGGTTGTTCGTCAGCACCACGACCAGATCCGACTCACCTGCCCGCTGCACGGCGTTCTCGATGGCAGCGGCGTCCGGACTGCCTCCTGTGGACAGTGCGGTGGCCGATGGCCCGATGGCCGCCGCGAGTGCCTCGACCGGTTCGGCGGGGTAGCCAGGATAGGTGGGCCGGTTCCAGCCGGTCACCAGCACGTTGCCGGGGTTCTCGCGCACCGGCAGTACCGCGTCGTCGTTGCGCAGGACCGTGGTGGTCCGGTCGGTGATCCGCTGAATCGTGGCGAGATTCTCCTGCGTTCCGACCTGCCGGTCCACGTTCCGCTCGTTGACCATCGGCTTGGCCAGGATGCCGCGCTTCCACTTGAGTTCGAGGATCCGCCGCACGCTCTCGTCGATCCGCTGTTCGGACAGCCTCCCGGAGCGCACGGCCTGCAGCACGCCGTCGATCGCGACGCCGAGGTCCGGTGGCATCAGCATCTGGTCCACGCCTGCTTCGAGTGCCCGCACCGGGATCTCGGCGTCGGAGTACATCTCCCGAACGCCTGCCATCTGCAGCGAGTCGGTCACCACCACGCCTTCGTAACCGAGTTCCTCGCGCAACAGCCCGGTGATGATCGGCTTGGACAGCGTCGCCGGATCGCCGGAGGGATCGAGGCTGGGCACGGTGATGTGCGCGGTCATGATCGAGTCCGCCCCCGCCTCGATGGCCGCCTGGAACGGCGGCAGGTCGGTCGCGCGCCACTCCTGCTCGCTGCGATCGATCACCGGCAGGCCCGTGTGGCTGTCGGTGGCCGCGTCGCCGTGGCCCGGGAAGTGCTTGGCCGCGGTGGAGACGGTCCTCGTGCGTGCGCCGGCGTTCTCGTAGCCGTCGACCTGTGCGGCGACCAGCCTGCCCGCCAGCTCCGGATCGGCGGAGAAGGACCGGGAGCCGATGATCGGGTTGAGTGGGTTGGAGTTGACGTCGGCGTCGGGGGCGAAGTTCTGCGCGATCCCCATCGCGCGCAACTCGCCGCCGCTGATCGCGGCGGCCGTACGGGCATCCTCCGCGCTGCGGCCCGCGCCGAGCGCCATCGCACTCGGGTACTCCGTCGCCTGGTCGGCGATCCTGGTGACCCGGCCACCTTCCTGGTCCACCGAAACGATCAGTGGCAGGTGCGCACCACTGCGCAGTGCGGCCAGCTGGAGCCCGTTGGACAGGCGGGCGACCTGCCTCGGTGTGTCGATGTTGTCCGTGCCGGAGTGGTTGAAGTAGATGACCCCGCCGACCTGGTACTTCGCGACGACCTCTGCGGGGGTGTCCACGCCGTACTTGGTCTGGTTGCCCTGGTGGGTCTCGTCGGCGGACTGCCCCCATACGTCCGCGACGAACAGCTGGCCGACCTTCTGTTCCAGCGTGAGTTCGCGCAGGACGTGCCCTGCCCACTGTTGTGCCTTCGCTTCCACATTCGCCGCGCCGGGCTGCCGCTCGCTCATGGCTGCGGCCGGACCGTTGCCTGCGACGGCACCGAGGGCGAGCACACCCGCGAGTGAGACGGCGAGTGCATGGGGCCTCCGGCGCGGGGATCGGATCGGGGCATGGCGGGTCGTCACGACGGCCTCCCTGTCTGGCCGCGGCCGTGAGGCATGCGGCGATGATCGAGACGACTCGAAATATTCTCACGTGAATCGTCTGTTATCGGGAAGCTACTGACGTACCTGTGTCCGGTCAACGGCTCACTGTGCCGTTCGGGCTAATCAGGCTGGATAACGGATTCGTCTCGCCCGTCCGGATCGCAGCTGTCCGGATTGGAGCGGTCCTGATCGGAGTGGTCCTGATCGGAGGAACCCCCACATAACGCTGGCGGCGCCCGTCGACATTGCTGTCGACGGGCGCCGCCTGCTCGCGCGGACCGCTCGGGTTACCAAGCGTGCAACGTAAGTCGTACCTACCTGGACTCGGCGTCCGGCGTCCCGGTACGCAGTCCCTTGACGACAAGCCTCCCGCGGCGTGCTGCGCGTGGGTGCCCGGTGTCCGCGCACGGAGATTTGTCGGGGTGGACCAGACTTCTCCTCTGTCTGCTCCCTGGCCGATCAAACGTCCGCACCTACTTTCTACCCAGTGATGGCCGTCACTTCAAGAGGGTGGACGGGTGCACCGGTACAGACGCTCGTTGTGGGTGACCGATGAACGCCATGGGTCACCGGTTTCGCGCTCGTCGCAACGAAAAGCGCCCGTTCCTACCGCCGTGTGGGTGGCGCGCTCCGCCGGTGCTCACACCCAGGGCGAGCAGGTCCTGTTCGTGGTGCGGCGAACTCACTCCGGACGGCCGCGCTTCGCCCGCCGGGAGAGCCCGAACCAGGTCGCCCCGGCGGCCGCGACGGCGCCGACACCGAAGCCGACGGCCATCGCGGTCGCGGAAGGAGTCGGAATCCGGCTGCGTAGTGACACGGGGTTGGAGAACGTGAGCACGGGCCAGTCGCGTTCGGTTGCCAGCCTGCGCAGCGTCCGGTCCGGATTGACGGCGTGCGGCCTGCCCACCGCCTCGAGTAGTGGGATGTCGGTGCTCGAATCGGTGTAGGCGTGGCAGGCCGAGAGGTCGTAGCCGTGCTTCGCGGCGAGGTCTCGCGCCGCTTCCGCCTTCTGTTCGCCGTAGCAGTAGAAGTCGACTTCGCCGGAGTACCGGCCGTCCACGATGTGCATTCGGGTGGCCACACTGCGGGTCGCGCCGAGCATCTCCGAGATCGGCGTGACCACCTCCTCGCCCGTCGCCGACAGCACGATCACGTCGTGGCCTTCGGCCTTGTGCTGGGTGATGAGTTCCGCGGCCTCGGCGTAGACGAGCGGGTCGACCACGTCGTGCAACGTCTCGTTGACCACCGAGCGCACCTGCGCGACGTCCCAGCCGGCGCACAGGGCGGAGATCTGCGCCCGCATCCGTTCGGTCTTGTCCGCGTCGGCACCGGCCAGCGAGAACACGAGTTGCGCGTAGGCGCTCTTCAGCGCGGCCCTCCGGTTGATCAGGCCCTGCCGGAGCAGTGGCTTGCTGAAGGCCAGCGCGCTCGACGACGCGATGATCGTCTTGTCGAGATCGAAGAACGCCGCGACTCGGGGGCTGATCACTCCTTCAGACGGTTTCGGGTCCTGGCCTGCGTTCGTCGGTGCGCTGCTCGGTTCTGCCACCTCTCCACAATAGGAGCGGCGGGAGGTGACAGATTTCCGCCCGCGTTCCGGTGGGAGGCTGGCCGTCACTCGCGACCTTGCCCTGGCCAGGTAATCACCCTGTGTCGTCACCGGGGGAAAATTCAGTACAACGAGCGACAGCCGGTCGGTTTAGCCGTTACCGAATTGTGGGTATCGGTCCAACGCCCATCGCCGCGTGCATCGAGTTACAGTTGAGGGGTCCGATGTCAATCGGACTGGTTCAGTCCGACCCCCCGGGGCTGAACCCCGGCGACCCCCGCTCCTCCCCCCTGGCGGGGGTCGCCCCTTTTCTTCTCCCCACTGACCGGCCCTGGCCTGGATTTCCCCAGGTTTGTCCACAGGTGCCGAGTTATCCACAGGCCGACCAACTGTGTCTTGTTCAGGTCTGCGCCTTGCCGCAACGGTGGAAGCACGGCCGGACGAACGGCCCGTCGATTTCAGGGCCGAGGTCACGGCCGAGGCCAGAGCGCGGGGCAAGGGGGAGACACGTGATGGACGACCGACCACTCGTACTGGTCAACGACGAAGTTCTGCTGGACGAGGTCCTCCGGCTCGCGGCCGCTGTCGGCTGTGATGTCGAACGAGTCCCGGACGCGGTGGCCGCTGAAGCAAGGTGGGCCGAGGCGCCCCTGGTGATCGTGGACGAGGACGTACTCGCCGCGTGCGAGCCGCCGCCGCGCCGGGAGAGCGTCGTGCTGGTGTGCAAATCGGCGTTGCCGGCGGAGTCCTGGCGGATCGCCTTCGAGGCCGGCGTCAGCAAGGTGATCGCGCTGCCCGACTCCGAGAGTGTGCTCATCTCCGTACTCGCCGACGTGGCCGAGGGGCCGCGGGGAGGTGCGGGCCGGGTGCTTGCGGTGCTCGGTGGCTGTGGAGGGGCGGGAGCGTCGGTGTTCGCCGCCGCCACGGGCCTCGCCGTATGTCGTGCAGGCACGGACGCGTTGCTGGTGGATTGCGATCCACTTGGCGGGGGTGCGGATCTGGTGCTCGGGGTGGAACGTGCCGACGGGCTGCGCTGGCCTGGTCTGCGGGTGACCTCCGGCCGGGTCGCCATGGCCGATCTCGTTGCCGCCCTGCCCGCGCGCAGGCAGGGCGGCGGCAGGTTGTCCGTGCTGTCGTGTGACCGGCAGAGTGAAGGGCCGGCAGCGGAGGCGGTCACCGCGGTTCTCGACGCGGCCCGGCGGGCCGGCGGCACGGTGATCTGCGACGTCCCGCGACATCTTGGCGCTGGAGCGGCCGCCGCGGTGGCCCAGGCGGACCTCGTTGCCGTGGTCCTGCCCGCCGAGGTGCGGGCCTGCGCCGCGGCAGCGGGGGTCATCCGGCTGCTCGGACGGCATGCCGGTCGGGCATGCGTCGTCGTGCGGGGCCCCGGGCCTGACGGTCTCGGCGGTCCGGACATGGCCAGAACGCTCGGTGTGCCGCTGGCAGCGGAATTTCGTTCGGAGCGGGGGCTGCCGCGCACCGTCGAGCGGGGCGCGTTCTCCGGAGGAGCACGCGGTTCGCTGGCGGAGGCGGCGCGGGACGTGTTGCAGGCGCTGTCCGCTGCTTGTGCCGAATCGGCCGGTTCGCGATGACTGCCGAACTGCTCGAGCGGGTTCGGCGGCGGCTCGCGGGCACGACAGGCCCGCACGATCCCGCCGCCGTGGCGAAGGCGATCAGGGCCGAGGCAGGCGGGGTCGCCGGGCACGCCGAAGTGCTGGAGACACTGCGCCTCGTTCGTCACGAGATCGCGGGAGTGGGCCCGCTCGAGCCGCTACTCGCCGATCCGGAGGTCACCGACGTCCTGGTGACCGCGCCAGACCAGGTCTGGATCGACGGAAGGGACGGTCTTCGGCGCACCGATCTCGATTTCCCGGACGAGGAGTCGGTCCGGCGACTCGCCCAGCGCCTCGCGCTCGCCGCTGGGCGCCGGCTCGACGACGCCCAGCCCTTCGTCGACGGATGGCTCCCGGACGCGGGACCGCACGGTCCGGTCCGGTTGCACGCGGTGCTGCCGCCGATCGCCACCGCCGGGACGTGTATCGCCCTGCGCGTGCTGCGGCCCGCCGCGCACGACCTGCCAGCCCTCGCTGAACTGCAAACCTTCGACGGCACCGGCCTCGCCGCCGTCGAGTCGATCGTGGCGGCGCGCCTCGCGTTCGTGGTCACGGGCGCGACCGGTTCCGGAAAGAGCACGCTGCTGGCGGCCATGCTCGGCAGGGTCGATCCGGGCGAACGAATCGTCTGCGTGGAGGACGCGGGTGAGTTGCGGCCCCGGCACCCGCAGTTCGTCCGCCTCGTCGCTCGTCCGCCGAACGTGGAGGGGGTGGGCGAGGTGACCCTTCGCGAGCTCGTGCGACAGGCCCTCCGGATGCGTCCGGATCGGTTGGTGCTCGGCGAGGTGCGCGGGCGTGAGGTCTGTGAGTTGCTGACCGCGCTCAACACCGGCCACGACGGGGGCGCTGGCACGCTGCACGCCAATTCGGCGGAAGAAGTTCCCGCCAGACTCGAGGCGCTCGCCGCCCTGGGTGGTCTGTCCCGGTCCGCGCTGCACAGCCAGCTGGCCTCGGCGATCCAGATCGTGCTGCATATGCGCAGGGAACCCGGGCACCGCAGAAAGCTCGCCGGTATCGGTGTACTGCGCAGGCAGCAGACGCGGGGGGTGGAGGTCTGCGATGTGTGGCGATCCGGTCGATGGACCGAGCACAAGGGGTTGTTCGCGGAGCTGCTGGAACGACGTTCGACGCCGTCACCATGTTGAGCTGGATGGCGCTCGCCGGTGGCCTCGCCCTGTTGTGCTGGCCGGCAAGGAGTCGCCCCGTCGACCGCCTGCTGCCGCTACTACCGGAAACGCCCGCACCAGCCGCGCCGTCCTGGCCGCGTTCCCGGTCGCTGATGCCACTGGGTCTGTGCGCGCTGGCTCTGGTCATGATGCCCGTAGCCGGGCCGGGGCCGGTCGTCGCGGCCGCGTTACTGACACTTGCCGTACGGCTGCACCGCAGGGCACGTAAGCGGGGGCAGCTACAGCTGCGCGCGGTCGCCGCACTCGCCGAGGCCGTCCGGGCCCTTGTGGCCGGGCTGCGGGCGGGTGCCGGTCCTGCCGAGGTCGCCGAGTCCGTGGCCGAGTCCGTGGCCGAGAACGCGGACCCGGATGCCCGGCGGGTACTCAGGGAACTCGCCGCGACCGAACGGCTCGGCGTCTCACCTGAGTTCGTTCCATTGCCCGGCGCCCCGGACCCGGTGCGAGGGCAGGCGGTACGCAGGCTTCGTCGTGCCTGGTCGCTGGCGCAGCGGCACGGCCTTCCGCTTGCCGAGGTGCTCGACTCCGTCCGCCGCGACCTCGACGCCACCGCCCGGTTCGCCGGGCAGACGAACGCACGAATGGCCGGTGCGCGGGCCAGTGCGCTGGTTCTCGCGGTGCTGCCGCTGTTCGGCCTACTGCTTGGAGAGGCGATGGGCGCGCAGCCGACGCGCTTCCTTCTCGGTACGGCGGCGGGCCAGGTTCTGTCGGTGGTTGGTGCCGCGCTGATCCTGTCCGGCGTGGCCTGGACAGCGCGACTGACCCGGCAGGTAGTGGTCTCGTGAACATCACCCCGGCTGTACTCGGTCTGCTGTCCTGTGCGGTGCTCACGGCGCCTGCCCCTGCACTTGCCGGAGCCAGGTTGCGCGGGTTGTTGCCGCCGGCGTCCGGTGACGCTGCCGCGCCACCGGTCGCGCAGCGGTTTCGTCGTCGCCTCGCCGGGTTTTCGTTTCCGGGAAGGGAGAAAGCGGAACCCCTGCGGCTGGCCGCTGCCTGGGACCTGATGGCCGCCTGCCTACGCACTGGGTTACCGGTCCCGATGGCGATTCGCACCGTTGCCGATGACCTTCCCGAAGCAGCTTCGGCTTCCCTCGGTGCCACCGCCAATCTGCTCGCACTCGGTGCTGAACCGGCAGCGGCCTGGGCTCCCTCGCTGGCCTGTCCACAGACGGCGGAGCTGGCGAGGGCCGCGTACCGCACCGCTCGTTCGGGTGCGGCGCTCGCCGAAACGGCGACTGCTGTCGCCGATCGGATCCGTGCCGGAAGCGGTGACCGAGCCGAGGCGAAGGCGCAGCGTGCGGCCGTGCTCGTCACCGGCCCGCTCGGGCTCTGCTTCCTGCCCGCCTTTCTCTGCCTCGGGGTGATTCCGGTGGTGGCCGGCCTGGCCGGTCAGCTCACCGTTCTGCCCTGAGACAGCACATCGACAACGTCAGCAATCCGATAACCAGAAGGGACTCGACATGATCTCCAACCACCCGCACTTCGCCAACGACCCGTTGTACGGACCCGCGGCCGCGACGCGGTGGCCCGCGCTGCCTGCCGGTGACGAGGGCATGAGTACTGCTGAATACGCCATCGGCACGATCGCGGCAGCCGCGTTCGCCGCCCTGCTCTACGCCGTCGTCACCGGAGATTCCGTGCTGGCCGGACTCACGGCGCTGGTAGAACGCGCACTCTCGGTGTCGTTGTGAAGGCCGGTCCCGCTGAGCGGGTGTGGCGAGAACGGCGGAGCAGGGCGTCGCCCAACGACAGTGGTGCGGTGACCGTGGAGGCGGCCATTTCGATCTGCGCACTGGTCACCGTGCTCGGCTTGGTGCTCGCCGGGTTCTCGATGGTCATCGACCAGTTGCGGTGTGCCGATGCGGCGAGAGCGGCGGCCCGCCAGCTTGCCAGGGGTGACAACTCGCTCGCGGAAGAAGCGGTGCGCATGCTCGCTCCTCGAAAGGCGCGAATGGTGGTCCGGCACGAGCCTGGCGGCGTCACTGTCACGGTGATCGCGGATGCCGTAGCTGGACTGCTGCCCATGGTCGAGTTGCGCGCCGAGGCCTACGCCGCGATGGAGCCGGGGCGGGAAGAAGCAGCCGCGACGAAGGAACGAGCGCGTGCGCCGGCATGAGGTTTGGGGTCGAAGGCGAATTGGTTCCGATTCCGGATTCGCCACGGTGTGGACGGCTTGCGCGGTGGCCGCACTGCTGGTGGTCACCGGCGTCATCCTTTGGCTGGGCGGTGCGGTCGCCGCCAGGCAGCGGGCGGCGGCTGCTGCCGACCTCGCCGCACTCGCCGCAGCCGGACAAGCCGTACTGGGCTCGGATCGGGCCTGCGCCGCGGCCGAGAGGGTGGTTCAGCGGATGCGGGTGCGAATCGCCAACTGCGAGTTCGCAGGCTGGGACGCGCTGGTGGAGGTCGAGACGACGCTGCCGGGAGCGCTTGGCGCCAATCCAACGGTCAGGGCGCGAGCAAGGGCAGGTCCAGTGCTGCCGTTCGGCGTCCGCGACGAACGGAACCAACGGTGACCGACCGACCGGTCGGACATGAGATGACAACAGCGGGCAGCGGTCGCTGACACGCGGTGAGCGGTAGGACACCGGTCCGTGATGCCGATGAACAACGGCTCTTGGCCGTGGAGTCGCCGTAAGCGCCGTTTCCGCATCTCGTTATCTGTCCGAAATCGCCGCCGAACGGCCGGCTGGAGCACTGCTGGGCGACGCTCACCGGCAGGGGGGTGTTCGGCGCGACGGTTGGCCGTGAGTTCGCTCACCGTCTCCGAACGCCCGGTTGTCGAGGGGGAGGTTCCCCCGATCTGCAAGTTGCCGTTTAGTCATTCGTGTCGCCACCGCATGACGCAGGACGGCGACCGAGTACCACAGAGTACGAGGAGGCAGAGAAAGACATGTTGGACACTGACTGGTCGAGCGGCTGGCGCGGCGCTTTCAAGATCGAGCTGCGCGCCGAAGCCATCGGCCTCGCCTGGCGCGGCTGGCCCGTGTTACCGGGTACGTACCCGGACACGGCCGCTTCGGCGGACGACACCACGGGCTGGACCGTGCCGGTGCCCGAGCACGAGGACTGGCAGGACCGCCTGGGTGCACACCCCCAGCAGGTCGCCGAGTGGTTCACCGGGAACCCGCACAGCCTCCTGGTGGCCACCGGGCGGGTGCTCGACGCGGTGGAGGTCGACGACGACCTCGGTCGCCGCGCGGCACGCCTGCTGCGGGCCACGGGCCAGCCCGCCCCCATCGTCGCGATGCCGAACGGGCGGTGGCTGTTCCTCACCACCGTCGCCGATCGGCTGCCCGCCGAACTCATCGAGCGCGCCAACGTGCGCTGCCACGGTGAAGGGAGCTGGGTGCCGCTGCCCCCGACGCCGTTCCAGCACGGGGTCGTGCACTGGCGAGTCAAGCCCGAGGTCTGGGGCTGGCAACTGCCCGAGGCGGACACCGTGCACGCCGTGCTGGTGGACGCGCTTACCGGACCTGAGCCGGAGGAGGCCGTCGCCGCCCCGGTTAGCACCAAGGCCCGGCTGCTGACCGTGCACCGGTCCGCAGCCTGAACTACCCCGTGGTCGTGCCGGGCCCCGTGAGACGCACAGCCCCCAGCACGGTGTCCAATACGACCACCGCCCCTGCCTTGTCCAGCGGTTCGTTGCCGTTCCCGCATTTCGGCGACTGAACGCAGGACGGGCATCCCGCCGGGCACTCGCAGGAGACGATCGCCTCCCGCGTAGCGGCCAGCCATGGGACCAACGCGGCAAAACCGCGATCGGCAAATCCCGCACCGCCGGGATGGCCATCGTGCACGAACACCGTCGCCTCCCCGGTGTCTTCGTGCAGCGCGGTAGAGACCCCGCCGATATCCCATCGGTCGCACGTAGCGAACAGCGGTAGCAGGCCGATCGCCGCGTGCTCGGCGGCGTGCAGGGCACCGGGGACGCGCGCCGGACTCAATCCGGCGCCCCCCGGTGCCCTCGCACCTTCCTCGTCACTGTCAGCGCTGGATTCACCCCGGAGCAGATCGCCGCCGATCGTGTACCAGACGGCGCGTGTTCGCAGAACCTGCTCGGGCAGGTCCAGCGGAACGTGGTCGATGACCTCACCGGACGGTCTGCGGCGGAGGTAGCCCACGACCTGTGAGGTCACGGCGACCTCGCCGAGACAGACGGTCACGCCGTCGTAGGTCTGTTTGTGTTCGGTGTTCAGAACGCTGATGTCCACGATCTCGCGCGCCGAGGTGTTCCAGTCAGGGTCCTCGGTGTGGACGAGTGCGAGCCCCTGTTCGAGATCGAGGTCGTCCACCACGTAGGACGCTCCCTGGTGGAGGTAGACCGCACCAGGGTGCACCGTGCCGCAGGCCGAGCCCGGGTCCACAGTGCCCAGCATGCGCGCCGTTTCGGCCTCCACCACGGCGATCTGCTCACCG
This sequence comes from Amycolatopsis palatopharyngis, assembly GCF_003385185.1. Lineage (GTDB taxonomy): Bacteria > Actinomycetota > Actinomycetes > Mycobacteriales > Pseudonocardiaceae > Amycolatopsis > Amycolatopsis palatopharyngis. The sequence continues at coordinate 26,945 of NZ_PQHZ01000049.1, read as the reverse complement.
CCGGAACCACGAATGTCCACCTCGTGGTGCGGTCGCTCCCGGGAGGTCCAGTACCAGCCACTCGGCCTGCGCCGTAGTACTCGGTCCGCCACCAGCGATTCGAGTACCTCGCGGGCGGCCTGGCCACCGAAGTCGTCCAGTTCACCCGCGGTGATCGGCAGTTCCGCGGCAGCGCAGGCGAGTTGTGGCGCGAGTACGTACGGATTTCCCGGATCGAGGACGGCGGTTTCCACCGGCCGTTCCAGGATCGCGGCGGGATGGTGCACCAGGTAGGTGTCCAGTGGATCGTCACGCGCGACGAACAGGACGAGTGCGTCGTCGCCCGCTCGGCCCGCGCGGCCCGCCTGCTGCCAGAACGAAGCCAGCGTCCCGGGGTAGCCCGCGAGCACCACGGCATCCAGTCCGGCGATGTCGACGCCGAGTTCGAGTGCGTTGGTGGTCGCGACACCGAGCAGTTCGCCGGAGAGCAGGGCGGCTTCGAGCGCACGCCGTTCTTCGGGAAGGAAACCGGCGCGGTAGGCCGCGACCTTCTCCACCAACTCCGGGTCCACCTCGCCGAGGATGCGGCGGGCGCTCAGTGCCGTCAGCTCGGCACCTCGGCGGGAGCGGATGAAGGCCAGCGAGCGGGCACCTTCGATGACCAGTTCGGCGAGAATGCGCGCCGTCTCCGCGCCCGCGGACCGCCTTACGGGAGCGCCGTTCTCTCCGGCGAACTCCTCGAGCAGCGGCGGTTCCCACAGTGCGACGGTGCGGGCTCCCCGGGGTGAGGCGTCCTCGACGACCGGAACACAGTCCATTCCGGACAGTCGGCCGGCGAACTCGGCAGGCTCCGCGGTCGTGGCCGAGGCGAGCACGAAAACCGGATCCGCGCCATAGTGCCTCGCGACCCGGCGCAGCCTGCGTAGCAACAGGGCGACGTGGGAACCGAAGACGCCGCGGTAGCCATGGCACTCGTCCACCACGACATAGGAGAGCTTACGAAAGAAGCGTGCCCATCGGGCGTGCCCGGAGAGCATCCCCCTGTGCAGCATGTCGGGATTGGTGAAGATCCATCTGGCGTGCGCCTTGACCCAGTCCCGCTCGTTCATCGGCGTGTCGCCGTCGTACGAGGCGGCCCTGATCCCTCCGAGGTCCACATCGGACACCGAGCGCAGCTGGTCGGCCCCGAGGGCCTTCGTGGGGGACAGGTACAACGCCGTCGCCCTGTCGTCCGTGTTCAGCGTCGCCAACACAGGAAGCTGGTATGCCAGCGATTTGCCGGACGAGGTTCCCGTCGCGATCACCACATGCCGGCCGGACCAAGCGTGTGCGGCGGCCTCGACCTGATGTGTCCACGGGCGGGCAACGCCTGCGGCCATGATGGCGTCCACAACGGGACGCGGCGCCCAGTCCGGCCATTCGGCGAAACCTGGCGCACGCTCGGGCAGTTCGGCGACATGGGTGATCGGGTTGCGGTCGGCCGGGATCCCGGCCGTGACCCTGCCCAGCAGGCGCCGCGCACGCTCCTCGTTTCCCACGGCACTCACGAACTCCAGCTTCGCACATGCGTTCGCATGCTCTTCCTCCGCGTTTGTGGCGGGTTACGCCAGTGGGCGTGAGCGAATTCACGCCGTTACGTTCCGTGCTTGATCGGGGACGCCTTGCCGGGGCGGATACCTGTACCAATACACTCCGGCCAACCACACCTTCTGTGGTGTAGATCCCATGCCAGCGTCGGCGCAGTCGTTCCTACGGCCGCCCCGTCGCTGACGACAGGCGACGTTTCCAGGAGGACGAATGTCCCGGCACTTCCTCGCGGCGGGCTCAGCCGAGCTCTCCGGAGGTGATTACGGCATCGTGGCCGTGATCGCCGTGGTCGCCCTTGCCGCACTGGTCATCGGCTACGTACTGCTCAAGGAGGTCCTGGCCGCGGGCCAGGGCACTCCGAAGATGCAGGAGATCGCCAAGGCCGTGCAGGAGGGCGCTACCGCCTATCTCAACCGACAGCGGAAAACACTGCTCATCTTCGGTGCGGTCGTGTTCGTCCTGCTGTTCGCCCTTCCAGCGGAGGACTGGAACGAGAAAATCGGCCGCTCGCTGTTCTTCCTCGTCGGCGCGGTGTTCTCGTTCGCGATCGGCTACGTGGGCATGTGGCTGGCAACCAGGGCGAACCTGCGGGTCGCCGCGGCGGCGCGGGAGGACTCGGGTGGCCGCGAGAAGGCCATGCGTATCGCGTTCCGCACCGGCGGGGCGGTCGGCATGTTCACCGTCGGGCTCGGCCTGTTCGGTGCCGCGGTCGTGGTGCTGGTCTACGCGGGCCAGGCGCCCAAGGTGCTCGAGGGCTTCGGCTTCGGTGCCGCACTGATCGCGATGTTCATGCGTGTCGGTGGCGGAATCTTCACCAAGGCCGCGGACGTCGGCGCCGACCTCGTCGGCAAGGTCGAGCAGAACATCCCCGAGGACGACCCGCGTAACGCGGCGACCATCGCCGACAACGTGGGCGACAACGTCGGTGACTGTGCCGGTATGGCGGCGGACCTGTTCGAGTCCTACGCGGTGACCCTGGTCGCGGCCCTGATCCTGGGCAGCGCGGCGTTCGGCGCCACCGGTCACGGTCTCGTCTTCCCGCTGATCATTCCGGCCATCGGGGTGATCACCGCGGTGATCGGTGTGTACATCACCAAGGCGCGTCCCGGAGAGAGTGGCCTGACCACCATCAACCGGTCGTTCTACATCTCCGCGGTCATCTCGGCCGTGCTGTCCGCCATCGCGGCGTTCGTCTTCCTGCCGGACTCCTTCGACGGCAACGACGGCAATCCGGCCGTCGTCGCGACCGTTTCGGTGATCATCGGTATCGCACTGGCAGCCGTGATCCTCAAGCTGACCGGCTACTACACCGGTACCGAGCACAAGCCGGTGAAGGATGTCGGCAAGACCTCGGAGACCGGTGCCGCGACGGTCATCCTCTCCGGTATCTCGGTCGGGTTCGAGTCCGCGGTGTACACGGCACTGGTGATCGGCAGTGCGGTGTTCGGCGCCTACCTGCTGGGCGGCGGTGTCGCCCTGTTCGCGGTGGCGCTCGCCGGTACCGGTCTGCTGACCACGGTCGGCGTGATCGTGGCCATGGACACCTTCGGTCCGGTCGCGGACAACGCACAGGGCATCGCCGAGATGTCCGGTGACCTGAAGGAGGGTGAGGGTGTACAGACCCTCACCGAGCTGGACGCGGTGGGCAACACGACCAAGGCCATCACCAAGGGCATCGCGATCTCCACCGCCGTGCTCGCGGCGACCGCGTTGTTCGGCTCCTACTCGGACGCCATCAAGGACGCACTGGCCTCGGTCGGTTCCTCCCTCGGAGATGCGCCTGACTCGTTCCTGAACGCCATCATCAGCCCCAACACACTGGTTGGTGTGCTGGTCGGCGCGGCCGTGGTCTTCATGTTCTCCGGCCTCGCGGTCAACGCGGTCTCCCGTGCGGCAGGCGCTGTCGTGTACGAGGTGCGTCGCCAGTTCCGCGACATTCCGGGAATCATGGAGGGCACCACCCGCCCCGAGTACGGCAGGGTCGTGGACATCGTCACCCGTGACTCGCTGCGGGAGCTGGCCACGCCGGGTCTGCTCGCGGTGTTCGCACCGATCGCCGTCGGCTTCGGTCTCGGTACCGGTGCGCTCGCTGGCTACCTCGCAGGTGCGATCGCGACCGGCACCCTGATGGCGGTGTTCCTCGCCAACTCCGGTGGCGCATGGGACAACGCGAAGAAGCTGGTCGAGGACGGCCACCACGGCGGTAAGGGCTCCGACGCCCACTCGGCCACGGTGATCGGTGACACCGTCGGTGACCCGTTCAAGGACACCGCCGGCCCCGCGATCAACCCGTTGATCAAGGTGATGAACCTGGTGTCGCTGCTGATCGCTCCCGCGGTCGTGCAGTTCACCGTCGGCCCGGACGCATCGCTGGCCGTGCGGCTCACCATCGCGCTGGTGTCGGTGGCCATCATCGTCGCGGCGATCGTCATCTCCAAGCGGCGCGGCACCGCCATCGCGGACACGCCCGCCGAAGCGGTCAACAAGGCGTAGATCGCCTGCCGTGCGCCACGAATTGGTAGTGGCGCACGGTGAACGGTCGCGGGCCCGGGGCGGGCGGTTCCGTCCCGGGCCCGTGGCATGTCCGAAGTCCACCGTTCACCGCACGCCGGTTGGTGGCGACTTGCAAAGGCACTGACGGTCGGTACCGTCGAAGCGGCTGGACCACCTGCCGCCTCCGGTCGGCGGGCCCAGGAGACGTCCAGGCCGTACTCGGTAGGTCGCCGGTGCCGGTTGCGCCGAGTGTTGTCAGGAGGTGTGGGCGTGCGGCCGCGTAAGACCCTTCTCGCCGCAGTAGCTGTCGGTGTCTGTGTCGCCGTGGTGGGCTGCGGTGAGCGGCAACCGCAGAACGCTCAACCGCTGGAGCGGCCAGACGGGCCCGGACTGACCTCGGCCGAGGTGCAGCGCGAGGACGCGACCACCCGCTGGGCCGACGGGTACTGCCTCGCGGTGGGTGAGCTCGTGCGATCGATGTCGACCATTCCGATGATCGATCCGAGCACCACTCAGCGGGCCACCCGTACTTCCAGCGAACTGCTGGCCACGATGATCAGCGGCCTGGACCGCACGGTGGGCAAACTGCGTGAACTCGGCGCCGCCCCGGTTCAGGTGGGCGAGCAGGTTCGCGCGGAGGCCATCGCGGACTACACGGCCATCCGGGATCGGGCGGCGGAGGTCAAGAAGACGCTGGACGCCGCCGCACAGGATCCGGCGGCGAGCCGTCAGGCGATCAGTGCGGCAGGTGGCCCGCTCGACGAGATCGGCAAGATCAATCTACTGGCCGGGTTCGAGTCGGCGCCCGAACTCGCCACCGCGCGCGACCGTGCTCAGGCCTGCCGGGATCTGACCGAGCAGGGTCCCGAGCCGCGGCTCGGATACTGACCGAGCGTTTCCGGTGCGCTACCTGACGTAGAGCGGACCCTGGTCAGAATCGAACGCCTGTTCTACCCTTTGTTGTCGTGGACCAGATGTCGTTCTACTCGGCCGAGGCGCGCGGGCCCACCCTGCTGGACCTCGCCGGGGTGCTGTGCGCCCACGGGAAGCTTGCCCGTTTCGCCCGTACGGCGGCACGGTTGTCGGTGCCCCTGGAGGAGGACTGGCGCGCACGAGCACTGGTCGGGGAGTGCGCCGTGCGCGGCGCGGCCGCCCAGGTGGTGCGCTCGGAGCGGGACGAGCCGCTCGTGCGCACGGCATTCCGGACCGATCTCCTGCCGCTGGCGGACACCTGGAACCAGGCGGGAGATGGAGAGAAAACCGTGCCGGGCGGGTTCGTCCTGGACGGGCCCGCGCTGCGCCTGTGGGCGCTGGTGGCGGGGCGGCCGGTCGAGGGCGGGTACGAGTTCGCCCTCGATCCGAACGCCCCGCGCACCCACGAGCCGCTGGTCGGTGAACTGTCCGCGCTCGGCCTTCCGTGCAGGCGGTTCGGCGCCGGTTCGGACTGTCCCGTTCTCCGGCTGCGGGGCAGCCGGAGGCTGGCCAGCCTCCGGGAGCTGGTCGGCCCGAGCCCGCAGGGCGCGGAACCGGCCTGGCCAGGCGGTCCCCTACGCGCTGCCGGCTAGGGCGCCTGCTGCCGCGGGCTTCGGAAGCTCGCAGTCGAGCAGACCTAGGTCGAGCTCGCTGCCCTGTACAAGGCACTCGTCGATGTGGTGCGTCTGCTGGCCGTAGTTGATGCCCATGCGCACCGTCACCTCGCCGTTCTCGTCCACCTCACACGGGTTGTTCATGGTGCACTCCTCGCCGGAGGTGTTGCCCGTGTTGTTCACTCCGACGACATCCCCGGTAGCCCTGTCGATGATCGGTGAGCCGGAGGTGCCGCCGATGGTCTTGCAGTCCTCCGTATAGCGGATGGAGTCACGCCAGACCCAGTCGGCCTCACGTAGTTCGTGCACGAAGCCGTCGACGGAGCACGAGTACGAGCGCTTCCAGTATCCGGACAGGATGTCGATCTCGCTCCCGGCGCTCGTCCGATCGTCGGCCAGGGTGCGGGCGCTGACCCCGTAGGCCTCCTTGACCTGCGCGTAGCTTCGGTCCAGCTGGTAGAGGGAGACGTCCGTCCCGGTCATCGTCGCGTAGACGAGCTTGGTCGCCGACACCGTTCCGAGCTCCGACTCCCCGTCCGGGGAGAGCACGGTGAACGAGCGGGTCGACGGCTGGTTCACGATCACCTCGCCGGGGGCGGGGAAGCCGTCCTCGAGGCAGTGGCCGTTGGACAACACCAGCGCGGGATCCCCGCTGTCCGCGCCGGGCGTGGCTACGATCGAGCCCGAGCAATTGGACAACGCGACGATGCCCGAGAAGTCGAGCTGTGTGCGCTCGGCGGCCGCGGCGGTTGGGGTGACCGACGACACGGTCGCTACCGTGGCGAGCAGTGCGGCGGCGAGTGCGCCGGGCAGCCGTCGGAACATCGTGAGGTCCTTTCACTCGGCAGTTCGGGTCAGTAAATAGGTAACCGTGTGCGGTCGCCACCTGCAAACGGAGGGTATGCGGCCCGTTACTCTGCAACCCCGGCCGGGCACGAGGGCTGCATCACGTGCTAGGTGTGGAAAGGAAACGCGGCCGGTGTCAGATCCGATGCGTCTCACACACGGCTGACGGCGTGTTGCGTCACCTCGACGCACACGACCTGGCTTTGGAGTGCACACTGACTGGTTGAAAGGTCGCCGGTACGGGTGGCGGAAAGAGCGGAGAGCGGGACAGCGTGGCTGGAACGGCACGGACGAAGAAGACTGCGGCGGGCGGCGCCTCGAAGGCAGGCAAGGCCGACGCCGGGTCGAACGGTGCGCGGCGCCGGCGGCTGGTGATCGTCGAGTCGCCCACCAAGGCCCGCAAGATCGCCCCCTACCTGGGCAGCGACTACGTGGTCGAGTCCTCCCGTGGGCACATCCGTGATCTTCCCCGAGGTGCGGCCGACGTGCCCGCCAAGTACAAGGGGCAGCCCTGGGCCCGGCTCGGGGTGGACGTGGACAACGGGTTCGAGGCGCTCTATGTGGTCTCCCCGGACAAGAAGTCCACGGTCACCGAGCTGAAGAGCCTGCTCAAGGACGTCGACGAGCTCTACCTCGCGACTGACCCCGACCGCGAGGGCGAGGCGATCGCCTGGCACCTGCTCGAGGCGCTCAAGCCCAAGGTGCCGGTGCGCCGCATGGTCTTCCACGAGGTCACCGAGCAGGCCATCCAGGCGGCGGCGGACAGCACCCGTGAGCTCGACGGGGACCTGGTCGACGCCCAGGAGACCCGGCGCATCCTGGACCGTCTCTACGGTTACGAGGTCTCGCCCGTCCTGTGGAAGAAGGTCATGCCGAAGCTCTCGGCGGGCCGGGTGCAGTCGGTAGCGACCCGGATCGTGGTGCAGCGTGAGCGCGAGCGCATGAAGTTCACCTCGGCCTCCTACTGGGACATCGCGGCGACGATGCAGACCGGGGCGGCCACCGTCTCGGACGACCCCGCGACGCCGAAGAACTTCCCGGCCAGGCTGGTCGCCGTGGACGGCACCCGCCTCGCGACGGGCCGCGACTTCGGTTCGGACGGTCAGCTGAAGGAGGCCTCCTCCGCCAAGGACGTCCGCATCCTGGGCGAGGCCGACGCCACGCAGCTGGCGCAGGCGCTGCAGGACCGCGACTTCACGGTCAGCAGCGTCGAGGAGAAGCCGTACACCCGGAAGCCGTACGCCCCGTTCATGACGTCCACGCTGCAGCAGGAGGCTGGCCGCAAACTGCGGTTCACCTCCGAGCGCACGATGCGCATCGCGCAGCGGCTGTACGAGAACGGTTACATCACCTATATGCGTACCGACTCCACGACGCTGTCGGCGACGGCGATCACGGCGTCGCGCAACCAGGCGACGGAGTTGTACGGCTCCGAGTACGTCTCGGACAAGCCGCGCCAGTACACCCGCAAGGTGAAGAACGCGCAGGAGGCACACGAGGCGATTCGCCCCGCTGGTGAGGTCTTCCGGACCCCCGGCCAGGTGGCGGGTGAGCTGGAGACCGACGAGTTCCGCCTGTACGAACTGATCTGGCAGCGCACCATCGCCTCCCAGATGGCCGACGCCAAGGGCACGACGATGTCCGTGCGTATCACCGGAACGGCCACCAGCGGCGAGGAATGCACCTTCGCCGCGTCCGGTCGCACGATCACCTTCGCCGGGTTCCTCAAGGCCTACGTCGAGTCGGTGGACACCGAGGCTGGTGGCGAGGCGGACGACAAGCAGAGCAGGCTGCCAAGGCTGCAGCGCGACCAGGAGGTCGCGGCGACCGAGTTGGCCCCGGACGGCCACTCCACCTCGCCGCCCGCGCGCTACAGCGAGCCGAGCCTGGTCAGCAAGCTGGAGGAGCTCGGGATCGGCAGGCCGTCAACCTACTCCTCGATCATCAAGACGATCCAGGACCGCGGCTACGTGTGGAAGAAGGGCTCCGCGCTGGTGCCTTCCTGGGTTGCCTTCTCGGTGGTCGGGCTGCTGGAGCGGCATTTCGAGCGCCTGGTCGACTACGACTTCACCGCAGCCATGGAGGACGAGCTCGACCGGATCGCCGCGGGCGAGGAGCAGCGGACCCAATGGCTGACCAGGTTCTATTTCGGTGGCGATCTCGGCGCCGACGGATCGGTCGGCAGGCTCGGCGGGCTCAAGAAGCTGGTCGGCACCGGTGTCGAGGACATCGACGCCAGGGAGATCAACTCGATCCCGCTGTTCACCGACGCCGACGGTCATACGGTCGTCGTGCGGGTGGGGCGTTACGGCCCGTACCTGGAGCGGGAGGTCGACGGGAAGTCGCAGCGGGCGAACCTGTCGGACGAGTTGCCGCCGGACGAGCTCACGATCGAGATCGCGGAGAAGCTCTTCGCGACCCCGCAGGAGGGGCGCGTACTGGGCACGGACCCGGAGACCGGGCACGAGATCGTGGCGAAGGAGGGCCGGTTCGGGCCCTACGTCACCGAGGTGCTGCCCGAGCCCGCGGCCGACTCGGAGGAGGCCGAGGCCCCGGCCAAGAAGTCCAGCAAGGCGAAGAAGGTCAAGCCGAGAACCGGTTCGCTGTTCAAGTCGATGTCCATCGCCGACATCACCATCGACGACGCCCTCAAGCTGCTCTCCCTGCCGCGGGTCGTCGGTAAGGATCCCGAGTCCGGGGACGAGATCACCGCGCAGAACGGCAGGTACGGCCCGTACCTGAAGAAGGGCACCGACTCGCGGTCGCTGGCGACCGAGGACCAGATCTTCGACATCACGCTCGACGAGGCGCTGAAGATCTACGCCGAGCCGAAACGCCGCGGCAGGCAGGCGGCGGCCAAGCCGCCGCTGAAGGAACTCGGCAACGACCCGGTGTCGGGCAAGGCGATGATCGTCAAGGACGGCCGGTTCGGTCCGTACGTCACCGACGGCGAGTACAACGCCTCACTGCGCAAGTCCGACAGCGTGGAGGAGCTCGACGACGAGCGGGCCGCCGAGCTGCTCGCGGAGAAGCGGGCCAAGGGGCCCGCCCCGAAGAAGAAGGCTCCCGCACGCAAGAAGACGCCGGCCAAGTCCAAGTCCTGACCGTGCGGGTCGAGCAAGACGCGGTGTGCCACCCGGCCAGCTGAACAAAGCACGATCGGTGCTGCTCGAACGACTGTTCGAGCAAAACTGTCGGTGCCTCGTTGTTCACTGGGCGGGTGAGCAACTCAACGCAGACCGTTTTCGAACTCGTCGACGAGATCATCGCGCCGCTGAGTCAGGTCGTGCCGCGTCGGCCGTCGCCGATGGAGTACCTGGATCCGCATTTCTGCCTGCCCGCGGTCTTCGGTGAGCGGCCGCCACCTGATGGCGGTGACCTGGTGGCCGAGGCGGAGGCCTACACGCGGTTCGTGGCCGGTATGGCGGCACTCGGGCTGGTCGCCGAGGACGGCAGCGTGGCTCCGGAGGCGGTCGGGCTGTATCGCGCGTTCCGCGGGGGCTTCATCCGCGGGGTCGTCACCGGAGTCTTCGCCGATCGTGCGGACCCGCTGGAGGTCCGCTTCTTCGGCGACGAGGACAACGCGGCCGTACTGACCGTGTCCGGCGAGCAGGCCACGCTACGGGCGGGTGCGCTGCCCGGCCTCGCCGAGTGGGCACTCGACGACCTGCCGGATCCGCCGGGCGGGCCCGGTGAGGTCATCGAGATCCATGCGGACGAGCGCGGGGTCATTCCGGGGCGCCACGGCCCGCTGCTCGATTCGGTCAGGGAGGCGGCACACCGTCCCCGGCTCGGCACGGTGCTGGTGGATCTGACCGTGCGGGACACGATCGTCGCCGAGCACCCACACGGTTCGATGGGGCTACTGGACAACGACCTGGGCCGCTACCTGCTTGCGACGGCGATCGACCCCAGTGGCCACTGGGTGTTCTGGTTCGCGCCCGCTACTCGCGCCAGGGCCGAGCAGTGGATCATCCAGATGGTGCGGCATTACGGATCGAGAGGCACGGACGCGCGGTCGTAGCGCGAAACCGGCCCTGGTTCGTCCCTCGGACCGGCCGCACGACCCCGAGTTGCCCACTACCCTGGAGACAGCAGGTAGTGCCCGGGCAGGTGGTGACAGGGAGTGGTGACGGTGGCAACGCACGGCCGGATCGGTCCGGACGGTACGCAGGCACCACCGCCGCCGCCCACGTTTCCCGACCCGCTCGCCGGGCTGGTCACCGGAGTCAGCAGCGGTTCCGGTATCCGCGACTACACCCCGGACGATTTCGTCGAGGTGGAGATCGCCGAGCCGGTGGAACCGGATCCCGAGGTCGTACGGGGGATGGTCGACGCCGCTCTCAGCCAGGAACAGGATGTGCCCACCGGCGCCACAGGCGCACGTCCGGGTGCCGCGCAGCGCGCACCCGCGGCCCAGCCGCCGCTCGGCATGCTGCAACAACAGCAGCGGGGCGGAGCCGGACAACCCAACCGGATGCGTCAGGCACTGCTGCCAAGACAGGGCAGGCCGCCGGCTGAACGAGCCGCGTCGGCCGATCCGGTCGTGCGCAGGCCGTCGAGCGGGTCCGCCGGAGTGGCGCTGGCGATCATTCTGCTTGTGGTGTTCGGCATTTTGGTAATTCAGCTGATCTCCAGTTTGTTCAGCAGCGTTTCAGGAGTCTTCGATTAGTTCCTGACGGTCAGCAACGACGTATCTCCGCCTGGTAACTCCGAACTTGTGACGTGCACTGGAGGTTTGCCGAATTCGATACAACGGCCGAGCCCTGCGGCTGTTCGAGTGAAAGAGCGGGATACCCTGATCGCACCGACGGGTGAACCGACGGGTGCGGATTTTGTGGGGTGGGCGCATCAGCGAGGGAAGTCGAGCGGACGACGCCATGGGCGCGGTCGGGGCTGCTGGCGGTTCCGGCAGCGCGGGATCCGGGGCGCCGGGTGGATCGGAAACGTCCACGGTGCACAGGGTGCGGCGCGTCCTTGCGATCCGGCCGTTCCGCAGACTCTGGGGCGTCACGTACCTGTGCAGTGTCGCCGACTGGTTGTCGTTGCTGGCACTGACCGGACTGGTCACAAAGTTCACCGAGAACTACATGGCACAGAACTTCGCGTTCGCCGGTGTCGTGCTCACCAACCTGCTTCCCGGCCTGCTCTTCGCCCCACTCGGCGGACTGCTCGCCGACCGGCTGGACCGGCGCAAGGTGATGATCACAGCCGACCTGTTGCGCTGCGGGCTGCTGCTGTCCATCGCGTTCGTCGGCACTCCGTTGTGGTTGTTCATCGGCAACTTCCTGGTCGGTTCGGCCGCGATGATGTGGATCCCGTCGAAGGACGCCGCGGTGCCCAACCTGCTGCGGCGCCCGGATCAGGTGGAGACGGCGAACCAGCTCGGCATGGTGATGACCTACGGCCTCGCGGTGGTCACCGGCGCGGGGCTCTACTCGGTCCTCACCGGTATTCAGACCACCCTGAACCTGCCGCCGGATCTGCTCGGCGAATTCGGCATCGCGAAGATCGTCGTGGTCCTCAACGGCCTGCTCTACCTGGCCAGCGCACTGCTGATCTCGCGGATTCCCGAACTGTCGCTGCGTGGCGTGCACTCCGTGCCCGCCGCGGCACCTGAGCCGAAAAAGCCTGCCGAGGACGATGAGGACAAGTCGCCTGGGTTCGTGAGCATGATGCGCGACGGGGCACGCTTCATCCGGACGACCCCGTTGATCCGCGGTCTGCTGATCGGCATGGTTGGCGCGTTCGCCGCGGGGGGTGCGGTCATCGGCTCGGCCAAGCCGTACTCGTCGAGCCTGGGCGGTGGCGACGCCGCTTTCGGACTGTTGTTCGTGGCGGTGTTCCTCGGTGCCGCGGTGGGACTGGCCGGAGCGCCCAAGCTGGCCCGCAGGCTGCCGCACGACCGGTTGTTCGGTATCGGAATCGTGCTCGCCGGGCTGGCACTGATCATCGTCGCGCTCGCGCCGCATCTGGCCATCGCACTGATCGCGGTGTCGGTCGTCGGCGCCTGTGCGGGCGGCGCCTTCCTCACCGGGGTGACGATCATCGGGTCCCAGGTCGATGACTCGATCCGAGGGCGGATCAACGCGATCTACCAGTCGTTGATGAAGATCATCATCTTCGGGACGACCGCTACCGTGCCGTTGCTGATCGGGCTGGTGCGGCCGCGCCGGGTACCGGTGTGGGGCAACTCGATCATCATCGACGGAACCAGGCCGGTACTGCTCGTGGCCGGCCTGCTGGCCGCCCTGGTTGGCGTCATCGCCTATCGGCAGATGGACTCGAGGCGCACCGAGCCGATCATGGCCGATCTGCGCAATGCCCTGCGGAGGCGCCCGCGCAGGGTGAACGGCCTGCTGATCGCGGTCGAGGGAGCCACGACCACCGACACCGCGGAGCACGCAACGCGACTGGCCGACTGGCTCTCCAAGGGCTCGCGCCGGGTGGTGCTGGCGGCCGATCCCGCCCTGGACGACAAACGACTTGCCGCACTGGTCTCCGGTGCCTCGCTGTCCGGCGCACGGGCGCAGGCACTGGCCGCGGCCGCTGTGCGCGCGGATATTGTGGAACGCGATGTGCGCCCCGCGCTGGACGCCGGCTCCGTCGTCGTCATGGAACGTTTCGTGGACTCTCCGCTCGCACATCTGTCCGCCGTGGCTGGCCTGGACGCCGAGGAGCTCGAAGGGCTCGCGGACTGGGCGACGAACCGGTTGCGCCCGGACGTGACCGTGCTGCTCGACGCCGACTCGGGCAACGGTGTGCCGGATCAGCCGATACCCGGTGGCAACCAGTGGCAGGTGCAGCACGTGCTCGCCGAGATGGCGGCGGCCGACCCCGGCCGATATGTGGTCGTGGATGCTGAAGGCACTGTCGACGAGGTGTCGGAACGAGTCCGGACCGCGGTGCAGGCCGTACTCGTCGGCAGGATCACGGGACTGGCGCCGGCGTCCGAGGGCGGGTCGGCCCAGCAGGACGGGGAGACATCGACCGAGACGAAGTCGGAGGCGCGATGACGGCACCTGTGTGGTCGCAACTGGTCGGACAGGAGCCCGCGATCGAGGTCCTGTCGGCGGCGGCGGAATCGGCGGCGAGCCTGGTCGCGGGTGACACCGTCGAGGCAGGCGCGATGACCCATGCGTGGTTGCTCACCGGGCCGCCGGGATCGGGCCGCTCGGTCGCGGCCCGGACCTTCGCCGCGGCGCTGCAGTGCATGATCGGTACGGGCTGCGGGCAGTGTCCAGGGTGTCGTACCGCGTTGTCGGGAACGCATGCGGACGTACGCCTCGTGGTTCCGGAGGGGTTGTCGATCTCGGTCGCCGAGATGCGTTCGCTCGTACAGTCCGCCGCTCGCAGGCCGAGTACAGGCCGCTGGCAGGTCGTGATCATCGAAGATGCCGACCGGCTGACCGAGGGGGCCGCGAACGCGCTGCTCAAGGCGGTGGAGGAACCTCCGGCACGGACGGTCTTCCTGCTCTGTGCGCCGTCGGACCACCCTGAGGACGTCTCGGTGACGATCCGCTCGCGCTGCAGGCTGGTGACGCTACGGACTCCGCCGCCAGATGCGATCGCGCGGGTACTCGCCGAACGTGACGGCGTTCCGGCCGACCGCGCCGAATGGGCGGCGTCGGTATGTGGCGGGCATGTGGGGCGGGCGCGGCGACTGGCGACCGACGAGAACGCGCGCCTGCGCCGTGCCGCGGTACTACGGATTCCGCTCGGCCTGCGCAGGCCCTCGGACGTGTTCGCCAGTGCGGACGAGCTGATCAAGACGGCGGAGGTGGACGCTTCCGAGGAGAGCAAGGCCCGCGACGAGAACGAGCAGGAAGCGGTTCGCACGGCGATGGGTTCGGGCGGAACCGGCAAGGGCGTCGCGTCCGCGAAGCGGTCCGCGGATGCCGCCGTGCGACAGCTGGAGAAGAAGCAGAAGTCCAGGGCCACCCGGACCCAGCGCGACACTCTGGATCTCGCGCTGGTGGATCTGGCCGCCTTTTACCGGGATGTGCTGGTGACCAGCAGTCGCTCCGGTGCCAGGCTCATCCACCCCGATCACGCCGAGCAGAGCGCGAAGGCCGCTGCGGAATGGTCGGCGGAGTCCACCCTGCGCAGGCTGGAGGCGGTCCTGGAGTGCCGGGAGGCCATCGGCCTGAACGTCAAGCCCCGAATCGCGGTCGAAGCGATGGTGACCACCCTGCGTCAGGGCTGAGCGCGGCGCCTCACCACCGCACCGTGTGGCGGCACTTTCCCGGGAAAGTGCCGCCGTCACGGGTCAGTCGCGGGGGTGGGGTGAGGGCTTGGCCGGGGTCGCCTCGGCGACCGTGCCAGCCCTGCGGCGACCGGGAAGTGCGGCCACCAGCACGACACCGGCGAGCAGCATCGCGGTTCCGGTCCAGAACATCGGCACCGAGGAGTAGGCGGCGCTGGTCTGCGCGAGCTTGTCCGGAACCCCCGGCTGCTCGCCGCCTGCGGGCGGCGCAGGCGGAGCCGTGGTGCCGCATTCCACACCGCCCTCGGGGGCGTAGGCCCGGGCGACCTGCTCACCGAGGGAGAGCTGTGCGAGCGACGACGGCAGGTTCTCCGCGGCGTCGTCCGGCAGGGAGTCCTTGAGTAGCTTCGTCGGCAGGATCTGCAGGTCGAGCATCCGGGCGGAGGCGCCGAGCTGATAACCCTTGAAGGGGGTGGTCATGTCCATCCCCTTCTCGTCCAGCCCGGCGATGGACAGCCGCAGCACTCCGAGGTCCAGCACGAAACCCTTCGCGGCGTCGTTCAACGGCTTCATCCCGTCGGAGGCCGTTTTGACCAGGCCACCGATCACCGGGATCTTCTCGAAGTTCTCGTAGCCGGGAACCTTGCCCAGTTCGGGCAGCGGGATCCCGATCGGCACGTCCTTGGTCGGGTTCGCCGCGTCGAGGGTGAACAGTTCCTCACCGCCCCGCTCAACGGTCAGCACCGGGGCGCTGTACTCGACCGAGGAGGTGTCCTTGTCGCCGGTCGAGGTCACGGTCAGTGTCGGCTGGCTCGCCACCTTGATGTTGAGCCCGAGCGGTGTGCCCTTGAGGACGTTGATGTCGGCGGCCTGCATGGTGGAGACCGATTGCACGGCCTTGCGGTCGGTGCCCTCCATGTCGACCAGCCGGACCGTGGACCGTGAGGACATCGTGTTCGGCAGGCTCAGCACCGAACCTGTGCCGTCCGCGTCGGCTTCTTCTCCCGGGGGATCGAGCAGCCCGCCCAGGCTGGCCAGCGGTCCGGGTAGCTGCTCAAGGCCTTCCTTCAGTGGCGCTGCGGCGTCGGTCAACTGGGAGGCGTCGGGCATCGACGGGATGACGTTGAGCAGTGAAAGGCTCGCGAGCGAGGTGGTGGAGTCCGCGATGGTGCCGACGCACGGGCCAAGCGTCTCGCTCCAGCGCGCATGCGCGGTGCCGTTCAGCAGGCCGACGTTGAGCAGCGGGTTCTCCGGGCCGTGGAGCCCGCCCTTGACCGGCTCCGGGTTGTCCGGCAGTGCGGTCTGCACCAGGGAGCCGGGCGCCTGCGGCGCGTTGCCTGCCACCGAGACCCCGAACGGCGAGGACTGTGCGATCGAGCGTTCATAGGCCAGGTAGGCCTCGGAGTTGGCCTGCGCACTCGACAGCCCGAGCCCGCCCTCGAACGCCGACTGCTTCGGCAGTTCCTCCTCGAGGCCGGGCAGGATCGCGCTGGTCGGTACCGCGTTGGGGAGCAGCCGCAGTATGCCGAGCGCGGTGCCGGCATCGCCGACCGCTTTGCCCAGCGGCTGTCCCGCCGGCGGCGACGAGATCGGCGGCTGACCGGGGTTCGCCGGCTCGGGAGTGGGCGTTGTCGGGATGGTGCTGTCCTGCGCTAGTGCGGGCGCGGCGGACAGGACGAGCAGGGCGACCGTGACCGGCAGAGCCAGCGTGCGGGGTAGACGTCCACGCATTGGCAGGGTCCTCCAGGCGAGAGCGGGGCCGGTCACAGTGAGACCGGGGTCATAGCAGCCTAACGAGGGTGGGGGCGGAAGGTGACGTTGGACGCGCCCCGCTACACTGTTGTGTCAGAAGGACAGGGTGGCTGTGCCTACGGTCGGTCGCCCGCGCCCTTGCCGCCTTAGCTCAGTCGGCCAGAGCGGTTCACTCGTAATGAACAGGTCAGGGGTTCGATTCCCCTAGGCGGCTCACAGGTCAGGCCCCCTTTCCGGACTCCGGAGAGGGGGCCTGATTCGTGCTCGCGAGGATCAGCCGCCGATCTCGTACCTGCTGCCTTTGACGGCACTGACGGCACTCACGACACTCACGGCCGGAAGTTGGCCTCGTCGAGCTGGGTATCTGCCTGCGGCGCACCGAAAGCCACAGCATGCTCTCCGTAAAGCCGCCTGTGCTCGTCGGACAACCGCCACTCATGGTCAAGGTCGATGCCTCGGGCAAGCACGAGGTAGCTCACCCCCGACGCCGCAAGCCCGACGAAGAGGGCCAGATCCACGCCTCCCAACGCCTCGGCGATCGGCCCCGTGTACCAACTCGTCATGGCGAAGGGGATCATCGCGACGATTCCGATGAAGTAGGCGATGAGTCCCCGTGTCCCCCAGGTGCCATAGATGCCGTTGCGGTCGAAGATTTCGCGGATCGCGTAGGTACCGCGCCGCACGAAGTAGTAGTCAACGAGATTGACAGACGTCCACGGGACGAGGATGTAGAGCAGGATCACCAGGAACGCGCCGAAACTGTCGAGGAAGGATCCGGTGCTCAGCATGTTCCCGATGAATGCTGCTGCTCCGACCACCACGCAGGCCAGTATTCGGATGCCTCTTGTGGGAGTCACCGGGCGGATCGAGTCGGCTATGGTGATCAACTCCATCGCGGCGGCGTAGATGTTCACCGTGATCACGCTGATCAGTCCCGGAAGAGCGGCGATCAAGAGCCACGATCCGCTGCCCGGAACCACCTGATTCGCCAAGTCACGCACGCCTTCAAGAGGCGCCGTTCCGGTCAGCGCCGCCGCTATGAAGGCGCCAAGCAACATGAGCCAGGAG
This sequence comes from Amycolatopsis palatopharyngis, assembly GCF_003385185.1. Classification (GTDB taxonomy): domain Bacteria; phylum Actinomycetota; class Actinomycetes; order Mycobacteriales; family Pseudonocardiaceae; genus Amycolatopsis; species Amycolatopsis palatopharyngis. The sequence goes on along the minus strand of NZ_PQHZ01000049.1, from coordinate 9,428 downwards.
CCGCCCACGAAGACGCCCCCGTATGTGTAGGCCGTGGCTTTGGTCGCACTGGTCTGAGGCGGCAGGTAACGCGAATAATCGGAAACGTATGGGGCCCATCCCAGCCCATAGGCTGCTGCCGCTCCGAACTGGATCAGAAACGCGGGCCAACTGAAGTCGCCGAATCCGTACTGTGCGGAGTCAAGGGGAACCACGAAAAGTGCCATAACGCTGAATACGCCGAACGTAACCAGGAACAGCAGCATGAGCCACTTTTGCGTCGTATGGATCCAATGGTAGCCGAAAATCGCGAGCGTCACCGCGAGTACGCTCTGTAGCGCGTACCAAATCCAATCGTTCTCGACTCCGGTCGTCATCGCGAGCACGTCGGCCCCGAGCATCTGATTGAACATGTTGAAGCCCACGAGGCTGAAGACCACGATGGCACAAACGAGTATGACGCCTCGATAACCGAACTGCGCCCGCGATTGAATCATCTGCGGTAACCCGAGTTGCGGCCCCTGGGCGGAGTGAAAGGCGGTGAAAATCGTTCCGACCGCTACACCGGACAAGATCGCGAGGGCGGAGGTCAAGAACGTCGCGCCGACCGCCGCGCCCAGCATCCCGGTGGCCAACGTGGTGACATTCGCATTGGCCATGAACCACAACGAAGCCAGTGACCAAGGTTTGCCACTGCGCTCCGACAGCGGGACCCAGTCGATGGAACGTGACTCGATACGTTCCTGTTCCGGCACTGAAGCGGACGTGGAGTCGGTTGTCTCGTTCATTTCTTCCCTAGCCGTTCTGTGCCTAGTCACAGCGCCTGGTGAGATGCGCTCGACGACGTGGGGTCGCGCTGTATGGCCGGTCTGTCCATCGCGGACCATATGAGCGATGGCTGGCCGCCGAGGTCGGCGGGGCCGATGTGCTGAATCACATGACCTGACGCTAAGAGCCAGTTTGTCGCAGGACAAGGCCCCCTAATCCTGCGACTGACATAGGTTTACCTTGTGGACTTCGCGGTCGGCCTCCGTCCCGCGAGTCGCCCAGCGGTGTGCGCACGTGGGCAGTTCAGGAGGGGAGAGCCGAAGGCGGGCACCGGGACGTGACCGCGAGGTAACAGTGTGTTCCGTTTCTTCCGTGGACCACTCCGGTCTGGGCGGAAACGCGGAATCGGCCGGGCATGGGTCAGACCCCTCTCCGAAACCCGGAAAAAGGGGGTCTGATCCGTTGTTCGTTGCGAGTGGAACCAGAACGCCACCGCTCCCGCCGTGGGCTGAAGAATGTTGCCGGCTAAACCGAACTGGCTACTCGAGCTGCTTTGGCCGGTTTGCGCCAGAAGCCGAGTAGCCGGGCGGCGAGGAGGAGAATCAGGAACAGGGCGATGAATATCGCGCCCGTGAGCAATGGTCCTCGGGTGAAGGCCAGGATCGGCACCAGCGCCGTGATCAGCCCGCCCCCGATGAATGGGCTACGGAATGGCTTGCTCAGCGCATACGCCTTTCCGGTGATCGTGGACAGGTCGGGGTCGACCGTGCGCAGCAGCATCAGGCCGACTGAGGAGACTCCAGTGAGGCTGCCGAAGTTGACGATTGCCTGCTCGAACCAGTTCTGCTGGAACAGTCGTGGCCCTGCCAGGAAGAAGAAGCCGATCGCCAGCCCCGCTGCCAGCACCATGAGCACGGCGAGTGCTCCTGCGTTGTCGATGACCAGCGGCAGGTGGATCGAGGCGACGGCCGAGACGATCAGCAGGTCCAGCGCTACCGCCTGGATTGTGCGCAGGCTCGCCGCGTCCACGGTGCCACGAAGCGGCGTTCGGCCGATCACGGCTTGCACGATGCCGCCGCCGATCATGGCGAGCGGGAACAGCGGCATGCCAGGCACGACGAGTTCGATGAAGTACTGCAACACCCAGCCGATCAGCACGGCGACTGCTACCAACGTCACGTGGAAGGTGAGCGAGTCGACCAGGTCCTTGTTGAACGCGGTGCGCCCGATCGGTGTGCGCCGCGACTCCGGCAGGATGTCGCTGCTCCTGTCATCCGCTGTCTCCGAGGCGGGACCGAATGCGGTGACGTGGCCGCGGCTCACCCCCCAGTTCACCAGCGCCATGCCGACGGTGATGCCGAAGACCAGCCCGACCGTGGCCGAGGTGAGACCGAGGGAGACACCGGCGCTCCAGCCGTGCTCCTGGTACACCTCAGCCATCGCGCCTGCCGTGCCGTGACCGCCTGGCCAGCCGACATCCACCAGCGTGCCGAACATCCGGTCGACGTCCCACAGTGGCATGAGAACGAGCGCCGAGACGACAAGTGGCACCCCGATCATGAGGAAAGCGCCCATGTAGCCGAACAGCAACTGCGGGACGATCATCCGGTACGTCTCGCGCACCTTGGGAATCCGTACCCCCATCAGCATTGGCGCGAACACGATCGTCGCGAGTACGCCCGGCAGGCCGGACCAGGTCTCGATCAGCGACTCGGGGAACAGTCCGGCGCCATACGGGCCGAACGCCAGGCCGACCGCGCCGCCGATCAGAGCCGCAGGCAGGAACAGCCGCCGAATTGGCCGGGCGACGATCCTGATCAGCGTGCCGGCGAGCAGCAGGATGCCCAGTACGACGACCGCGAACAGCAGGGTTTCGACGTTGTCGACTGTCTCAGTGGGAAACATCGTGACTCCTCGACCGCACCGCAGGAGTGCGGAATCGGCTGTACCTGAACGGCAGGAGGGCATCCGGTCGAGGGTGACCGGTCAACCAGTCGGCGAGCAGCGTCGCGACGGCAGGGGCGATCGCGAAGCCGTGCCCCGACCAGCCGGTGCCGATGAGGACGTTGCCGGCGGTCGGCAGTAGGTCCACTATGGGCAGTGCGTCCACGCTGCATGTTTCGGCACTGCTGGTGTCGACCCGATCCACGATGGTGTCGGCAAGCGCGGGGAACACGGCCCGTGCCTCTGCGATGTTGCGGTCGACGTTGTCCTGAATCGGCTCGCCGCGTTGGGTGTCCGGGTTCCAGCGGCCGCGCCAGCCGCCGGAGATCATGACCGAGCCGTCCAGCGGTTTCATCGAGAGCACCCGGTGGTCGTGGCCGATGAGGTGCCGGCACACCGGCCCGGCCGCCTTCACGGTGAGTACCTGAGGAACCAGCCACCACAACGGCAGCGGCACGTCGAGTCCGGCGGCCAGGTCGGCGACGCCGGTGTTGTTCAGTAGTACGACGGCCTCGCCCACGTCGATCCGCTCGCCGTCGGCAAGCTCCACCGCGGATACCCGTCCGCCCTCCCTGACCAGCCGCGTCACTTCGGTGTGTTCTCTGATCACGGCGCCGGCCGCCATGGCAGCAGCGGCAAAAGCCCGGGTTGTCGCGGTGTGGTCGGCGGTACCGTCCAGCGGGCACCACAGCGCGGCGCGAACCGCGTCAGCCACGCCAGGTTCGTACTCGCGGACCTGTTCGTGGTCGAGTACCTCGGTGGGGATGCCGTGTTCACGCTGGTGCCAGGTACGGGCCCGCAGGCTCGCCAGACCGCCCGTGGTCCCAGTGACATCCTGTTCGACCAGGTTGAGCCCTCCGGTCCGCTCGTAGCCGATATCGGCGCCGAGGTCGTCAGCCAGCCTTTCCCAGAGCGGGTAGGCCAACCGCATCAGCGGCAACTCCGCTGCTGCCCTGCGGTTGGCCCGCACGCCGCGCTGCCCGATTCCGCCGGACGAACCGGAAGCGATCTCGGCTGCCTCAAGCACCACGACTTTTTCGCCCCGTCGTGCCAGGTGCCAGGCGAGCGCACAGCCGTACACTCCGCCTCCGACGACGACAAACCTGTACTTCATACAACCTCCACAGCTCTCGGATCGGACGTACTGTAGCCACAGCTCCATACTGATCACAATCATGAAGTGGAAATTTCATAGATGACTGAGGATTTCGCTGACCGGGTCGCGGGCGCCGCGCCACGACTCAAGCCGCAGGAACGCGCCGTGGCCGAGTACCTGCTGGAGCAACCCGAAAAGGCGGTGCTCGCGTCCACTTCCGAAATCGCCGCGGCCACCGGCACCAGCGATGCGACCGTGGTGCGCACCGCCAGATCGCTCGGCTACTCGGGGCTGCGCGAGTTGAAGAGGGTGTTGATGGCCGAGATCGCCGATCCACGGGATCCGGTGCGCGTCTTGGAGGGGCGGCTCGCTCGTTCCGAAACCGCGCTCGGCCGGGTGCTTGACCAGGTGCTCGCCGACGCGGCGACGTTGCTCGAGCGCGTTCCGGACGAACTGGACGAGCGGTCCTGGCAGCAGGCGGTGGATCTGCTCGACGGCGCGGAGAAAGTGTGGCTGTACGGGTTCGGCCCGGCCGGCCTGGTCGCCGAGTACCAGGCGCTCGCGCTGTCAAGACTCCAGCGACGTGCCCATGCCGTCACGCAGACCGGTTTCAGAATGGCGGATTCGCTGATGAGTATCGGCCGTGGCGACACGGTGCTCATATACGCGCCGCTGCGCCGTTTCCACGAAATCGACGTCCTCGTCGCACACGCACGCAAGGCCGGCGCCTCGGTGATCTTGGTGACGCAGGCACTGGGGGAGGAGTTGCGTGACGCGGTCGACGTTGTGCTCAACGCTCCGCAGGCGACCGCCACCATGGTCAGCGAAAACCTGGTCGACCTGCTGTTCGCGCACGCGCTCACGCTGGAGCTGGCGCGCCGCGACAAGGTCGGCGCGGTCGCGGCACGGCAGTTGCTCAACCAGTTGCGTGCCGAGATCGTCGCCGGTACCCCGGAAAACCGGACGGACTGAAGACAGGGTCGGCAAGCTGCCGGCGAGCCGGTTCAGGCAGGGGTGGTTTTTTCCTGCGCGCCGCGGCGATGGTGCGGCACGTCGGCAACCGCGTGGTAGGCGAAACCGAGCGCCTCCTCGACCAATGCTTCGAGGTGATCGCTGGTGATCCGATAGAGCATTCGCCGCCCGTCCCGGCGCGACTGGACGAGGCCGGCAAGGCGAAGGCGTCCCAGGTGCTGGGAGACCGAGGAGCGGGACGCGTTGCCACTCGCGGTCAATGTGCTCACGTCCTGCTCGCCCTCGGTGAGCATGTGCAGCAGGTGCAGCCGGGTCGGGTCGGCCAGGTGGCCGAGGACTTCGGCGGCCACCGCGAGTTGCTCCGCGAGTGGCGGGTCACTGCGCTCGTCCAGTGAAGTGTGCTTGTGCGCGCACATGGTTGCATATTCCTCTCGAGCAGGACATCCTGCAGGGACGATACGGTGCGACCAAAGGGCGAGAATAACGATGGCGCGGCAACCCGGGCAGGGCCACGATCACGAACACGAACATGGGCACGGTCATGCTCACGCACATGGGCATGGTCATGCACACAACGGCCGGTCGACGTGGCTGGATCGGCTCAAGCACCTGCTGACCCCGCACAGCCACGACAGCTCCGAGCGCGTGGACACCGCGCTGGAGGCCAGTAAGCGGGGAATGCGCACGCTGGTCCTGTCCTTCGTCGCGCTGCTCGTCACCGCGCTGGCGCAGCTCGTCGTGGTATCCCTCACCGGCTCCGTCGCGCTGCTGGGTGACACCATCCACAACTTCGCCGACGCGCTGACCGCCCTTCCACTGGGGATCGCGTTCCTGCTCGGCAGGCGGGCAGCGAGTCGGCGCTACACCTACGGACTCGGGCGCGCCGAGGACCTCGCCGGTGTCGTAGTGGTCCTGCTCATCGCCGCCTCGGCCGCGCTCGCGGGCTACGAGGCTGTGCAGCGGCTGATCGAACCGCGACCCGTGCAGCACCTCTGGATCGTCGCGGCGGCCGGGGTGATCGGATTCGCGGGCAATGAGCTGGTGGCGCGCTACCGCATCACCGTCGGCAGGCAGATCGGCTCGGCCGCGCTCGTCGCAGACGGGCTGCACGCCAGGACCGACGGTTTCACCTCCCTCGCCGTCGTACTCGGTGCGCTGGGCGTCGGGTTGGGCTTTCCGCAGGCAGACCCGATCATCGGGCTGCTCATCACCGTGGCGATCCTGTTCGTGCTCCGCGACGCCGCCAGGGAGGTGTTCCGCCGCCTGATGGACGCCGTCGACCCGGAAACGGTGGAGCGCGTGGAACATGCGGCGGCCGAGGTGCCGGGCGTGCTGCACGCGAACCAGGTACGGATGCGCTGGATCGGGCACAGCCTGCGCGCCGAACTCGCGGTCTCCGTGGACGCCGAGCTGACCGTCCTGCAGGCACACAGCCTCGCGCACGAGGTGGAGCACCGGCTCCTGCACGCTGTGCCGAGGCTGACCGCCGCCGTCGTCCACGTCGAGCCCGCCCGTGGTGCCGAAGCCGCGCACGAGGTGCTCGCGCACCATCGTTAGCCCGACCGGAGGCAGGCAAGCCTTAAGGTGTCGCCATGCCGCTGTTTTCCTTCGAGGGCGTCAGCCCCACCGTGCACCCGGACGCCTGGATCGCCCCCACCGCGACACTGATCGGCGACGTGACCGTCGAGGAGGGCGCCTCGGTCTGGTACGGCGCCGTGATCCGCGCCGACTTCGGCCGGATCGTCATCCGCGCCGGTGCGAACATCCAGGACAACTCGGTGGTGCACGTCAACGACGGCGTATGCGAGATCGGCCGCAACGTCACCGTCGGGCACCAGTGCCTGGTGCACGACTGCACGGTCGGTGAGCAGGCGCTGATCGGCAACGGCTCCACCGTGCTCGACAAGGCGGACATCGGCGCCCGCGCCCTGGTGGCCGCCGGAGCCACGGTGACCCCGAACTCGGTGGTGCCGCCGGAGATGATCGCTATGGGCAGCCCGGCCAAGAAGCACGTTCCGCTGACCGACTCCGCACGTGTGTGGGTCGAGCACAACGCCGCGATCTACCAGGAGCTCGCGCGCAGGCATGCGCGTGGCATCGAACCCGTCGAGGACACGGCGGACTGATCCGGCCAGGCTGAGTCGACGCCCTGCTCGCCGCGGCCGGCCGCATGATGAGACGCGCGGATGGTGTGACGCGAATCGTCCGCATGGCCGGTAGAACGCAGTAAGCTCGGCCCCGCAGTAGCGACTGGCGCCATCGAGGTGGAGCACCACCGGGGAGCGACGACATGGCCGGCACCGCGCGCCTGGGTGTCTTACGGCAGTGCCGTGGTCACGTCTGTCCAGGAGCAGCAGCATGACTCACCAGCCAGCCATTTCCGCCCTCTCCAACGCCGATCCGGAGATCGCCGGACTCGTCGAGGACGAGGCCCGGCGCCAGCACGACAAGATCCGGCTGATCGCCTCCGAGAACTACGTCTCCCAGGCGGTGCTCGAGGCCACCGGCACGGTGCTGACGAACAAGTACTCGGAGGGCTACGCAGGCAAGCGCTACTACGAGGGCCAGCAGTTCGTCGACCAGGTGGAGAACCTGGCCATCGAGCGGGCGAAGTCCCTGTTCGGGGTCGAGCACGCCAACGTGCAGCCCTACTCGGGCTCGCCAGCCAACCTCGCGGCCTATCTTGCCTTCGCCAAGCCCGGCGACCCGATTCTCGGCATGGCGCTGCCCGACGGCGGGCACCTGACGCACGGCTGGAGCGTGTCCGCGACCGGCAAGTGGTTCACGCCGGTGCGCTACGGCGTGCGCAAGGACACCGGCAGGCTCGACCTGGAACAGGTGCGGGAGCTCGCACTGCGGCACCGGCCGAAACTGATCTTCGCGGGTGGTACCGCCATTCCACGCACGATCGACTTCCCCGCCTTCGCCGAGATCGCCAGCGAGGTCGGTGCGGTGCTGGTGGCCGACATCGCCCACATCGCCGGGCTGGTCGCCGGTGGCGCGCACCCTTCACCGGCCGGGTACGCCCCAGTGATCACCACCACCACGCACAAGACCCTGCGCGGACCGCGCGGCGCGATGATCCTTTCCGATGCCGACCATGCGAAGGCCGTGGACAAGGCGGTCTTCCCCGGACTGCAGGGTGGTCCCCACAACCACACGACCGCGGCGATCGCGGTGGCGCTCGCCGAGGCGGCGAAGCCGGAGTTCCGCGAGTACGCCCACGGCATCGTCGCCAACGCCAAGGCGCTGGCCGAGGCGATGATCGAGCGGGGTTTCGACCTGGTCTCCGGCGGTACCGACAACCACCTGCTGCTGGTGGATCTGACCGGGAAGGGGATCGGCGGCAAGCCCGCGGCCCAGGCGCTGGACCGGGCCGGGATCGAGCTGAACTACAACACCGTGCCGTTCGACCCGCGCAAGCCGTTCGACCCCTCGGGTATCCGGCTCGGCACGTCCGCGATCACCACTCGTGGGTTGCGGCCGGAACACCAGCCGCAGCTCGCGGAGTGGATCGATCGCACGATCACCGCGGCAGCCGCCGAGGACGAGCAGGCCGTTGCGCGGATCGCGGCCGAGATCCGCGAACTGCTGGCAGGCTTTCCCATGCCCGGCTACGCCGCCTGATTCTTCCCTGAAACGCGTCCGGCCACCCCGTTCACGCTGATCGTGGACGGGGTGGCCGGACGGAACCTGGTCAGTGCTCGGTGACGTCGCCTGTTTCGGCGGCGGCCTTCGCCAGACGCTCGGTCTCACGCTCGTAGGAGCGCTTGATCTCGGATTCCGCTTCCCCGCGACCGACCCAGTTGGAACCCTCGACGCTCTTCGCGGGTTCGAGGTCCTTGTACACCTGGAAGAAGTGCTCGATCTCCAGCTTGTGGAACTCGTTCAGGTGGTGGATGTCGCGCAGGTGCTCGAGCCGCGGGTCGTCCGACGGGACCGCGAGGACCTTGTCGTCCGGGCCCTTCTCGTCGGTCATCCGGAACATGCCGATGGCCCTGCAGCGGATCAGGCAGCCGGGGAACGTCGGCTCCTGCACCAGGACGAGCACGTCCAGCGGGTCGCCGTCCTGGCCGAGGGTGTCATCGATGAACCCGTAATCGGCGGGATACTGCGTGGCCGTGAACAGGGTGCGGTCGAGTTTGATCCGCCCCGTCTTGTGGTCCACCTCGTACTTGTTGCGTTCCCCTTTGGGGATTTCGATCGTGACGTCGAACTCCACGCCGTCCTCGCTGATCTTCTTGTTATCGCCGCGGCCGGGCGGCTGGCGGTTTCGCTTACTTGACCCTCACTAGTGTGGACTACACCGCCGCCGCGGTTCGCCATGACCATGTGTGAGCTTGGCCCCGTCGGTGGAGTGCGGGGACGGTCTGCGAGGAGGGGTGTGTGTCGGAGAAGGACGGTAGAACCGAGGCCGAACGGGCTGCGGGACCTGCCTGGCCCTCGGCTGACAGCGATGCTCCCGGCGGCCAGGACGGCGGGCGTCAGGGCGACTCCGGCGCCACTCATGAGCTGCCTGTGCCAAAGGTCACTCACGACGAGCCCGCCACGGTCTGGGTGCGCCAGCCGCAACCCCAGCCGGGCACACCCTCGGCGGAGTCCGGGGCCACCACCCGTCCGCACCGCAGGCCTCAGCCGCAGCAGCCGCCTCGGCCGCCCCAGACCCCGC
>NZ_PQHZ01000048.1 GCF_003385185.1 Amycolatopsis palatopharyngis | reverse complement strand
GGGGTGGGGGGCTTCAGGGACTGGTCCACCCAGCGGCCCAGTGGGAGGGCGAGCACCAGAGCCGCGAGGACCAGGTGTACGAGCATGAAGATCACGGCGGCGAGTACGGTCGGTGGCCCGCCGAGGAACACAATGATGTGTGAAGCCCACTTGAGCTCCGTCGGCCGCACGCCTGCCGACCACACGTCGTTGAGGGCCCAGAAGGTCAGGTCGTTCAGGCCGGACACCACGACGAGCACCGCGGCGATGCCGGTCTTGAGCACGCTCGTGGTACGGGCACCACCGAGCCGATAGGCCATCAGTGCGAACAGGACGATGAACGTCGTGATGAACAGCTCGAACTGGTAGATCGGCTGGAAAGACCCCTCCGCCTCGGATTCCCGGCCGTACGTCTGGATGCGCATGACGAACTCGGTGTCCAGATAGGACATGTAGCCGACCACGGCCAGTACGATCAACGCGGGGCCGGGCCGAACCTGGGGAAACAGCGCGACCGCGAGCACCGCGAGCACGAACGGGCTGATCTTGAATGCCCACTCGCCGAGATCGTCCAGCGTCTGGTCGGGCGGCAGTACCACCATGATCAGCAGGGTGATCGCCGCGGCGGGAACCGCCGGCAGCACCCAGAGCCAGCGCCGATTGCGGTACAGCGTCCGGAGCCAGTTCTTCTGGGTCTCGGCGGGCGCGTCCAGCTCGGTCGTCATTCGTTCTCGTCCTCCAGGTATGGCTTCTGTGCCCAGAACGGTCCCAGCGCCAGTGCGTCCACATCGGTCTTGAGGAAGCATGCGATCGCATCGGCCGGGGTGGCGACGATCGGTTCGTTGTTGTCGTTGAACGAGGTGTTCACCACCATGGGCACACCGGTGATCTTCTCGAACTCCGAGATCATGGTCCAGTACAGCGGATTGTCCTCCCGGCTGACCGTCTGGACGCGCGCCGTGCCGTCGGCGTGGGTGATGGCTGGAACCGCCTCGCGCTGGTGCTCGAGCACATCGAAGACGAGCAGCATGACCGGTGAGGGATGGTCGCTGACGAAGTAGTCGCCCGCCCGCTCGACCAGACAGGAGGGGGCGAAGGGGCGGAATGCCTCCCTGTGCTTGACTTTCTCGTTCATCCGGGTCTTCGACTCCGGATCCCGCGGGTCCGCCAGCAGCGACCGGTTACCGAGCGCTCTCGGCCCGCATTCCATTCTGCCCTGCACCCAACCGACGATGAGTCCGTCGGCGATCTTCGTCGCGGTGTGTCGTGCGATGTCGTCGACCCGCTGGTATTCGATCCCCGCGTCCTGCAGTGCGACCTCCATCTCCGACTCGCTGAACTCGGGGCCGGTGTAGGTGAAGCCGTCCCGTGGTCGGGGCCTGCCGTACTTTCCGACGCTCACCTCCAGCGCCGCTCCCAGCGCGCAACCGTCGTCGGCGGCGGCAGGCTGGGCGAAGAAGTCCTCGAACGGGGTCTCCAGCAGAATTCTGCCGTTCATCACGCTGTTGAGCGCGACTCCGCCCGCGACGGACAGCCGGGTGGACCCCGTCTGCCGCTGCAGCCACCTGGCCAGGTGTAGTCCGGCCTCTTCCAGCGTCACCTGAAGCGCGTACGCGATGTCCATATAGTGCTGGGGTACCGGGTTCTCGGCCGTCACCTTCGTCCGTGGCCGTGCCGGGCCGAAGGTGTCGGCGAACTTCTGCGACATCATGTGTTTTCCGGAGGTGTGGTGGCGGAACCAGCTCAGATCGAGTTCGAATCCGCCGTCCGGGTCGAGGTGGATCAGCTTTTTGAACTGTTCCACGTAGGTGTCGCGGCCGAAGGGGGCCAGCCCCATGATCTTGCCCTCGTCCCGAGTCGGGTAGAAACCGAGGTATCCGGTCACCCCCGCGTACATGGCGCCGAGTGAGTGCGGAAACTTGATCCTGCGCAGATCGGTGATCCGGCTGCCCTGCCCGTGTGCGAGGTACGTACTCGTTCCATCGCTACCGATACCGTCGAGAGTGAGAATCGCGGACTCCTCCCACGGACAGATGTAGTAGGCGCTTCCCGCGTGCGCGCGGTGATGGTCCACCAGATGCACATCGAACTTCGTGGGCCCGGTGTGGCCGACCGCCGCCCGGACGTCCCGGCCGAGGGTGAACGAGCGCTTCACATGGGCGAGCAGTGCGCCGCCCACGTGGTAGTCGTCGACCCCCTTGCCGCCCCCGGACTTCAGGGTCTCCAGCATCCCAGCGGACCGGCCACCCTCGTCCCCGTTGTCGTTGCGCAGTACCTCCAGTGTCCGCGGGAAGTACCTGGCGAACACTTTCGCCGCATGCAACGGTTCCTGCCAGCGTTGCCAGTAGTAGGCGACATGGTCCACATCGGCCAGTGTGATGCCGCCCTGGCGCAGGCAGAACGCGATGGCCTCGGCGGGAAGCCCGCCGTCGTGCTTGATTCGGGTGAAGCGTTCCTCCTCGGCGAAGGCGATGATCTCGCCGTCGCGGACGAGTGCCGCGGCCGAGTCGTGGACCCTGCTGATGCCGAGAACGTACATGATGACTCCGTCTTTCTCAGTGATTCTGAACGCGAACACGGTTGTGGGCGAGCAGTTCGGGGTGGTGCCGCAACAACATCCGGCGCAGCGTCGTCGCCTCCGCACCGAGTGCGAGCACGATGGCGCAGAAGCCGCCGATCGCACCGAGTGGGGGGACGAGTGCGGCGGCGCACAGCAAAGTGGCGGCAAGGCGCACCACTGCGGCCGCCGAAGTGACGGTCAGGATGCGGCTGTTGGTGTTCTCCAGCAAGAAGCCCGCGTACATGAGCACGATGGCCATGGCGATCTCGACCAGCACGAGAACGCCGAGGGTCAGGTACGCGGACCACGTGGCCTGCTCGGCGGCGTCGGTCAGCAGGAGCTGCCGGGAGGCGGGCAGCACGAGCAGGACGGCCAGCAGTACGGCGAACACCAGTCCGGCCAGTTCCGCCGCCCTGAGCAGGGTCCGTGCCCGTGCCCTTCCCGCTACGGCACCCTGTCCGCGTAGCCGGGCAGAAGTGGCCGGTTGATGCAGTTTGAGCTGGTACAGCACGAAGGAGCAGATGAAGCTGGACGCCATCAGGGCCAGGTAGAACGGCCCGCTGTCGGTGACCCGCCCCGCGACGGCGAGTACCAGGAAGATCGATGAGAGCGTGACGGCGTCGAGCAACTCGGTGAGTCCGAGCAGCCAGGTGCTCCGGCCGAACGCGGGCAGCAGCCTGCGCCCGCTCGGCTGCGCCGGACGGATCCAGTCCTGGGGCAAGGACCGGACGGTGCTGCCGATGATCACCGCGATTCCGGCGACCAGAACCAGAACATGGCTGTGCGGGGACCAGCCCGTGTACCAGGTGGCCGCCGTCGCCCCGATCACCAGCACAGCGGCGACACCGAAGGCGACGGCGTCGAGCACGGGCCTGCCCCGCAGCCGGTGCAGGCCGGACACCGTCATCAGCAAACCCGTGCTCGCCGACCAGGTCGCGGCGGACAGGTACAACGTGACCGTCGACAATGGATCGACCAGCAGGGCGATGGCGAGCACGACCAGCAGTAGCAGCACCGGCGTCGCGGCGATCCGCAGTGCCAGGACGGCCACGTGCGGGGTGAGCAGGCGTGTTCGTGGCAGGACCTTCAGCGCGGCCTTCTCGGCCGCGGTCGGCAGGAACACGAGCCAGGTGCACAGCCCGAGCGCGTTGGTGAACTGGCCATACGTCTCCGCGCCCCATGTGGCCAGTAGCGCGACAGCCATCACTTGCACGCTCAGCCGGAACGCGCCACGTCCCGCGACCAGGCGCAGCATCATCATCGGGCGGAGCGGGGTGACCGAAACCGTGCCCGTCATCGCCGCGGCCCGTGGCGGGTGAGGTGCCCGCGCTGATGGCGCGGGCCGGGAAGAACGGTGCTCAAGGAAGCGGTACCGCCATGTCCTGATCCTCGAGCAGGAACTTGAGCGTCCCCCGCACAGCGCCCTCGGCCGCCCAGAGCCGAGCCGCGGACTCGCCGGCGAGCACGACGTATCCCAGCTTGTAGCCCGCCTGTTCGTAGGGGCGGATGAAGGTGCCCGGCTCGACGAACAGGTGTAGCTCCACCACCTCCGGCATCGCGCGCACCGCCTCGACGCCGTCCACGGCCGACAGGTGTCCCCCTCGGTCCGACGTCAGCATGTGCACCAGAGTCGGCAGCGGTGGTTTCGGGGTCAGAGGCACGTCCTCACCGACAGCGAGCGCGATCGTGGCCTCCATGAGATCGACGCCGTAGCAGGTCTCGACCAGTTCGGCCAGGCCGTTGCCGCCCATCCTGGCACCCATCTCGATCAGGTAGAGCTCGCCGTCATGGCCGAGTACCGCGTCCAGTGTGAGTGGACCGTTGCGGTAACCGAGTTCCGCGCAGATCGACGTCAGCATCGGTATCAGCCGGGCGTCGGCCTCGGCGGGAAGCGCCGCGGGCATCAGGTGCGAGGACGTGACGAAGAACGGCGGGGGAGTGATGGTCCGCTCGGTGACCGCGTGGAAAACGATCTCGCCACGCGCGACCAGCGCCTCGATCGTGAAATGTATCCCGTCCAGATGTTCCTCGACAACGACTCGTCCTGACGGGGAGAACGCGATCGACTCCGTGCACGCCGAACGCAGCATCCCCGGCCCCGCGCAGGCCACCACACCCCTGCTGCCGGAGGAGTCCACCGGTTTGACCAGCGTCGGGAACCTCAGTCCGCGCGCGTTCGAGAGCAGCTCTGGTCCGGGAATGCCGGACACGTTCCGATAGCTCGGAAAGCCGAGCCGATCACACAACGCACGAAAGACCGGTTTGTCGGTCGAGGCGGTCACCGCGGCCTCGGGCAGCGGCTCCGGCAGATTCCAGTGCCGCGAGAGCCAGGCCTGTGCGGGTAGACCCACATCGCTGGCCGGACACAGCACCGCCGCGATATCCGTGCGTCCCGTCAGCGCGGCGGCAATCTGCTCCGGTGCGCGAACGCTCGCGTGCAGGTACTCGTCGGCGACAGCTACTCCCGGAGCTCCGGGCCGGACATCGACGCACACGGTGCGAAATCCCAGCTCTCGGGCCCGGCGGTAAACGCTGACGGATCCGTCCGCCCCGCCCAGTACCAGAAGAGTTCTCGCCGCACTCGGGTGCGCAATGGCACCGGGGCCGTCGTCTCTTGTATTGGTCCTCATGGTGTTGCCCCCAGGAATCGTGAAGTGACGCAGAGCCGATCGTCATCCCGGACAGGGAGAGTCGACTCGCGGATGTAGAACTGGCGTGGTCGTGCCTGGGCCCCGCCGAGCACCACGAGATGGCGCACGGTGAGCGACAGCGTGAAAAGCACGACGGCCAGTAACAGCAGCAGCATCGCGGCGATCGCGTGACCACCGACCAGGCCGGCGGCGGAGGCCGCTGTCAACAGCAGTGCCAGCAGGCCGCTGAGGAGAGTGCCGATCGAGGCGGCGGTGGTCGGCCTACTGCTGAATCCGACGAACAGTTCGACGGCGTGCGCGCTGAGAAATCCGAATCCGACCTTGGATTCGCCGCGTGTGCGCGGGCGATGCCGTACCGGCACGGTGGTGTAGCGGTTGGTGAGTCTGGGCACCGTCGCCAGGAAGTACGGGGTGGGGAGCCTGAGGTCCACGATCTCGCGAGCCAGATCCGACCGCACCAGGCGGAAGGCTGTTGCGCCTCGCGGAATCTCGATCCGCAGGATTCTGCGCCCGATGTAGTGGAAGGCGGCGGTGCCCCAGCGCCGCAGACGGGGATCCTGCCGGTTGGTCCGGACACCGAAAACGGCGTCGTGGCCGTGTTCGGCCGCTTCGATGAGCACCCAGGCCTCGGCCGCCGGGAACTGCTGGTCGGCATCGATATGCAGGATCCACGGGCGGCTCGCGTAGCGGTACCCGGCGGAGAACGCCGCCTCGAAGCCGAAGTTGCGGGTGAAGGAGATGTACTGGACGCGGGGATCGGATTCGGCTATTCGGCGGATCGCCTCCAGTGTGCCGTCGGTACTGCCGTCGTCAACATAGATGATTTCCAGATCGAGTGTGCCGAGTTCGGCGAGAATCTCCCGATAGGACGGTTGGATGTTGTCCGCTTCGTTGTAGCAGGGAATGACCACCGTGAGACCGGTTCTGGCAGGGGACTCCGCCGCATCGGTCATCGAGCCGGGTCCGAAGCGGGCTTCGGCGGGTGATCGGTGTGTCTGGAAAGTGGTGGGCCAGGCATGGGTATCCTTTGTTCGATCTCAGGCAGGCGGGTCGCGCCTACGTAGAGCAGCGATTCGAGAGTTATAGGCCTGACCCCCTCCGTCAGGGGAAGCCTTTCGTCGTTAATTGCGCCGTTCGGCGGCGCGCACCCTCCGAAAGATGTGGGGTGTTTGGCCGATTCCACCGTCGGGCGGCCGAATTCCGCCGGCTTGCTGGCACACTCGGTCGCCATGTGGACTACTGGGGTGAGTGCTTTGTGGCGCTCGGAATACCGTCGTGTCGTCCGGTCCGCGTTCGACACGGTCCCGTTCTACCGCGAGCGATGGGCACTGGACGGAAGGACCGAACCCACCCTGGTTCCGGGCAGGACCGGCCTGCTCGACGGAGCTGTGACCACCGCGGACACGACACGTGCGATGGTGGATCTCGTGCCGCTGGCGGGCGGCGCCACGGAGCCGGACCCGGCACGCGGCCTCGGCAGGATGCTGCCGCAGGCTCGATCAGTTCCACGCGGCTCCCTGGTCGTCATCGCGGATCCGGAGATCGCCTTGCCGCCCACCGATCTCGGTCGACACCTGCGCGGTTCCGTACTCGATCCCGGAGCGCTGCGTACGGATTCACCCGCGCTCGCCGAACTGGCGAACGCCTTGCTGCGCGGCGACAGCGTTGTCGCGGTCGGTCCGGACAAGGGGCTGGCCGCACTGGACGCGGCGCTGCCCCCGGATCTCGGGCAACGCCTCGCTCGAGTGCCACATCGCGCGCTCGACGAACTCGACGGCGGACCGTACGGAGTCCTCCATGATGCACAGCTGGGCTACCTTGGCGCGTTCGGCCGGTGTGGACGGTGGCATCTGGACTGGCGCCAGGTTTATGTGCGGTCCACCAAAGCGGGGCTCGCCGTCACCCTGCTCAGGCAGAACTCGCCGAGGATGGTCGACGTGCTCGTCGCGGGCGGGGTCGCGGGGAAGGTGACGTCCTGCCGCCGGCACGGAACACCGGTTGTGCTGCCGTGATTTCGGAGGTGCTGGTCGTCGATCCACGTGTGGATCCGGAACCACCTGGCTGGCGCGAGTTCCATCGGCGATGGCGGTTGCACGCGGTGTGGGACTACGAACTGCTCCGGCTGGAGGCTTGGACGGCACGTAACCCTCCCGTGCTGATCGTGATCCGGGATTCGGGCAAGGTGGTCGCCGGCCTTTCGGTTCTGGTCTGCAGGCCGTGGCGCGAACCGAGGTACGCCCCCGCGCCGCGACGACAGGGCCGGTGGCCGACGATCCGGGGACCGGTCTGGGCGGAGGTGTATCAGCCCTGGCTCAGTGGCTTTCCCGGGATCGTGTTCGATCCCGGCCTCGACACGGCCGTACGTGAGGAAGTGGTGCGGCTGGCGGAACGAGAACTCGTCCGTCGTTTCGGCTTCGCCTTGCTCGGTGTGCTCTACCGTGCGCTGGATCGCGAACTCGCTGGGATCGTGGGTGGGCGCAGGCGCCTGACCCGCGAGGTCGATTCGGTTTCGGTGCTGGCCAACGTGTTCTCCTCACCCGATGACTGGTTCGCCGCGCTCTCGAAGAGCCGCAGGTCGAGCTTGCGCAGACAGCGCAAGGAGCTTGAGTCGTCGACCGATCTGCTGATACACGGAGGAGCGGGCCGGAGAGATCTCGACGGTGCGCAGGTCGCGCGGCTGATCAACCGGCATCGCGCCGAGCGCGGCAAGGCTCCGTTGGACACCCGTAGCCCGCTCTCCGGTGCCTACTTCGAGACTTTCCTGCGCAGGCCGGACGTACACACGCTCACGTATCACGACGACGAGGGAAGGCTGCTCGCGGTGAACACGATGCTCGACCACCCGGACAGTGTGATCAAACAGCACTGGGCCGCGTTGTCCGAGGCCGAGGGCGGGCGCAAGCACCTGTTCTTCGACAGCTACCAGCGTGCTGTGCGCCACCTGGTGAGCAGGGGTGCCGGAGAGCTGTCCGCCGGACGGCAACCGCACGAGGTCAAGCGATCACTAGGTTTCGGGACCCGCCCGATCTTCGGGGTCGCGGTGCCGCGTCCGGTGGTGGGCCGATGAGCGTCGACATCGTGGATCCTCGGATCGAGGCGGAGCCCGTGGGATGGCGGGACTTCTGCCGCAGGGCGGGACTGCCACCTGTATGGGACTACCAGCTCATGCGGACCGAGGCGTGGCTGGCCCGCAACCCGCCCGTGCTCGCCATCGTCCATAACGGACCCCAGGTGGTCGGAGCGCTTTCGGTCATGGTCTGTCGTACGTTTCGCGATCCTGCTTTCGCGCCTCGGCCGCCCAGGCGGCTCAGGCGGCCGCGCCCGGTGTGGGCGGAGGTCTACCTGCCGTTGCTCAGCGGGTACCCGGCCTGTGTCTTCGACCGTTCGATGGACGCGGCAGCACGCCGAGCGAGCTTGCGGCACTTCGAACGTGAGCTGGTGCGCTTCCTCGGCGTCGGCACACTCGGAGTGGTGTACCGCGCCATGACACCGGAGGTGGGCCTGGCCGCGGTCGGCCGCGGGCGGGTGGCCAGGGAGATCGATCCCACGTCGGTGATGCGTAACCGCTGGTCCTCCTTCGCGGACTGGCTGGCCACCCTTTCGCCGCGATTGCGCGCGATCGTCCACCGGTTGGCGGGGGACGACACGCTCCATGTCACAACCGGTAGCGAGCGAACCGATCTGGACGGTCGCGAGCTGGCCACCCTGCTCAACGCGCATCGGGCGCGGCAGGACGCGCGGGCCTGGGCGGAAGGGCAGCGCTCGCGTGTCGGCGGGCTGCATTTGGACACGCGCAGCCCCGTCGCCGCGGCCTATCTGGACGCGTTCGTTCGCAGGCGGGACGTCGTGACCACGGAATATCGCGACCTGAATGGCAGATTGCTGGCCTTCAACACCATGATCGACCACAAGGTGAGTTCGGCCGTACATCATTGGGCCGCGGTACCGGGCGGGGAAGGCGGACGCAAAGAGCTGTACGTCGACGCCTACGCGCGATGCGTACGGCAGATGATCGAACACGGCAGACCAGAGTTGACCGCGGGTCGCACATTGCTGGATGTCAAGGGGGAGCTGGGTTTCGAGACGAGGCCCTTGACTTCGGTCGCCGTGCCCAGACCGCTGCTGGGGCGGTGAGCAGGCGATGACCGAATCCGTCGAGGTACTCGACCCAGGATACGACGCGGAGCCGGCAGACTGGTCCGGCTTGTGCAGGACGGCGGCGCGGCACGCTTCCTGGGACTTCGGCCTGCTCGGAGTCGAGTCCCGGTACTCACGGCATCCGACCAGGGTGGCGGTGGTCAGGCGCGACGGCATCGTCACGGGTGCGTTGGTGTCGACCCTGATTCGTTCTCGTGGTGGACCCAGCCTGGTGGAGGTGCACAATCCGTGGCTGTCCGGCTTTCCCGGCTGGGCCTTCGCGGACCGCTTGGAACCAGTCGAGCGCAGGGCGGTGTTGCGGGCGTGCGAGCGTGCGCTCTGCCGGGCGGCGGGCGCGGGCTGCACCGGACTGCTGTACCGCTCGGTTCCCGCGGACAGTTTGTCTCTTGTGCGCGGCCGGGGACGCATCGTACGGCCGGCCACGGGCACGGCGATCCTGGACAACACCTTCACCAGCGGTGCGGATTGGATCGCATCGCTGCCGCGCAGTCGCAGGCACAGTATCCGGGGCCAGGTACGCAAGGTCGAAGCGGACTCCGAGCTCGTGGTGCGGTTCGAGACGGCGCGGGACGACCTCGACGGGGCAGAACTGGCCGAGTTGGTCAACCGGCACCGGCATCGCCTCGGCAGGCCGAAGTTCGACAGCCGAAGCCCCGTCACGGCCGAGTACCTGCACGCGCTCGTCCGCAGGAAGGACGTACGGACACTGACTTATCACAACGGGGACGGCAAACTGCTCGCGTTCGCGGATCTGCTGGATCATCCGGACGTCCCGCTCTACCAGCACTGGGCGGCGTTATTACCGGAGGAGGGCGGCCGCAAGCATCTCTACTTCGACTCCTACGCACGGCTGATCGGGCAGATCGTCGCTGATGGTCGCAAGTCGCTGGCCGCGGGCAGGGGAAGGCTCGAGCTGAAGGCCTCACTCGGATTGGGGACACGTCCACTGTGGGCGGTGGGCGTCCCGCGTCCGGTGGCCGGACGATGAACGCGACCGTCGAGGTGCTGGATCCCAGGACGGATCCGGAACCGTCGTACTGGGCCGATCTGCGTCGTCGAGCGGGACTGCGCGCGGACTGGGCGTGGGAAGTGCTGGCGGTGCAGGCGTGGTGTGCGCGGACGCCGCAGTTCGTCACGGTGCTGCACGAGGCAGGACGGCCATGCGGTGTCGTGAGCGCTGCCTGGGTCGGATCGCGCACCCGCAGGAACCGGTTCGTGTCCTCGAAGCGTGGCGGTCGCCTTGGTGGACTGGACGTACGGGCTCCCGGCACGAGTTCGTTGCCGGGCTGGTGGTTCGCCGCGGCGGAGTCCGACGGTGGGTGCCGGGAACTGCTGACCGAATACGTACCGATGATGCGGGAGGTACTCGGCCGCGGACTCCGTGCTCTGTTGCTACGACAGGTGCCCGCGGGCGGACTGTCCGCAGTGGATGGCAGGTTCCGGCTGGTCCGGGAGACCGAGAGTGTCGCCGTGCTCCGGACCGACACATTCGGCGAGCGGCAGGACTGGATGGCGACCCTGGCCAAGAAACGCAGGCAGAACTTGCGCAAGATCTTCCGCACCGTCGACGAGGACGAGACGCTGGACGTGCGCGTCACTCCCGGGAGCGAGGTGGAGCCGGCGCGGGTCGCGGAACTTGTCCGGTACAACGAGAGCAAACACCATGACGTGCCGATCGTTCCGTTGCCCCAGTTCGTCGGGTATCTGGAGCGTCTGCTGCGTCAGCCGGACGTGTTCGTGCTGCGCTATCTCGATCGCGGCTCGGGACGGCTGCTGGCGATCGCGACGATACTGGACGATCCGGAATGGCCGGTCATGCGCACGTGGTCGGCGCTGCCGGTGGAACTCGGCGGGCGGTCGAACCTCTACTTCCATTTCTACGGGGAATCGGTGAGATGGTCGATCGAGAGCGGAAAATCCGGAGTGATCCTGGGAAAGAAGATGGCGGAGACGAAGCGGACACTGGGGGCGGAACTCATTCCGCAGTACGCGGCCGCCGTGCCATTGCCGTGACCGCTTCCCGGAATCCGCGGAGGTAGGGCCAACCCCACGCCGGATTAGGGGGCTGGGGCTGGTGAACCGTCGCCCGGTTCACGATGAGATCGACCCATGACAGCGGCGACGGGGACATCCCGGGAACAACAGGCGAGCAGAACACCCATGGCGGTCGAGTTGCGTGGGGTCAGCCGGGAGTACGGCTCGGGGCAGGCCAGGGTGCGGGCCCTGGACGAGGTGGACGCCGAGTTCGCGCCGGGTTCGTGGACGGCGGTGATGGGACCTTCCGGCTCGGGGAAGTCGACACTGCTGCATTGCGCGGCCGGGCTGGAACAGGTGAGCGGGGGGCAGGTGTCGCTCGCTGGGCAGGACATCACCGCGGCATCGGACGGCGAACTGACCGCGTTGCGTCGCGGGACCATCGGCTTCGTCTTCCAGAGCTTCAATCTGATCGGGTCGCTGACGGCCGAACAGAACGTCGCGCTGCCGCTGAAGCTCCGTGGGGGGCGCAAATCCACAAAGGACGTAAGAGAGGTACTGGCGAGTGTCGGCCTGGATGATCGGCGACGACACCGCCCTCGCGAGCTGTCCGGTGGACAGCAACAGCGGGTGGCCATCGCCCGGGCCATGGTCACCAGGCCCGCCGTACTCTTCGCGGACGAACCCACCGGTGCGCTCGACTCCGGATCGGCCAGAACCGTGCTGGGACTGCTGCGCCGGATGGTGGACTCGGCAGGCCAGACGATCGTCATGGTCACGCACGACCCCGCGGCAGCGGCGAGCGCCGACTCGGTCGTCTTTCTCTCCGACGGCCGCATCGTGGACAGGGCGATCGCGCCCTCGGCCGCCGCCGTCGCCACGCGTCTTGCCCGGCTGGAGGCGTGAGCCTGATGCTGCGCCTGTCGATGAGCACGTTCCGGGAACGCTGGCAGCTGTTCATCGGTGCCATCGTGACCGTGTGTATGGGGGTCGCCCTCGTGCAGTCCTCACTGTTGATCCTGATCTCGGCCGCGACCGCGCAGGCGCCGGCCGGTGTGACCGCCATGGAGCGCGCCGAGATCGAGAACGCCTTCACCGCCGCGATGGCGCTACTCGGCATCACCCTCGGACTTTCGGTGTTCCTCGCGGCCTTCATCGTCAGTTCGACATTCGCGTTCACTGTCGCGCAGCGTCGCCGCGACCTGGCCCTGCTGCGGCTGGTCGGTGGCGCGCGCGGCCAGGTGCGCAGGCTGTTGCTGTCGGAGGCCCTGCTGCTCGGGGTGCTCGGAACCGGCGCCGGGATCCCCGTCGGGCTACTGGTGATGAGGATGCAGGCCTGGCTGCTGACCGAACTGGGATTCCTGCCCGCATTCTTCGTTCCACGATGGCAGGACTGGATTCTCGGGGTGTCCTTCGGGATGGGGGTGGCAGTGGCGCTGGCGGGGGTGTTCGTCGCTTCGCGCCGGGCGGCGAAGGTCCGTCCGCTGGAGGCCCTCAGGGAAACCGGTGCGGCCACGCGCGTGATGACCGTTTCTCGCTGGTTCCTCGGGCTGCTGTTCCTGGCGGGTGCGGTGGCCATGGTGATCGTGGCGGGCGTCGCGGGCCCGGAGGGCGCGATTCCGCTGTCGATCAATGCCGCGTTGGCAGCCGCCGTGGGCCTGTCCGCGCTCAGTCCGCTGTTGGTGCCTCTGGTCGGCCGGTTGTTCGGCCTGGCATTGCGGGGCAGTGTCCTCGGTGGCCTCGCCGAGGCGAACCTGCGGGACGGTGTGCGGCGCAGTGCCTCGACGGCGGCCCCGCTGCTGGTGCTGGTGGGTTTGCTGGTCGGGCAGTTCGGTGCGATGTCCACCATCGCCGCGACGAGTGAGCAGCAGCAGCGTCGAGAACTGGACGCGGACCTGGTGGTCGAGTCCGGCGGCCGTGGGACCGCGCAGCTGGCGGATCTCGCCGGGGTGGCGCTGGTGTCGGCCGAGACGAGAGTGCCGATGTCGGTGACCCGTACGGAGTCCGACGATGACGAGGTGGAGACCGAGACCGAGAACGCGATGGCGCTGGCGGTGGATCCCGTGTCATATCAGAGCGTGCACCGAGACACAGTGGAGAGTGGCTAGCTGGACGAACTGCGTGGGCGAACCGTCGCGATCGGACCGGGAGGCGGCGGCGAAAGCGGCCTCGGCCTCGGCGGCGTCGTCGATGCCCAGGTCGGTGACCGTACGGTCGCACTGCGGATCGTCGCGGTGCTGCCCGCGTCGATGACCGGTGGTCCGGATTTCCTGCTGCCCGCGAGTCTGCCGACTGCCGCGGAGGCCGCCGCGGGATCGACGCGGTCACTGGTCCGGGTGGCTCCAGGTGTGGACGCCTCCGCCGTCGCGGAACGGGTCCGGGCCAGCGGGCTCGGTGAGGCGACCACAATGGACGATTGGATCAGCCGGTCGGCGTCGGCGCAGCAGGACACCCAGACCGGGATCACCGCGGTCGTCATGGGGTTGGGCGGGCTGTACGCATTGATCGCGGTGATCAACGCCGTCGTGATCGCGGCGGCGGAGCGCAGGCGGGAGTTCGCCGCGGCCAGGGTCAGCGGTCTGAGCAGGGGGCAGGTCGTCCGAATGGCGTTGATCGAGTCGTGGGCGGTCTCGGCGATCGGTGTGCTGCTTGGTGGCGTGGCCGCGTCGCTGACCATGATCGGGATTACCTCGGCATTGCAGCGGATCACCGGTTTGTCCGTGGTCGACGTCCAGTGGGCGCTCGTGGCCGCCGTGGCCGCCGGCGCGTTCGTCGTTGTGGGCCTGACCAGCGTGTGGACCACACTTCCGGCCACCAGAGCCGCGCCGGTCTCGCTGATCACCGCGAGGGAGTGACTCCTGCGCGATCGGGTCTCACACGTGCCCTCGCACGGTCCGCTGCTTTGTGAGGGTAGCCTTAGTTCAGATGGACCCGTTCGTTGAGGAGTAGGAATGGCGGAGCGACCCGCACCGAAGGCCAGGCCGTCCACCCGGCTACGGGTGCTGCGGACCGAACGCCTGACCCCGCACATGATCCGGGTAGTCGCCGGTGGCGAGGGGCTGGTGAACTTCCGGCCGAACGAGTTCACCGACAGCTACGTCAAGCTGGTGTTCCCGGTGCCTGGGGTGCGCTACCCGGAGCCGTTCGACACGCAGCGCGTGCGGGCGGAACTGCCGAGGGAACACTGGCCCAGGATGCGGACCTACACCGTGCGCTACTTCGACGAGCGTGCGGGCGAACTGGCGATCGACTTCGTCTACCACGGCGATGAGGGCCTCGCCGGCCCCTGGGCCGCCGCGGTCCGGCCGGGGGACGAGATGCTGATCCTCGGGCCGGGTGGTGCGTACGCCCCGGCCCCGGAGGCCGACTGGCACCTGCTGGTCGGGGACGAGAGCGCGCTGCCCGCGATCGCGGCGACGCTCGAGGCGATGCCCGCTGGGGCACAGGTCTCGGCGCTGATCCTGGTCGAGGACGCGATGGAGGAGCAGGCGCTGGCGACCAAGGCCGATGCCCAGGTGCGGTGGCTGCACCGCAGTGCGGGCGACGACCTCGGCACCACGGTCCGGGCCCTGGACTTCCCCGCCGCGACCGTGCAGGCCTTCGTCCACGGCGAAGCCGGCATCGTGCGGGAACTCCGCGGTCACCTGCTCGACGAGCGCGGCGTGCGCAAGGACCTGCTCTCGATCTCCGGCTACTGGCGCAGGGGCAAGGTCGACGAGGCCTGGCGCGCGGAAAAGGCAGCCGAACGCGAGTCCGCCCGCCCCTGACTTTGCACTTCCAGGGCCTGACTTTGCAGTTCCCGGGCTCGACTTGGCAGTTCCGGGGCCCTGACTTGGCAGTTCGCCGGTGAGTACGGTCGGGCAAGGAAGGAGTCGTCGCTTGAGGACGTCAGCCTGGGTGCGTGTGCCTGGCAAGGGCAGGTTCGCCGTGCACGAGCTGCGCGACGGCATCGGCGTTCTCCCGGACCCGTACGTCTGGTACCGGTACCAGCTGCTGCTGGGAATCCCTGCCGTTGTGGTCGCGATCGCCGTGGGTGTGTTCGTCTGGGACGATCTGGGGTTGGCCGAGTCCGCCGCCTTGTTCCTGCTTGTGACCGTGGTGATCGTCGAAGGACTTCTGCTTCGGATCTCCCGAGGGGTCGGTGAAGTAGGTCGAGCTGCGCTGGGATGGACCGTTCCCGGTAGGCTCGCGCGCCCACCAGTCTTCGGACTACTGGGGCCGAGACACGGCCTGCGAACGGTGTCGGATACGCGCCGTGCGCTTGCGCTTCGTGGGTTCGCGGAGAAGGTGCTGCACGCAAGTTCGATCGCGCAGGCCCGAGTCGTCCGCCGGGGCTGGACGGTCGAGGTGCACCTCCGCACCAAATCTGGTGACGAGCTCACGCTGACGCGGTCGTTTCCCGTCGGCCAACGCAGGTTCCTCGCGATCCTGCGCAGCACGCTGGGCAACAAGCTCGACCTCTGACCGCGACGCGAGCGACTTCGCCGCACAGCCGTGGGGCAGCTTCGTCTACTTCCGCGATCCCGACGGCAACAGCCGGTCTCACTTATCATGGCGCGCTGACAGCAAAGTGCGCGGTTGTCCCGACGAGAGGGTCCGATGACTGAACTGCCTGCGCGGTCCGATCCGGCCGAACTCGGTTTCGACCCCGCGCGGCTCGCGCGGATCGATCGCAGAATGGCCCGCTACGTCGATGAAGGCCTGCTGCCCGGCTGGCTGACAGTGGTGAGCAGGCGTGGCCGGCCTGTGCACGTATCGACTTACGGCAGCCGCGACCTCGAGGCCGACCTGCCGGTGGAGTCGGACACCCGCTGGCGCATCTTCTCCATGACCAAACCGGTCACCTCGGTAGCCGCGATGATGCTGTTCGAGGAGGGGGAGTTCGACCTCACCGACCCGATCTCCCGCTGGTTGCCGGAGTTCGCCCGCCCATCGGTCTACACGAAGGGTTCGTCCCTGCGGCCGGTCACGGAACCGGCCACCGAACCGATCCGGGTGTGGCACCTGCTCACCCACACCGCCGGGCTGACCTACGGCTTCCATCACGCGCATCCGGTCGACGCGCTCTACCGGCAGCGCGGCTTCGAATGGTCGACGCCGCCGGGCATGGATCTCGCGGCCTGCTCGCAGGCATGGGCGGACCTGCCGCTGGTCCACCAGCCCGGTACGGAGTGGAACTACTCCGTGGCCACCGACGTACTCGGCAGGCTGGTCGAGGTGGTGTCCGGCACCACGCTCGACCGCTTCTTCGCGGACCGCATCTTCGGCCCACTCGGGATGACCTCAACGGGCTTCCACGTGGAGGGCGACGCGTTGCACCGCCTCGCGGCGTTGTACGTGCCGAAGCCAGGGACCCGCGAGGCCGTCCGCAACGACGCTTTCGGCGCCGCGATCACCCGGCCGCCCGACTGCCTTTCCGGTGGCGGTGGGCTGGCCTCCACGGCCGCCGACTACCACCGGTTCGTCCAGTTCCTGCTCCGCGGTGG
Source organism: Amycolatopsis palatopharyngis (assembly GCF_003385185.1). GTDB lineage: Bacteria > Actinomycetota > Actinomycetes > Mycobacteriales > Pseudonocardiaceae > Amycolatopsis > Amycolatopsis palatopharyngis. Next base: position 28,638 of record NZ_PQHZ01000048.1, on the reverse strand, counting down.
CGAACTGGATGGTGTCCGGTTGCTCAGCCCGAGGACGGTCGAGCTGATGGGCCGCAACCACCTGCCGGGCGACGTCGACCTCGAAGCATTCGGCAGGCCGCTGTTCGCCGAGATGCCCTTCGACGGGTTCGGCTTCGGGCTCGGCTTTTCCGTGCTGCGGGATCCGGTGAAGGCCAAGACCCTTGCCACGGAGGGCGAACTCGCCTGGGGAGGCGCGGCGAGCACCGCGTTCTGGGTGGATCCGGCTCGCGAGATCACCGTGCTGTTCTTCACCCAGCTACTGCCGTCGAGTACGCACCCGTTGCGGCAGCAACTGCGCCAGCTCGTCTACCAGGCGCTGGTGGACCGGTAGTGCCACCGAATCTGCCAACTCGGGCCCCGAATCTGCCAACTCCGGCCCCGAATCTGCAAAGTCGGGCCCCGGATCTGCAAAGTCCGGCCCCGAATCTGCCAACTCGGGCCCCGGATCTGCAAAGTCGGGCCCGGATCTGCAAAGTCGGGCACGGGGTCTGCGAAGTCAGGTCAGGGTGGGGATTACCTCCTTGCCGTAGGCGTGCAGGGTTTGCTCGCGCTGGTCGTGCATCAGGTATAGCGAGAACTGGTCGACCCCCAGGGCGGCCAGTTCCTGTAGCCGTTGCACGTGCGCCTCGGCGGGGCCGAGTAGGCAGAAGCGGTCGACGATCTCGTCCGGGACGAAGTCGGTCGAGGGGTTTCCGGCCCTGCCGTGGTGGGCGTAGTCGTAGCCCTCCCGGCCCGCGATGTAGTCGGTCAGTTCACGCGGTACCGGGCCGGACTCGCCGTAGCGGGAGACCAGGTCCGCGACGTGGTTGCCCACCATCCCGCCGAACCAGCGCAGTTGCTCGCGCTGGTGCGCCAGGTCGCTGCCGACATATGCGGGCGCCGCGACGCAGATGGTAATGCCCTCCGGATCCCGGCCGGCGGCTCGCGCTGCCTCGCGGACCGAGCCGATCGTCCACCGCGCGATGGCCGGATCGGCGGTCTGCAGGATGAACCCGTCGGCGTGCTCGCCCACCGCCCGCAGCGCCTTCGGCCCGTAACCGGCCATCCACATCTCCAGCTTGCCGCCCCGTACCCACGGGATCCGCACCGCGGTCTCGCCGAGCACCACCTCCCTGCCCTCGGCGAGTTCCTTGATGACGTGCATCGCGTCGCGCAGGGTCGCCAGGGTCGACGGCGGCTTTCCCACGACCCGGTGCGCCGAGTCACCCCGGCCGATCCCGCAGACGGTGCGGTTGCCGAACATGTCGTTGAGCGTGGCGAACAGCGACGCCGTCACCGACCAGTCCCGCGGTCCCGGGCTGGTGACCATCGGTCCCACGGTCATCGCCGAGGTCGCGGCCAGGATCTGCGAATAGATGACGAACGGCTCCTGCCACAGCACACAGGAGTCGAACGTCCAGCCGTGGCTGAACCCCTGCTCCTCAGCGGCGACCATCAGCCGGACGACCTCCCGTGCGGGAGGATCGGTCTGCAGCACCACACCGAAATCCATCACACACTCCTAGTTGAGGTACTGGCAGAGATCGCGGGACAGGAACCGGCCGTGCCCGGTGCTGCCGGTGAACCCGTCCGCCGACACCACCACGGTTCCCCTGCTGAGCACGGTCTCGACCCGGCCCATCAGCTCGAAACCCTCGTACGCCGAGTAGTCCACGTTCATGTGGTGGGTCTCGGCGGACAGGGTCTGCCGGGCAGCGGGGTCGTAGATCACGACATCGGCGTCGGAGCCCGGCGCGATGACGCCCTTACGGGGATAGAGCCCGAACATCCGGGCCGGGGTCGTCGAGCACGCCTCGACCCAGCGGGCGAGTGAGATCTCGCCGGCCACCACGCCTTGGTGCAGCAGGTCCATCCGGTGCTCCACGCCCGGCATCCCGTTGGGAATGGCTCGGAAATCGGAGCGCCCGAGTTCCTTCTGATCCTTGAAACAGAAAGGACAGTGATCGGTCGACACCACGGAGAGGTCGTTGGTCCGCAATCCGCGCCACAGGTCCGCCTGATGCGACTTGTCCCGCAGCGGGGGCGACGCGACGTACTTGGCGCCCTCGAAACCTGGCTTCGCCATGTCCTCGATGGACAGATAGAGGTACTGCGGACAGGTCTCCGCGAAGACGTTCTGCCCGGTGTCGCGGGCGCGGGCGACCTCCGCCAGAGCCTGTGCCGCCGACAGGTGCACGATGTACAACGGCGATCCGGTGACCTTCGCCAGGGTGATCGCACGGGAGGTGGCCTCGCCCTCCAGTTCCGGCGGGCGGGTCAGGCCGTGCTGCACCGGATCCGTTTTGCCCTCGGCAACGGCCTGCGCGGCGAGTTCGTCGATCGCGATGCCGTTCTCGGCGTGCATCATGATCGTCGACCCGGTTTCACGGGCCTTGTGCATCGCCCGCAGGATCTCGCCATCGGTGGAGTAGAAGACGCCGGGATAGGCCATGAACATCTTGAAGCTGGTGACCCCGCCGTCGATGCAGGTCTCCATCTCCTTCAGCGAGGTGTCGTTGACATCCGACACGATCATGTGGAACCCGTAGTCGATCGCGCAGTTTCCGTCGGCCTTCCCGTGCCACGTGTCCAAGGTGGACAGCAGCGACGTACCCTTCTTCTGCACGGCGAAGTCGATGATCGTCGTCGTACCACCCCAGGCCGCCGCGGTCGTCCCGGTCGCGAACGTGTCGTGCGAGAACGTCCCGCCGAACGGCATTTCCATATGCGTGTGAGCGTCGATACCACCGGGCATGACGTACTTCCCGGTGGCGTCCAGCACGGAGTCGGCAGTGCCCTTGACGTCGGCGTCGAACCATCCTGGCGCGGTGACCGCCGCGATGGTCTCGCCGTCCACAAGTACGTCGGCCAGGTGAGCACCGGTGCTGCTGAGCACCGTCCCACCGGAGATCAGTGTCCGCATGCGACTCCTCTCATGCCTCGGTCAGTGGTCCGTAGGTATCGGGCCTGCGGTCGCGGTAGAACGCCCACAGGTCCCGGACCTCGGCCAGTTTGGTCATGTCCAGGTCCCTTACGACGATCTCCTCCTCGGAGTCGGACGCCGCCTCGCCGACCAGTTGCCCGCGTGGGTCCGCGAAGTAGGACTGTCCGTAGAAATCGTTGTCGCCCAGTGGTTCCACGCCCACCCGATTGATCGTGCCGACGTAGTACTCGTTGGCGACCGCGGCAGCCGGCTGTTCCAGGCGCCAGAGGTACTCGGACAGGCCCCGGCTGGTGGCGGAGGGATTGAACACGATCTTCGCTCCCGCCAGGCCCAGCGCCCGCCAGCCCTCCGGAAAGTGGCGCTCGTAGCAGATGTAGACACCGATACGTCCCACCGCCGTGTCGAAGACCGGGTAGCCGAGGTTGCCGGGCCGGAAGTAGAACTTCTCCCAGAACCCCTTCACCTGTGGGATGTGGTTCTTGCGGTGCTTGCCGAGATAGGTGCCGTCGGCGTCGATCACCGCCGCGGTGTTGTAGTACAAGCCGGGCTGTTCGGCCTCGTACATCGGCACGATCAGTACGACGCCGTGGCGCTCGGCGACCTCCTGCATTAACCTCGTGGTCGGACCGTCCGGAATGGACTCGGTGTAGGAGTAGTAATCGGTGTCCTGCACCTGGCAGAAATACGGTCCGTAGAACAGTTCCTGCAGGCACACGACCTGAGCGCCCTGCGACGCGGCCTTGGCGATCGCCTCGACCGCGTTCGCGATCATCGACTCCTTGTCACCCGTCCACCGCTGCTGGATCAGGCCTGCTCGCACGATTTCGCTCACTTGTGTCCTCCTGTGGGATGTGCATGTCTGCGCCACGAGACGTGGGCAGGGAGAGCGCCAGAAACACCAAGAACGCCGCGACCAGCCCGACCAGCCAGCTGTAGTCGTAGAACTGCTGGAACAGCGGGATCAGTCCGTCCTCGGGGAACGGACCTTCGCCCGGCGCGGAGTAGGCGCCGCCGACCGCTAGGACGGCGCCCACGGCGGTCGCTACCAGCGCCCGCCAGTTCCACCCGCCGGTGAACCAGTACCGGCCCCCCGGCCCGTCGGCGTAGAGGTCGGCCAGATGCAGCTGGGTCCTTGCCTGCACCCAGTACCCCGCGACCAGCACGCCGGCCACCGCCGCGAGCACTCCGCCGTAGAAGTTCAACCAGGCGAAGATGTAGATGTTGGGATCGGAGATCAACCGCCACGGCTGGATCGCGATACCGATCACGCCGGTGATGAGGCCACCGAGACGGAAGCTGATTCGCTTCGGGAACGCGTTGGAGAAGTCGTAGGACGGGCTGACCACGTTCGCGGCGAGGTTCGCCGACACCGTGGCGAGGCCGAGCCCGAGCAGGGCGAGCACGACCACCAGCGGGGAGTCGAAGCGGGATGCCAACTCGACCGGGTCCCAGATCGCCTCGCCGTAGATCACGATACCCCCGGAGGTGATCATGATCGAGACGATTGCCATGAACGACATCGTCGTCGGCAGACCGAGTATCTGCCCGAATGCCTGCTTGCGCTGACTCGAGCCGAAGCGGGTGAAGTCGGGCATGTTGAGCGACAGCGTGGCCCAGAAGGCGATCATCCCCATCAGCGACGGCGCGAAGATCTTCCAGAAGTCCGCTCCCCAGCCCAGTTGTGATGGTTGCGAGAAGATCGGGCCGAACCCGCCTGCCTTCACCAGCACCCAGATCAGCAGAATCAGGAAGCCGACGGTGACCAGTGGCGCGGTCCAGTTCTCGAACTTGCGAACAGCGTCGATACCGCGCCAGATGATCGCCATCTGGAACGCCCAGAACGCCAGGAACCCGAGCCACATCGTCCATGGTTGCCCGAACACCTCGCCCGCGTTGATCCACTCCGGACCGACGAGTTTGCCGAGGATGACGAAGATCGCCTGTCCGCCGACCCAGGTCTGGATGCCGAACCAGCCGCAGGCGATGAACGCCCGTAGCAGCGCCGCGAGGTTGGCGCCCCTGATCCCGTAGAACGCCCTGGCGAAGATCGGGAACGGAATGCCGAACTTTGTCCCGGCGTGGCTGTTGAGCAACATCGGGATCAGCACGATCAGGTTGCCGAGCGTGATGGTGAGAAATGCCTGCGCCCAGTTCATTCCGATGGCGATCAGGCCGGAGGCGAGCAGGTAGGAGGGAATGTTGTGGGCCATTCCCATCCACAGTGCGAAATAGTTGTAGGTGCTCCAGGTGCGTTTCTCGATGGGCACCGGTGCGAGTTCGTGGTTGAAGTACTGACTACCGTGCACCGACGTGGCGTCGGTGAGCTCGATGCGACCGTCGGGGTGGCGAACCTGGGCTGGCTCCATCACGGCATACTCGGCTCGACCCCGGCCGTCCGGCAGTGTCAGAGTGTTCACCATTGGTGCCGTCACCGCACATTCTGACGATTGCGGAAACGGCCGAACCGCGCGGCTGGGACGAACGACCGGTCAATACTGCTCCGATCGATCCAACGCTGGTCCACATCGGGGAGAGGCTCCGGCCACCGCGATCTGCATCGCGGGGCCGGAGCGCGTGGAATTTCCGTGCGCGACTGTCAGAAGCCGAACACGCCGGAGGACTCGGCCCCGGCGACACACGCGTTGGGGTAGACGGTCTCGAAGTCGACCGGCTCACCGCGCCAGTGGCCGTGCGCGGTCGCCTGCACCGGGGCGTAGATCAGTGCGCAGGCCACGTCCTCGGTCTCCAGGTCCTCGAACTCGCCGTCCGCACGGGCCAGTGCCGCGCAGGCCTCGCCAGGCGAGGGATGGTTGCCGGCCGCGGGATCGCAGTGCAGGACGACCGTCTTCGTGCTGCCGTTGACGTCGTGGGTCGCCAGGGTGAGCGCCGAGTCGGTGGGGGTTGCCGGTCCGCCGATGCACATCAGGGTGAGAGCGCAGGCGGACAGGGGCTCGAAGGGGAACAATGCCATGCCTTCTCTATCGGCACGCCGAACCCGGTCACTGTGTGACTCGCCCGAGTGAAAATTGACTACCCGATCGTGGTGTTCAGCCGGCCCCGTTGTTGTTCCTGCCCTCCCGGACGTCGAGGGCGAGCAGGGCGACATGCAGCGAGAGCATCGACTCCGGGTCTTCAAGTGCCACCCCGAGTACCTGCTCGATCCGGGCGAGCTGCTGGTAGAAGGCGGTCCGTGAGGTGTGGGCCGCCGCGGCGGCGGCGGACTTGTTTCCGCCGTGTGCGCAGAAGTGCCGCAGCGCCTGCACGAGTCTGCTGCCGGTAGCCGCGTCCCTGGCCTGCAGCGCACTCAGCTCCCGTCCCACGAAGGCCGTCACCCGATCGTCGTCGGCCAGCAGGTGCAGTAGCCCACGGAGCCGGACGTCCTCGAGGCGGTGGTAGGCCCCCTGTCGATCGGTGGCCCCGGCGCCGGTCGCCGCCGCGACGTGTCCGGCCTCGGTGAGGCTGCGTCCCGCGTCGGCCGCGGCCTCGACCACGCTGCCGACGGCGATCACCGCGGGCACGGTGCTGCGGTGCTGGTGGATCTCGCGAGCCACCCTCCGCAGGACGGCTTCGGCGTCCGCGCCGGGCGACAGCGAGACAAGGGCGTTGACCTCGGTGTCGCCCGTGTCGGCCACCAGTGCGCAGACTCGCGCCCTGCGCGCGGCGAGCGCGGTGGCCTCGGCGAGGTCACGCAGTAGCGGGGCGACGGCGGCGGCCGGAGCGGGAGACGCGGCGGTGGTGAGTCGCGGCCGGATGGCGACGCCGATGAGCCGTCTGTCGTTCAGTTCGACGGCCAGCGCCGCCGAGCGGGCGAGGACCTCCGCCGACGGCGCGGGACAGCGGAGCAGCTCGGTGAGAACCGCCCTGTGTGCCTGCCGCTCGAGGCTCTCGCCCTCCCTGGCGAGCAACCGGTACACCGCGAGCGCCGAGGCCGCCCGCTCCGCGACGACGATGTGCCGGTGTGGCGGCGATTCCGCGGACAACAGCACGAGCCTGCCCCAGTCGTGCCCACGAGCGCCGACGATCGTGACGAGCCATCCCGCGGCCTGGTGGTAGCCAGTGCGATCGCCGAGGCGAACGCCCTTGGAGCGAGACTGCCACCGGTGCAACAGCTCGCCGGGTTCGGTACCGGCGGCGTCGTAGGCCAGCACCTCGTGTGACAGCGTCTCCAGCACCACCGGCAGTTCGGTGCTGCGCGCGACCTCCCGCAGTACCTCGCCAGGCTCCGCGCCGGCGACGGTCAGTGCCGTGAACGCCTCGTGGACCTGCTCCGCGGCCCGCAACTCGGCCACCTGGTTGTCCACGATCAGCCCGTTGACGGTTTCGGTCACGGTGACGTAGCGGGTCTCTCTCGACAGCGTGACCAGTGGGATCCCGTGGCGGTCCGCGGCCTCGCACAGCGCGGATGGCAGCACATCGTTCCAGTGCCGCACCAGCTCCACGACGACGCCCGAGGCGCCGACGGCGGCCAGTTCGCGGATGTAGCTCGTGAGCGCGGCCTCGTCGTCGGGGAGTGCGATGCCGGTGGTGAGCACGAGCTCGCCACCCCTGAGCAGATGAGCGATGTCGGCGACCTCGGCCACGTGCACCCAGCGGACCCTGCGGTCCAGTCCTTCGGCGCCCGCGGCGACCCTGGGACCGCCGTGCCGGATCACCGGTAGTGCCAGCACATCCGCAACAGTTGGATACATCGCACCTCCTGCCTGCGGAGTCACGAGCCCGCGCATCGGCGCGAGCCACGGAATCGATCAGGCACAGACTGTACGGCCGCGACCCTTAGTCCGTACATGTTGCGGGTGGCGGCGCCGAGGCCGCTGCGGCAAAACTCGCGGAGGAGGCGGAACACCGTGTCGCGGCGAAGGGAACGGCGCATGACGGAGGCAGATCTGCTGGCTCGGCACCGAGCTGTGCTACCGAACTGGCTGGCGCTGTACTACCAGGAACCGCTCGAGATCGTCCGCGCCAACGGCAGGCACGTGACGGACGCGCAGGGGCGAACCTACCTCGACTTCTTCGCCGGAATCCTGACCAACGCCATCGGCTACGGCGTCGCGGAGATCTCCGATGCGGTTCGCTCCCAGCTCGACACCGGCGTCCTGCACACCTCGACCCTCTACCTGATCCGTAAGCAGGTCGAACTCGCCGAGCGCATCGCCGAACTCTCCGGAATCCCGGACGCCAAGGTCTTCTTCACCAGTTCCGGCACGGAGGCCAACGAGACCGCGCTGATGCTGGCCACGCAGTACCGGCGCAGCAACCAGATCCTCGCGTTGCGAAACTCCTACCACGGCAGGGCGTTCGCGACCGTTGGCATCACCGGTAACCGCGGCTGGTCGGCCACCTCGCTTTCGCCGGTGAAGGTCAGTTACGTGCACGGCGGGTACCGGTACCGGGGACCGTTCGCGGGCTGGTCCGACGCCGACTACATCGCCGCGTGTGTACAGGATCTGCGCGACGTCCTGCAGACCACCACCTCCGGCGACGTCGCGGCGATGATCGCTGAGCCGATCCAGGGCGTCGGCGGGTTCAACGTGCCGCCGGACGGGCTGTTCGCAGCGTTCAAGGAGGTGTTGGACGAGTACGGCATTCTGCTGATCTCCGACGAGGTGCAGACCGGCTGGGGGCGGACCGGCGAGCACTTCTGGGGTATCGGCGCGCACGGCGTCACCCCGGACGCCATGACGTTCGCGAAGGGACTGGGCAACGGCCTCGCGATCGGCGGTGTCGTGGCCCGTGGCGAGCTGATGGACTGCCTCAACGCCAACTCGATCTCCACCTTCGGCGGCAACCCACTCGCCACGGCGGGCGCCGCCGCGACCCTGGAGTACCTGCTCGACCACGATCTGCAGGGCAATGTGGCCAAGCTCGGGGACCGGCTGCTCGCCGGACTGCGCGAGATCGGTGCGCGCAGCGGCATCGTCGGCGACGTCCGGGGCAAGGGGCTGATGATCGGCATCGAGCTGGTGGAGCCGGGCGGCAGCGAACCGAGCCCGGCCGCCGCGAGTTCGGTGCTGGAACACACCCGGGAGCGTGGACTGCTGGTCGGCAAGGGCGGGCTGCACAACAATGTCATCCGGCTGGCCCCGCCGATGACACTGACCGGCGACGAGGCCGAGCAGGCACTGGACATTCTCGGCGAGAGCATCGTCGAGGCAGGCAAGGAGCGCACCACGTGACTACCCGAATCAGCCACTGGATCGACGGCAAGGCCTGGTCCGGGGTGGCTGAGCGCACCGGCGAGGTTTTCGACCCGGCGGCGGGCACCGTCCAGGCACACGTCGATCTCGCGGCGCCGGAGCAGATACAGGAGGCGGTCGCGGCGGCGAAACGTGCGCTGCCCGGCTGGCGGTCCACCTCGCTCGCGGCCAGGACCAGGGTGATGTTCGCGTTCCGTGAGCTGCTCTCGGCCCGCAAGGACGAGCTGGCCAGGATCGTCACAGCCGAACACGGCAAGGTCGTGTCCGATGCGGCGGGCGAGATCGCGCGGGCGATCGAGAACGTGGAGTACGCCTGCGGCGCAGCGCAGGTACTGAAGGGCGGATACACCGAGAACGCCTCCACCGGGGTGGACGTCTACTCGATCGCGCAGCCGCTCGGCGTGGTCGGGGTGATCTCGCCGTTCAACTTCCCCGCGATGGTCCCGCTGTGGTTTGTGCCGAACGCCATCGCGTGCGGCAACACGGTGGTACTCAAACCGAGCGAGAAGGATCCCTCCGCGGCCAACTTCATCGCCGAACTCTTCGCCGAGGCGGGCCTGCCCGACGGCGTGCTCAACGTGCTGCACGGCGACAAGGTGGCCGTCGACGGCCTGCTGGAACACCCGGACGTCAAGGCGATCTCGTTCGTCGGCTCCACGCCGATCGCGCGGTATGTGTATGAGACCGGTACCCGGCACGGAAAGCGGGTGCAGGCACTCGGCGGGGCCAAGAACCACATGGTCGTCCTGCCCGACGCCGATCTGGACCTCGCCGCCGACGCCGCGGTCTCCGCCGGCTTCGGCTCGGCGGGGGAGCGCTGCATGGCGGTGTCCGTGGTGGTGGCGGTCGACCCGGTCGGGGACGAGCTGGTCGCCAAGATCGCCGAACGGATCAGCGGACTGAAGGTCGGCGACGGCAGGCAGCCGGACTCGGAGATGGGCCCGCTGGTCACCGCCGCCCACCGGGACCGGGTGGCGAGCTACCTCGACTCCGGGGTCGCCGAAGGAGCCGAACTCGTCGTCGACGGCCGCACGGTCGAGGTGGCGGACGGCCAGGACGGCTTCTGGCTCGGGCCGACCCTGTTCGACCGGGTGGAGCCGGGCATGTCGATCCACCGCGACGAGGTCTTCGGCCCGATGCTCTCCGTGGTGCGCAGGCCTACCTACGAGACGGCCCTTGAGCTGGTCAACGCCAACCCGTACGGCAACGGGACGGCGATCTTCACCAACGACGGCGGTGCCGCTCGGCGGTTCCAGAACGAGGTCGAGGTCGGCATGGTCGGGGTGAACGTGCCGATCCCGGTGCCCGTGGCCTATTACTCCTTCGGCGGGTGGAAGGACTCGCTGTTCGGTGACAGCCACGCCTACGGACCGGAAGGTGTCCACTTTTTCACCAGGACCAAGGTCGTCACCTCGCGCTGGCTGGACCCGTCCCACGGCGGCGTCGAACTCGGTTTCCCGCGCAACAGCTGAACGAACCTGGATAGGAATGGTGGTTGGTCGTGTCGCGGTCTCCGGAAAAGTCCAAGCTCAGGTCGCTGGCGATCCTGGCGGCGGCAACACTGGTCATTCCCGCGGGAGCCACCTCGGCAGCGCAGTCCGCCGCCGAGCGTGCCTCGGCCGGAGTGGAATCCGCCGACCAGGAGAGTCCGACGAAGAGCATCGGTTTCTACGTCGGTAAGAACCTGACCGAAGACGGCAGTGTCCTGCTCGGCGGCTTCGGCCACGAACCGTCCAGCCATTGGCTCGAGATCGTGCCCTCCAGGCAGTTTCCCGAAGGCGCCACGACGACCGTCGGGGTGACCGAGCGGGCCGGTTTCCCCGGCAAACTCACCGAGATTCCGCAGGCAGAGCAGACGAACAGGTACATCACGTCGAACTATTCGGAGTTCGCCGGCTTTCCCGCACCCCTGACCAACGGAGGTCTGAACGAACACGGGGTCGCGGCGCGAGACATCTGGTCACCGTCGAGTGAACGGCTGCTCGAGTTCACCGCGGATCCACAGACCGGGCCCAACTACAGCGACCTGTCCAGGATCGCGATGGAGCGGGCCACGACCGCACGGGAAGCGGTCGAGATCGTCGGCGGCCTGATTGACCAGTACGGCTACTCGACCTACGGCGGAAACTCCCATATGTTCGCGGACCAGAACGAGGGCTGGGTGCTCGTCAACTACGGCGGCAGCCAGAACCTGTGGGCCGCCGAGCGGCTGGGACCGGACGAGACCCGGGTGTCCTACCCGGGGTACCTCAACCCGTTCCCGCTGGACTACCAGGAGCACCCCGAGGAGTTCCTGGCCTCGGACAACTTCATCGACTTCGCGGTCGAGCAGGGCTGGTTCGATCCCGCGGAACGCGACGTGTTCGATCCGCAGGAGGTCTACGCGGGCTGGCAACCCAACGAGCGCAAGGTGACTCCCACACATCCGTGGGGAAACAACATCCAGGCGGACCTGGAGCGGGAACTGAGCGATGCACTCGGCCCGGTATCGCTGCAGGACATGATGGCCTATGTGCGCGACCCGCGGTGGTCGCATGATCGGTCCGGCTACGGGCAGGTCGCGCAACTCGGCGAGGTCGACCACGCCGACCTGAACGTCCTCTGGACCGCCGTGACCGGCGCCGTGACGACCCCGTACGTGCCGATCTACATCGGCGCCCAGGACGTGCCGCCGGAGTACAAGCAGCATCGGTACCTGACCAGTGACGGGGCCTCGACGCATATCGCCGCCGACTACGCACCGCTGGAGGCGACGCGCTACGCCACCAGGGAGTTCAAGCGGCTGATGTACCACACGTGCGAGCACCCGGGGACCTTCCTCAAGCCCGTCACGGCCGAGATCGAGGACTTCGAGCGGACGCTGCTCCGGGAGCAACGCGGGATCGAACGCCAGGCGCTGGCGCACGAACGCCGTGGCGGTGACGACGGACGGCGCGAGTTTCTGACCGAGTACGTCGAACGACGCCTCCTCGACGCGCTCGACCTCGGCGAGGACCTGGTGCGTGAGGTCGAGGACCAGACCCGGGAACAGTTCGGTATTCGTATGCCGACCGGTCGTGACCTGCCCGGGGAGACGTATCGTTCCGAAAGCCAGAGCATGAATCGCGGCGGCGGTCTCTCCGGCCGGGCGAACGACATCGTCTGGTGCTTCCGCGAGAACATCGGCGACTACCCACGCGAGCACGGCTCCTACCGGAAGCTCGCCGGCTCCCTGGTTCCCGGACGCCCGTCGTCCTGACGCGCAGGCGCCCGGGTCCGTCATCGGGTGCGGGCTGAGGCGCCCCGCCGAACGCACCCGCCGCCACGGGCACCAACCGGTACGTAAACTCGTTGTCAGGTACGCGGCAGGGCTGACGACGTAGGAGGTGCCGGTGGCCAACGCGGACGAGCGCCGTTTCGAAGTGTTACGCGCCATCGTCGCCGACTACGTGTCCAACCAGGAGCCGGTCGGCTCGAAGGCGATCGTGGACCGGCACAACCTCGGTGTGTCGAGTGCCACTGTGCGAAACGACATGGCGACGCTGGAAGAGGACGGGTACATCACCCAGCCCCACACCAGCGCGGGCCGGATACCCACGGACAAGGGCTACCGCCTCTTCGTCGATCGGCTCAGCGAGATCAAGCCGCTCAGCGGTGCGGAACGCAGGGCGATCACCAGCTTCCTGGACGGCGCGATCGACCTGGACGACGTGCTACGCAGGTCCGTTCGGCTGCTCGCGCAGCTGACCAGGCAGGTCGCGATCGTGCAGTACCCGATGCTGACCAATTCGACGGTCCGCCACGTCGAGGTGGTGCCGCTCACCGCGGCCCGGCTGATGCTGGTGCTGATCACCGACACCGGCCGCGTCGACCAGCGCACCGTCGACCTCGGCGACGTCATCAGCGAGGACAGCGTGTCCCGGTTACGCACTGTGCTGAACTCCATGCTGGCCGGGCAACGGATGTCCGAGGCGGCGGCGAAGGTGGCCGAACTGCCGGATCAGTCGCCCGCCGAGCTGCGTGACACCATGACCCGAGTCTGTACCGTGCTGGTGGAGTCACTGGTCGAGCATCCGGAAGAACGCCTGGTGCTCGGCGGTACGGCGAACCTGACCCGCAACGTCGCGGATTTTCCCGGTTCGCTGCGACAGGTGCTGGAGGCGCTCGAGGAACAGGTCGTGGTGCTCAAACTGCTCGCCGCGGCCCGTAACCCCGGTGCCATCTCCGTGCGCATCGGCGAGGAAAATGAGGACGAGCAGATGCGCAGTACCTCGGTCGTGTCGATCGGCTATGGCATGGACGACATGCTGCTGGGCGGCATCGGCGTGGTCGGCCCGACGAGGATGGACTACCCGAGCACGATCGCCGCGGTACGCGCCGTGGCAAATTACGTGGGCCAGATCCTGGCCGGCAGGTAGCCGGCGGATCGTATGCGCCCGAAGACCTAGGAGGACAGCAAGACGGTGGCGAGGGACTATTACGGCACCCTGGGGGTGGCCAAGAACGCGTCGGATCAGGAGATCAAGCGCGCCTACCGCAAGCTCGCTCGGGAACTGCACCCCGATGTGAATCCCTCCGAGGACGCACAGCACAAGTTCAGCGAGGTCACCAGCGCCTACGAGGTGCTGTCCGATCCGCAGAAGCGCAAGATCGTCGACCTCGGCGGGGATCCGATGGACGGCGGGGCAGGCGGCGGTGGCGGCCGCGACCCGTTCGCCGGGTTCGGCGGCCTCGGCGACATCATGGATGCCTTCTTCGGTGCCGCGGGCGGTGGTGGTGGCCGCGGACGTGGGCCCCGCAGCCGCGTGCAGCCCGGCTCCGACGCCCTGATCCGGATCGGCCTGACGCTCGAGGAATGTGCCACCGGGGTGGACAAGGAGATCACGGTCGACACGGCGATCCTGTGCGATCTGTGTCGTGGCGCGGGTACCGGCGAGAACGGCACCACCACGACCTGCGACACGTGTGGCGGAGCGGGTGAGATCCAGTCGGTGCAGCGCTCGTTCCTCGGCCAGGTCGTGACCGCCCGCCCGTGCCCGGTGTGCCGTGGCTTCGGCGAGGTGATCACCGATCCATGCCGGCAGTGTGGTGGTGACGGTCGCGTGCGGTCTCGCCGCGACGTGACCGCCAAGATCCCGCCTGGCGTCGGTGACGGGATGCGGATCCGGCTCTCCGGGCAGGGTGAGGTCGGCCCCGGTGGCGGCCCTGCCGGTGACCTGTACGTGGAGGTCGACGAGGCACCGCACGAGGTGTTCGTCCGGCAGGGCAATGACCTGCACTGCAACTTCCGCATCCCGATGACCACCGCCGCGCTCGGCGCGACCGTGCCGCTGGAAACACTGATCGACGGCGAGCACGACATCGACATCGAGCCGGGCACCCAGCCCAACACCGAGCTCGTGCTGACCGGGCTCGGCATGCCTCGCCTCCGCTCGTCGGGACGCGTGGACGGCCGAGGTGACCTGCACGTACACATCGACGTAGTGGTACCCACGAAACTCGACGACGGCCAGGAGGAGCTGCTGCGCGAGCTGGCCCAGCGCCGTGGCGAGGAGTCGGCGACGCTGGCCAGCAACGGCAGCAAGCACGGCGGGCTCTTCTCGAAGCTGCGCGCCAGGTCCCGCTAGTGCGCGAGGCGGGCAGCACCCCGCCGGTGTTCCTCGTCCCCCGGCTGCCCGAGGGCGAGGACGCCGTACTCGACGGCGAGGAGGCCAGGCACGCCGCCACGGTGCGCAGGCTCCGCCCCGGCGAATGGCTCGTGCTCTCCGACGGTGCGGGCGGCCTGGCCGACTGCGTCGTCGCGCAAGCACGCCCGGGCCGCGACGCCGAGCTGATTCTCGACGTACGGCAGTGGCGTCACGAGCCCGCTCCCGAGCTCACGGTGACGGTGGTGCAGGCGCTGGCCAAGGGCGACAGGGGAGAGCTCGCGGTGGAGTTGGCCACAGAGGCGGGTGCGGACGCCGTGCTGCCGTGGCGGGCGGCACGCAGCGTCGCCCGCTGGGACGAGGGACAGCGGGGGGCCAAGGCGCTGCAGCGTTGGCGTGCAAGCGCACGCTCGGCGGCCAAGCAGGCGAGGCGTGCGTGGCTGCCCGAGGTCCGGGAGCCGGTGAGCACACGCGAACTCGTGGAGCTGGTCCGGGGCAGTGCGCGGACGTTGGTGCTCGATGCGGAGGCAGCGGGCCCGATCGATGCCGCGGTGCTGCCCGAGCGCGGCGAGGTGCTGCTCGTCGTCGGACCCGAGGGTGGCATCACGGCCGAGGAACTCGCCGCGCTCACCGACGCCGGGGCCGTCGGTGTACGGCTCGGGCATACCGTCCTGCGGACCTCGACCGCGGGCGCCGTCGCGCTCGGTGCCATCGGTGTGCTCAGTACCCGCTGGCGCTGACGTTTTCGCCGCTGTCGCCACGAAAACCACTGACTCCACTGAATGCCGTAGCTGCGGGCGCCGCCAGATCGGGTTATTTGCTGGCATTCGGGGGCTGATCCTGGCGCGCGCACACTGACGCGTTTACCCTTGGCGACTGACGCCACGAAAGGTTTTGGCGCACCGGGGGACTACCGGCGCGCCGTTGTCACCGCCGGACACCTCCCCCCTCGGTCCGGCGGAGCCGCGGTGGCGGTGGAGCGACCCCCAGGCTTCACCGCCCCGCGGCGCTCTTCTCCCGGCACTTCGTCAGGACGCTGGACGCGACCCAGCCTTGGCCGGCAGCCGTTTCGTCAGCAGCCGGAAGGCCGGTCGCTCGACGCAGATCGTCAGTAGCCAGCCGAGAAGCACGGCGCACAGCACGAACGCGGGTACCCACACCCACCAACCGAGCCCGAGATCCGCCAACCGGCGGGCCAGTACCGTGCCGATCGCGTAGTGCATCAGGTAGACGCCGTAGGAGATGCCCGCAAGCCACTGCAGGGGCCGCGCCAGTGTGAGCAGAAGTGGCAGTTGCCAGACCGGACGGTAGGCGGCGAGGCAGATGAGCACGAGTGCGGCGGCGAACGGTGGCACCGAGTCGCCATCGGGCGGGTGTTCGGAGTGTGCGAACAGCACGACGCACAACATGGCGAACAGTTGCGGAAAGCTCATCCTCGCCTTGGACCAGCGGTAAATGGCCACCCCGGCGATGAGCAGGTGGGCTCTGTTCAGGCCGCTGCCGTCCATCACCGCGCTCAACCAGGCAGGCGCGTCCTGCGTCATCAGAGTGATCCGGACGAGGATCGGAACGAGAAGGATCGTCCACAGCAGCGTGGTGGCCGCGCGACCGCTGATCCGCCCGGACAGCACCGCGATCGCGGTGAAGCCGCTGACCTGCACCGGGATCGTCCAGTGTGCGAGATCGACGAGTTCGATGTGTGGCAGCAAAAGATGCAGCAGCGCCAGATTGCCGACGAGGTCGGTGCCGCTCGGCCGGGGAAAATCCGGCGGAGCGAACAGGCGGACGATGGCGAAGATGACCAGTACGGCCACGAAGAACGCGGGTAGCAGCCGGGCCAGCCGGCGAACCCACCAGTGCAGCGGTAGTTGATTGCCGACCGTCATCGCGGCGAAGTAGCCGGAAACCACGATCAGCAGCGAGGCGCCGAACGGGAAGTGCATCCGCAGCGGCCAGGGTGGCAGGTCGAGACCGGGCAGATTCAGCGGGGCCAGGAACGTGGCGTGGTAGGCGAGTACCGCCGCGATGGCGATCACCCGAAGTGCATCCCAGCTCACGTGGCGCGGTGTCGCCGGCGGCACCATCGACCCGGCCTCTACCGGTGCGGGGGCAGGGCCGGAGAACGGACGCTCGCCATCGTCGGATTTGGTCACGGCCATAGGCACAGGACAGTAACAATTCGATACTGACGACGTTCAGGGGTGTTCAGTTTCACCGCCGAGGCCCTCCGTGACCGCGTCCGGAGCTTGTGCTCGCGCTGCTGAAATCAGCCTGCCGTGCAAGGTCTAGGCTGAGGAGCATGAGTGACGCCGAGACCTTGTTCGAGCGGATCATCGCCAGGGAGATACCGGCCGAGATCGTTCACGAGACCGAGAACACGGTGGCCTTCCGGGACATCAACCCGCAGGCGAGCGTGCACGCCCTCGTGGTGCCGAAGCAGCGCTACCGCGATGTGGGTGAACTCGCCGAGGCGGATCCGGCCCTGCTCGCGGAGGTGCTGACCGCGGCTGCGGCCGTGGCGAAACTGGACGGGATCGCCGACTCCGGGTACCGGGTGGTTTTCAACACCGGGGCGGACGCGGGACAGACGGTCTTCCACGTGCATGCTCACGTGCTGGGTGGTGAGCAGCTCGGCTTCTTCGGCCGTGGTGACGGCTGAGAAGTTACGTGACTGCGCGCACCCGGCTGGTACCGCTAGCATCGAGGGCGTCCATACCGAACGAACGACAAGCGAACGCGCAGAAAGCAGGCCCGAGCGCACGTGGCCGGTACCGCACAGGGTGGAGCCGCCCGATCCGACGACGTTCCGGAGAACATTCCGCAGCCGGCGTCCGGGGCTGCAGTTCCACCGGCACAGTCCAAGTTCCCCGTTCCCGACGCCGCGGTGCTCACCCTGCTGGGGTCGCGGGACGAGAACCTCCGCATCGTCGAGGAGTTACTGGACGCGGACGTGCACGTCCGCGGTAACGAGGTGACGCTGACCGGAGCCCCTGCCGACATCGCTTTCGCCGAACAGGTC
The DNA here is from genome assembly GCF_003385185.1 of Amycolatopsis palatopharyngis. Taxonomy (GTDB): domain Bacteria; phylum Actinomycetota; class Actinomycetes; order Mycobacteriales; family Pseudonocardiaceae; genus Amycolatopsis; species Amycolatopsis palatopharyngis. Next base: position 10,857 of record NZ_PQHZ01000048.1, on the reverse strand, counting down.
TTCGCCGAACTGGTGACCCTGGCCAGTCGAGGGCAGCAGGTGGGGCCCGACACCGTGCGCCGGACGATCGGCATGCTCTCCGCGGGCGATTCCGAGTCGCCAGCCGAGGTCCTCAGCATGGACATCCTGTCGCGGCGTGGACGCACGATCAGGCCCAAGACGCTGAATCAGAAGCGCTACGTGGACGCGATCGACAAGCACACCGTCGTGTTCGGGATCGGCCCCGCGGGTACCGGTAAGACCTACCTCGCGATGGCCAAGGCCGTGCAGGCACTGCAGGCCAAGCAGGTGACCCGGATCGTGCTCACCCGGCCGGCCGTCGAAGCGGGGGAGCGCCTCGGTTACCTGCCGGGCACCCTGTACGAGAAGATCGACCCCTACCTGCGGCCGCTCTACGACGCGTTGCACGACATGGTCGACCCGGAGTCGATTCCGCGGCTCATGCAGGCGGGAACCATCGAGATCGCACCGCTGGCGTACATGCGCGGGCGCACCCTCAACGACGCATTCATCATTCTCGACGAGGCACAGAACACCACTCCCGAGCAGATGAAGATGTTCCTCACCCGGCTGGGTTTCGGCTCGAAGATCGTGGTGACCGGCGACATCACCCAGATCGACCTGCCCAGCGGGCAGCGCAGTGGTCTGCGGATCGTCCGGGAGATCCTGGAAGGCGTGGACGACCTGCATTTCTCCTCCCTGACTAGTCAGGACGTCGTTCGGCACCGGCTGGTCGGCGACATCGTCGACGCCTACGAGAAGTGGCAGGTGGCCGAGGACTCGAAGGAGTCGGGAAAGTCCTGGAAGGGCCGCCGGTAACCGAATGAGTATCGAGATCGCCAACGAGTCGGGCGTGCAGGCGGACGAGACGTCCATCGTCTCCGCGGCCCGGTTCGCCTTGGACAAGATGGAAGTCAGCCCGCTCGCGGAACTGTCGGTCCTGCTGGTCACCCTCGAGGTGATGGAGGAACTGCACGAAAGGTGGATGGACCTGCCGGGCCCCACCGACGTGATGGCGTTCCCGATGGATGAGCTGGAGTCGACGCGGCGCCCGGACGCTCCGGAGTCGTCTCCCGCGCTGCTCGGGGACATCGTGCTCTGTCCAGCGTTCGCGAAGGACCAGGCGCATACGGCCGGTCACTCGCTGACCGACGAGTTGCATCTGCTGACCGTGCACGGCGTGTTGCACCTGCTCGGTTACGACCACGCCGAACCAGCTGAGGAACGCGAGATGTTCGGCTTGCAGAAGCGCATCCTCGCCGAGTTCCAGGCAGCCACCCTCGCCGCCCAGCGCAGGGACGCGCAGCGCAGCGCCGATGACCGCCTGCTCGGCACGGTGGGCCTCGACGGAGGCCCAGCCGACCCATCGGGTCACTAGGTCCGCACCGTGCTTCCTTCCGTAACCCTGCTGGTTGTCGCCGTGGTGCTCGTGCTGCTCGGTGGCGTGTTCGCCGCCGCGGACGCCGCCGTGAGCACCGTGTCCAGGGCGCGGGCGGACGGCCTCGTCCGGCTCGGCAGCACCGGTGCCCGGCAGCTGTCCCTGGTGGTGGACGAGCGCAGGCGGCATATCAACCTGCTGTTGCTGCTCAGGATGAGCTGCGAACTCACCTCCACGGTGCTCGTCACGGTGGTGTGCCTGCGCTGGATCAACCCGGACGGGCTGGCGGTGGCCGTCGCCGCGGTGGTGATGGTCGTCGTCAGCTACGTCCTGATCGGGGTCGGCCCGCGCACAATCGGGCGCCAGCACCCTTACCGGGTCGGATTGTTGCTGGCGGGACCGGTCCGCGTGCTCGGCACCATCCTCGGGCCGCTGAGCAAACTGCTCATCGTGGTCGGTAACGCCATCACCCCCGGCCGTGGCTTCCGTGAGGGTCCCTTCAGTTCAGAGGTCGAGCTACGCGAACTGGTGGACATGGCCGAGGAACGCGGGGTCGTCGGCACCGAGGAACGGGAGATGATCCACTCGGTCTTCGAACTCGGCGACACCGTGGCCAGGGAGGTCATGGTGCCGCGTACCGAGATCGTCTGGATCGAGAACACCAAGTCGGTCCGGCAGGCGCTCGCGCTGTCGCTGCGCACCGGCTTCACCCGGCTGCCGGTGATCGGTGAATCCGTGGACGACATCGTCGGCGTGGTGAACCTCAAGGACCTGGTGCAGTCCTCCATGGCCGCGGAAGGCTCGGCGACCGCGGTGGGCGAACTGATGAACCCAGCCAGCTACGTGCCGGACTCCAAACGCCTGGACGAGCTGCTCAAGGACATGCAGGTCTCGCACAATCACATGGCCATCGCCGTCGACGAGTACGGCGGAACCGCGGGCCTGCTGACGATCGAGGACATTCTGGAGGAGATCGTCGGGGAGATCACCGACGAGTCCGACACCGACGAGAGACCACCGATCGAGCACATCGACGACAGCACCGTCCGGGTCTCCGCTCGCCTCGGCGTCGACGATCTCGCGGAGTTGTTCGGCCTGGACCTCGGCGAGCAGGACGTGGAGACCGTCGGCGGCCTGCTGGCGCAGCGGCTCGGCAGGGTGCCACTGCCCGGGGCGGAGGCCGAGGTCGAGGGTCTGCGGCTGCACGCTGAGGGCGGTAAGGACCGGCGTGGCCGGATGCGGATCACCACTGTGGTGGTGCACGCCAACGATGAGCGGATCGCCGGGCGCAGGATGCGCGTGACCGGTGCCGGGGACGACGACGAGCGGGACAGGAGTGTCGAACATGCCTGAGGAGACGGCCGGGATCGAGCTGGGGCCGGAGGACGAGAAGATCGTGATCCTCGCCAGGTCCGCGAGGGCCCGCACCCAGGCGGCGGAGGGAGCCGCCATCCGGGACACCGATGGACGCACCTATGCGGCGTGCACGGTCGATTTGCCGTCGTACTCGCTCACCGCGATCCAGGCCGCGATCGCCGCCGCGGTCTCCAGCGGGGCCGAAGGTATCGAGGCCGCGGCGATCGTCGGTGCGGCTCCGCTGTTCGACCAGGCTTCGGTGCACGCGCTGCGCGATATGGGTGGGCGCGCGCCGATCTTCCTCGCGGATCCGTCCGGCACGGTCCAGGAGGTCCTGCGGCCGGAGTAGCCGGTGAGGGTCATGGGCTCGTCAGCGTGCGGCGGGCATAGGCGACAATGCTGTGGGTGAGCACTCAGCCAGAGCACCGGTCCGGATTCGCCTGCTTCGTCGGACGTCCCAATGCGGGCAAGTCGACCCTGACCAACGCACTGGTCGGAAGTAAGGTCGCGATCACCTCGAGCAAGCCGCAGACCACCCGGCACGCGATCCGCGGGATCGTGCACCGGGAGGACGCACAGCTGGTCATCGTCGACACGCCGGGCCTGCACCGGCCGCGCACGTTGCTCGGCCAGCGGCTCAACGACATCGTGCATTCCACGTGGTCCGAAGTGGACGTGGTCGGGCTCTGTGTCCCGGCTGACGAGAAGATCGGGCCGGGGGACCGGTTCATCGCCGCGGAGCTGGCCAAGATCGCCAAGCGGACACCGGTGATCGGCGTGGTGACCAAGACCGACCTGGTGGGGCCGGAACGCGTCGCCGAGCAGTTGCTGGCGCTGCAGGAGGTCATGGAGTTCGCCGAACTGGTACCGGTGTCCGCCGTGGACGGCTTCCAGGTCACCACCCTCGCCGACCTACTGGTCCGCAAGCTGCCCGAGGGGCCACAGCTCTATCCCGACGGCGATCTGACCGACGAGCCCGAGCAGACGCTGGTCGCGGAGCTGATCCGGGAGGCCGCGCTGGAAGGGGTCCGCGATGAACTCCCGCACTCGATCGCCGTGACAGTGGAGGAAATGCTGCCCCGCGAGGGCCGCGACGACCTGCTGGACGTGTACGCGTTCCTTTACGTGGAGCGGTCCAGCCAGAAGGGCATCATTCTCGGGCACAAGGGCGAGCGCCTCAAGGATGTGGGCGCGAGGGCGCGTCAGCAGATCGAAGCCCTGCTGGGCAGCAAGGTGTACCTGGACCTGCACATCAAGGTCGCCAAGGACTGGCAGCGCGATCCGAAACAGCTGCGCAGGCTGGGCTTCTAGGGTCTCGATGTGGTCACGGCGGGGCCGATTCGGACACCCGCTGCAACAGTCGCATCCTAAGGTTCGTCGGTTCCTATCGAGAGCCAGTGCAAAGGACGACCATGACCGACGAATACGGCCTACCGAGCCACCCTGGTGAACCTCAGGGCGGGCCGCAGTACTCGCAGCAGCCGCCTCCCGGAAGCAACCTGGTGTGGGGCATTCTCACCACTATCTTCTGCTGCCTTCCGTTCGGCATCGTGTCGATCGTCAAGGCCAGCAAGGTGAACTCACTCTGGGCTACGGGAGCGCAGGAGCAGGCGCGGGCGGCGGCAGCGGACGCCAGGAAATGGGCGATCATCGCCGCGGTCACCGGCGTCGCCCTCAGCATGCTCTGGGGAATCCTGTTGGTCGCCGGTGTGATCACCTTGGGCACCACCGCGAATCTGGAGTACTAGGCCGGAATCAGGTCGCCGGGCCCGGTGGCAAGGAACAGGAGGTTCAGTGAACGACCAGTACCCCCAGTACCCGCAGAACCAGGGGGGCCAGGATCCGCACGGCGGGTACGGCCAGGCGCCGCAGCCGGGTCCGGTGGGGCCCATGGGCCAGCCGTGGCCGCACGGTCAACAGGGTCAGTACGGCGGCTACGGGTACGGCCCTCCCCCGGAGAACCACCTGGTCTGGGCGATCCTGTCCACCGTGCTCTGCTGCCTGCCGCTCGGGATCGTCTCGATCGTGAAGTCCAACCAGGTGCAGACGCTGTGGGCACAGGGCTACCCCACCGAAGCGCAGAAGGCCGCGAACGACGCCAAGAAGTGGGCTATGTGGTCCGCGATCGTGGCGGGGATCGGCGTGCTGCTCTATATCGCGTTCATAGTGGTGGGGCTGGTGGTCGCCGGCGTTTCGCTGCAGGACTCCTTGCCATGACGGCAGGCGTCTACACCGGAGTCCCCGTGCCGGGATGGCGCTCGCGGCTCAACGCACTGGCGCCGCCGCTCGGTGTCGTGGGCGTGGCGGCGGCCGGATGCGCCGTCGTCGCGCTCGCCGATCCCACGACGCCGGGCGGGGTCCTGCCCACTTGCCCGACGAAGACATTGTTCGGGATCATCTGCCCCGGCTGCGGCGCGCTCCGGATGATCTACAGCGTCCTGCACGGCGATCTCCCCGCGGCACTGCACTACAACGCCGTGAGCCTGGCTGTGCTGGTGCTGTTCGCGTGGAGCATGATCGCGTGGACCGCGGGCAGGTTGCGAGGGCGCTGGGTACCGAGCTGGCTGCACTGGCGGTGGGCTCCGATCGCCACCGGGGTCGTGATCGCGGTGTGGACGGTCGTGCGCAACCTGCCCTTCGAGCCGTTCGTCGCACTGCGGGTCTGACGGGTGCGGCGGCCGGTGCGGTGTGCCGACATCGCGGGCAACTCACGGGTGCGCGCACTCGGACCGCCACTTGCGGCGCTGGCAGGCGTCGCCGGGTGCTGCGCGGTCATCCTGTGGGCGGATCCGACGACGCCGGGAGGTGCGCTCCCGATCTGCCCGACGAAGGCACTGCTGGGCCTCACCTGTCCGGCCTGTGGCGGGCTGCGGATGGTCTACAGCCTGCTGCACGGCGACTTTTCGGCCGCTCTGCACTACAACGCGCTCGGTGCGCCCGCCGTGGTGCTCTTCGTCTGGGGAATGCTCACGTGGGCACGCACCCGCCTGAATGGACGCCCGGTGCCCGGATGGCAGCACCAGCGGTGGACCTCGCCGGTGTTCGCCACGGTCCTGGTCGTGTGGCTCGTCGTGCGTAACCTGCCGTTCGCCCCGTTCGTCTTGCTGCGGGTATGAGCTGCTCCGGGCTTCCGGCACAGTCCGCGATCAAGGATGTACGCTCCTGCAGGCCCGGGCGCGAATCCGGGTGTGCCGAGCAGGGGGAGATCTGATGACCAATCCGTATGAGCCCCAGTCGTATGGGCAGCAACAGCCCGGCGGCTACGGGCAGCCGTCCGGTGGATTCCAGGCACAGCCTGGTCCGGCTCAGGGGCAGCCGCCGCAGGGCGCCTACGGCCACCCCTCCGGCCCACTTCCCGCGCCGGGGCAGTTCCCCGGGCAGCAGCCACCCTTCGGCGGCGCTCCCGGTCAGCCACCATTCGGTGGGCCGCCCGGTCCGCAACAGGGACTCGCGAGCTGGGGGCAGCGCGTCGGGGCATACCTGATCGACATGGCGCCCCCGTACGTCATCATCTTGATCGGCTACGCCGTGATGCTCGGTTCGATCACAGCCGGCAGCATCCTGGTGGGCATTGGCGGCATGGTCGCGCTCGGCTGGTCGATCTACAACCGGTGGATCCAGGGTGGCAACACCGGGCAGTCGCTTGGCAAGCGGGTGGTGGGCATTCGACTGCTCGGCGAGCAGACCGGACAACCCATCGGAGCCGGCATGGCTTTCGTTCGCGACCTGGCGCACTTCTTGGACGGCGCTGCCTGCTACATCGGCTTTCTCTGGCCCTTGTGGGACGAGAAGCGCCAGACGTTCGCTGACAAGATCATTTCGACCGTGGTGATCCAGTCTCCCGCAGGGCCAGGAGGGCCCGGGGGCGCCCAGCAGCCCGGCGCCTTCCCGGCTCAGCCGGGCGGTTACCCGCAGCAGTTCGCGCCCCAGCAGCCCGGCGGGTTCCCCCAGCAGCAGCCCCAGCAGGGCGGCTACGGCCAGCAGCCGGGTGGGTTCCCCGGCCAGGGCGGCTTTCCGCAGCAGCCGCCGCAGCCCGGTGGCTTTCCCCAGCAGCCCCAGCAGCCGGGCGGATTCGGTGGCCAGTACCCGCCGCAGTAACAGCGCCCTTCCCAAAGGCACGCAACCCCGCCGCACGTTGAGCGCCCGGTTGTCACCCCGAGGTGGGACGATGGTCAGGTGAGTCTCTACCGCGACACCGGAGTTGTGCTGCGGGTGCACAAGCTGGGTGAGGCCGACCGGATCATCACCCTGCTCACCCGCAGGCACGGCAAGGTGCGCGCTGTGGCGAAGGGCGTGCGCCGGACCACCTCCAGGTTCGGCGCGAGACTCGAGCCGTTCGGCCACGTCGACGTGCAGTTCTACACGGGGCGCAGTCTCGACGTGATCACGCAGGTGCAGACGGTGGACGCGTTCGCCCTGCCCCTGGTGGCCGACTACCAGCGCTATATGGCGGCCAGTGCCATCACCGAGACCGCCGACCGGCTGGCCGCGGAGGAGGGTGAGCCCGCCCTCAAGCTGTACCTACTGGTCACTGGGGCACTGCGCGCCCTTGCGGCCGGCGAACGGGACGCGTCCCTCGTGCTGGACGCGTTCTTCCTGCGGGCGATGTCTTTCGCGGGCTGGGCCCCGGCGATCGCCGAGTGTGCCCGCTGTGGCGACCCCGGCCCGCACGCCGCGTTCCACGTCCAGGCGGGCGGATCGCTCTGCGTACGCTGCAGGGCGGCCGGTTCCGTCCATCTCGCACCGGAAGTGCTGGTACTGCTCGAAGCGCTGCTGAACGGCGAGTGGACCGTCGCAGAGCGGAGTGTGCAGGGGACCCGGCGCGATGCCAGCGGGCTGGTCGCGGCCCATCTGCAGTGGCATCTGGAGCGTCAGCTGCGGTCGTTGCCGTTCGTGGAGCGCAGGGCTCACGAATGGCGTCCCCGCGAGGAGCCGGTGAGCGGCAAGTAGGGTGAGCAGTTGCTCAGGTCCGCCGGCGAGGAGGTATCAGTGCGGCGCAGGGGACGCACGACCGTGGTTTCACCAGGAGATCTGCGAGCTCCGGATCCGCATCCCTCCGGTGCGCGGCCGCCGGACATTCCGGCGGAACTGGTGCCACAACACGTCGCGCTGGTGATGGACGGCAACGGTCGCTGGGCCAACCAGCGCGGCCTGCCGCGGATCGAGGGGCATAAGCGCGGCGAGGCCGTGATGATCGACGTCGCCAGCGGCGCTGTCGAACTCGGCGTCAAATGGTTGTCGGTGTACGCCTTCTCGACGGAGAACTGGAAGCGGAGTCCGGACGAGGTCCGTTTCCTGATGGGCTTCAACCGGGACACGATCCGGCGCCAGGTCGACTATCTCGGTTCGATCGGGGTCCGGATCCGCTGGGCCGGCCGCAGGCCGAAGCTCTGGCGCAGTGTCATCAAGGAGTTGCAGGTCGCCGAGGAGAAGACCAGGCACAACACCACGATGAACATGACCATGTGTGTCAACTACGGCGGCAGGGCCGAAATCGGTGACGCGGTGCGCCGGATCGCGCAGCTGGCGGCCGAGGGGCAGATCAATCCGGACAAGGTGGACGAGCGAACCATCGCTCGGTACCTGTACCAGCCGGAAATGCCGGACGTGGACCTGTTCCTGCGGCCTTCGGGTGAGCAGCGCACCTCGAACTTCATGCTGTGGCAGGCGGCTTATGCCGAGTTCGTCTTCCAGGACACGCTGTTCCCGGACTTCGACCGGACGCATCTCTGGAGAGCGTGTCTGGAGTACGCCAAACGGGACCGCCGCTTCGGCGCGGCGCAGGACCTGGCAGCCGACACCGAAGGGGTGGCCCCGTCCCGGCCGTCCACACCGTCTGCGCCGTTTTCGGAGGACGCATCATGACCATGGAAGCCGCCGACACCGCGGACCTGCTGACCAGAGCACGGCAGTCGCTCGAGCGCTACCTCGAAGTCCATGTGGACGATGACGGTGCGCTCACCTTCTCCCACGCCGACGTCCCGTGCGTCGTTCAGGCGACCCGGCTCGCCGAGGGACTGACGATGCTGAGCCTGACCTGCGTCGTCGCCTGGGACCTGCCCGCGGACGCGGGATTGGCCGCCGCGGTCGCCGAACGCGCGGGGCAGGGGCTGTTCGGCACCCTGGGCACCGTCCACACGGACCGGGGTATCGATCTCACCTTGCGCTACGCGTTTCCGGCACAGGGGATGGATCTCGCGCCGCTCGGCACGCTGCTGATGCTGGTCGTGTCCACCGCCTCACAGGTCAGGTCAGACCTGCTCGGGACCGAATCAGGAGAGCCGGGCGCCGACGGCTGACGCCGCCTGGCATCATTCGTCAGGTGGAAACGGTTTCCGATACCGCGGTAGGTCCCGCCGAGCCGGTCCGCCGCAGGCGCGGCCTCACCTCGGTCGAGGTGCTGTGCGCGATCCTGCTGATCGCGATCCTGGGGCAGTCCTGGTTGCAGACGACGCTGGATGTGCCGGCGTTGCGCACCGGAGCCACCGTTTTCGTCGCGGTGTGCGTGCAGGCGATGCCCTTCCTCGTGCTCGGCGTGCTGATCAGTGGTGGCATCGCCGCGTTCGTTCCGGCGCGGGTGTTGCGCAGGATCCTGCCACGCAAGGAGAACGCCGCCGTGGGTGTGGCAGGCCTTGCCGGTGTCGCGCTGCCGGGCTGCGAGTGTGCCTCGGTTCCCGTCGCGCGCAGGCTGATCGGGCAGGGCGTGGCCCCAGCCGCGGCGCTGACCTTTCTGCTGGCCGCACCCGCGGTGAATCCGGTGGTGCTCGTGGCCACCGCCGTCGCCTTCCCTGGCGAACCCGGCATGGTGCTCGCCCGGTTCCTCGGCTCGCTCGCCACCGCGATGGTGATGGGCTGGCTGTGGGCACGGTGGGGCAAGCTCGAGTGGATCGCGGAGCGGGCACTGCGCCGCATGCCGGACGTGGCGGTCGGTAACCGCTGGCGCACCTTCGCCGAGACCGCACGGGCGGACCTCGTCGACGCGGGCGGGTTCCTTGTGCTGGGCGCGCTGATCTCCGCGGCGATGGGGGTACTGGTACCCGGCGAGTGGTTCAGCGCGCTGGGCGAGCAGATCGTGCTCGGCATCCTGGTGATGGCCGTACTCGCGGTGTTGCTGGCGCTGTGCAGTGAGGCGGACGCGTTCGTCGCGGCGTCGCTGAGTGCGCTCCCACTGCTGCCGAAGCTGGTGTTCCTCGTGGTCGGTCCGGCGATCGATGTCAAGCTGTTCGCGTTGCAGGCGGGCACGTTCGGCAGGTCGTTCGCGCTGCGGTTCGCGCCGGTCACGTTCGTGGTGGCGATCAGTTGCGCCGTACTGGCCGGCTGGCTCGTGCTGGGCGGTGTCAGGTGAGGCGCGAGACGCAGAACATCCTGCTGATCCTGCTTGGCGGGGCGCTGCTGAAGATCGCGATCACCGGGGACTACCTGCGCTATGTCAAGCCGTCGCAGCAGTGGTGGGTCCTCGGCGGTGGTGCGGTCATGGTCGCGCTCGGCGTGGTCGCCATGGCACGGGATCTATTGGCGGCCAGGGCGGCCGCCGCCGCGGAATCGGCGGATTCCCTGGGGCCGGGGGAATCGGGGGAGGGCTGCGGCAGCGAGCACCACCACGCGGCGCGCTCGGCGTGGTTGCTGATGGTCCCGGTGCTCGCGGTGTTTCTCGTCGCTCCGCCCGCGCTCGGCTCCGATTCTGTTACCCGGACACAGGCCAGAGCGCCGCAGAGTTCGGAGGCGAGGGACGCCGCGGCGTTTCCGCCACTGCCCGACGACGAGGTGGTTCCGCTCGCGGTGTCGGACTTCGTGGCCAGGGCGGGCTGGGACAAGAACGGGACGTTGAACGGCCGTACGGTGTCGCTGTCCGGGTTCGTAGTGCAGGACGATGGCTCCACCCGGCTGGCCCGGATGGTGATCGGCTGCTGCGCGGCCGACGCCTTTCCGGTCACCGTGCGGCTGGCCAACGGCAGGCCGGAGAGCCTGGCCGGGCTGGAACAGGACAGCTGGATCGAGGTCACCGGCCAGGTCGTACCGGGCACGGCGACTCGAAAGAACCGCTATACCCCGGACCTCACCCTCTCCTCGCTACGCCCGATCCCCATCCCCGAAACCCCCTACGCTGTCTCCTATACACATCT